>NZ_JADMOP010000005.1 GCF_015558785.1 Collinsella aerofaciens
GCCTGGGGTCCCTCATATACGGCCCTCCCGTCTCCTGCGCCCCTCCCGGAACTGTCCACATCAGTGTAGCCAATCCACGGCCAGCGCGCCCGCGCCGAGCGCCGCAAGGGCGAGCAGCTTCGCCGCGACGGCGCGCCCGCGCGAGGGGACCGCCGTGAGGTTGGCGAGGCGCCCGGCAGCGCGCTCCTCGTCCACGGCGAGCCCGCAGACGATGGCGGACATGAGCGGCATGAGGGCGCCGAGGAACTGGACGTAGGCGTCCGCGCCCAGCGCCGGGTCCCATCGGACTATGGAGAAGTACTCGCCGCAGGCAAGACCGGCTGCCAGGCCGCAGACGAGGTGCACCACCGCGAGCGGGGAGCGCGCCAGGCGCAGGGCCTCGGAGAGCAGGGCTCGCGGGAGAGTCATACGCGGCGTCGGGTCGGAGAGTCGTGTCACGGCCATCACCTCTCCTCGGAGCGCGCGAACCAGGCCGCGCCCGCCGCCGTGAGCGCGGCGAACGCGAGCGCGCAGACCGCAAGGCCCGCCAGTGTGAGCATGCCGTCCGCCGCGAGCGCCCCGCCGAGCGCCATGTCCGCCGCGAGTGGCTCGCCGCTCGGCAGCACGGGGATGAAGCTCGTGGGGATGACCATGCTCGCCGACGGCGGAAAGAGCTGCGGCAGCGGCATCAGCGACCAGGCGAACCCACCCACGAGCTGCGTGGCGAGCGGGCAAAAGATGCCCGCGAGCATGCCGAGCCGCGCCGTGAGGAAGAGCCCTGCGGGGATCATCCACGCCGCGGTCACCGTGTTGGCGAGCGCGCAGAGGAGCATCGTGAACGTGCCCGCGGCCGTGAGGCCCTGCGAGGAGAACGCCGATCCCGCGAGGTAGATGCCGAAGACCACGAGGTTCGAGAGCGTGCAAAGCGCGAGGCACCAGAGCGCCTTGGCCCACCAGGCGCGCCTAAGCGGGAAGCCCAGGCCCAGAAGCCCCCGCATCCGCGTGCGCGCGTCCGCCCGCGCGACGCAAGCCACTACGAGCGAGAGAGCCACGGGCAGGAAGAGCGCGTACCAGTAGTTCCACGCGCTGAAGATCTGCACGCCCCGGTAGGGCATCGCGCCGAGCAGTGGCATCGGCAGCGCCATGAGCACGGCCAGGCGAACCGGTGCCGCGTGGCGCGACTTCAGGGCCTCGGCGCGCAGGCCCGCGAGCAGGCCGCCTTTCTCGCCCGTCATGCCGCCACCTCCCCGCGTGCTCGTCGCCCTTCCCGGCAGAAGCTCATGAAGAGTTCCTCGAGGTCCTGCCCGGGCCGAAGCGCATCCTCGTAGGCGAGGCGCCCCCCGCAGATGATGCCGATGGTGTCCGCCATCTGCTGCACCTCGGAGAGGATGTGGCTCGAGACGATCACCGTCGTGCCCGCCGCCGCGAAGCCGCGGATCTGGTCGCGCAGCTCCTCGATGCCGATGGGGTCGAGGCCGTTGGTGGGCTCGTCGAGCACGAGCAGGCGTGGCCGGGCGATCAGCGCCAGCGCGAGCCCCAGGCGCTGCCGCATGCCCATCGAGAAGCGCCCGGCGCGCTTCTTCCCGGTGTCCGCGAGGTCCACGGCGGCGAGCACCTCATCTACGCGGCTCTCGGGAAGGCCCAGCAGCGTGGTGCGCACGCGCAGGTTCTCGCGCGCGGTGAGGTTGGGGTAGAGCGGCGCCTCCTCGATGAGGCTGCCGATTGCGTAGAGGTCCTCGCGGCGCCAGGCGTGCCCGGCAAAGAGGATCTCCCCGGCCGTCGGCCGCAGCATTCCGCAGATCATCTTGAGCGTTGTCGACTTGCCGGCGCCGTTGGGGCCGAGCAGCCCGTACACCTCGCCCTCGCGGATATGAAGGCTCACGTCGGCCACGGCATCCTGCGCCTGGTCGCCGCGGCCGAAGCGCTTGGTGAGCCCGCGCGTCTCGAGCATGTAACCCATGGGTTCGTCCTTTCTCTTCCGGGTGCGCGGGCCGAGTCGCCGTGCCCGCGCGCCTTACCTTTCGGGTTCACCATCCATGGTGGGGCGCGTTTCTAACGAAGCCGTAACGGCCGTTGGGCTCTTTTGGCGCCAGCCCTTCTCGACCCGTACGCCACTCATGGTATGTTTATCGCGATAACAAGGACGGAGGTGCCCGTGGCACGCAATAAGTACCCGGAGGAGACGGTCGAGAAGATTCTCGACGTTGCCGATCGGCTCCTCGTGGAGCGCGGCTACGAGCACACCACGATGATCTGAAGAGCAATACGCTAAATCGAAAAAGGCAAACCCTGGAGACGCGATTTTCGCCAGAACGAGCAAGAATATCGAAGATGTCTGCACACCATTGGCGTAGGAAGGGGAACAACCGGCTGCAATCAGCGGACACTCTTGCGCGTATGCGACCGATAGCATTATCCCGAGATACCTAGCATATTTAATCAGGGCTGCCAGTGACAGCGTGAGGGTAATTAAGCGGTGGCGGTTCTGCCCGCTGCCGTCCCGTGCTGATTCTGGCTTGCGAGGCGATTCTGCTATTCTGCGAGTTGAAAAGGTTCCATCCCGGCGACAAGAGCTCCCCTGCTCTTCCGCGAACAGCGGATAGCCGGGGTGGTCGTTTGTTGGTAGTACTTTTTTGAACGGTAAAGTTACCGTGATTATCAAGCGGTTGACTGCCGTTGCCTAAGCAGTCTTGTTATATCGTTGCCGCAGTCCCCGGCGCAGTGCGCAGATCCTGCCTAATCTTCCGAAAGCGTTCCGGGACTTCGGCAAGCTCCATCTTCTGCGGGGCATCGACCGTACCCGCTTCCTTCGCCGTTTCGTAATACCAGCACTTGTAATCCACCATCTCCATGGTGTGCTGCAATTCCGCCATCTGCTGTTTCAGAACTTCTTGTTGGCGCCGGAACATGGCAAGGCGCAAATCGATGGTGCCGTCTCCTTGCAGCGCCATCTCGATGTACTGCCGGATGTCCTTGATGGACATCCCGGCTTTCTTCATGCAGCCGATCACCTGCAGCCATTCGATATCCGATTCCCGGAACATGCGAATGCCACCGGAGGAGCGCTCCACGAAGGGCAGCAGCCCCTCCTTGTCGTAGTAGCGCAAGGTGGACGCCGCAACCCCCAGCAGCTTCGCCATCTCTCCCACCGTATAGACCATCTGAAAACCCCTCCGAATTATTCCAGAATCCCCTTGACTTAAAGTTAACTTCAAGTTCTAGGATGCACATGAAGTTCAAAGGAAGCATGCTTCCAAACAGAATGTTTGTCAATCATAAGGAGGGGAATCGAACGTGAACAGGCCGTATGTTTTCTGCCACATGATGTGCGCTTTGGACGGAAAGATCATGGGCGGTTACATGGGAACGCCGCAGGGCAGAGCGGCGGGCGATGCGTCTATGACATCGCCTTCGGGAAAGAGCCCTTTTACCATCACCAGGGCTGGCTGTCCGGCAGGGTGACGACGGACGATAACTTCACCTTCTACAGGAAGCCGGACCTGGACGAAGATGCGCCGGCCGTTCCGGCAGGTGATTTCATCGCGCAACCGGACTTCGGAATGTTCTATGTCTCCGTGGACCCCCATGGCAAGCTGGGGTGGAAAAGCAGCGCCCTGCGCTATGTGGACACCACCGCCCATGTCGTCGAGGTGCTGACAGAGCAGGTCGGCAACGCCTACAGGGCATTTTTGAGAAAGCTGGGAATCTCGTACATCATCGCGGGAGAAACGGAGCTGGATCACGGCCTGGCCCTTTCCAAGCTGAAAGAAAAATTCAGCATCGAGACCCTGATGCTGGGCGGTGGCGGCGTGCTGAACTGGTCGTTCCTGCAAGCGGGGATGTGCGATGAGATCAGCATCGTGTTGGCGGCGGCGGCAGACGGGAGCCCGGATACGCCGCCGGTTTTCCGAGCCGCAGAAGGCATTTCGGAGAGCAAGGCCCTTGGCTTCACGCTGAAAGAGGCGAAGGCCATGGACGGCGGGGCGGTCTGGCTGCGCTATGGCGTGAATCGATAATCCTAAGCAGGAGGTTTCAATTATGAGGTATGAACGAAAAGAGCAGTTCGAGAAGGTCAACGCATTCGGCACGGGAACGGCGAACAACGCCTATCCCCAGTATTTCACCGGCGATTCGTTCCTGAATCCGCTGACCGATCCGGAAGGCGGCCTGTTCGCCGCCAACGTGACCTTCGAGCCGGGATGCCGCAACAACTGGCATATCCACCACGCGGACAAAGGGGGCGGTCAGCTCCTGCTCTGCACGGCTGGCGAGGGCTGGTACCAGGAGGAAGGCAAGGCCGCCGTCAGCCTGCACGAGGGCAGCGTCGTGATGATCCCCGCCAACGTCAAGCACTGGCACGGAGCGAAGAAGGACAGCTGGTTCAGCCATATCGCAGTGGAGGTTCCCGGCGAGAATTGCGAGAACGAGTGGTGCGAGCCGGTATCCCACGAAGAGTACGCAAGGCTGTAGGGAGGAACGAAACATGGCAGTCAAGCAGACGGCAGGCAGAGATGCCCTGGGCGAATTCGCCCCGAAATTCGCGGAACTGAACGATGACGTGCTCTTCGGAGAGGTCTGGAGCCGAGAGGGGCAGCTCAGCCTCCGCGACCGCTCCCTCGTGACCGTCGTCGCGCTGATGGCTCAGGGGCTTACCGATGAGAGCTTCCGCTATCACCTGACGGAGGCAAAGAAGAACGGTATTACAAAAGAAGAAATCGCGGAGGTCGTGACCCATGCAGCCTTCTACTGCGGCTGGCCCAAGGCGTGGGCGGTTTTCCGCATGGCAAAGGATGTCTGGGGCGAGGAGTAGAACGATGATCTTGAATGAAACCTACCCGTTGGCAAACGGAGTCCAGGTTCCCAAGCTGGGACTGGGCACCTGGTTCATCGACGATGCCGAGGCGGCGGAAGCCGTTCGCGAGGCGGTAAAGCTGGGCTATCGCCTGATCGACACCGCGCAGGCCTACGGAAACGAACGCGGCGTCGGCGAGGGCGTGCGCACCTGCGGCGTTCGCCGGGAAGAACTTTTCGTCGCCAGCAAGATCGCGGCAGAGCTGAAGACCTACGAGGATGCGGCGAAGTCCATCGATGAGACGCTGGAGAGGATGGGGCTCGGCTACCTCGACCAGATGATCATCCACTCTCCCCAGCCGTGGAGCGAGTTCCGTGTGGAGAAGCGCTATTTCGAGGAGAACAAGGAGGTCTGGCGTGCGTTGGAGGATGCGCGGGCGGCGGGCAAGGTCAAGGTAATCGGCGTGTCCAACTTCCTGCAAGATGACCTTGAGAACCTCCTGAGCTCTTGCCGCGTGATGCCCATGGTCAATCAGATCCTCCTGCACATCACCAACACCGATTCGGCATTGGTGGACTTCTGCAAGGCGCAGGGCATTCAAGTGGAGGCATACTCTCCCATCGCCCACGGCGAGGCCCTGAAGAATCCGGCGATCGTTAAGATGGCAGAGAAGTACGGCGTATCTGCCGCCCAGCTCTGCATCCGCTATGTCCTTCAGCTTGGAGCCGTCGCGCTTCCCAAGACGGCAGATCCCGCCCACATGGAAAGCAACGCGGACGTGGATTTCGCGATCTCCGAGGAAGACATGGAAACTCTCAAGAACATGGAGCGCATCGCCAACTATGGTGAATTCAGCGCATTTCCCGTGTTCAGCGGAAAGCCTCTTGCATGAGGAGAATGCGTGAAATGAAAACCTTGATTCTGTACTACTCCTACGGAGGCAATACGAAGCGCATCGCCGAGATGATCCAGAGAGAAATCGGCGGGGATATTGCTCGTATGGATACGGTTGTTCCCTACGATGGCGATTATGATGAAGTCGTCAATCAGGGGCAGCGTGAGATTGCCGAGGGTTATTGCCCGGAACTGAAGCCGCTGCACATTGGCTGGAGAGATTACGACACCATCATCCTGAGTTCTCCTGTCTGGTGGTACACCTTTGCGCCCGCCATGCGCAGTTTCCTGGAGCGGGCTGACCTGACCGGGAAGATCGTGTATCCGTTTGCCACCAATGGCGGCTGGCTGGGACACGCGCTGAAGGACTTTGGGGAAGCCTGCAAAGGCGCAATCGTGAAGCCGGGCCTCGATGTGCAGTTCGATGAATCCATGCTCCGTACTTCTGAGAAAGATATTCAGGCATGGATTAATACAATCCGCAGATAATCGATCTGCAGCTTTCGGCATCCGCCACAGAGCTGGCAAGGGTTTGGGGCAAAACGAAAGCTCAACGCCCTGAGTTTGAAGTGATTATATTGTAACTGTCTTGGCTTTTATTTCCGGAACCGACAAAGCGTGCCTCCGCCTCTTTTGCGTGAAGCCGGCCGGGATGTGGGGTAGTTTTGCGTCAGCAGATTTGCGCAAGGGGCCAACGGACGGGGCTTCATTGGCCCCTTGCGCATCGATTGCGAATTAGAACATGATAGCGTCGTCGGCCGTGAAGGCATTAAGGGACCCCTGCTTGACCTGGATGCAGACGTATGTGATACCCGAGTTGGACGCGGCGCGGAACTGGCGGTGTGCGGCGGGGGAAATGCGCAGCCAGTCGCCGGCTGCAAGCTCGATTTCCTCATCGTCGATCGTGACCGAGCCCGCGCCTTCGAGCACGTCATAGATCTCCTCGTTTTCCTTGTGTGCATGGACGAACGGAACGCCAGCGCCGGCGGGAAGATTGTTGACACTCACCTCTGCCCCGGTAAGCCTGAGCACTTCGTGCAGCTCGACACGGCTCTCATTACCGATGTGGGTCTTTGCATAATTAGCCATAATGGTTCCTCTCTTGGGGTTGATTTACCTTGCAGGCATCTCCTGCGTGAGATATATTCAACGCGAAAGCGCATGCAAATACGAGTACGCACATATTTGTAACTGCGTACTATTTTATGAAACCGGTATGGTCAAGGAGGTTGGGTCTCCCATGATGGCGAAAGAGGAGCTTCCGGAGTGTCCGGTCGCAACGGCGGTTGCGCTCATTGGCGGCAAGTGGAAGCTGCTCATTATCCGTAACTTGCGCGTACGCCCTTGGCGTTTCAACGAGTTGCGCCGCAACCTTGGGGGGATCTCTCAGAAGGTGCTTACCGACAGCCTGCGGCAGATGGAGGATGATGGACTGGTCTTTCGCCATGACTATGGCGAGAATCCTCCCCGCGTTGAGTATGGCCTTACCGAGCTCGGCCGCCAGATGATGCCCATCATGGACTCGCTCGCAGACTTCGGCGCCTATTACAAGACGGTCGTTTCGTAGCGGACACGCTGCTTAGGGGGGCGGAGAGCCGCTACGAGTACGATAGCGATTCTCCTGCGGCTGCCGTCGATTCCGTAGTTATAGAGCGGAAGGAGACTGCAATGGGGTCGTCCGCCCCACAAGAAGGCCCTCCCTTCCCGGTATGGCGCCGACATGCGCACGCTGGCTCAAACTGCTCGATGCGCGAAGTGTTGTTATGGCTTCACTCAGCCTGCGGCGCGCCCAATCATCCGCGCACCACATTCTGCCCATGTGCATGGGCGGCTGCCCCCACCGCCATATGGTCTCCGGCGTGCGCCGTTGCCCCTGGTTCAAAGACGATCCCGATGCCTACGTCCTCGCCAAAACTCGCGCCGCCCGCAAGAGCCGCCAATAAAACCTCCGGCCCTGCTTGGCCCTGGGAATAAAAGTCAAACTTGCCCGATCCATGCCTCGCGCAAGGGCCGTTCTACTTCCCAAACCTGATCTGCCTGTCGCACAGCTCGAGGGCGACAAGGGAAGCCTGGGCCACCTCCTTGATATCCTCTGCGAACTACTGGAGTGCGGCACGGTCGGATGACTGGACTGTTTTCGTTGGACCTTGGTTGTTTGCCTGTGTGAATGGCGTATTTGTTTTAGCTAGCGGCTGCGACGCCTTGTTGCGGAAATGCCAACTGCTGCAACTGCGCCACCGGCAACACTCAGGGCGACAGCCATCGCGCCGTTGTCGCCCGTCGCGGGTAGGGTGGTCCCGGCTGGTTTAACCGCCGCTACTGCCTTGGTGGAAACGGGATTTGCCGCGGGCTTTTCTGCTTTGGGCTGCGGTGTGGGCTCGGGTTTGGTTTCCGGTTCGGGTTTGACCTCTGGGCTCGGCTTAACACTTGGATCGGGTTTGGAACCGCTCGTATCGGTTACAATCAAGTGCACGTCGCTGTCGAAGACGTAGCGGATGTAGTAATCGTGCCGCGTCTCGTGCACAATCCCCTGCCCGCTGTCGAAGTCGCGGTCAACGTGTGTGCCAAGTTGGGTTGAGCTGATGAGGTTCAGCCTGTAAGGGATTTGGTCGTCGGCGTAGCCGCCTGTAAAGACTGCGGTTGCTCTAACGTGATTGTCGATCATGGTCAGGGCAATAGAGACGCTGGCCTCTTTGGGGTTCTCGGTTTTTATAAGGCTTTCGGTATCGGTGTCGATCTTGAAGAGAA
This sequence comes from Collinsella aerofaciens, assembly GCF_015558785.1. Lineage (GTDB taxonomy): Bacteria > Actinomycetota > Coriobacteriia > Coriobacteriales > Coriobacteriaceae > Collinsella > Collinsella aerofaciens_P. The sequence continues at coordinate 8,414 of NZ_JADMOP010000005.1, forward strand.
GGACGGTGTCGTTAAGCCCGTAGATGAAGTCCTCGGGTTTGTCGGGGAAATCGTATGCAAACGCCTCATTCTGGACCAACATGAAGGCAGGAGGGAGCTCCAGGTCATAGTTATGGTCGACAACGGTGGTAGCTGTGAGGCTGCCTTCTACGTTGGCTTCGTCGCAGGTAATGGGTGCTGCGACATCGGTTTCGGGCATTTCTGTCGCCAGTGCTGCGCAGGGTAGCAAAAGCAGTCCTGCCACAAGAATGCTTACTCCGAAGGCGGCGATTCTGGCGTCTGCATGACGCTTGACGTCGCGGATAGACAGGCCAGTCCGTTTGTTATGGGTCTGCGGTGCAACATGCTGTCCATACATAAGACGCTCCTTGTTCGTAGGCCGGTTTCCGCGGATCTATATTGCGCCTGGCCGATGCGGCTAGGCTCTTTCACGCGAACGCTTATGCGAGCAGGGAGAAAGCTCAAGCTAATTTTCTCACAGTCGATACTTTGCGAGCAACGATTTGCTGTTCAATTTTCGGAGAGAGAGTCAAGACAGTCGAGGAGTTATCAGGCGGTGAGATTATGTCTAGAGAACACTGACGAGAGATGTGGCCTGCAGACGACTGAATAGCTCCATCCGTTTTGGTTACAACGAAATGTATGCCGCGCGCCTGCGGCATGAAGAAGGGAGATTCTTATGAATATCGTTGTATTGAGCGGTAGCCCGCGCAAGGGCGCCAATACCGACACCATGGTCGAGGCGTTTGCCGAGACCGCGCGCGAGGCCGGCCATACGGTCGAGGTCATCCGCGTTGCCGGCAAGAAGATTGCTGGTTGCCTGGGGTGTCAGTACTGCTTTGCCCATGAGGGTGCCTGCGTGCAGAAGGACGACATGGCCGGTGTGCTCGAGACACTGAAAGGCGCCGATATGGTTGTCTTCGCTTCGCCTATCTACTGGTTTGATATCACTGCGCAGGAGAAGGCCGCCATCGACCGCCTGTATGCCTTCGGTGCTACGGGCTTCCCGTTCACCAAGACGGCCCTTTTGCTCGATAGCCATAGCGAGGGCGTCTATGATGCGGCGATCGCTATGTACAAGTCAACCTGTGCGTACTGCAAGTGGGAGGACCAGGGCATTGTCACCATCAGCGGTATGACCGAGCGTGACAGCATGGTCTCCTCGCCCAAGTTGGAAGAGGTGCGAGAGCTCGCTCGCAAACTCGCCTAAGGACAAGAAGAACGCATGGCAATCAGCGTTGGCGGAAAGCCTACTTCCCTTACCAAGAGGATTACTGATTGCCATGCGTTGATGTCCTTATGGACAATCTCCGCGTGCTAGGAGACTTTCTCGCTCAGGAACTCCCTGAATGCGGGGATGTCAAAGCCAACGAGACCACGCCCACGTTCCCCGATGACGCCGTCCTCGAGAAGGCGGCGTTTGTATTGGCTTGCGTAGTTGCTAGCGACGCCCATGCGTTTGGCTATCTCCGAGACCCTGCTGGGGCCAGAATCGGGCAGCATCGCGAGTAAAAACTCAATGTCTTTATCGGAAAGCTCTCGATAGGTCGTTTCGAGAATGCGATCACGCAGCTCCATGCGTGCGAGTAGGGAACCCTGCTGGACATCGGATGCACTGATTTGGGGCGAGTTCTCCGAAACATCCCAAGTGCGATATCCGACGAGCTGCATCATGTAGGGGAATCCGTCGACGGCCTTCACAGCATTCTCGAGCGCTTCTGGTGTGATTGAACGTCCTCCGGCCTCAACGGTTTTGCGAAACGCGTTTGCAATTTCAACGTCAGTGATTCGTCCTAACTGATGATATTGGGAACGCCTGAGGAACGAGACGGAATCGTTACGCAGCAACGCCGATACTTTGTAGGGCAGTCCTGCCATGAGTAGGGCAACTTTTTTACCTTCGCGTACAAAGTGCTGGTAAACAGAGGCAAATTGAAGCATTTCTTCGAGATCGACGGTGACTTCATCGATGGTAATGAGAAGTCCGATGTCATGTTTTTCGAGTTGCTTAAAGATGCCATTCATGCGTGTGCGCCAGTTGCCCTGGACCTCTTGAGCATATGTCCAATCGATGCCCACTGGACCAATTTGAACGCCGTTTATGCGCGCATGAGGCTGTGAGAGGTAGCTATCTGCGGCTTCTTTGGTTCGCTCGATAATATCTTCGAGCATGTCTGGCATGGCGGAGACATTTGCTGCGATCCAACCGTGTTCAAGCGCCGTTTCTGAAAGGAGCGAGAGAAGCGCCGTCTTGCCCGTTCCCCTTGCGCCCGTAAAAATAGTCGACAGGTTTGGATCTCCCGGGCCGTTGATAAAACCACGGTTGATGTCACGCAGAATATGCTCGCGACCCGCTAGAAAGGGAGGGATACTTCCGAACGTCGGGGTAAAGGGGTTCTTGCTGTACTCCATGGTGTCTCCTTTGCAAGTTTTGCTAATTTTTGCAAGTTTTGCTAATTTTTGCAAGTTTTGCTAACGACCGACCAAAGGGCATCGAAGCAGTGACGCTGACATTTTTTAACGCAGAAAAATAAGCAGAAATCAATTAATCTGCGTTAAGAAATAGTTGAGAAGAAAAACGACGAGTCCCGGGCGCAATGTCGTTGCGCTCCGGGCCTCGTCGCTTTGCGAAGTATCTAACGGTCTCGTTGCCGTGGTACCTAGTCAAACAAACTCGGCATGTCGTTTTCCTTCATGAGGGCACCGGCGGAGGGCAGGCTCTGCGCGGTGAACTTCTCGGCCGAGACGCCGGCGCCAAGGATCTCTTCGGTCGTGCCGACGGTGGTGACCAAGCGACCCTTCTTGGCTGTAAAGGCCTGGACGCCCTGCGTGTTGGTGGTCGTCTTGGTCTTGAGCAGCGACGTGTTGAAGTTCATCAAACGATAGTCGCTCGAGACCAGCGCGATGTCGCGATCTGTGTTGAGCACCTGGGCATACAGCAGCTTGCTGCCACCGTAGATGGCGTTCTTGAGGCGTTTGCGGTTGGTCTTGGTGACGTATCCAGAAAGCGCGACGCGCACCACGCGGCCGTTCTCAAAGACAAACAGCACGTCGGCCTTGTAGTCCTCGGGGTCGATGACCCAGATGACACTCTCGTCGGGTTCCATCTCAAGATCGGTCGGCAGGTACGAGCCCAGCTGGGCCGACTTGGTATCCTCAAACGTCGCGACCTTGCACTTGTATACCTGACTCTTGTTGGTAAAGACCAGCAGCTCGTGGGTGTTGGAGGACGGGAACTCGATAAAGGGCTTATCGCCGTCCTTGTACTTGAGCGTGGTCGCCTTCTTGAGCACGCGGTCCGTCATCTTCTTAAGGTAGCCATCGCGCGAGAGCATGATGGTCACCGGGTACTCCTCGACCTCGGGCTCCAGGCTTACCTCGACGACCTCATGGGGCTCGATCCTGCCCGTGCGGCGCGGCATCACATATTTCTTGTTGACTGCTGCCAGCTCATCGCTGATGACCTTCTTGATGTTGTCTTCGCTCGAGAGAATCTCCTCAAGCTCGGCAATCTCACCCTCGAGCTTGGCGATGTCCTTGGTGCGGTTGAGGATGTACTCCTCGTTGATGTTGCGGAGCTTAAGTTCGGCAACAAACTCGGCCTGGGTCTCGTCGATGTCGAAACCCTTCATAAGGTTGGGCACGACTTCGGCTTCGAGCTTGGTGCCGCGGATGATGGCGATGGCCTTGTCGATGTCGAGCAAGATCGCCTCGAGGCCGTGCAGCAGGTGCAGGCGCTCGGACTTTTTGCCCAGGTCATAGTTAATGCGGCGACGTGTGGACTCAATACGCCACTTGACCCACTCGTGCAGGATCTGGCGCACGCCCATAACACGGGGATAGCCATCGACGAGCACGTTGAAGTTGCACGAGAACGAATCCTGTAGCGTGGTCGAGCGATAGAGCTTGGCCATGAGCTTGTCGGGGTCGACGCCGCGCTTAAGGTCGATGGCGATGCGCAGACCCGAAAGGTCTGTCTCGTCGCGGATGTCGGCGATCTCCTTGACCTTGCCTTCCTTGGAGAGCTTGACGATGCGTTCGATGATGACATCGATCTTGGTGGTGTAGGGGATCTCGTAGACCTCGATGATGCGCTCTTCGGGAATCCAACGCCAGCGGGAGCGGATCTGGAAGCTGCCCAGGCCGGTCTCAATAATCTTCTCCATTTCCTCGCGGCGGTAGATGATCTCGCCGCCGGTCGAGAAGTCGGGCATGGGCATGTACTCGAGCAGGTCGCAGTCGGGATCCTGCAGGTAGTGCATCGTGGCGGTGCAGACCTCGTTGAGGTTGAAGCCGCAGATGTCGGACGCCATGGCGACGCCGATGCCCTTGTTGGCCGAGACAAGGATGTTGGGGAACGTGGTGGGCAGCAGGCGCGGCTCCTTCATGGCACCGTCGTAGCTGTCGACGAAGTCGACCGGGTCCTTGTCGATGTCCTTGAAGATCTCGGCGCTGATGGGGGAGAGCTTGGCCTCGGTATAACGCGAGGCGGCGTAGCTCAGGTCGCCCGAATAGTACTTGCCAAAGTTGCCCTTCGACTCTACGAAGGGGGCAAGAAGCGCCTCGTTGCCGGTGGCCAGACGCACCATCGTCTCGTAGATCGCGGCGTCGCCGTGCGGGTTGAGCTTCATGGTCTGGCCCACGATGTTGGCGCTCTTCTGGCGCTCGCCCTTGAGCAGACCCATCTTGTACATGGTGTAGAGCAGCTTGCGGTGCGAGGGCTTAAAGCCGTCGATCTCGGGGAACGCACGCGAGACGTTGACGCTCATGGCGTAGGGCATGTAGTTGACCTCGAGCGTCTGCGTGATCGGCTGGTCGGTGACCTCGGAGTGCAGGCCGATGACGTTCTCGGCGTTGACCTGCTTTTTCTTTGGCTGGTTCTTCGTCTTCTTCTTTGCCACGATATCCTCTTGAACTTCTTATGGGCCGTCGTTATCGATTTGCTGTTACTGCAGGTCCAGCTGGTCCAGGTATTCCTTGCCGTGCTCGGAGATATGGCGCTTGCGGCCTGCCTCGTCGTTGCCCAGCAACAGATTGAACATGGTCTCCATCTTGGTGACGTCCTCGGGCTCCACCTTGATCAGGCGACGCGTCTCGGGGTTCATGGTGGTGAGCCACATCATGTCCGGGTCGTTCTCACCAAGACCCTTGGAGCGGTTGATGGAGCACTTTTGGTCGCCAATCTCCTTGAGGATGCCGTTCTTCTCGAGCTCGGTGTAGGCAAAGTAGGTCTTCTCTTTGCAGTTGATCTCGTAGAGCGGCGATTCGGCGATATACACGTAACCCTCGTCGATAAGCGTGGGCACCAGGCGGTAGAGCATGGTGAGCACGAGCGTACGGATGTGATAACCGTCGACGTCGGCGTCCGTACAGATGATGACCTTGTTCCAGTTGAGGTTGTCCAGGTCAAAGGCACCAAGGTTTTTGATGCGCTTGTCCTTGATCTCCACGCCGCAGCCCAGCACGCGCATGAGGTCCATGATGATGTCGGACTTAAAGATGCGCGGATAGTCTTCCTTCAGGCAGTTGAGGATCTTACCGCGGACGGGCATAACGCCTTGGAACTCGGCATCGCGCGAGGTGCGAATGGCGCCTGCTGCCGAGTCGCCCTCTACGATGTAGATCTCGCGGCGGCTCTTGTCCTTGGAGCGGCAGTCGATGAACTTCTGCACGCGGTTGGCCATGTCGGTCTTCTGCTGTAGGTTGGTCTTGATGCTCTGACGCGTCTTCTCGGCGTTCTCGCGCGAACGCTTGTTGATGAGCACCTGCTCCATGATCTTGTTGGCAGCGTCTTTGTTCTCGATTAGGTAGGTTGAGAGCCGCTCCTTAAAGAAGGCCGTCATAGCCTGCTGGATAAAGCGGTTGTTGATGGCCTTCTTAGTCTGGTTTTCATAGGACGTCTGGGTGGAGAAGCAGTTGGTCACCAGCACCAGACAGTCCTGGACGTCCTGCCACTTAATGCCGCTCTCGTTTTTGTTGTACTTGCCCTGTTGCTTAATGTAAGCATCGATGGCACTGGTCAGAGCGCTGCGGGCGGCCTTCTCGGGCGAGCCGCCATTCTCGAGCCACGATGAGTTGTGGTAGTACTCCTGCATCATGATGGTGCGCGAGAAGCACATGCACGCGGTGATCTTTACATTGTAGTCGGGCAGGTCCTCGCGATCGCGACCGCGACGGTCGGCCTCGATAAAGAAGGGCTCGGTGAGGTAGTCGGTACCGACCTTCTCGAGCACGTAGTCTTCGATGCCCTTGGGATAGCAAAAGTCCTCTTCGGAAAACTCGCCATCGTCGCCCTCAATGCGCAGGCGGAAGGTCACGTTGGCGTTGACCACGGCCTGGCGGCGCATGGTCTCGCGATACCAATCGTGGGGGATGCTGATGGAGGTAAAGACCTCAAGATCGGGGCGCCATTTGATGGTGGTGCCGGTACGGTCCTCGTCGCTGGGCTCAATCTCGAGTGCCTTCTTTTTGGCGCCAACGACCTTGCCCTTTTTAAAGTGCAGGGAGTACTTGTTGCCGTCGCGCCAAACCGTGACGTCCATGTATTCGGAGGCGTACTGGGTCGCGCACGAGCCCAGGCCGTTGGTACCGAGCGAGAAGTCGTAGTCGCCGCCCTGGTTGTTGTTGTATTTGCCACCTGCGTAGAGCTCGCAAAAGACGAGCTCCCAGTTAAAGCGCTTCTCGGAGGGGTTCCAGTCGAGCGGGCAGCCGCGGCCGTTGTCCTCTACCTGAATGGAACCATCGCGAAAGGCGGTAAGGGTGATGAGCTTGCCGTAGCCCTGGCGCGCCTCGTCAACGGCGTTGGACAGGATCTCGAAGGCGGCATGCGCGCAGCCGTCGAGTCCGTCCGAGCCAAAGATGACGGCGGGGCGCAGGCGTACGCGCTCCTCGTCCTTGAGCTGGCGGATACTGTCATTACCATAGTTTGCGGTGTTTTTTGCCATACTCGCTCTCTCGGTGCTCCTTTGCTGCGTTTAAGTCATATAGATAGTCAAGGTAGCATAGCCCAGCCCACAGACGATTCCAACCAACACGAAATCCATCGAACAACCGTTCGATTAGATAATGAATGCTTGGAATGCGGGAGGGACCTGTCCTGTCCTATCCAAACATCTGCGGCAGGTCGATGAAGACGGTTCGATCGCTTTCGCCAGCTTCGAAGCCCGAACGGGAGAAGAATCCATAGCGATGGCACTTGAGTCCCGTTGCCTCGACTTGGGCGATTTCCTCGTCGACCATTTTTTGCGTGATGGGGGATTTGCGGAACTTTGCTTCGTAGAATGCGTAGCCCTCGGGGTCTTGCGTTACCACATCGAATTCGCCGCTCGTTTTGTTTGCGGGGTCGTCGTACCAGTACTTGCCTATGGCGTCGAAAGCCGGTTCGATCTTGCCGGTCCTGTTCTGCCGCACGAGGTATTGACGGCAGATCTCCTCGAACATATGAGGAACGTAGTTTTCCTCGAAGTCTTGGAAGACGTGACGATCATAGAAGACTTCCGGGTCGAGCAGCTGACGCGCTGAGGCATTGCGGAAAACATAGCGATAGTAAAAGAGCGAAAGCGGATCCACTACAAAGTAGCCAGACTTGCGCTTGTTCGTAGGGTCGTTGATGGGTGCACGCTTTTGGACGATTTCGAGTGACATGAGCTTGTCGAGCACGTCTGCCATGGCCGGACCGCTCGAGACGTGCGACTGTGCCAGCACGTCCCCCCAACGGGAGTAGCCTTGTGCGAGAGCCCCGAAAACTTCGTTGGCGTTGGTCATCTTCGAGATCTCGGCGTTGAGATAGGACGGCACCTCGCTTTCTAAGCGGGCGCCAGGTTCCGTGACGAGCTCGATGATGTTGTCGCGTACGCTTTGGGATTGATCGATGAGGCGATTGTAAAAGGGGATACCGCCAAAAACGCTATAGAGCCGCACCTTGTCCTCGGGCGAGAACGCGGGATAGAACTTCGCAGCGTCAAAGTAATCCATGGGCTTAAGCTCAAGCGCGAGATCAATTCGCCCGTAGAGGGGGCTTTCATGCTCGATGAGGGATTTCATAATCTCAACGTAGGAGCCGCACAGGACAATGTTTAAACGTGAGTCTTCCCTGTGGGCGTCGATTGAGGTCTGAAGAATGCTGTCTAAGCCTTTAACCGCATCTCTCAAGTAGGGGTATTCGTCGAGAACGAGGGTAATGTTCTTGTCTTTAGCTTGGGCAAACAGAAATTCGATGAGCTCGCGGATGCCTGTGAAGGCGAGCGGAGGAAAGCTCAGCGCTTCAGCAACAAGGACGGACAGACTCTCGAGGTTGTCTGCCTCGGAGGTTTGGCGGCACTCGTAATAGACCGTTGCGACGTCCGACAAATCGGTTAGCGCCTGCTTGATGAGCTCACTTTTTCCGACGCGACGCCTGCCGTAAATGAGAACATTGCGCTGCTCGGGTGCTTTGAGCGTTTTCTTAATACGGGCGAGCTCACGCTCCCTGCCAATAAATTCCACTTACTCGGTTCCTTCCGACTCGGTTTTGTCCGAGTTAATTGTATCGCATGGATCAGTTTATGCTCGAGTTTACTCGGACAAAACCGAGTCGGTTCTGCCCGAGTAAATTTGAAGGCGGCCGAATGCGTCTTGCTGCGTTTGCGGTTGGATACGTTGTCGAAAACGTGTCGTGCGGATTGTTGGATCGAATCGAACATTGGGACAGACGTCTCGTTTTATGGGCCGGGGGCGTGCATGTGCGAGTTCTTTTGGCCCATAAGGAACGCTGGTGGGTCGTTATTTGGGCCACGGGTCACTTCGCCGGCGCCGTGTTTCGTCATACGCTCATAGTGGAAGCCGATGCCACGGGGTCGACTTGGGACTCGGGCAATGGATGAGCTGCAAGCCGAAAGGAGCGGTGAGAATGATGAGGCCCATGACAAAGAAACTGCTGTTAGGAATTCCCACCGTGACGCTTTCGGCCGTGCTGGCGTGTACAGTGGCCGGCTGTGGCGGTAGTGCTCCGAGCGGCTCGCCTGGCGGTTCGGGCGGCAGCGCGCCTGTGCAGGAAAAGCCCAGGGCCTATGATTCGCAGACGGTCGAGGTGGCAGGCATTACCTATGAGTCGGTGGCTCACGGTACGTTCTATCGCGGCGATGCCAAGCTGCAGGACGGCTTTTACCTGCACATCAAGATCACCAACAACAACACAAAGAACAGGACGTTCAGTTCCTTTAACGTGCATGCTGCTCAGGGCGATCTTGAGGCAGGCGACCCGTTGTTTACTTCCGGCAAGGCGGCCGTGCTCGACTACGTTGCAAGCGAGGCTCCCGATGAGCTGCACGAGGGCATCGACCTTTCCGAGAGGCCAGGTATCGGCCCGGGCGAGACCGTTGAGTACGTGTATTTCTGGGCGCCCAAGACGGCGTACTACGGGCCCATCACTGTCGAGTTCGTAGACGCTTATGCCCCCGCCAAGAATCATGAGGCCATGCACTTTGACACCACGGGATGCGAGACCAAGGAGTTCAAGGCGGCCGGCGGCGTGGCCGATTCTGGCGAGAAGACAGATTTAACGGGCATCGACTGCGCATCGTACAGCATCGAGGCCGCCGATGGGTACACGCTGGATTCGTCCGACGAAGAGCGCGAAAAGGCAAACTTCTTCCACGACGAGACTGGAGGACGCCTGAACATCAGCATCTTCCCGCGCTCGCCGGAGGAAGAGGTTGCAAGCCTAGAGCAGGTCTACGAAGGCAAGGAGACAACAACCGACCAGGTCGAGTACAACGGCATAACGTGGCTGCGCTTTACCGGTCCCGACAACGGCCATACGCTGTTTGCGACGGCTCCCGCGACGGGCGAGACCGTCCGCGTGTCGATTGGCTGGAAGATCGATTGGGACGCCGCCGCGCCCATGATGGAGGCATTGAAGCTCAAGTAGCGGGTTGCGATTCCCATGTCAGGCGACTCAGGGCTGGCTCCGAGTTATCGGGGCCAGCCCCTTTTGGTGTTCGATGAGCCGAGTCGGCGTCTCTCACAAAAGTAACTAGGAGCTAGCGAGACCTATCCGAATTGACCTCATTGGCGGTGTCTTTTTCGAGCGCCGTGCGGCGGGCGCTGTAGGCGATGAGGCCGGCGCCTGCCGCGGCGAGTGCTGTAGCGGCTGCCGTAAGGGGAGCATTGACATCGCCCGTGCCAGCGAGCGCGCCCGCTTTTCCGGAGCGCTTGTTATTGCTGTGGTCCTTGCCACTGCCGGAGCTCCTTCCGCCGGAGCCGCCGCCCTCGTCGGTACCGCCGCCACTCGAGCCGCCATCGTCGTCTGCTGTCATCGGGGCGTCGTGAAGTTCTGTCGTATCCGCGCTGTCGCATACGCCGACCTGAACTTCTGAGCGTTCGCATGCCGCGTCGGGCACATGAAGCTCGTGCAGTACGGCACCCAGCGCCGAGTTTGCGCCCGGTCGAATTTCCTCGAGCGTTACGGGATCGAGCGCCACCAGATTACGCGCCTTCGCATACAGCGTTACGCGTTTGCCCACTTCGTCGCTCCAACTCTCGGGGATAGCGAAGCTCATGCGGAACTGTGCCGTGCAACCCGGTGCCAGCACGGCGTTGCCACTGTCGGCTACCAGCGGGTGCGTTGCAAAAGGTGTGCCCAGCGTTTCGAGCGCGTACTTCACGTGTGCCATGTCGTTGACCGAAGCGTCCTCGGCAAGCTCTGGATCGTAGATCGATGCCATGCGTGTGTTCGCTCCGAACCCGATGGATGCGCTGGAGAACGGCTGGCTGGAGCCCTCTCGGTACAGATCGATTGTGCCGGCGGTCAGCAAGGTGTTGCCGTCGTTTCGCACCGTGACCATGAAGGATTCGCCTGCTGCTCCGGGCACCACCGCGCCCGAGGTAGCGACTGCGCCCGTCGGAGTGGCACACGCCACCAAGGGCACTTCGATGCCGTGTAGTTCTGCCTCGCTCTTCTCCGCGCTCACAATGTGCGTGGCGAGCGCGGAGAGCATGCTCCCCGACGTCAAAAATGTCGTTATCTGATCGACGGGATGGTCCAGCTCGCACATCACGAACGGCTCCGTAAACAGATCGCCTGCCAAGGTGCTGGCGAAGATGCGGAAGTGCTTGCCCATCACTGCTACCGGGTTGCCTTCTTCGTCGTAGGTTTGCCCCACCTTGCCATCGGTGTTCTCTACATAGAGCACGCACCTGCCGTTGTTGCTTACGCTAAACGATGCCGGGCCACAGCCTGCGGCACCCACGGGCTGCGTTGCAAATGCCGATGCGCCTCGCGTCCAAGTAATATGCTGCAGTTGCTCGTTGACGGTAGCCAAAAAGCCCGTGTGCTGCGGCCACGGCACCGCGTGGGGTACTGTGGCATCTGGCGACATAACGCCCCAGCTCGCAATGGACTGGCCGATCACGGCGTACGATGCACAGCCACAACCGCCTGCGGTCTCGTATGCAATGGGCACCACCATTTTGCCGTTGATATTCTCGGGCGCGCCGAGCTCGATGCTCGACGGTGTCTGCGGAAAGCGGAGGACCTGACGGAACGTGAGACTGTCGCCCGAAACGTCCGACCACAGGGTAAAGCACTCCAGCGCAACCTCGGCCTCGCTGCCGAGCGTCTTTTCTGCGGTGGTTCCGCGGCGGTGGAGGTAGGCGCCCGACAGGCGCCCGTCGACAAGTGTCTTGCCCACCGTGATGCGTGGGCACTGCAGGCAATGGTAGCCATCCTCCTGAAGGCGGCCGCGCGAGATGCTGCGCCACGACGTGTGCGATATCACGCGAACTCCGTCGTTGCTTATGCGCAGGCGCACAACGGACAGTATGCCGGATGTGCTCGCCGTATCGAAAAGGGTGTTGTCGCCGGCGGGGCGCTCGCCCGAGACCAGCAGCACGTAGGCGTCCTGGTTTCCTCTTCCGTCCGTATATTCCACTACGTCGAAGTCGTAATCGTATATGCTGTCGCGCTCCACGTCGCCCTCGCCAAACCCAAGGGGAAAGTCCACAGGCGTGGGAGCGGACCACGTCCCGTTTGCCTTTGTGTGTACCACCAGGCGCGAGCGACCATTGTCGCCGTAGCGCACCGAGGCGATACGGAACAGGCATTCTACGCCGGCAATCATTGCCAGCTTCATGTGGGCTTCGCTGAGCACGCCAGCAAACAGCACGTTGTCGCTCGAGGGCTTGATGCCGCCACGCTCGTCCTCCGACACGCCGGCAGAATCGGCGTTCGGGTCGGCAACGGTGTTCGTTGCCTGACCGATGTAGGTGTACTCATACATCGGCGCGGCGTTTTCGTCGTTCTCTATCAGTGCATGGACGAAATGCTCGATCTGTCCCGTGTCGTCGCTTTCTGCATCCGCCTCGAGCTCAATGCGCGTGACCGCCCGATCCCAATCGCGCACGACAGGCGCGGCGTTTACGGCAGTGGCCTTAACCTCGGCGCGTGCGAGCAGCTCGGCGTTGGTGACGATGGTGGCCGATGCGATAAATTGCGGAACGCCGCCCGCCTCGATGTTGCCGGGCGTGCCGAAGCGGGCGTCCAGCGTGTAAGGCGTATCTCCACCCAATGCGAGCTCAGAGCGCTGGAGCGCATACTGGTCGCCATTGTTCACCGACATATTCCACGAATCGATGAGTGTGGGCCACGACCCCGACCAAGCCTTGGTGGTCCACTTGAACATTACGAACTGGAGTATCACATCGACATCGACGTCTGCACCTACGCGCAGTCGCGGAAGCTGGTGTCCATCCGCCTTCTCGTACCCAATGAACAGCGTGAGGGATGCGGCGCCGCGCACGGCAGACGAAGCGACGCCTGCAACGCCGGCGCCAAAGGTGACGGCGAGTCCGATCTGGATGGTGAACGAGCCCGACGTGTTTGAATAGTCGAGCGAAATGTTTTTAAAAAACGCCGCGCCGCTGCCGTGCGTGTGGGCACCCACGGCGAGCGCCAGTTTTGCCAGCACCCAGGGGTTGACGTTTAGGAAAAATGGCACCGGTCCTAGGGTAAACTGCTCGGTCCAATTGAGGTCGGTTCTTACCTGGAAGAGGGCCTTAATATTGCCGTATGCGGGGTCGTTGTTGTTACCCCAGGTTTTGCCCACCCAATCGTAGGCGAGCGAGCCGTACAGCTGTGTGGCGATATCCATCGTGAACAGCGGCGTGCAATGGTGGCGAAGGAGCTTGGTGTTTCTTGGATCGGTGCCCGAACCGGCACTCATCCTCTTGTACTGATTCCACTTCCCCTCCATCTCGTCGAGGTAGCGGTTTGCCTGCTTGGCGCCCGACTCGCGCGGCGATTTCTTCCAGTATTCCGGATCAGGGTTGCCCGAATCGTTCATATAGCTAGCTGGTTTGTACCCTCCGCCAAACAGCACGTATCCAGCAAACGAGAAATCGAACAGAATGGGAAATGTGGGCATCCAGCACGTGAACTTATTGCCGCCGATACCGGGAAACGCCGCGGGGAAATCAAACGGAGTGATCTCTTGGTCCATGGTGGTGGGAATGATGGTGGTCGAGCCCGATTCCGCCTTTGCGGCCGGCGCGGTGACAACGGCCATAGGGGATGAGAGCGTGTAGGTTTTGCCCTGGTAGTCGAGCATAAAGCGCAGCTTGCACCCTTCCTCCAGAAGGCCCGAAGCTGCATCGAGGAACGTGTCTTCGAGCGTGAACGTCGCCAGATTATCCGCGCCCGATGCGCTGGCCTTGATCTGGCCGATCTGCGTGACGGTTTCGGTTGAGCTGCCCGCAGAGGGCATCACTTTATTGATATGCAACGTTGCCTGCCCGCCCTGCGGCAGATGAGCCTGCACGGTAAAAGCGTGCGTGTCGGGCTGGTCGTTTGCTGCTTCGTCCGCTGGCATTGCCATAAACGTGGCGTCGGCGTACTGGATGTCCCATTCGTCGAACGTGAGCTGTCGAAAGTACGGCTCGCCATCGGAGAGCGGACGTGTGGGTGCGGTAATAGCGGTGCCGCCCTGGATACGCGCAAGGGGAATCTCGACATCGCGGTAGCCTGCCATGCTAATGGAGATGCCGCCGTTAAAGTCGTACGCGTCGAGAAGCGTTGCCTCGTCCACGTAGCCTTCTGAAAGAGGGGCGACCTCAAAGATGGCCGTGCCTTCGTCATCGGTCGTGGCGGTGAGCTGCTTGCCTGCGGCATAGCGCGATATGAGCGTGACCTGGGCACCCGTGATGGGCGTATTCTTGTTGGCGACGTCGACCACGACCACACCGAACATGGTGCGCGAGAGAACGAGCACCCTGAAGGGGTCTTTTTCGTCGGCATGGGCTTCGGTGGGTGCGAACGGCAATATGAAGGCGTTTGCGCTTCCCGGCACGCGCGGCATCATAATGCTCGCTAACGAGGACGCTCCGGCGACAAGTAACGAACGGCGATCAAGCATCTTGGGCTCCCATCCCGCAAGTATCGGTGGAAATAATCCAATTTTGCGAGAAGGCGCCCCGTGGCGGTAGTGCCGTTCAAGGGTCAAAATGTCCAAATTGATCGAGCGAAGCGCCGGGTTCCGGAACGCGTTCGATGCGCTTGGTAGTCCGGTCGCTAACGTAACATATGCGCGACCAGCTCGGCGCGTGTGCCGATGCCAAGCTCTGCGTATACGCCGGATAGGCGGTTTTTGACGGTGCCCGGCGATACTCCCATATGGCGTGCGATTTCGGCGTTGGTCCACCCACGACAGGCGAGCATGGCCATGGTGAATTCCGTGGTCGTTAGATCGTCGGCAACGTCCTCGCCCGAATCGGGGTTGTGGATGCGCCGCCAGCCGTAGCTGAAGCGGTACGTGATCTCGATGATGCGCGCGAAGTCGTCAGGGTATTGCGTTTTTAGGCATGCCTCGATAAGCCCCTGTAAAAGGCCGTGATGCTCGCCAATGAGCTCAATAAGGCCGTCGGGACGCGCAATGTTCCAAGCAACTCCGAAGTGCGTTTTTGCGGCGTCGATGTCCTTGAGGCTCATGCATGCCATGGAAGCTGCCAAGTGCAGGAACAGCTCCGAGATGGGATAACTTCCCTGTTTCATGATCAGGGCGTTTTCCGCCATGCCCAGGCTGCGGCCATATTCGCCGCGCAGGTACAGGGCATGCGCCATCACGTAGCTGGCGAACAGGCGCAGACCTTCGGGCAGATGCGCCGCAAGCGGATAAAACTCTTCGGCGGAATACGGGGAAGGCAAGTGCAGCAGGACGCTCGCGGCCGAGGCGAACAGGATATGCGTGGCGTGGACGGCGGGCGACTCCTCGTCAGCCGGCGTATCGAGGATGCCAGCAAGGCACCGGCGGGCGTCGGCGATACGGTTGAGCGACAGGCTGGCGTATCCGCAGATAAAGCATGCGGAATAGCACAGCGCGGGATCGGTGGCGTCAAGATAGGGGCGCGCCGTCTTGGCAGCGAGGGCGGCCTGTCCGCGAAAGTACAGCGCTTCTGCCGTGGCGATGGTGCGTGAATCGGGGTCGGAAATGCCTGCAACCGCAGCGTCAATCTGCCCCGGCACAAAGGCGGTGCACATCAACGGCATGGGAACGCATGGGTAGCCATCGCAGTCCATCTTCCATCTCCCAACAGCTGGCAACAATGCAGCAATTGTACTCCTGTTGCTCGGGACCCCTTTCGTTTTACTGTTCGGTTAACGCTGCGGATCGTTTTGGAAGGCTTACGAGTATGGTAGTACCGTTCTCGGAACTTTCTTCGACCTCTACCGTGCCACCGTGAAGCGCTGCAATCTCCCAAACGAGCGCTAGTCCGAGTCCTGCGCCGCCGTATGCCCTGCTGCGGGATTTGTCTAGACGAAAGAACGGCTGGAAGATGCTCTCACGGTACTGCTTGGGTATTCCCGGGCCCTGGTCCTCGACTCGCAGGAACACATGGCTGTCGTTGTCGCAGATGGAGACGTTGACAGTCGAGCCGGTGCGGCTGTAACGGATGGCATTTTCGACCAGGTTAAACACCAGCCTATAGAGGAGCGTGTCGCTCCCGATTACTAAAGCGTCTCCAGCACAATTGAGGGCTATGCCCTTATTTTCGGCAAGTGGCGCAAGGTCGGTGAGGACCTCTTCGGACAAAGGACCAAGTTCCACATCGTCCTCGCAAGGGACGCTGCGGAGCTCACTCATCTCGAGCAATACCTTGGCCATTCGAGACATGCGCTCGGTTTGTTCTTGTAGCAGGCCGAGCAGCTCGGCTGTTTCGGGTTGCAAACCGGAGTGCTCGGAGATGAATAGTTCAATCTGTGCTTGCATAAGGGCGAGCGGGGTGCGCAGCTCGTGTGCGGCGTTGCCGGTAAACTGACGCTGTGCAGAGAACCCTTCGCCAAGACGGGCGATCATGTCGTTGAAAGAGGCGCTGCATCGTTGTAGCTCGGTGGGCACATCTTCACTGAGTCTGATTTCGCTTAGGTTGTCAGGCTGCACGCGCTCAACCTGGGCTGCAAAAGCCCGTAGCGGTTTGAGTGCACGGCCGCTCACAAAGTATGCCAGCACGCCGCCAAGGAGTGTGACTCCAGCCGTGATGTACCAAGCTGTCGTGCCAAAAGATTCCTGTGCGTCGTTTACGACGATCGTGACCTTGTCATCGGGGGTCGCTTTCGTTGGGTCGAACACCTGGGGCGAATCCGCGCCGGCAGCGTTAAAGGCCGAGATGTCACTGCCGATGGCATCCATATAGCGCATGCCCGTATAGCCGACCAGGCAGTTCGTCAGCACGCACGCCGCACACGTCAGCAGCGCCGTCATGATCGTTATGCGCCATTGCAGCGAAAGCCTTTTCATTCGCTATCCTCCATAACGTAGCCCTCTCCAATCCGATTGCGAATCGGGTCGTATCCCAAAGCGCTGCGCAACTTTTTTCGGAGCGACGAGATGTGAACGCGGGTTGCGTTGCTAAAGCTGTTCACGGTGCTATCCCAAACGTGCTCGATAAGCTCCTCTTGGCTTACCGGTCGCCCCTGATTAAGTATCAGGTATTCCAAGATTCCCGTTTCCTTGCGTGTAAGAGATAAGGCCTCGCTGCCCACGGAAGCGATGCGCGCCTTGGTGTCAAAGCTGAGTTTTCCGCAGGTTAATACTATGTCGCTTTGTGCGAAGCGCCTGAGGGTAAGGCTGCGGATCCTTGCCGCAAGTTCGTCCAGATGAAACGGCTTGGTGAGGTAATCGTTGGCGCCGGCATCGAGTCCGTCGACCTTATCGGATACTTCGCCACGCGCGGACAGAATCAGCACCTTGGTCTCGCAGTCGGTTTTCCTAAGTTCCCTGAGTACGGTCATGCCGTCGATACGGGGAAGGTTGAGGTCGAGTACCACGAGGTCAAAGACTTCGACGCCCAGCAGGTCGAGCGCCTCCCGTCCGTCGTGACAGCAGTCGACGCTGTATGCCAGGTTTCGCAAGCTGCGCGCGATTGCGTCACACAGCGCCCGCTCGTCCTCGACGATCAAAATACGCATAACAGTCTCCTTGCACATTTCAAATCGCGCTTAACACGGATTTTATAGTCGATATGGTCCAATGGTCGCGTAACGAAAGGAGTGGTCGAGTTGTTCAAAGCGGTAAAACCCATGGTACAGGTCGCTTTGTTGATCGTCGGAATTGCCATGGTGTGCTTTGGTGTTATGCGTGGCGAGGCGGATGCCGTGCTGGCCAAAGCGATTAGGCTGTGCTTGGAGTGTATCGGAATTGGATAAAAGAGCAAACACCGCGTCGCATGTTTTGGCCCGATTTCGCGGACTCATTCAGGCGGCGGCGACGCTGGTCACCAACATTCACCTGCCAAACTTTGCCAAAGGCGGCATCT
Organism: Collinsella aerofaciens; assembly: GCF_015558785.1. Taxonomy (GTDB): domain Bacteria; phylum Actinomycetota; class Coriobacteriia; order Coriobacteriales; family Coriobacteriaceae; genus Collinsella; species Collinsella aerofaciens_P. Next base: position 26,198 of record NZ_JADMOP010000005.1, read on the forward strand.
ATCAGGGCGCGGGGAAAACAGTCTGCGTACCTGGACTTAATTGCTATTCGTGCCCCGCGGCATCGGGCGCGTGCCCCATCGGGTCGTTCCAGTCGGTGGTAGGTTCATCCAAGTTCAACTTTTCTTACTATGTTACCGGTACGCTCATTTTGCTCGGCGTGCTGCTGGGACGCTTTGTATGTGGCTTTCTGTGTCCGTTTGGCTGGCTTCAGGAGCTGCTTCATAAGATTCCCGGCAAAAAGTTCTCCACAAAAAAGCTTAAGCCGCTCACGTACATCAAATACGTCGTGCTGCTGTTTGCCGTGGTGCTGCTGCCCGTCTTGGTGGTTAACGACGTGGGCATGGGCGACCCGTTCTTTTGTAAGTACATCTGTCCGCAGGGCGTGCTCGAGGGCGCCATTCCGCTGGCCATTGCCAACGCCGGCATTCGATCTGCGCTGGGGCAGCTCTTTACCTGGAAACTTGCCGTTCTCATTGCCGTAGTAGTGCTGAGCGTTTTGTTCTATCGCCCCTTCTGCAAATGGATTTGCCCGCTCGGCGCATTCTATGCGCTCATGAATAGGGTGTCCTTGTTGGGGATTCAGGTTGACGCGTGCAAATGCGTCTCGTGCGGCAAGTGTTCAAGGGTTTGTCAGATGGACGTTGATGTGGTCCGCGCGCCCAATCATGCCGAATGTATCCGGTGCGGAAAGTGCATCGGGGCCTGTCCTGTCGATGCCATCAGCTATCGCTATGGCCTGGATGTGTCGGCGGAAAAGCTTCCCTTGACCGCCGATAAAAAGTAAACAAGCTTCGACAAAACGGAGGAATGACTATGAAGCTTTCTAAGATTGCGGCCCTGTTTATGGTGCCGGTATTGGCCTTGTGCCTTGTGGCATGTTCGGCGCCCGGTGGCAATGCGAGCGAATCTGCGAGCTCCGATCCTAAGATCGCAGAACTCACTGCGCAGAAGCCGGCCAATGCCGACGAGGCCGCCGAGCTGTATGCGAAGCTCATGCAGAAGGAGAACGATATCTTTTCGAGTGATAATGCGCTGTGGGAAAAGGTATTCAATGCGGCAAATAAAGACTCGACAATGATTGAGGACGGCAGCAATTACGGCGATTTCCTGCTCAAGACCATCGACGGCGCCAAGGATAAGTTTACGGCGGATGAGCTTAAGACGCTCAAGGCCGGTGCACAGCAGATCAAGGAGATCGAGGACAAGCTCGAGAGCTTGGAGAAGGAGTTCCCCGGCTGTGGAAGCACGCCGAGCGCAGGCGAGAGCGTCGACGCTTCGACCGCTGGCATGACGGCTGGTGCCAATGCTTCGAGCGAGGCGACGAAGTTCCCCAGCTTTACGGGCAAAGACCTGGATGGCAACGACGTGAGCAGCGACGAGCTGTTCTCTAAGAACAAGGTCACCGTCATGAACTTCTGGTTCACCACTTGCAAGCCGTGCGTGGGTGAGTTGGGCGACCTTGAGGACCTGAATAAGGAGCTTGCCAAGAAGGGCGGCCAGGTCGTGGGCGTCAATTCCTTTACGCTTGATGGCAACAAGGGTGAGATTGCAGATGCCAAGGACGTGCTGAGCAAGAAGGGCGTGACATATAAGAACATCTGGTTCAAGTCGGATAGCGAGGCCGGTAAGTTTACGTCAAATTTGTTCTCGTTCCCGACAACGTATGTCATCGATCAGAATGGCAACATCGTAGGGGAGCCCATCGTGGGCGCCATCAGCTCCGCCGAGCAGCGTGCAGCACTCGACAAGCTTATCGACCAGGCGATTGCGAATAGCGAGCAGTAAAAACGCGTAAAGCATAGCGAGGATCGTGTGCCGTTGTGCGAAGTAGTCCGCTGCTTTTCAAGATAAGCTCCACCATATAGAGGTCCCGCTCGGGACCTCTTCTTTTGGGCGCCATCCCGTTCGTTTTTTGGCGCGGTTCGTTACATTCCTCACTGGCTCCGGCAAAAAATGGGGATAGAGTAGGACAAACGCGTCGAATACGAACGGCGGGGGAGAGCGGGCAAGTGCGCCCGCGTGGGAGAGGTTGCCGTCCATGCTGGAGCTCAAAGGAATTTGCAAAAGGTACGTCACGCAGTCGTTTACGCAGGTGGCGCTCGACAGCGTGAGCCTGTCTTTTCGCGATAACGAGTTCGTGGCCATTCTGGGTCCCTCGGGTTCGGGTAAAACCACGATGCTCAATGTTATCGGCGGACTGGATCACTTTGATTCTGGCGACCTGCTGATTGACGGTATCTCGACCAAGGACTTCCGCGACCGCGATTGGGATGCCTACCGCAACAACCGCATCGGCTTTGTGTTCCAAAGCTATAACCTCATTCCGCATCAGACCATTTTGGAAAACGTTGAGCTGGCGCTCACGCTCACGGGTGTGGGGCATGCCGAGCGCCGTCAACGTGCGCGCGAGGCGTTGGAGAAAGTTGGCCTGGGCGAGCACGTTAACAAGCGCCCGAGCCAGCTTTCGGGCGGGCAGATGCAACGCGTGGCCATCGCCCGCGCCCTGATTAATGATCCCGAGATTGTGCTTGCCGACGAGCCGACCGGCGCTTTGGATTCAACGACATCCGTACAGGTCATGGACCTGCTCAAGGACGTGGCGCGCGACCGCCTGGTCATCATGGTCACGCACAATCCCGAGCTGGCGTACCAATATGCCACGCGCATCGTCAATCTGGCGGACGGCAAGATCACCGACGATTCCGATCCCTTCGATGCTGCCAAGGCCGCGCGTCGCGAGGCAAAGCCTACGCGCAAAACCTCGATGAGCTTTGTGACGGCGCTGGGGCTTTCTGCCCGAAACCTCATGACCAAGAAGGGCCGCACGGCCATGACTGCCTTTGCGGGCTCGATTGGCATTATCGGTATCGCGGCGATTCTGGCGCTGTCCAACGGCGTAAACGGCTACATCAAAAAGGTCGAGGAGGATACGCTCTCGAGCTACCCGCTCACCATTTCCAAGCAGGATTACGACCTGTCGTCCATGATGGGCGGACAGGGGGCCACGGACGACGATATGTCCAAGAACGAGGGCTCGTCCGACGACAGTGCCGGCGGCAAGGCTAAGGGAACCGATAAGATTCCTGTGGTCACGGCCGTAAAGGATATGTTTGCGAGCGTTAAGTCTAACGACATGACAAGCTTTAAGGCATGGCTCGATGCCGGTGGCGACGGCATCGATAAAGAGGTCAACGCCATTCAGTACGGCTACGGTGTATCGCCGGTTGTCTATCGTGCCGGCAAGGGCGATGAGAAGCCTGTTCGGCTGGTGCCCAACGCTATGACCGAGGCCATGAGCGGAGGCGCGAGCTCGGCGGCAACGGTGAGCATGGAATCCATGGGAACCTCGGTCTTTAACGAGATGATCGACGACCAGAGCCTGCTCGACAGCCAGTACGATGTCGTGGCGGGGCATTGGCCTACGTCTGCTAACGAAGCCGTGATGGTGCTTTCGAGCCGTGGCACGGTGGGCGACTACACGCTCTACAGCATCGGTGCGCTGGATATCAATGAGCTCAACGATCTGGTAAACAGCGCTATGACGGCTGACGGTGGGGTCGAAACGCCCGAGACCGGCACCGAATTTACCTACGACGATGCGCTGTCCACGACGTTTAAGGTGCTGTCGCCGGCCGATGCGTATCGCAAAAACGAAGAGACCGGCATATGGACTGACATGCCTGACGATGCCGACTTTATGACGGCCAAGGTTGCCGACGGTATTGACGTGCGCATTGTGGGCGTGGTGCGACCTAACGAGACGGCCAACGCGAGCGCATTGACCCCGGGCATTGCCTATACGCATGCACTGACTCGTCAGCTTATGGAACGCGCCGCAAATTCGCAGATTGTGCAGGAGCAGCTTGCTCACCCCGAGATGGATGTCTTTACGGGCAAAACCTTCGACGAACTGCAAGGCGAGGCCAAACAAGGCGTGGATCTGAGCAGCATGTTCAGCGTGGACGAGGCGGCGCTCAAGAGCGCGTTCTCGTTTGATGCGTCTGCACTCTCGGGTGCGGCCGGCGGTATGGACCTTTCTGGCATCGATCTGTCGGGGCTGGACATTGACCTTTCGGGCGTTGGCAAGGACATCGACTTCAGCAGCATCATGGCAAAAGCGCCAACCCCAGATTTCTCGGGTATCTTTGACGGTCTGGAACTCACGCCCGAGCAAATGCAGCAGGTGGGAGCACTAGCCAACCAGCTGTTTGAGGGCTTTTTGCAGTCTGATCAGTTTAAGGCGCTGTCGCCCGAAGATCTTAAAGACGCGTCAAAGCTCGCTGCCGCATTCTCGACGTATCTTGAGCATGATGCCGCAGCCCAGCAATGCCTGGCTCAATTGAAGGCGCTCGGCGGCGATGCCCTGGCCGAGCGCCTGCAACAGGCGATGACCGACTATGTGCAAAAGCAGCTGGCTCCGTATCTGCAGCAGGCTATGGATCAGGTGATGAAGGCAATCAGCGAGCAGATAGCGTCGACGGTATCGTCCCAGCTCAAGGCGGGCGCAGCGGGGCTTATGGACCAGATGGCGACGCAGATGTCTTCGAGTTTTGCCAACCTGACGAGCGCCATGCACGTGGATGCGAGCGCCTTTGCTCGTGCCATCCATTTCAACATGGACGCCGAGGACCTGAGTTCGCTCATGATGAGCTATGCCAAGGCTTCGAAGCTCACCTACGACAACAATCTGACCACGTTGGGCTATGCGGACGAGGCAGACCCCATCTCGGTCAAGATTTTCCCGCGCGACTTTGAGGCCAAGGAGCGCGTGCTCGATCACATCGACGCGTACAACAAGCAGGTCAAAGCCTCTGGCCACGATGAACAGGCAATCTCATACACCGACTACATGGGCATCATCATGGGCTCGGTGACCGGCATCGTGAACACCATCAGCTTGGTGCTCATCGCATTCGTGAGTATCAGCCTGGTCGTGAGCTCCATCATGATCGGCATCATCACATACATCAGCGTGCTGGAGCGCAAAAAGGAGATTGGCATCCTGCGCGCGATCGGCGCGTCGAAGCGCAACGTGGCCAACGTATTCAATGCCGAGACCTTTATCGAAGGCCTCATCGCCGGCGTCTTTGCCATTATCGTCGTGGTGCTCGTGAGTTTTCCGGTTAATACCTGGGCGCTTGCTGCCAAACAGGTACCCAATCTGATGAGCTTGCCCGTGCGGGATGCGCTGGTGCTCATCGCGATTTCGGTGCTGTTGACGGTCGTTGCCGGCCTGCTGCCTGCCCGCAGCGCATCCAAGAAGGACCCCGTCGAAGCCCTGCGCTCCGAATAATGTGACAAAGGGACAGCCCCTTTGTCACGTTCGTTGATATGAGAGAAGAGTAGATGATTCTATCGTTGGCCCCTATGGAGGGGATTACCGGGCATGTGTTCCGTCGCGTGCATGCGGAGTGCTTCGGCGCGCTCGATTGCTATTACACGCCGTTTTTGCCGCCGCCGCGGGTGGGAAACCGCTTTGGCGGCAAGGCGTTTAAGGAGATCGATCCTGCCAATAACCAGGGGCTCAACGTAGTGCCTCAGCTGATGTCCAAGAACGCGGACGAGTTTGTGTGGGCGGCACAGGTGCTCGCCGACATGGGCTACCGCGAGGTCAATCTCAACTTGGGTTGCCCTTCGGGAACGGTTGTCGCCAAGGGCAAGGGCTCGGGTTTCTTGCGCAATCTCGACGAGCTCGAGGCGTTCTTAAGCGATGTGTGCGAGCGGTCGCCGTTGCCGGTATCGGTCAAAACTAGGCTGGGGCTCGAGGACGACGACGAGTATGAGCGCGTGCTCGATCTGTATTGCCGCATGCCGCTAACAGAGCTGATCGTGCATCCGCGCGTACAGAAGGACCGTTATACAGGCTCACCGCGCAAAGAGTTCTATGGCGAGACGCTGGAACGCGCGCCGTTTCCGGTGGCATACAACGGCGATATTTTTGATCTTGAGGATATGGATGCGCTGGTGGAGGCCTATCCCGGGACACGCCATGTGATGCTGGGGCGTGGCTTGCTTGCGAATCCCGCTCTCGCTCGCATGGTCAAGGGCGGCCCTGCTGCCACGGCAGCCGAACTGCAGCGTTTCCACGACACGCTGTTTGCGGCCTATGCAGAAGAGATTGGCGGTAACGCGGTCTTTCGTATGAAGGAGTGGTGGTTCTACGCCAAGTGCGCTTTCGTCGACCCCGCTACCGTTCACAAGCTCGTACGTAAGACCAAAAAGGTCGACGAATACCGCGCCGCCGTCGAGCGGGTCTTTCGCGAGCAGCCACTCGCACCCATAGCTCGCTTCCGCGGCTAGTTAGACATCGGGGACGTTCTTTAGCGACTAGTCATTTAAGAACGTCCCCGATGACTACCCGCAAAAACTGTACACCAGCATCCAAAGATGTCGAAAGATGTCGACTTTGGATGCTGGCGTATATGTTTGGGTCGGCGGGGGAGTTGAGTTTAGGCAATCATTGCATCGAGCGTGATGAGCTCCCTGAGTCGCTCCGTGCGTGTTTGCCCATGGCGCTTTGCTTTTGCGTCAAAGGCTTCAAGGACCGATTCGCCCACACGTGCCGATAAAACAACGCTTGGCTCATCGGAGATCGACGGCCTTCCCAGCTTGATGGTGCGACCCTTCGGCCATTCATCTTTTTCGTATGCCTCTGCGGCTTTCTCCAACTCTCCGGGGGCAAACCCCATCTTTTTTTCGAGCTGCTTAGCGTCCATAGCGTCTCCTATCGATCGGCATAATGTCGAGCACAGGTCAACGGATAATCTTTTTGTATACAGTCTTGTAGACAAAAAAACAAACAGTTTATCAGGCTAATTAGCTTGTTTTGACCCGCGTGTTCGATAGAAAATGAGCATTGACGGCTTCGATACTCCTTTGCTTTTCAGCCTGGAATTTGGATGCTCATTGAACTTCCGGAGGGGAGCGCTTTATTAAGCTATCGAGATTCTGGGCAGGAGCTCTCACTGGTCTTCGATAATGGGACCAGCTTAATTCGCGACACAGTGTGTCGCGAATGGGAGTAGTCGTTAGGTGTCCTTCAATGGCTAATCATATAAGAACGTCCAAGTGCCGGATTTTGTCATTTAGTGTCGTCCTCAGCGGCTATTCTGGAGGGTCGTGGTCAAAAAAGGGCAAATATGAGTACTGTTGCCATTATAGTTGCATTTATTTGCTATAAATTGTAGCTCCTGATGAGATTTGTTCCCATTAAGAGCTACTTTTATTGAACATATGAGGAGAAATAACGTCGTCTGCGGACGAGTGGAACGTTGAATAGTTCCTGAAGTGATCAAAATCGCTGCTACTAAACAGGTAGCAGTACTCATATTTGCCCTTTTTTGACCACAGCCCTCTCGGAAACCTTTCCAGAGGCGTCAAACAGCCATAATCCAAAGGTCTCCTCAAACAATTAGCCGGCCAAGAGCGTCCATGACTACCAAAAAGCTGTACGCCAGCATCCAAAGATGTCGAAAAATGTCGACTTTGGATGCTGGCGTACATGTTTGGGTCGTATGGGTTGGGGCCCTGGACGGACAGAGCGTGCGTACTAGAGCAGGTTTTCCTGCACCCACGCGATGATGTCGCTCGATTCGTAGAGTGGTTTGCCGTCGATGAACAGGCAGGGAACCTGGCGTTTTCCGCCGACGGCGATGAGTGTCTGTTCGGCATCGGAATCGGTCGAGATATTGCGCTCGGGAATGGTCACGCCGTTATCGGCCAGGAAGCGCTTGACTTTTATGCAGTACGGGCAGCCGGTCATAACGTACAGCGTGAGCTCATGATCAGTAGCCATAGGTCTCCAATCGGTTGAGGTTTTGATTGAAATACCCAAAGCCGCCGCGGTCTATGCGCGGGCCAGTGACGACTCGATGGCCTGTACCAGAAACGCCGTGGCTCCGGTGCCGCAGGGCTTGTCGTAGTAGTCAACAAAGCGCTGGTCGGCAAGATAGCCGTGGGCGAGGCCCAGGTATGCTTCGTTCTGGGGCTCGTGTCCCCAGTTAAGGCCAATCCATCGACGGTGCATCGTGACAAGCTTGCGGGCCTCGTTGCTCTCTGGGTCGCCAATGCCCATGGCAATCGAGAGCTGGCCCAGAATAGCGCGTTCAAGTTCCTTCATGTCGTTCCATGTCTCGGGGTCCATGTCCAGCAGCGCTTCGTTTGCCGCGTCGATGGTCTCGTCGCCATAGCGCGCCCGTGCCTCGGCGCCGTAGCGCTCTTCGTTTTCCTGCACGGAGCGCCAGCGCTCCAGTTGCGGCAGGACGGCGCCCATGAGCGAGACGGCTTCGTCGAGCGACATGCCGGTGTTTTGCGCCAGGCGCGGGGCACAGTCCTCGATCATTGCCTCCATCGTGGTGTCGTAGGCGTACTGGCCGTGGTCGTAGCACCACTTGCAGTAATGATCGGTCGCGGCGCCCGTGGCATCGGTGCCGCAGTCGCCGGGCGTGAGTATCATGCCGCAGCTCTGGCAATAGTGCTCGGGCATTTCGAGCAGGTGAGACAGGGGCTCGCCGGTCACGGCGGCAATGAGCTTCATCATGTCGATGCCCGGTGTGACCTCGCCGCGTTCCCAACGGCTGACGGCTTGGCGTGTGACGAAGAGCTTAGCGGCGAGCTGCTCCTGGGTAAGGTGATGGGCGCGACGAACGGCGATGAGCTTTTCTGCAAAGGCCATAACGGCTCCTTTCTGCTGGTTGATGGCTTAAGCATACGCGGCGGCAGGCGCCCTTCCAAGCAACCGTTGGTTGCACGACGGGGGACCGCGGCGAAGAATTGCGCGCTGCGCCCCACGCCTCCATGCCGTACAATGACCGGCATGGAACCTATCGCACGCATACATACCGACCTGCCGCAGAAGTTCGGCATTCCGCGCAACAGCTTTTTGGCGCCTCATCTGCAGGGACGCATCGTTTTTGAGCCGGAATTTGCCTCCAATGCAGCGGTTGAGGGTCTGGACTTCTTCTCTCACCTGTGGCTGCTGTGGCGCTTTGAAAACGGAACGCCCGGCGGTACGGCTAAGGACATAGCTACCGATGCCAAGTCGCAAGACAGGTCCGGCACCAATGCCAGGTGGTCGAAAACCGTGCGCCCGCCGCGTCTGGGTGGAGCCGAGCGCGTGGGCGTGTTTGCCACGCGCAGTCCGTTTCGCCCTAATCCCATTGGGCTTACCTGCGTCAAGCTCGATCGCGTCGAGCTCACCGACAATGGCCCCATCATTCATGTGCTGGGGGCCGACCTGCGTGACGGCACACCCATCTACGACATTAAGCCCTACATTCCATTTGCCGACTGTCACCCGGATGCGACCGGCGGCTGGATTGAGGACGCTCCGTGGCAAGAGCTCGACGTCGAGTTCCCGCAGGCGCTGCAGGATATGGTCCCGCCCGCAAAGCTCCCCGGTCTGGTCGAGGTTCTTCGCCAAGATCCGCGCCGCGCGGGCAGCAAGCACGAGCCAAACCGCGTTTACCACTTGGCCTACGCCGGGCTCGACATATCGTTTACGGTCGATGAAACCCAGCTAACCGTAGTCGCCGTCAACGACGCGCGAGACTAACCGGCCATTCGTCCGCACCCGTCAAATTAAGCGCCAAACCCCGCGCCAAAACCGCCCACGCTGGTGGACAATAACGCCTACCGAATCATTCCGCTCTGCACGGGAGTCCAGCATGAAATATGACTTCACTTCAATCATCGACCGCCACGGCATGGACTCCATCGCCGTTGACTCTTGGGGCGAGATCCCCGGCATGGCTCCGAACGCACCCGACGAGGGCTTCGACCGCATCCCTATGTGGGTGGCCGACATGAATTTTGCCACGGTGCCCACGGTCCAGGAGTACATCATCAAGCGCGCTCAGCACCCCATGTTTGGCTACTTCAATCCGCGTCCCGAGTATTTCGATCGCATCATCGAATGGCAGAGGCGCCGCAATGGCGTTGAGGGCTTGGCACCGGAGCATATCGGCTACGAAAACGGCGTGCTGGGCGGTGTCGTGTCGACGTTGCGCGCGTATGTCCAGCCGGGCGATGCGGTGCTGGTCCATAGCCCCACCTACATCGGCTTTACCAAATCCATCGAAGCCGCGGGCTATCGTATTGTCCACAGCCCGCTTAAGCTCGACGATCAAGGCGTGTGGCGTATGGACTTTGAGGACATGGAGCACAAGCTCGCCCAAAACCACATCCATGCCGCGGTGTTCTGCTCGCCGCACAATCCCTGCGGCCGCGTATGGGAGCGCGACGAGATCGAGCGCGCCATGGACATCTATCGCCAGCACGATTGTGTGGTGATCTCGGACGAGATTTGGTCCGATATCATCCTGCCGGGGCACAAGCATATCCCGACGCAGTCGGTGAGCGAGGATGCCCGCATGCGTACGGTTGCCCTCTACGCGCCCAGCAAGACGTTCAACCTGGCGGGCTTGGTCGGCAGCTACCACATTATCTACAACGAGACGCTGCGCGACCGCATATGCGCTGTGTCTAACAAGACCCACTACAACGAGATGAATGTCCTCTCCATGCATGCGCTTATCGGTGCCTACCAGCCGCAAGGCTACGAGTGGGTGGACGAGCTCAACCAGGTGCTTGCCGGCAATATCGAGTACTTCTGCGATTACGTGGACGAGCATTTTGGGGGCGTGTCCTATTCGCGTCCGCAGGGCACGTACATGGTGTTTCTGGACTGCACCGAGTGGTGCCGCGAGCATGGCCGCGATATTCAGTGGTTGCTCGACGAGGGGGGGCGCGTGGGCGTGGGGTATCAGGACGGCCGCCCGTTCCACGGGCCCCGCCACATTCGCGTGAATCTGGCGCTGCCGCTTTCGCGCGTGAGGGAAGCGTGCGACCGCCTGGACCGCTACGTTTTTAATGCACGGTAAGCGCGCACTGCATGCGGAGCCTTCTGCCAAGTCGGCTAGAAGGCCCCGCATGGTAATGCGTCTGTAACCATTGGGCGCAGACCTGCTGCGGAGGTTTATTTTTCTTGAATCTGCTTGCCGCAAAGATGCTCAATCGTAATCTCGTAGAGCTGGACGCCCTTAATGTCCTTGGCGATTTCCTCTTCGACTTCCTCGGCAGAAGGGTAGTACTTAAGGGCGAGCTGGCGGACTTTGTCCTCGATAAACGCGGGGGTGTCATTCGCCAGGCGACAACGGCCAAAGACCACGGTACTCATAACGTAGGGAGCCCAGTCATTGTCCTTATACCACTCGTTACCGTAAACGGTAAAGCAGATCTTGTCATCGCGTTTGAGTGCGTCGACCTTGTGGCCGGCTTTGGCGCCATGGAAATAAATCTTGTCGTGCTCGGCGTCAAAGAAGTAGTTGACGGGAATGGCATAGGGGTAGCCATCATCGCCGTTGACGGCAAAGACGCCGCGCTTGCAGGTGGCGAGCAACTTGCGCGCTTCCTCGTCAGTGATGGCGCGTTTCTTTCGACGTAAGGGCCTAAACATCGTTGGCTTCCTTTCTGGTCGTGCGTGGTTGCTGCAAAAACTATAGCGAAACGGATCCGTTTTTCTTGATGCGGGCGAGTATGTTTTTGAGCTTGTTAAAGTCGAGCGGTTTGGACAGATGGGCGTTCATGCCAGCATCGTGTGCCGCCTTGGCGTCCTCGGCAAAGGCATTGGCGGTGAGCGCGATGATAGGGATATCGGCTGCATCGACCTTCTCGCTCAGACGAATCGCGCGGGTTGCCTCATAGCCGTCCATGTCCGGCATCATAATGTCCATCAGGATCGCATCGAAGCTGCCGGCGGGATGCGATAGGTACAGATCGACGACCTCGTTGCCGTTGGCGGCGCGGGTGACCACGACGCCCTCGGATTCTAGCAGCGTCTGGGCAATCTCGGCATTCAATTCGTTGTCTTCGGCGAGCAGCACGTTCATGTCGGTGAGCGAGCAGTCGGGCGCACTCTCAACCGTATTCGCCCGCGCCTGGGGATTCTCGTCGATATCGAGCGGAATCTCCACGTAGAACGAGGTGCCCACATGGAGCTCACTGGTGACTTCGATGGTGCCGCCCATCAGTTCAATAAGCGACTTGACGATTGGCATGCCCATGCCGGTTCCTTGGAACTTGCTGCGCGCATCGTCACCTTCTTGGGCAAACGGCTCATAGATATGCTGTAAAAACTTGGGAGTCATGCCAATGCCGGTATCCGAAACGCTAAAGCAAAAGAGTGCGCGCCCGTTATCGAGTGGCTTGGTCTTTGAACTAAAGGTGACGGAGCCGCCGTGCTTGTTGTACTTAATGCTGTTGTCTAACAGGTTGATCATGATCTGTCGGATATGGGTGGGACTGCCGATCATGTATGGCCCCGTGGCGTACGGCAGACTATTGTCCTGCATGGTGATGCCGTTACTGGACGCGCGGAGCTTGCACAGAACCAGCGTATTGTCACAGAGCTCTTTGAGGTTAAAAGGCGCATGCTCCAGTGTTAGCTTGCGGTCTTCGATTTTGCCCATCTCGAGGATGTCGTTGATCAGCGAGAGCAGGTGATTGGCGGCAACGCGCGCCTTGGCACGGCTCTCGCGGGCGACCTTGATATCGCCTTCCTTCAATTCCTCAATCTCGATAAGGCCCAGGATACCGTTGAGCGGCGTACGGATGTCGTGGCTCATGCGCGTGAGGAATGCCGTCTTAGCGGCGTTGGCAGCGTCGGCTTTTTTTGCGCTCGGTTCGAGCGCGCACGAGCGCCCAGATGAGCAGGACGATGCCGACCGACAACATACCGATGAGGGTAGCGGCAATGGCGGTGCGGTTGCGAAAAAGGAATTGAAGCGTGTCTGATTCCTGGGTCGTGTACGACGTGGAGGAGTAATTGCTTGCGGAGAGCGATTCTCCGGCATTGATGATGCCCTTGTTGATGATTCCCAGCAGCTCGGGCTTTCCGCGCGAAATCCAGCACGAGAGCTCACAGGTGTCAGGGAGCTCGACCGTCTCGTAGTCCTTGAGATCATGACGGTCACCGATGGTTTTTATGCGTGAGCTGGGAGCGACGATGCAGTGCGCCATTCCCTTCCTGAGGGCGTCGAACGCTTCATCGTCGGATTGGTATTCGGTCACGGTCGCTGTGGGGAACAGACTTTCAAGTGCATTTTTGTTGACAAACGATGATTTGGTACAGGCGATGTTCTGAAGGTCTTTGTTCAGGTCGCTGCCGGTGTGGATGGCGGTGAGGGATATGGTCCCCAACGATATCGACTGCACAACGCCTGATTGCTCGGCAAACCAGTAATCTCGGTATACCGGCAGCACAACGTCTATGCTTCCCTTTGACAGGGCTTTTGACATCATCTTGTAGCTATCAAAGGCGACGGTTTTGACCGTAATGCCAAATTTATCGTGCAACGTCGTCGCAAGCGATGCGAGCGAGCCTTCCATTTCGCCGTTTTCGTCTTCGTTGCAGTAGGGGAGTCTGCCCGTAATGTAGCCGAGCGTGATGGTGTTGTCATTTGTTTTGAGCCAGGAACGTTCGGGGCCGTTGAGCGATGATGAACCGCTGTTTTGGGCCGAGTAGTTAGATTTGACTTCGTCGATATAGCGTGGGTTGACGCGGGCGATTGCCGACATGGCGGCATTGATGTCGTCCATCAGGTCGGGGCGGCTTTTGGGGACGGCAAAATAGTAGTCGCTCGAACCAATGTAGAACATGGGGGAGGCGCTGGGTGACGAGGTCGTGTCGTTCATGATGATGGCATCGACCTCGTTGTTTGCGAGCGCGTCAAAGAGGGCACCGCCAGTGTTGATTTCTTTATAGGTGCAGGTAATGCCTTCGTTGGCGAGCCACTGCTGGCCAACGAAGGTTTGCATAACGCCGGGGTTGCAGCCGATGGTAAGGCCTTGGAGCGCTTGGGGGTCACCCTTGGCCAGATCGTCGCGATCGGGCTTGGCGTAGATGAAGTAGCGCTCGGTGCCCTCGGGGTTCGAGGAAAAGAGCAGCTTTTGGGCACGTTCCTCGGAGTAGGAGATGTTGGGCATGAGGTCGATCTCGCCCGCCTCGAGCATGTCCAAAAGCTCGGTGAAGGTGCCGGAGACGTATTCGTACCGCCAGCCGGGCGTGTAGTACGACAGGGTCTGGAGGTACTCGTAACCCCATCCCGAGAGACGCTCGCCGGGGGTGCCGTCCTGGAAGCCCTCGTTGTTGACGAGCCAACCAACGCGGACCGTCTTGACTGGCTGACTAGAGTCATCGGCAAAAGCCTGAACAGGCGCGATTGAACTCAGCACGGCAAGCGCGGCAAGCACAATGGTCAGGGCGCGACATATAACTGAACGAAGGGCAGTGGCAGCTCTCACATGCAATCCTAACGAATCGAGACATTACCGCATAAGGATACCAGCTCAGCCTGCCCAGTTGGCAGCTGTACCGCTAAACGCTCCCGCCCGGCAGCTGGGGACAGTCCCTTTCTGCCGGCACAAAAGGAACGTCCCTGGCTGCCGGTTGTGGGACAATACCGGGCGAACGTGATTGAGCGTCTGGGAAAAGGGGTCGCGATGAACAAGTTGAGGACGCTTGCCGATGTGCTGCGACAGGCTGGCTTTGCGCGCATCACGGGTCTGTTTCTTATCTTTTACCTGCTGTGCTCGACGGCTGTCTGGCTGTCCGAGCCTACGACCCTCACCTTTGGCGATGGACTTTGGTTTAGCTTCGAGACGGTCTCGACCATCGGCTTTGGCGACATTCCGGCCGAAACACCGGTTGCCCGCGCTATTACCGTCGTCTTGAGCGTTATTAGCATCTTCTACATCGCCATGCTCACGGGCGTGGCGGTGAACTACTGCAATACGCTCATCAAGATGCGTCAAAAGGACACCATGGCGCGCTTTATGGACGATCTTGAGCATTTGGAAGAGCTCGATCGCGACCAGCTCGCCGATCTGTCGCGCCGCGTGCGCGAATATCGGCGCCGCCAACGCTAGAGCGGGCGCCGCGCGTCACAATGAGGGGGACTGAATATGAATATCACCGTGTATCTGGGTGCCAGCGTCGGCAATGACCCGGCGTTTCTGCCCGCGGTGCAGGAGCTGGGCAACTGGATTGGCGCCAACGGCCAGGCGCTCGTGTACGGTGGGTCCAAGTCGGGACTGATGGGCGCTCTCGCCGATAGCGTACTCGAGGCAGGTGGACACGTGACGGGTGTTGAGCCGAGCTTTTTTATAGAGGCCGAATTTCAACACGACGGCATTGACGACCTCATCGTGACGAGTGATATGGCCGAGCGCAAAGCCAAGATGATTGAGCTCGGCGATGCGTTCATCGCCTTTCCCGGTGGCACGGGCACGCTCGAGGAGATTGCCGAGGTCATGTCCGCGGTGTCATTGGGGCACCTGAGCGCTCCGTGCATCCTGTATAACCTGGACGGTTACTACAACGACCTCAAGGCGCTGCTCGGGCACATGATTGATAAAGGGCTTTCGAGCCCGAGGCGCCAGCACGGCATCTACTTTGCCGACGATTTGCGCGAGATTGTCTCGATTATCAACGGATGAGTCTTGAGCCTGTCCCGCTATGGCTCCCAATGGTGCCGTTTGCGGCGCAGACGGTTGGCTCGTTCGGGCAACGCTCGCTCTACAATAAAACATAACTATGTCGACTTTGACCGCGGGAGGACCCGATGGATAACCTTGCCAAACCCACAAACCGCGCGCTGTTTTTAGTTAGCGTTGCTGTGACCGGTGCGTTCGCAGGTGCCGCGGTCTGGCTGTTCTTTTTTGCGATGGAGCACGGTATCGACTATCTGTGGACCGAGATTCCGCACGCGCTGGGCGTCGCTTCGCCCGAGCTCGCCAGCGGCCCGTTTGGCTTTTTGCCGTACCCGTTTTTTGTCTGCCTGCTGGGCGGCCTATTAATCGGTCTGTACGAAAAGATGACAGGCGCCAAGACCGATGACCTCAACCAGGTGATGGCTAAGGTTAAGCAAGACGGGCGCTACCCGTACGACAACCTGGGCAAGCTTTCGCTCGCGGCGTTGCTGCCGCTGCTGTTTGGCGGCAGCATTGGACCGGAGGCCGGTCTGACCGGTGTTATCGCGGGTCTGTGCAGCTGGGTCGGCGACCGTATGCGTTGCTTTGGCGCCGAGTTTAGGGAGCTCACGCTGCTGGGCACCCAGGCTGCCCTGACGGCGCTCTTTACCGCGCCCGTCTTTGGCTTTGTAGCACCGCTTGCCGGTAGCGCCGACGGCCAGGGCGAAGACGCCGACGATGAGTCCACGTCCGGCGAGATCACCATCAAGCTACCCAAGGTGCAAAAGACCGTGGTCTATGGCATCGCGATTGCCGGCGGTCTGGGCACCTACCTGCTGCTTGGCCAGCTTGTGGGCGGCGGCATGGGCATGCCCAGGTTCGAGTCCGCCGAGGTGGGCAACCTGGAACTTGCCTGGCTCATTCCGCTGGCGTTGGTCGGCACCGTTTGCGGCTGGCTGTACTTTGTCTCCGAGCACGCAAGCGAGGCGCTGTCTCATGCAATAGGGGAGCGTCCTGTCGTCAAAGCCATGCTGGCCGGTCTGGCGCTCGCCATCTGCGGCACGGTCCTGCCCTACACCATGTTTGCCGGCGAGACCCAGGCCGACGTGCTCATGGAAACCTACCTGACCATTCCCGCCGGCGTGCTTATCGCGACCGGTCTTGTCAAAGCCATGCTGACCCCCGCCCTCATCAACCTGGGCTGGCGCGGCGGCCACTTCTTCCCGGTTATCTTCTCGGGCGTAAGCCTGGGCTATGGCCTTGCTATCCTCACCGGCGCAGATCCGGTCTTTTGCGTCGCCGTCTGCACGGCATCGACGATGGGTGCGGTCATGCGCCAGCCGGTCATGGTCGTGGGCCTGCTGCTCATGTGCTTCCCACTCAAAGGTATCGTCTGCATGATCATCGCCGCCGTTATCGCTTCCGGCATTCCGCTGCCCAAGCCGCTGCGCAAGTAGCGCGGTGGCGCACGCCGAGGACATGCCATTTGTCACGGATTTGCGGGGGGGGGCGATCGCGTCCTTCGTGGATTGAGACTCGCGTGGCTACAGATCGCGTACTCGATAAACCTTGGTGCTGACGGTGCAGCTGATTACGCATAGCGCGAGGGCCAGTACGGCAATTCCTGCGCACAGACAGCCAAGGACGGCGGGATCGGGATTCGCTCCGGCAATCGACATGAGCCAGTTGCTGATGGGGTTGGAGGAACTCAACGTTGCCATGGTAAGGCACCCGAGCATGGCAAACAGGCCGACGGATAGGCGCAGCGCCTCCATGTGTCCAAATCGAAAGAACAGCGGCTGCGCCAAAAACACCATCATGAGGGAAATGAGCATCGAGGCTGCCGAGGCGATTGCGATTTCAAAGACCGTCTGTCCCGTCGAAGGAATGCCCGCGCTGTTGAAGAGCGGGATGGCGACGATACGCAAAAGCGTAGCTGCACATGCCATGACGGCGGAGAAGACAATAACGCTCAGGTAGCGTGCACAAATAATGTCTTTGCGCGAGAAGGGCAGCGTTGCCCGATAGCGCTCCCAGCCATTTTGATTGTCGAAGCCGGCCAGCGAGCTCATGACCATGATGGGCGACATGGCACTGACCGCGCAGGCGCCAGCGCTCATGCCGGAATCGCCATCCGACGCGTTGGCAAGAGTCAGCACGACGAAGATAAACAGGCCGACGCCCGCGATGCTCGGGATGAGCGTGCGAACGATGGCGAGTTCGGACATAAAGGCCCGTTTCATTTCGAAGCCCCTTTCAGCATGAGGCGCAGATAGTCATCAATGGTTGCCCGATCGCAGGGAATCTCGGGGAAGGCCTCGAGTGTTTCGCGACGGTTGGGTACGAGTACGTTCACGCTGTAGGCATGGCGGGCGGCGCGGGCACCTTCGACGCAAGCCATAAGCTCGGCGGCCTGTGCTTGGGTGCAGTGGGCGATGCCGGCTCGGTCGGTAATGTCCTCGCGCGGCAGGTCAAACACAATCGAGCCGTTATCGATGCAGATGACGCGGTCGGCAGCGCGATCGAGGTCGGACGTAATGTGGCTCGAGAGCAGCACGCTGTGCAGGCCGCCGGAAACAAAGGCGAGCAGTTCATCAAGCAGCTCCTCGCGTGCCATGGGATCGAGGCCCGCGGTGGCTTCGTCCAAAACGAGCAGCTTGGCCTTGTGGCTGAGTGCGCAGGCAAGCTGCAGTTTCATGCCCATGCCGCGGGAGAGGTCCTTGACCTTTGTCTTGGGATCGAGGCCAAATCGGTTGATGAATCGGGCGAACGTTTCGCGGTCCCACGTGGGGTACGCTGGGCCTACGAGCGACTCGATCTGGCCCACCTTGAGCGTGGAGGGGAAGGGGCACGTGTCCAGGACAAGACCGATGTGGGAACGCAGGCAGCGCTGCGCCTCACCGGGTGCGTCGGCGCCACAGTGCTGCTCAAACAGGTGTACCTCGCCGGCATCGAGTTTGATAAGCCCAAGCGCGGCTCGAATCGTCGTTGTTTTGCCGGCACCGTTGGCACCCACAAAGCCGACGATCTGGCCAGGCTCCACGGCAAGCGTGACGTCGCGCAGCGAAAAACGGTCACTCACATGGCGTGAGATGCCTTTGAGTTCTAAAAGGTTTTGCATGGTATAGCCTTTCTTGCAGATGGCTACTGCATGGTTTCGGGGGCTACCAGGTCGAGCATCTCGTGCAGCTTGTCGCGCGTGACGCCCAGGGCCTCGGCTTGGCTTGCCGCTTTCGCGAGCAGCTCTTCGATATGGCAGAGCTGGTTTTCACGCAAGAGCTCTTGGTTGCCGTCGGCGACAAAACAGCCCTTGCCTTGCACGGTGCAGATAAACCCGAGCTGCTCCAGGTCGGCGTAGGCGCGCTTGGTGGTGATGACGCTCACGCCAAGATCGCTCGCGAGTGCACGGATGCTGGGGAGTTTGGCTCCCGCAGCGAGCGTGCCCGATAGAATCTGAGCTTTGACTTGCGAAGCTATTTGCTCGTAGATGGGCTTGTCGCTCGAATTGGATAGGATAATGTCCACAGCGGCTCCTTAGCTGATGGGCTACACGTGTATATAACCGGTAAGCACAGTATATATACACTATGCACAGCTATGCAAGAGGTAAATAGGGATTGTCCGCTCGTTCATTCATCTCAATCTGTAACATCTGGAACCGGTTTGGACGGCTACCTGTTACAGATTGAGATTTTGCTAGCGGACCCCATTTGGTTGTCTCAATCTGTAACAACTGGAGAAGTTTTTGGCTGCTAGATGTTACAGATCGAGATCTTTCTGGGACGCCCACCTGTTTGTCTTAATCTGTAACAGGTAGAGGTTCAAAAACCGTCTAGATGTTACAGATCGAGACAAACTGCTGCGGAGTGCCGCCATCGACTGCTACCCTAGGCCCCAACTGATGAATTTGTCCTGATAGGTGCCCTATGGCGGGATTTCGCGGCTACAATAGTGCGGTTACATCGACGTAATGCACTCAATGCAAGAAAGGATCCGCATGGCAAGCCTGTCGGATGAAATCTCGTCGCGCCGCACATTCGCGATCATCAGCCACCCGGACGCCGGTAAGACCACGCTTACCGAGAAGCTGCTGCTCTATACCGGCAGTATCCAGACCGCCGGCTCGGTCAAGGGCAAGAGCTCGGCCAAGCATGCCGTCTCGGACTGGATGGACATCGAGAAGGAGCGCGGTATTTCCGTTACCTCCTCGGTGCTGCAGTTCACCTACAACGGCGCCTGCGTCAACATCCTCGATACACCCGGTCACCAGGACTTCTCGGAGGATACCTACCGTACTCTTATGGCCGCCGACGCCGCGGTCATGGTCATCGATGGCGCTAAGGGCGTCGAGGCCCAGACCAAAAAGCTCTTTAAAGTCTGCACGCTGCGCCACATTCCCATCTTTACCTTTGTGAACAAGCTCGACCACGAGGCTCGCGACCCGTTTGAGCTCATGGAAGAGATCGAGAATGTCCTGGGCATCAATACGTATCCCATGAACTGGCCGATCGGCAGCGGCCGCAACTTCCGCGGCGTGTTCGATCGTCAGACTCGTCGCGTCATTGCCTTTGAGGGCGACGGCCACGCCAACGCCACCAAGAAGGTCGCCGAGGTCGAGGCCGAGCTGGGCGATCCTTCCATGGATGAGCTCATCGGCGAGGAGAACCATAAGAACCTGATGGACGACATCGAGCTGCTCGATGGTGCCGGCGACGAGCTCGACTTGGATGCCGTGGCCTGCGGCAAGCTGAGCCCGGCGTTCTTTGGCTCGGCGCTCACCAACTTTGGCGTGGAGCCCTTCCTCAAGGAGTTCCTGCGTCTGGCCCCGACGCCGCGCGCCTATACCGATACGCTCACCAGCGAACCGGTCGATCCCTGCCGCGACGACTTTAGCGGCTTTGTGTTTAAGATCCAGGCCAACATGGACAAGAATCACCGCGACCGTATCGCCTTTGTGCGCATTTGCTCGGGCAAGTTCGAGCGCGGCATGGATGCCTTCCACGTGCAGGGCAACCGCAAGCTCAAGCTTGCCACCGGTACGTCGATGATGGCCGATGACCGCGCGATTGTTGACGAGGCGTACGCGGGCGATATCGTAGGCCTGTTCGACCCGGGTATCTTTAGCATCGGTGACACCGTGTGCTCCGGCAAGCGCCACGTGCAGTATCCGCAAATCCCGACGTTTGCCCCCGAGATGTTCGCTCGCATTACGCAGGTCGACACGCTCAAGCGCAAGCAGTTCGTCAAGGGTATGGAGGAGCTTGCCCAGGAGGGCGCCATCCAGATCTTCCGCGAGCTGGGTGCCGGCATGGAGAGCGTCATCGTGGGTGTGGTCGGCGTGCTGCAGTTTGAGGTGCTCGAGCGCCGCCTCAAGGCCGAGTACCGTGTTGAGGTTCGTCGCCAGCCGCTGCCCTATACGGACATCCGCTGGATCCAGAACGACCCCGACACTATCGATATCCCGGGCCTTTCGCTCACGCGCGACACGCTGCGTGTCGAGGATATGCGCGGCGGTAAGCTGCTGCTGTTCACGAGCCCGTGGAACGTGGATTGGGCAACCGACCACAACCCCGACCTGATCCTGTCGGAGTTTGGCAACGTAGCCTTTTAACGCATTGGCGCGGTGGTCCTGTGGGGCTGCCGCGCCGTTTGTTTGCCTTATGCCGCGCGAGCGGCTATCATACCCACGTCGTCTCAAGACCGGGACGTCCGAGCAGTTCGGGTCCGATATCCTGCTCGTTAAACCTAAAACCAAAGGAGTACATAATGATCAAGAAGGTCATGGAGGACTACAAGGTCCTGTTGCGGAGCATTCCCGCGGCAACGGTTTCGCTGTTTTTCGTAAGCGTCATCATGATGAACCTGCTGGCCAACAAAGAGCTTATCAGCCTGCCGTATCTGGCACTCGATTGCGGCTTTGTGGTGAGCTGGGTTTCGTTTTTGTGCCAGGACATGATCTGCAAGCGCTTTGGCGCCAAGGCATCCATCAAAATCTCTATCCTCGCACTGGCGGTCAACCTTGCCGTGAGCCTGTGCTTTTGGGCATGCTCGCTCACGCCCGGCATGTGGGGTGCTTACTACGACACGGGTATGATCGAGGTCAACACTGCCCTTAACGCCACCATCGGCGGCACCTGGTACGTGGTGCTGGGCTCTTCGCTGGCAATGCTCGTTTCTGCCGTGGTTAACTCCACGCTCAACCAGTCGCTCGGCCGTATGCTCAAAAAGAATAACTTTGCGAGCTTCGCCTTCCGCTCCTATGTGTCCACAGGTGTTGGCCAGTTTATCGACAACCTGGTCTTTGCCATTGTGGTGAGCCACACGTTCTTTGGTTGGACCTGGGTGCAAGTTCTTATGTGCTCGCTGACCGGCGCTGTCGCCGAGCTGCTGTGCGAGGTCTTCCTGAGCCCCGTGGGCTACAAGGTCGTGCGCGGCTGGGAGCGCGAGAACGTGGGCTCCGAGTACCTCGAGCGCCACGCAACCGCCTAAGGAGCAAGTATGCGGGTTTTGATCACGGGCGCTTCGGGCGGTATCGGAGCCGCATGCGTGCAGCGTTTTTTAGACGAGGGCCACGAGGTCGTGGGCTTTGATCTTTTGCCGGCGGCGATCGAACACGAGCGCTACCGCCATCTGATCGTTGATGTCCGCGAGCCGGACTCGTTTCCAGGCGATCTTGAGCCCCAGGTAATCGTGAACGTTGCCGGTACGCAGGATTCGGCCGATGATATCGCCGCCAACCTGCGTGGCACCATCAACGTGACCGAGTGCTACGCCTTTGTGGGGGAGGGGCTTGCCGCCAAGCCGGCGCCGGCTATCAGATCCGTGGTCAATGTGGGGTCGGCGAGCGGGCATACGGGATCGGAGTTTCCCGCCTATGCCGCCAGCAAGGGCGGCGTTATCGCCTACACCAAGAACCTTGCAAACCGCCTAGCACCGCAGGCCATCGCCAACAGTGTGGACCCTGGTGGCGTTATCACGCCGCTCAACCGTTGCGTGATGGAAGACGAACACCTGTGGAGCCAGATTATGGAGCTCACGCCGCTTAGGCGCTGGGCCACCGCCCAAGAGATCGCCGAGTGGATCTACTTTGTGGGCGTGACCAACCGGTTTATGACCGGGCAGAGCCTGTTGATCGATGGCGGCGAGGCCGGCCGTACACAATTTATTTGGCCCGAATAGGAAACGCGCCCGATGGAAAGCCGTCGGGCGCGTTTTTGATGTATCGATTATTAGTCGAGGCAAGTCCAGCTGACGGGGGTCGAGCCGTGCTGTTCGAGTAGCCGATTGGCTGCCGAGAAGGGGCGCGACCCCATAAAGGCGGGGAGTTCTGCCGTGGCACGGTTGGCCGAAAGCGGCGAGGGGTGTGTAGAGGCCAGGCAGAACTTGCCGGTTGCCTTGCCCGCACCAGTTGCGACGAGCTTGCCTTCGACCATTTGCTGGGCAAAGCGACCCCATGCCAAAAAGACTACCGGCTGGGGCAGCTGGCAGCAGCGTTCGATAACGTAGTCGGTCAGGGTGCTCCAGCCCAGCTTGGCGTGCGAGTTGGCGGCATGCTCGCGCACGGTGAGCGTAGTGTTGAGGAGCAGGACGCCCTGTTGTGCCCATGGTGTTAGGTCTCCCGTGGCGGGAATGGGGCAACCCAGATCGGCTTTGAGTTCCTTATAGATGTTGCGCAGACTCGGCGGCAACTTGGTTTGCGTCGCGGGGACCGAAAACGACAGTCCCATGGCCTGGTTGGGTCCGTGATAGGGGTCTTGACCCAAAATGACAACTTTGACCTGGTCTGCAGGCGTGTAGGCGAGGGCATTGAGGATGTCGTCTTGTGCCGGGTAGATGATCTGCTCGGCACGCAAAAGGGCGATACGCTCGAGCAGCTGGTTCGTAGTGTCACGTACCGGCTGTGGCGCATCGCCCAACCAAGTTGCTATGTTGCGATCGCAAGTTGCGGTGTCCATGGGGCTCCTTTATGGCAGATGCTCTGTTTGCATCTATTGTAAAGGCGCACCGGTTGCCTTTATGCTACGGCTGTATGAAGAGTGGGGTCTACGAGACGCGCTCGGGCGCCCCTGCCATGCGAGCCTGTCCATGTGCGCGAAGGCGCGGAAGCTCGACGGTTGCCACCATGACGCCGGTGAGGATGAGGGCGGCGCCAAAGAAGGCGATGGGGCTCAGGACCTCGCCAACCAAGAAGAACGAAAAGACGGCGGAGCAGACCGGCTCGAGCGAGAAGGCGAAGCCGGTGGTCTCGGCGGGCACGTGGGGCTGCACGAGTGTCTGAGTGATAAAGCCGTAGGCGGAGCAGATGAGTGCGAGCGCGACGACAACGACGATCTCGCTGGGCGTGCCGGGAAGCGTGAAGCCGCCAAAGGTGAATGCAGCGATGCCCGAGAACAAGCCGCCGAAGCCCAGCTGCCAAACGCCCAGAGCAAGCGGATCGACTTCTTCGACAAAGCGCTTGGCCACGATAATGTGGCTGGCATAGATAAAGGCGGAGAGCAGCATGATGAGCGCGCCCGGGTTCAGGCTGGTGAAGTCGGCGCCCGAGAGCAGCAGCATGCCGCAGGTGACGATAGCCGTGCCGACGAGCACCTTGCGCTCGGGGGCGCGACGCAGCAGGGCGGCGTTGGCAAACGGCACGATCACGACCGTCAGGCTCTGCAAAAAGCCGGCGGTGGAGGCAGAAGTGAGGCTGGAGCCCAGGCACATGCAGGTGAGCTCGGTTGCCATAATGGCGCCGATGATGGCGGCGCGGACCATAAGGTCGCGGTTGATGTGCAACGCGCGCTTGTGGAAGAGCAGCAGGCAGACCACAAAGGCGATAATGCAACGCAGCGCAACGATACTCGTGGCGTTCATGCTGTCCATGCCGATCTTCATGAGAGGGTACGAAAAGCCCCATGCGACGGGAACGGAAAATGAGAGCGCGATTGCTTTTTTGCGATCCATGGGACTCCTTTTGTTACAGAACGGTTTCGCAAAAAGGATTCTGCTCCCAGATGTGGATGTAGTAAAGCGAATGTATCTTCAGTATGATTAAGAAATGCTAATGTTGGCGGGAAAAGTCCTGGCAAAACGTTTTACAGCTACATCGATGTGGAGGCACGATGGCATCGCGGTATCAGATTGTATGTATGGTGGTCGATTGCGGCAGTCTTAAGGGCGCGGCGGACGAGCTGGGCTATACGCAAAGTGCGGTGAGCCAGGCCGTCAAGGCACTCGAGCGCGAGCTGGGTACCACGCTTATCGAGCGCGGAAAGCAGGGCGTTTCGCTTACGCGCGACGGTAAGCAATATCTGCCGTACCTGCGCCAGATCGTGACCGCCGAGGCCGAGCTCGAGGGCAAGCGCCAGGAACTGCTGGGGCTTTCGTCGACCGATATTCGCATTGCAACGTTTACCAACGTGAGTCGAACCGTGTTGCCGCGCGTGATCCGCGACTTTGGGGCGCTGCACCCGGGCGTACGCTTTACCCTCAAGCAGGGCGATTACACGCGCAACGCCCAGTGGGTGCACGATGGCGTGGTTGACTTTTGCTTTACGGCGCGTGGGTTTACCGCAGGGCTCGAGAAGCGCGTGGTCTATCACGACGAACTGGTGGCGCTGTTACCGACTGCGCACCCGCTGACAGCAAAGGAAAAGGTGACGCTTGCCGACCTAGCGTCCGAGCCGTTTGTGCTGCTGGATGAGGGCGAACAGAGCCTGGTGCTCGATGCATTTGCGGCGCATGGCTTGTCGCCGCACGTGACGAGCGAGGTCACCGACGACTACACCATCATGGCGATGGTGGAGGAGGGTCTAGGCGTGAGCATGCTCTACCGTCGTACTGTGGAGGGCATGCGAGCCGATATTCGCGTGCGGCCCATCGTGCACGCTCCCTCGCGTGACGTAGTGGCAGCCTGGCGCAGCTGGGATACCATGCCCATCGCCACGAGGCGCTTTATCGACTATATGAGCTCGCATATTGTCAATTAATGACTGGCGTGGCTTTGAGTGCGGTGTTTAGCGGGCTGTCGCTTTGGCTTGGGTGGCGCGATAGGTGCGTGCCGGGTGGCAAAGTAGTACCGCCACGACCATAAAGAACGCCGTGGTGCCCAGGCTGATGGGGTAGACCATCATGATGTTCGCAAAGGTGCGGAAGTGCGGGAACACGCAGAACACCCAATAGAAACGGATGCCGCAGACGCAGATCATGGTGATGAGGGCGGGCGTGAGCGAGATACCAAAGCCGCGCAGGTAGCCGGACATGTTTTCGTAGAACATGCTAAAGGCGTACGCCGGGAAGATCGAACACACGCGGATATAGCCGATCGAGACGATGTTGGGATCGCTGTTGAACAGCGACAAGATCTCGCGTCCCAGGCCGACAATAACGATGATCGTGGTGAGTGCAACGATACCGCCTTCGACCAGGCAGACCTTGAGCGTTTTGGTGCAGCGGTCGATCTGGCGGGCACCGTGGTTTTGTCCCACAAAGGTGGTGCAAGCCTGGCTAAAGCTGTTGAGCAGGTTGTAGCATACGTACTCCAAGCTCATAGCGGCGCTCGATGCCGCCATGACCTCGGTGCCCAGGCTGTTGATAGCAGACTGGATGATGATGTTGGCGACGGCAAAGACGGCGCTCTGGATGCCGGCGGGCAGGCCGATCTTGACGATGCGCTTGAGGGCGACGGGGTCGATAGCCAGGTCGCGCGGGGTGACGCGGACGACGGAGTCGGTCTTGAGCAGGCGGATAAAGAGCGTGGCGGCGCTGACAGTGTAGGCGATAGCGGTGGCGATGGCGACGCCCGCGACGCCCCAGTGGAGTATGGGGACAAAGATGAGATCCAGGCCAATGTTGAGGACGGTGGACACGGCAAGTGCCTGCAGCGGCATGCGGGTGATGCCGACGGAGCGGAAGATCGCGGCCTCAAAGTTGTAGAGCAAGATCGAGGGCATGCTGAGCAAAAAGACGCGCAGGTAGAGCGAAGCGAGCGGCATGGTTTCGGCGGGAACATTGAGCGCGGCGAGCATGGGCTCGGCAAAGATCTCGCCCAGCGCAATGACGACAAAGCCCACGAGCGCCATTAAAATCGAGGTATGGACGGCGCGTTTGACCATGTTCTGATCGTTGCGGCCGATAGCGTTGGCGATGACCACGTTGGAGCCAAGCGACATGCCAATAAACAAGTTGAGCATAAGACTGGTAAGCGGAACATTGGAGCCGACCGCCGCCATGGCGAGGGTTCCCTGGTCACCCGAGAAGTTACCGATAATGACCGTGGCGATGAGGTTCGACAGCTGCTCCAAGATGCTCGTGGCGGCCACGGGGAAGGCGAACAGGGGAACATTGCGCCACAGCGATCCGGTGGTCATGTCAATGTGCTTAGATACGGTGTCAGCCATACGCTCTCAATCTCTAACATGCTCTTTTGTGCTTATTTGCGCAGACGATGATACTCCTAATCGACTAGTCATTGGGGACGTTCTAAAACGATTACTCATTCAAGAACGTCCCCAATGACTAGGCGGGGAAGGCGTGCGACAATGGTGGGCGTTGTGTTGTTCGCGCTAAGGAGTTGCCATGTTGTTGTGTCCCGTTTGCCATGAGCCGCTGGTGGATGACGAACGCGGTGCTGCATGCGCGGGTGGGCACCGGTTTGACCGTGCGCGCGAGGGCTATCTATATCTCCTGCGCTCGTCCAAGAGCGGCGACTCCATGGGCGATCCCAAGTCGCAGGCACGCAGCCGTCGCGACTTTCTGAACCGCGGTTACTATGCGCCGTTGCGCGATGCGATGGTCGAGCTGGTGCGCGAGCGGGTGTCTGGACGTGCCGCGTCTACGAACTGCCCCATGACGTTGCTCGATATTTGCTGTGGCGAGGGCTATTACACCAGCGCCATGGGTGCGGTGCCGGGCGTGGATGCTTACGGCTTTGACCTGGGCAAAGAGATGGTGCGCCTTGCCGCCAAGCGCGGCGATGCGACCTACTTCGTGGCCAACATGAAGGACATCCCCGTGGCCGATGGCACCTTCGATATGGTGACCGAGCTCTTTGCTCCCTTTAACGAGCGTGAGTTTTCTCGCGTGCTGGCGCCAGAGGGCTCGCTCTACACCGTGGTGCCGGGTGCCCGTCATCTGTTTGGGCTCAAGGAGGTACTCTACGACACGCCGTACCTTAACGATGAGAAGCTGCCGAAGACCACCGAGCTCGAGTTGGTCGGAACGCGGCGGGTGTCTGCGAACATTACGCTCCAAACCCAGGCCGACATCGAGGCGGTGTTCCAGATGACGCCGTACTACTACCGCACGCGCCCTGCCGATAAAGAGCGCCTGGCAAACTTGGACACCCTTCAAACCGACATCGACTTCATCATCGCCGAGTACCGCCACAGCTAACAACCTGCCAAAAAGGGACAGGTTTGTTTTGGTAGGTTTTGTCTGGGCAAACGTAAAGGGCCGACCGCGGAGATGCGCGATCGGCCCTTTTTAGTTGCTTGGCTGCAGAGGTTATGAGAAGCGAGCGCTTACAGGCGGTCCTTGTTCTCGGCCTTAACGGCGTGTGCCTGCTGAACAAAGAACAGGTCGTAGACCACGATGACAAAGGCGACGATATTGACGGAGCTGCCGCCGAGCGCGGGAAGCGTGAGCGCGGCCTGCGCAATCGTGGCGATTGCGGCAACGATGCCGAGCTTAAACGCACCATCCACCTGCGAAGGCTTGTTGGCGCCCTTGATGCCCGCAACGCCCGCGGCGAGATCGATGAGGCCCTTGGCGACCAGCACGACCGCGGCGAGCATGGCGTTCGACCCGTACGTGGAATCGAGGTTGCCGGTCGCGATGCCGACGCCGGCGATGACGAGGCTGGCGATGCCCAAAACAAAGTAGACGAGGGCAAGGATTTTGAGAGTCTTACGAGCAGAGCTCATGGCTGGTCCTTTCGATACGAGTACGCCAACCTGGCGCACCCCAAGTGCTGCACATATGGTGAAGCACATTGTAGTTCAACGGGGCGATGCATGCGTTTGAAAGCGTCTCTTGCCTGCACGGTCCAACCTTTCAAAAAGGAAAGCCAGCTGTAAGGCAAATCGATGGCAGCCCATGTGCGGCGCTGCGATGATGAGGCCGTAACAAGGAGCTGGTCTCAAGGAGGAGTCATGATGTACGGAGCAGGGCAAGTGCGTGAGCCGCGGTCGTTGGGAAGGCGCATGGGCGATTCCGTGATCGCTGCCGTGTGCACGGGATTGATGGCGGTACTTTGCATTGCGATGCTGTGGGCCATGTCGCATGTGGGACAATAGCGGACGGTTGGGTGCCGACATAAACGGCGCTCACGTATTCGTTTTGATTGTTAAGGAGTACCCATGGGCGTCGTCGATCCCTTTTCTGTTGCTCGGGCCGCGGGGCTTGAGCTGACCGGGAAGTCCGAGGGCCTCACGCTCACCGACGGCACGATGGAGCTGCGTGCCGATTTTGGCCGCATGCTGCCGCGACTCAAGCAGGGCCGTCTGCAGCAAGAGCTGTTGGTGAAGGCTGCGCGCACAAAGGGCATCGAGCGACCATGGGCGATTGACGCTACGGCAGGCTTTGGCGAGGATTCGCTGCTGTTGGCGGCCGCGGGCTTTACCGTCGATCTGTATGAGCAGGATTGCGTGATCGCGGCGCTCCTCAAGGATGCCCTGGATCGCGCGGCAGATGATCCGGCGCTTGCGGCTGCCGTGTCGCGCATGCGCTTACATGCGGGCGAGGACAGCATTGCCGGCCTTCGCCATACGGCTGAGCTGATCGGGCGGGGCGAGCTTGCCGCCCCCGACGTGGTATATCTGGATCCCATGTTTCCCGAACGCACCAAGAGCGCGGCGGTGAAAAAGAAGTTCCAACTCTTACACCATCTGGAGCAGCCGTGCGCCGATGAGGAGACGCTGGTCGAAGCTGCGCTTGCGGCGCGCCCGCGCAAGGTCGTTATCAAGCGGCCGGTGAAGGGGCCGCTGCTTGCCGGCGTTAAGCCGAGCTATCAACTTGCGGGCAAGGCCGTTCGCTACGATGTGTTGGTGCCGCCGCGCCCGTAGCTTGCGTGCGATGGCTGGCGCTCCGTCAATGCCGTGCCGATGCGGCGCCTATTTCCAAGGGTGCGACGTCAAGTGCCAGCCGCCGCAGTATTCGCATTTGTAGCAGGCCAGCCCGCGGCGTCCGCGGTTTTCGCAGTCGGCCATAACTGCCTCGGCCTCGGCGCGCGTGTCGTAACGGTTTTTGCGCTCGCACGATTTGTAGCGCCAGGCTTCATCGCGCTCGGAGTCCAGGGCGTCGCGGCGCTCGTCCTCGCGTGCAAACAGGTCGCTCATATCGCCGCCGGTAGCAGCGCTCAAAAACTCGCTTTTGGCCTTTGACCAGGCGGCTCGCTTTTTGCTTCCCATCTGCTTCGCGCCCTTCTCCAAACGTTGGTATCATTGCTCAATCAAAGTGATACCAATAAACGTGAGGTCGCCGCGTGATGATCAGAAAAACCCTCGATACCGACATTCCCGCCGTCATGGCCATCTATGACGCGGCCCGCGCCTTTATGCGCGCACATGGCAACACGACGCAGTGGCCCGAGGGCACGCCTTCGGGCGAGCAGCTGGCTGCCGATATCGCCGCCGGTGGCAGCTATGTGTGCGAGGAAGACGGACGCGTGGTGGCGACGTTTGCCTTTCTGCCGGGGCCGGACAGTTCCTACGATGTGATCGAGGGCGGCCAGTGGCGCAGCGACGCCCCGTATGCTGTGCTGCACCGCGTGGCATCCGACGGCACCACGCATGGCGTCGCGGCTGCGATGTTTGCCTTTGCCGAGGAACGCATCGACCATCTGCGTATCGACACACACCAAGACAACCTGCCCATGCAGGGCGCCATCGCCAAGGCCGGGTTTAAGCGCGCCGGTATCGTATATGTGTCGGACGGTACGCCGCGCGTCGCGTTTGATTGGCTGCGCGAGGCATAAAGGCCGAGTCACATACCAGCGTTTCATCGAAATGAAAATGGCCCCGAGTGGGGCCATTTTTGGTAAAACGCGTTGTTGTGGGGTTCGCGCTGTTACCGCCTCAGATGAGCCAAGGCAGACAAAAGGGGAGGTGCCGGCTTTCGCAAGGCGCGAACCTACGAAAATCGCCGCGCGGCAACGCGGGGCGATGAGCTCGGTCGGGGGATAGGGCCCGCTTCGCCCGCCGGCCCGTAAATTGTATCATCCAGTGTGGAGCGTGAACGCCCGTTGCCGCGTGCGATGGGCTTGTAATAAGAGGAGAGCCATGTCGAAGCAAGCGGTCGTTGGAATCTTGGCGCATGTCGATGCCGGCAAGACCACGCTGGCCGAGGCCATGTTGTTCAACGCGGGTCGCATTCGCAAGCGCGGCCGCGTGGACGATGGCGATTCGCATCTGGACACGAATGCGATCGAGCGTGAGCGTGGCATTACGATCTTCTCGTCGCAGGCCGTGCTCGACCATGGCGATACCCACGTCATGCTCGTGGATGCGCCGGGACATGTCGATTTTTCTGCCGAGGCGGAGCGCACGCTGCGCGCACTCGACTACGCGATTTTGGTTGTGGGCGCCAACGACGGCGTGCAGGGGCACACCGAAACCCTGTGGCGCCTGCTTGCGCGCTATGACATCCCGACGTTCATCTTCATCAACAAAATCGATTTGGAGAATCCCGGCCGCGATGTTTTGCTGGCACAACTTGGGCAACGCCTTTCCGAGGGCTGCTTGGATGCCAGCGAACTGCTGGCGGGCGGGGCCGTTCAGGAGGACGCTGCCGCGTTAGACGAAGAAGCGCTCGAGGAGTTTTTTGAAGCGGGCGAGCTTTCTGTCGCAACGCTGTCGCGCATGGTTGCCGAGCGCAAGCTCTTTCCCTGCTTTGCCGGCTCGGCGCTCAAGGACCAAGGCGTGGACGAGCTGCTGGATGGCATATGCGCGCTGATGCGTGAACAGGCGTGGCTCCCGGAGTTTGCCGCGCGCGTCTATCGTGTCAGCCGTGGGGATCACGGCGAGCGTTTGGCTTGGGTTAAAGTGACCGGCGGCACGTTGCATGCCAAGCAGATGATTGACGGACGTTCCGGTGCCGAGGCATGGGAGCAGAAGGTCGATCAGGTCCGCATCTATAACGGCGAGAAGTATGAGCTTGCCCAAGAAGTTGCTGCTGGCGGTATTTGTGCCGTGACGGGTCTTGCGCACGTTCGCCCAGGGGACGCCTTGGGCGCGGAATCCGCGTGCGATGCGCCCGTCATTGCGCCAGTTCTCACCTATACGGTGCTTCCGGGCGAACACGATGTCCATGCGGTGTTCAAAGCACTGACTGAGCTGGCGGACGAAGATCCCATGCTCGGCGTAAGCTGGAATACGCATCTTGAACAAATACATCTGCAGCTCATGGGGGCGGTGCAGCTCGAGGTCGTGCAGCGGGTGTTGGCCGATCGCTTTGGCCTTTCGGTTGCGTTTGAGTCTGGCGGCATTCTCTATAAGGAGACTATTTCGCAGCCGGTCGAGGGCGTGGGCCACTTTGAGCCACTGCGCCACTATGCCGAGGTGCATCTGTGCCTGGAACCGTTGCCGGCGGGTTCGGGCGTGCAGTTTGGCACCGTGACCTCGACCGACGAGCTCGATCTTAACTGGCAGCGTCTGGCACTCACCAACGCCATGGAGCGCGATCATCTGGGCGCGCTGACCGGCTCGCCCATCACCGATGTGCGCATTACGCTCACGGGTGGCCGCGCGCATGCCAAACACACCGAGGGCGGCGATTTTCGCCAGGCCACGTACCGCGCGATTCGCCAGGGGCTCATGCAGGCGCGTGAGGCCGGCGCGGCGGTGCTGTTGGAGCCGTGGTATCGCTTTGAGCTCGAGGTGCCGGGGGAGTGCGTGGGCCGGGCGCTCTCGGATGCCACGCGCATGGGTGCCGAGTACGAGCCGCCGACGATGGCGGGAGACCGGGCGAAGCTTGTGGGTCGCGTGCCGGCATCTGAGGTGCAGGATTACGCGCTGGAGGTGGCTGCCTACACGAGTGGTCGTGGGCATCTGTACCTGGAGTTCGCCGGCTATGCGCCTTGCCATGATGCCGAGTGCGTAATCGAGACGGCCGCCTATGAGCCCGAGGCCGATCTGCCCAACACGCCCGACTCGGTCTTTTGCTCTCACGGCGCCGGCTACACGGTCAAATGGTACGACGTACCCGCCGCAGCTCATGTAAAGGTCGATCCCACCACCTTCCGCTCCTGGCGAGCAGCAGACGCCGAGTTTTTCGGCCATAGGTGATAGAGGGTCAGACTCTTTGCCGCATTTAATTGGTATAACTCGGTATAAGTTGGTATAACTGTTACCAGGGTTTACCGATCCGAGGAGGCCGACATGAATCCAAATCCCTTTAAGCCAACGGCAGGCAAGCGGCCTCCGATGCTCATCGGTCGAGAGTCGGTCATCGAAGATTTTGAGGAAGGACTCGACAACGGCGCCGGAGCGCCGGGCAGGCTCATGCTCATTACGGGAAATCGCGGCTGCGGCAAGACGGTTCTCCTGCGGGAGCTGCAACGTCTAGCCAGCGAGCGCGGATGGGCGGTTGTCTCCGATTCCGCTTCGCTTGGCTTGTGCGACCGCCTGGCCGACGCGCTTCGCTCGAATAAACCCGTTGTGACGTCAATGGAATTCGGTCCGTCGTTTGGTCGGATGTCAGTCGAGGCGGCGCGGGCAAAGGGCGAGATGTTGCGAGGGCTGGTCAACGAGCGCCTTAAGAAGCTCGGTCCAGGCAAAGGCATACTGTTTGCGATTGACGAGGCGCAATCGGCGTCTATCGAGGAGCTGGCGGCCCTTGCCGTTCTCTATCAGCAGGTGCTCGGAGACCAGGATGCCACGGGCTTGCCCGATAGCGAGCAGCGCGGTCTTGCGCTGGTGTTCGCCGGCTTACCCAGTATGGTTGACGACCTGCTCGAAGAGCCGAGCGTGACGTTTTTGCGGCGTGCCCAGCAGCGTACGCTGGGGGCGATATCCTTGCCCAAGGTGCGTGATTCATATATCCAGGCGGTCAAAGATGCTGGTCTTTACGTTGACGCGGAGACGGCGGACCTTGCGGCGCGCAAGAGCATGGGGCATCCCTATATGGTTCAGCTGGTGGGATATTACATGTGGCGGTCTGCTGTCCGGCGTAGCTCGCAGGTCATCGAAAGGCGCGATGTCGAGGATGGCCATGCGGATGCCGTCTCCGAGTTCTACGAAGCGGTTGACGCGCCTCTGTATTACGGGCTGCGCAGTCCACAGCGCCTCTTTATCGAGGCCATGGCGGTTGACGAGGGCAAACCGACGCGCATGGCGGATATCATTGAGCGCTGCGAGCGTACCCAGAGCTGGGCGAGTAAATATCGCGCAAGCCTGATTCGCGAGCGCGTCATCGAAGCTGCCGGATACGGCCTCGTCCGGTTTACCGTGCCCATGCTGGGCGCGTACATTCGCGATCGAGTTTTATGGCATGAGTAGGGTGATAAAGGTGACGGAACAGAAGATGAGCCCGCAGGCTATCGAGGTACGTGGCGCGCGCGTCCATAACCTCAAGGACATCGATATCGACATTCCGCTGGGAAAGCTCGTGGGTATTGCCGGCGTATCGGGTTCGGGCAAGAGTTCGCTGGCGCTGGGGGTTCTTTATGCCGAGGGCTCGCGTCGCTACTTGGAAGCACTCAGCACCTATACTCGACGTCGCCTAACGCAGGCCGAACACGCCCAGGTGGACGAGGTACTGCACGTGCCGGCGGCGCTCGCATTGCATCAGCGCCCCAGCGTGCCGGGCGTGCGTTCCACCTTTGGCACCATGACCGAGCTCAACAACAGCCTGCGTCTGCTCTTTAGCCGCTGTGCCCATCACGTGTGCCCGCATTGCGGGGCGCGTGTGGAGCCGAGCCTTAATGTGGCTGCGGGCCTGTCGCTCACGTGCCCCGCATGCGGCCGCGAGTTCTACGCGCCGGGTGCCGAGGACCTTGCCTTTAACAGCGGCGGCGCGTGCTCTACCTGCGGCGGCACTGGTGTCATTCGCGAGGTGGACGAGGCGAGCCTGGTGCCCGACGAGTCAAAGACCATCAACGAAGGCGCGGTGCTTCCCTGGGGTACGCTCATGTGGGATCTGATGAAGCAGGTAGCCGGCGAGATGGGCGTGCGCACCGACGTGCCGTTTAACCAGCTCACGCCTCAAGAGCGCGACATCGTGTTTCACGGCCCCGCGGTTAAGAAGCACATTCTTTACGTTCCCAAAAACGGCGAGGGCGCCACGCCGCTCGACTTTACCTATTACAACGCCGTCTATACCGTCGAGAACGCACTCGCAAAGGTCAAAGACGATAAGGGTCTCAAACGCGTTGCACGCTTTTTGCGCGAGGGGCCATGCCGTGACTGTGGCGGCACGCGTCTCTCCGAGGCCGCACGCCAGCCCCAGGTACGCGGTATCAATCTGGCACAGGCCGCGGCCATGACGCTTGGTGATGCGGTTGAGTGGGTGCGCGAGGTGCCCGCATCCTTGCCGACCGAGATGCAGCCCATGGCGACGGATATCTGCGATTCGTTTTTGGGTGCGGCCCGTCGCCTGGTCGATTTGGGCCTCGATTATCTTTCGCTCGACCGCGCCGGCGCCACGCTCTCCACGGGTGAGCGCCAGCGCGTCCAGCTTGCTCGCGTGGTGCGCAACCGATCGACGGGCGTGCTCTATGTGCTGGACGAGCCCTCGATTGGCTTGCATCCGGCAAATGTCGGCGGCCTGGTAGGCGTGATGCGCGATTTGGTGGATGACGGCAACACCGTGGTTGTTGTCGACCACGACACGCGCGTGCTGGCGGAAGCCGACTATCTGGTCGAGATGGGCCCCGTTGCCGGAGCGGGCGGCGGCAATGTGATTGCCGCTGGCACGATAGATGAGGTCGAACAATCGCGGGGCAGCCGCATCGCCCCGTTTTTGTGCACAGAGTCCAAACGCATGCGTCCGCAGGTGACTGACGAGGAGATGTTCGACCAGGGCCACATCCGCATGGCAACCGATGCCATCCATACCGTAAAACCGCTCGAAGTCGATATTCCGCGCGGCCGTCTTGTCGCGGTGACAGGCGTTTCGGGCTCGGGCAAGACGACGTTGGTGCTCGAGACGCTCATTCCGGCGCTTAAGGCCCAGGCAGCTGGCGAGCGCTTGCCACGCCATGTGCGTTGGGTCGATGCCGAAGGCATTGCCCGTGCCAACCTGATTGACGCCACGCCCATCGGCGCCAACGTGCGCTCGACGGTCGCAACCTATGCCGACATCCATGACGAGCTGCGCCGCGCCTTCGCCCGCACGCCAGAGGCCAAGGCAGCCGGCTACAAGGCAGGTGCCTTTAGCTACAACACTGGCACTCTGCGCTGCCCTACGTGCGATGGCACGGGATCGATATCGCTCGACGTGCAGTTTCTGCCCGACGTCGAGATCGTCTGCCCGGCATGTCGCGGTTCGCGTTATGCAGACACGGCTTCGCATATCCATCGCGAGGGCAAGGACGGGAGCCTGCTTACGTTGCCGCAGCTCATGGACATGAGTGTGGACGAGGCCATCGACGCCACACTGGGACTCAAGAAAGTCCAGGCGCGCTTGCAGACCTTGCACGACCTGGGCTTGGGTTATCTCACGCTCGGTGAGCCCACGCCGGCGCTCTCGGGCGGCGAGGCGCAGCGTCTTAAGCTTGCGAGCGAGATGGGACGCGTGCAGGACGATGCCGTATTCGTGTTCGACGAGCCTACGATCGGCCTACATCCGCTCGATGTTCAGGTGCTGCTGAGTGTGTTCGACGGCCTTGTTGCCAAGGGCGCCACGGTTATCGTGATCGAACACGATCTCGACCTTATCCGTAACGCCGATTATGTGATCGACATGGGCCCGGGCGGTGGCGACGCCGGCGGGCAAATCGTCTGCGCCGGCACGCCGAGCGACATCGCGGCTTGCTCCAAGAGCATTACCGGTCGCTACCTATAGGCAATGTGACAAAGGGACTGCCTCTTTGTCACATTGATTTCTATTTCACGCATTGAGCCGCGAGATAGTCGCGGAAGAATGGCAATTCAAATGCGACGAGCCCTCGTCCTCGCTCCCCGATGATGCCGGCGTCTATCATGCGGCGTCGGTAGCGGGAGACCTGCTGCGGCGAACGCTTAAGGCGCTCGACAAGGTCAGCGGTGGTGGACTCTTCTTCGTCATCGAGCATGGCGATGAGGAATCGCTTGTCCTCTGCAGTGAGTTCCCGATAGGTTGCCGCGAGGATTCGGTCGTCCATCTCGTCGCGCGCGATTTTGATTCCCAGGTCAAAGTCGCGTGACGAGATTTTCTTCGAATCGTTTGTGAGATCCCAGGCACGGTAGCCTACGAGTTGCAATAGGAAGGGAAAACCAGAGATCGAGCGAACGGCTCTATCGATTCCCTCAGCATCTGCCAGGCGATCGTTTTCCTGGATTGTGCGAATCAAGGCCTCTCGCACGTCATAGTCGGCAATGCGACCCAGATGATATTGTTGGGCGCGGCGAAGGAACGAGACCGTCTTGTGGTTCAGCAACGTCGAGACGTTGTTGGGAAGTCCCGCCATGAGCAGCGCGACGCGTCTCCCATCGGTCACAAAGTGCTGATACGTCGCTGCGAGCTGAATCATCTCGTCGAGTGTCGGGTCCACCTCGTCAACCGTGACGAGCAGACCGGTGCCCGCTTCGTTGAGCTGGTCGATGATGTCGCTCATGCGATACCGCCAGGTTGAGGCATCGTGAACGCGACTGACCTCGATGCTGCCGAGCGGTGCAATTCCGAGACCGGTGACTTCGAAGTGGTTGGACGGGTCGATAAGATGGCCGGCAGCACGTTTCGCCCCGAACTCGATTTCCTCAAGCATTCCCGGGAGCGCGGTCGTCTTTACGGCAATCCAGCCGTGGGATTCCGCCCTTGTCGCGAGCGACGACATGAGAGCGGTTTTACCGGTTCCACGAGCGCCTGAGAAGATCGAGGTCAATTCTGGGCGCCTGCGCTGGCTCAAGAAGGCACGGTCCAAATCCCGAATAATCTGTTGTCTGCCAGCGAGGTGGGCAGGAACCTCACCAAAACTGGGGGTAAACGGGTTCTCGAGATATTCCACAAAGCTCTCCTTTCACACCGCCGTTTAACTTCATTTTACTTTAGTTAATTCTGATTAAAAGTGAGGGCTCTTTATCTAGAGCATCAATTAGGCGTGTGTGCCATCGGCGCGGCGCTTGAATGTGACAAAGGGACAGTTCCTTTGTCACATTCCCGGAAAGCCTGTTTGGCGTAGGGCCTCGTAGAGGACGATGGCGGCGCTGTTGGAAAGGTTGAGGGCGCTGATGCGGTAGTCGTCGGGATTGACGAAGTTGCCGCAGATATCCTGCCGAAGGATGGCCTCGTGGCTGTCCTCGGTATGCCCCAGCGATTCCTCGTGAGCTTCCCATGCCTCGGCGTTATCGAGCGAGTCGCAATCGCGCAGCATCGGGATGCGCTCGCAGCGCTCGGGCGCCGCGGCAAGCAGTGGCTCGGGAATGCCCGAGCTCTCGCTGCCAAAGACCAAGTAGTCGCCATCGCGGTAGGTACTCTGCGCATAGGTGCGGCGTGCCTTTTTGGTCAGCAGATGCAGGCGTTCGTCGGCAGGGGAGAGACCATTGCGTGCAAGGAAATCCTCCCAGCCGGCATAGGTGGTCACGTCCAAGTTTTGCCAGTAGCCCAGGCCGGCGCGATGCACCGTCTTGTCATCGAGCGAAAAGCCCAGCGGCTCCACCAGATGCAGGCGGGCACCGGTAACCACGCAGGTGCGGCCGATATTGCCCGTATTGGCCGGAATCTCGGGTGCGTACAGCACGATATTGAACATGAATCTCCTTGGCTCAGAACGAAAAACCACCACGAAGGGCACCTTCGTGGTGGTTTGGCGGTTGCGTAGGCGGAAAAATGCCCGCTTGGATAAACCTAGGCGCGGTGCCAGTCGGTCAGGCAGGCATCGAGGGAGGCGATGAGCGCATCCTTGTCCATGTGACGGCCGATGATGCACAGGCTCGTCATGCGGTCGCCCGTCTCGTCGTCCCAAATCTGCATGATCTCGGGGTTCTCGTCGATGATCTTCTGCTTCTCGCCCTCGGGCGCCGAGTCAACGAACAGGCCGTTCTCCATCAGGCGCATCTGGTGGCCAGCCTGCTCGAACATGTAGCACATGTCCGGATCGCCGGTCTGCCACAACGGACCCTTGACGCGAATGACCTCGTCGGGCCACTCCTGCTCAACAAAATCGGTGAACTTCTGCAGGTCGAACGGCTTGCGGCGCGAGTAAACAAAGGTCTCGATATCGTACTCGAGCACCTCGGGGTCGTCGTGCTCCTCGGGATGCTCCATGGCCTCGATCCAGGCGGCGGAGTTATAGGCGCGCATAAAGTCGAAGCGGTCGGTGTCGAGCAGCTCCTCCATGGGGACCTCGCCGTTTTGGGCCTCGACGATTACGGCGTCCTTCTGCAGGCTGCGCACGATGGCCTTGAGCTCGGCGATCTGTTCGGGCGTCACGGTATCGATCTTGTTGAGGATCAGCGTGGAGCAGAACTCGATCTGCTGGATGAGCAGGCTTTCGATGTCGTCCTCGTCGATATCATCGGCCAGCAGGTCGCGACCGCCGTTGAACTCGTCGTACATGCGGGCGCAATCGACCACGGCCACGATGTTGTCGAGCGCGAGCTTGGGCTCGCCGCCCACCTTGGCCTCGTCACAGAAGCTCGAGATGGTATAGGCGATGGGGATAGGCTCACAAATACCCGAGGCCTCGATGATGATGTAGTCGAACTTGCCTGAATCGGCGATGCCCTGCAGCTGGTTGGCCAGGTCATCCGAAAGCGTACAGCAGATGCAGCCGTTGGTGAGCGGGATGAGGTCGTCGGTCTCGGAAAGGCCGCCGTCGGCGATAAGGCTGGCATCGACGTTGATCTCGCCGATATCGTTAACGATCACGGCGGCGCGGATACCGCCGTCGTTAGCGAGGATGTGGTTGAGCAGCGTAGTCTTGCCGGCACCGAGGTATCCGGTAAGCATGATGATCTTCACGGGTTTGTTGGGCATGTGCCCTCCTTTGTTAGACATGGCTTACAGTTGAATCTTATGCCAAACGCCTGCTCTTATACCCACGCGCCGGCAAATAACACAAGCTACTCCCAGGCTCCCCATACATCGGGGCAATAACCGACGGTGGCCTTTTTGCCGTTGCGCACGATGGGCTCGGCCAGAACCTGCTGATTCTCGAGCAGTTTATCGAAGCGCTGGCTAGGGGTGAGGTGCTGGATGAGCGCGAGCGTCTCCTCGTCCTTAGCCTTGGGGTTGAGCAGCTTGTCGATGCCGCCGACCGCCTGCATCACGCTCGTGAGCTCGCCCTTGCTCACCTCCTTTTCCTTAAGGTCGATAAACTGCACCTTAATGCGGCGCTCCTTAAAATAACGCTGAGCCTTCTTGGTATCGAAAGACTTTTTGGTGCCAAAAATTTGCACGTTCATGTATTTGTTCCGCCGTTCTACCTGATGAAGTTGGTGCGCTCGCGATCGGCTTCGGGGGCTTCGATACCGGCGGCCTGTCCTGCCTCGATACAATGCAGGAGCCAGGCCATGTTCTTGCCGATGTTGCGCATGGTGGCCAGGCCCTCGGCGTCCTGGGCGGCCTCGCCCGGCATGGCGCCAAACACGTTGTTCCAGTACGTGGAAGCAACCACGGGCATCTGGTTGATGGTGAAGTACTTATTGAGCACGTCGAAGGTGGTCGACGTGCCGCCGCGACGGGCAACGGCGACGGCAGCGCCCGGCTTGTGTGCAAAGGCTTTGCTGCCGGCATAGAATGCGCGATCGAGGGCCGAAAGGATGCGCCCGCTGGGGTGCGCATAGTAGACGGGCGAGCCAAAGACAAAGCCATCTGCCTGCTCGGCGGCAGCGATCAGCTCGTTCACCACGTCATCGTCAAAGGTGCAGCGGCAATCGAGCTTGCCGCACTGACCACAGCCAATGCAGTCGCGAATGGGCTTGGTGCCCAGCTGAAACACCTCGGTATCAATGCCTTCGGCATTGAGTTGCTCGGCGACTTCGGCGAGTGCGCGGGCGGTGTTGCCGTTTGCCTTGGGGCTGCCATTGACCAAAAGAACCTTCATCACAAACTCCCTCTGCTGTCGGTGACTTCTGCAGAGGATTATCGCACGATGGGGGAGGTGGTGTGGGCGCGGTGCTAATCCAGTTTGGTACCTGGCACCTGCACGGCTTTCCCGAGCAACGCTTTGAGCTCGTTCAAAATCGAAACGGGCTGACGGTCGACGCCGTCCAGATGGAGCGTGGCCACGCGAATGGGCGGCTGATATTCAAATGGGCCAAAGAGCACGGGCGAACCCAGGAACCGCTCGATTTCCTCTGCAATCGCATCGGTTTCTTCGGGATCAAAGTCGTCGAAAAGAGCCACGAACATCGGCCCCGTCGAGCGGAACATACGACCCTTACCGCGCGAGCATTCCACCAGACAGGCGGCACACTCTGCCAAAACGCGGTCGCCCGCATCAAAGCCAAAGCGGGCATTGACCTGAGCGATATCGTCGATTTTGATGGCGATCAAACCAGCCTTGCGCGCCACGCGACGCATTTCGCCAATGGCGTTGACCAGGGCGTGAATATCGCCCAAGCCGGTCACGGAATCGGTCGTATCTGCCAAGCTTCGGTTGATGATAATGCCCACATACATGCCGGGCTCGGTATCGGTGCCGTCCAAGCGGTAGCCCGTGCAGTCGCAAAGCACGTATTTTCCGGTGGCATCCATTACGCGATACTGCATGTAGTGGAAGTGCCACGTGCCGTTTATCACCATGTCGAGCTCGACACGTACGTTGTCGCGGTCCTCGGGATGAACGCGGGCGAGCCACATGTCGAGTGAGTTAAAAGGGTGCTGGGAGGGCAGGTCAAAATCGCGCACGGCGTTAACCGACCATTGCGATTCTCCCGTATCGAGATTGAGGATAAACGGATAGCGCGTCTCGGAGCTCATGGAGATCGCTTGGAACACCCGGTCGTTGCAGGGAAGCTGATCGACGATTGGGCGTTGCGGCGCGTCATCGTCTTTCGGTTGCTGCACACGATGCATAAGCTTATAGCGATACATCTTGCGATCGGCATCCATTGTCATCTGGCGACGCGTGTCGCCAGCAAGTGGATCGACGCGCGAGCAGCCAAAGCTAAAGCTGCCGATCATGGGCGCCTTGCCACCTGAGCTCGCCTCGATCAGCCTGGTACGTACCTGCTCCAAGCGCTGCTCGAGTTCAATCTCGTTTGCGGAGAGCGAGATGAGCACAAACTCGTCTCCACCGATACGGAACAGCATCTCATCGTGCTCCATGGTTTCGGAGAGCGTGCGGCAGATGCTCAGAATATAGCGATTGCCTTCGGCGTGGCCAAACCTATCATTGCAATGCTTGAGATGGTCGATGTCAATATAGGCGCAGGTGAAGGGGTCGCCTTTGCGCCAGAGTTGCTCGACGTGACGGTCGAATCCGTTGCGGTTGCCCAAGTTGGTGAGCGGATCGATATAGGCGTTGCGCTCAAGCAGCTGGCGCTCTTGTTGCAGGATGGCATGCGTCTTTTGCAGTTGCTCGCCAACGGCGCGTAGCCCAGCAGGCAGCGCGGCAACATCGAGTTCGGCGGTCGAGACGCCGTTCGCAAGTCGCTGAAGATAGGCAATAATCGATTGCTCGCCCAGGCGATACGACTCGTTCATGATGGATAACCTCCTTGGGCGGAACAACGGTTTGTATCATATCCCCAATTCGGTTTGAATTGGGGATATAAGTTAGCTAATGGAGACAAATATCCCCTTCGACGGTGGCGTTTTGCGCGCGAGCGTATCAGTTGTTATTGCCACCATCGAGCAATGCCTCAAAATCCTTCGCCGGCATGGGGCGGTAGTAGAGGAAGCCCTGAGCGTAGCGGGCGCCCATTTGTCGTAGCATGTTCGCCTGCTCATTTGTCTCGACGCCTTCAACCACGACGGGCAGATGGAGCGACTGCGCCATCTCGAGCATCGATGACACGATCTGCGCGCTGCGGCCTTGATCGCGGTCGGTGGGCACAAAGGTGCGGTCGAGCTTGATGACGTCGACGTTGACGTTCTTGAGCATCGCGAGCGTGGACTGGCCGGTGCCAAAATCGTCCATGTAGGTCGAGAAGCCACGGGTGTGCAGATCCGCGGTCAGCTTATCCACGGCCTCGGACTCTCCGGTATAGGCGGTCTCGGTGATCTCGATGTGCATGAGTTCGGGCGGCAGGTTGTACTGGGCGGCGAGCGACCCCATATGCTCGGCGACATCGCAGGCAAGAATGTCTACGCGCGACACATTGAGGGAAATCGGAACCACGCGAAGTCCTCGATTGAGGCGCTCGCGGAGCCACATGGCGACGCCCTGCCAAACATATTTGTCGAGCGTCACTACAAAGCCGCTTTCCTCGAGTGCGGGGATAAACGTTGCGGGCGAAATAAGAGAGCCGTTCTTGTCAATCCAGCGGGTGAGTGCTTCGGCGCCAATAATCTCGCCGGTTTCCATATCGACCTGGGGCTGAAGATAGTACGTGATGCGACCATTTGACAGCGCGTACTGGAATTCGGTCAGCGTGCGGTTGAACACGATTTCGCGCTTGTACTCCTCGGGGCAAAAAATGGCAATGCGCTCCTTAAAGTCGTTTTTTGCGCGCCGATTGGTAAACATGGCCTTTGCCTGCGCATCGATGGTGATCTCCTCATTGGAATCGATGGGGTAAACGCCCATGGACGGCCAAAAACCTACGCCGCCATCATGCCTGGCTACTGCCTCGCGAACGCGGTTGTAGATTTGATGGACGGTGATGTGCTTAAAGGGGATGAGTACGCAAAAGTCATCTTGGCCCCAGTACCCTGCGACGCCCATATCGGCATTCTCGATGTCCTTGAGGACCGTGCCCACATCGGCAAGCAGGCGGTCGCCTTCGGCCTGTCCATACCATTCATTAAACAGGCGCATGTGGCCCATGTCGACCGTGGCGATGCACCAGGTGCCGTTGCGCCTTGCCTCGAGAAATGCGTTGGCGCGCCGCATAAACTCGCTGGGTCGATAGAGACCCGTGAGCGAGTCGATACGTTCGGCTATGGCGCTTTTGCGCTCCGCCTCGGGTATGGGGAGGCTGTCGTTGGGAACAAGCCCGCCGGCCGTGCGAAGGCGACGGTCGAGTTCGCCTAAAACGGCGGTCGCTTGATGGGTTAAGTGCTCGTAAAAGGCCGGGACGACAAGGCAGACGGGAGTAATGGTGTCGCCTGCGATTCGAACAGGAGCGAAAACGGCCTCTTTAAGGTGGCGGGTCAGTTGCTCGAATGCCTCGTGGTCTAGGTCGTTGCTGAGCACGACGAACTGAACGCTTCGTGAACGGTAGACCCGGCTCCTGCCGCGAGTGATCGACAGCATGCGGCCTGCGTATTCGGCAAGCATGTTGTCGACAGCCTCGGCCCCGTAGAGCTCGTTGAGCTTTGTCGTGCCACGAACGCGCACCGCTATAAGCCCTGTCTCGCAACGATCGCGGCGGCAGGCGTCGATGGCGTTGGCCAGCATGCGCTGCGTTCCGAGGCCTGTGGCAGCGTCGACGGTTTCGGCAAGTGAGTGGTTGACGAGCTCGCCGACATAGAGCGAGGGGACATTTCCGTCGCCGTCGATACGAAACCCGCGAGCACGGCAAAGGACGTAGTCGCCGACGGCGTTGCGCACACGATACTGCATGACGCGACGGTGCTTGGTGCCGTTGTAGACTTGGTCGATGTCGTTGATGCAGGCCTCAAGGTCGTCGGGATGGACGCGCGTTTTCCAGTAATCGCGACAGTTGTCTATGTGCTCCGAGGGAAGGCCAAGATCGCGCAAGGCACCTTGTGACCAAAGGGTGCGATGTTTGTCCAAGTTCTCGATAAAGAAATAACGGCCCTCGTTGAGCATCGAAAAGGCGTCAAAAATTCGATCGCTTATTTCGAAGTCGTCGGCGTGAACTTGCGTGATATTGCGTCGATCGAGGTGCATGGCATGACGTAGCTTGTAGTCGT
The DNA here is from genome assembly GCF_015558785.1 of Collinsella aerofaciens. GTDB lineage: Bacteria > Actinomycetota > Coriobacteriia > Coriobacteriales > Coriobacteriaceae > Collinsella > Collinsella aerofaciens_P. The sequence goes on from NZ_JADMOP010000005.1 coordinate 70,770, forward strand.
ACATGCGATGGTCGGCATCGAGCGTCATGCGATTGGAAGCTTCGCCCAGGGCGGGGTCGGCATGTGACACTCCGTAGCTAAACGAGTGGGGCATCTCGGAATCGTTGTTTTTGAGCAGAACCGTTCGGCAGTGTTTCAGACGTTCGGCGAGGTCGTCCTCGGTTGCAATCGTAGATAGGATGGCAAACTCGTCGCCGCCTATGCGAAACGCCGCTTCGCCCACCTTCATATACAGCTTAAGATAGAGACTTACCTGCAAGATATAGCGGTTGCCCTCGTCATGGCCAAAGACGTCGTTGCAGTGCTTGAGATTGTCGATATCGATGAACGCCATGGTAACGGGGGCGTCCTGCTCCCAGAGTTCTTCGAGGGAGCGGGCAAAGCCGCCGCGGTTACCAAGCCCGGTAAGCTGGTCGGTAAAGGCGGTCCTGATCAGATCGTCTTGACGTTCGAGAAGGTCGCGGACGGTCTTTTCGAGCGTTTCGGTGTAATTGCTGACAGTTTCCATGTTCTAAGCGGCTTTCTGAGGTCGGGGCGGATTGCGTCGGGCGAGCTCGTTGTGTACACGCGTCGTTGCTCAGCGCTTTGCATGTATCCAGGCCCCCGCCTTGCCGCGTTGTTGAGTTAATTTGCCGGTTAATGTTCGCTGTTGATAACAGCTGAGTAGTGTAAACAATAGTGCACAATTATATATGGGTGCACATGCTGTGGGCGGCTATTATTCGACAAACGGTAGCGCGACGATGCGATGTTCGATGAAAATGCGACTGAGACGATGTATGTTGACGGGTATACTTGTTCCGTTTGAATTTGTGGGGACGGAGATGGTCGCATGGCACAGTCAAATACGACGCGCACAGTGGGGCTGGCACTCGAGGGAGGCGGCTACCGCGGTATGTATACGGCGGGCGTGCTCGACGTTTGGATGGAGCACGGCTTGACCTGCGACCATATGGTGGGTGTCTCGGCGGGCGCGGCGTTTGGCTACAACTTTAAATCGCGCCAGATCGGCCGCGCCATTCGCTACAACAAGGCTTATTGCGCCGACAAGCGCTATGCGGGTGTAGCAAGCTGGCTGCGGACCGGCGATATGTTCAATGCCGATTTTGCCTATCACGAGGTGCCTATCGAGCGCGATCCCATCGACTTGGAGGCGTACCGCGCCTGCCCCATGCGATTTACGTGCGTGTGTACCGATATCGAGACGGGCAAGGCCGTCTATCACGACCTGCCCTATGGCGATGAGCGCGATATCGAGTGGATCCGGGCGTCATCGGCGATTCCTGTGGCGACGCGTCCCGTTGCTATTGACGGGCATAAGTATCTGGATGGTGGCGTGGCTGACTCTATTCCCAGCGCTTGGCTGTTTGCGCAGGGGTATGACCGCAATATCGTGGTACTCACGCAGCCGGCGGGCTTTGTGAAGCAGCCCAACAGCGTGATGCCCATGCTGCGGCGCGTGTTCCGTCACTATCCGGAGTTTGTCGCAGCGCTTGAGCATCGGCATGAGGTCTACAATGCCACGCTCGATGATTTGGCGCGTCGTGAGGCCGCCGGCGATATCTTTGTGGTGCGTCCGAGCGAATCGGTGAAGGTGCCGTCGCTGTGTCGTGAGCCCGATGAACTTGAGCGCATCTACCAGATTGGTCGCCGCGATGCGGAGGCGACTTTGCCGGCGTTGGAAGCGTATCTGGCGGGGTAAGGGTCGCATGTGGAAAGCGCATCCCGGAATGGAGGTCCAAACTGGGATGCGCTTTCCATTGCTGAAGATGTGAGGCTGCGAATCGGCTGCTCGGCTTATGGCTATGCCTGCTGCCAGGTGTCGACAAGCTCCTTGGCCGCGGCGTAGGGGTCATCGGCGCTGCAGACGGCGCTCACCACAAAGAAGCCGTTGACGCCGGTGGCCTTAAGCTGCGGCAGGTCGGCTGTCTTAACGCCGCCGCCCACCACGATGGGCACGGGGCTTGCCGCGTGGAGTGCGGCCAGGTCCTCAAAGCTCTTGGTGATGATAGAGCCGTCGGCCGCGCGTCCGCAGTCGCGCTTGGTCTCGGTCTCGTGGAGCGGGCCGATGCCCAGGTAGTCGACCAGGCTCATGTCGGCGGTCTTGACGTACTCGAGCATCTCCTCACAACGGGCCGAAAGGCCCACGATGGCGTCGGGGCCCAGCAGCTTGCGACAGACCTCGACGGGAATATCGCTTTGGCCCACGTGCACGCCGTCGACGGCAATACCCTGCTCGCGCGCGGCGAGTACACAGTCCAGACGGTCGTCGATTAACAGGGCGACCTGACCGGTCTTGCCAGCCTGTGCGATTGCCTGCGCGGCGTCGCCGGTCAGCGCGATGATCTCGCGGGCGCTTGCCACCTTGGAGCGCACCTGGATGCAGGTAAAGCCGGCGTCGAGCGCCTGGGCCACCACATCGCCCACGGGGCGTCCCAGCGTATTTTCGGGGCCGAGTACCAGATAGGCCGAGATATCAAGGTTGTCGCGGATGCTCATCGTGCTTCCTCCTGCTTTTTGATCTGCGCTTCCATGCGTTCAAGCTTGCCGGTCATGGTGTCGGTAAATCCGGGCCGAATATCGGCTTTGAGCACGACTTCGGTGCGGATGCCCTTGCTCGCCAACACAAAGGTTGCGTCGCGCACGACCTGCATGACCTCGTCCCAGTCGCCCTCGATCTCGGTGAACATCGAGGTGGTGCGGTTGGGAAGGCCGCTCTCGCGAATGACGCGCACGACCTCGGCGACCTCGGCGGACAGCTCATCGCCGGTGCCGCACGGGGCGATGGCCACAGCGATGAGCGTGTTCATGCCGGCATTGGTTGCGGGCTCGGACATGGCCTATGCCTCCTCGAGGTCGAGCTGGTTGTTGGCGATGTCCTGGGCGGTTGCGCGGTAGAGCTCGTCGATAAAGGCGACCTTAAAGCTTGCCGGGGCGTCAGCGACAGCGGCGGCACGCGAGCCGGCAACGTTGTAGACGGCGGTGCCGCAGACGGCGGCCGTAAACGGGTCGGCAGCGCAGGCGTACACAGCCAGCACGCCGCCTTGCGAGCAGCCGCAACCGGTGATCTTGGACATGAGCGGGCTGCCGCCGTGGGACTTGGCCACGGTCGTGCCGTCGGTGATCAGGTCGACTTCGCCCGAGACCACTACGGCGCCGCCGGTGTAGCGGGCGAGCGCCACGGCGGCGCCGCGGGCGGCATCGACCGTGTCGGTGGTATCGACACCGCGTACGCGGCTCAGATCAGCCGCCTCGCCCTCAAGACCCCACAGGCCGGCGAGCGCGATGATCTCGGAGGCGTTGCCGCGCACGATGGCGGGCTTGTACTGCTTGAGCTCGTTTACCAGCTGGGTGCGAAGGCTACCGATGCCCAGGCCCACCGGATCGAGCACCCAGGGCTTGCCGGCGTCGTGTGCCGCCTTCGCCGCGCGGGGAATCGTCTGCTCGTAGATAGGGAAGAGCGTGCCCATGTTGAGATAGATGGCGCCGCCGCCGGCAACGAGCGCTTCGCCCTCGTCGGGCAGATAGACCATGGCGGCCGATCCGCCCACGGCGAGCTGTGCGTTGGCGACAAAGTCGATCGTCACCGTGTTGGTGATGGAGCCGGCCATCGGATTGGTGGCGCGAATCTCCTCTACGGCCTTGACCACATTTTGCTTAAGCTGTTCCGAATCAATCACTGCACATGCCTCCTTGGCATAGAAAAGGGGCGCTGTGCATAGACAGCGCCCCTGTAAAGGCGGCATGCTCCCTACGCCAGCATTAACTGACAGGTTCAAAGGATTGGGCCCCATGCCCTCTCAGCCTTGTGGTTTGCACCGCCGGCACTCCCGCATCGAATCTGTTGCTCCCTATACTAGCGCACCTGCCAAAAAGGGACAGGTTTATTTTGGCAGGTCGTTACAATAGGTAGGACCGATACGAATGGGGGGCCTTATGATTAAACTTGTGCTGACCGATATGGACGATACGCTGATTCCAGCCGGGCATGACGGCGCTAGCGACTACGCCATCGAGGGCATTCATGCCATGCAGGCGGCGGGTCTGCACTTTGGCCCGGTTTCGGGTCGCCAGCCGTCCGCGATGGGTTGGATGTTCAAAAATCGTTCCGAGTGCTTTTCGACTGGCGCGTTCTGTAACGGACAGGTCGTGTTTGTGGACGGCGAGGCGGTAGCCTCGCATGCGACCGGCAACGCCGCCCTTATGCGTTTGGCTGACTACTTGGAGCAAGAGACCGACGATACGTACCTGAAGGTCTACAGCCTGGGTGATGATTTTTGGGACAACGATGCCTATTGCGTGACGAGCGATCCCGAGCGCGTGCGTCGCGCCATGGAGTCGGGCGGCAACGCGTGGCTCAAAGGCGAAGAGGCCCCGTGCCGTCCCGTCGTCGATGAGACGCCGGTGTTTAAGGCGAATATCTGGAGTGCCCGTTCACGTGAGGAGCTCGCGGAGCTACGCGAGCGCGTTGCTGCTGAGGTGCCGGAACTCTCGCTTGTGTTTCCCAACAACCGTGTGCGCCTGTTTGACATCCTTCCGGCCGGTTGGGACAAGGGCTGCGCTGCGCTGGAGCTGGCGCGCGCTTTGGGCCTGACGCCCGATGAGGTGGCCGTATTTGGCGATTCCGATAACGATTTGCCCATGATCGATGCCGTTCCCAACTCCGTTGCAGTCGCCAATGCCAATGAGGCCGTCACGGCTGCCGCGCGCTGGCATATCGGCGCTGCGGCAGACGATGCGGTTGCCGGGGCCCTGCATCAGATTGCCGCCTGCGCCGCGACGGGGGAGATGCCGCCGTTTATGCGCCTGCCGGGTGCTGCCGACGCGAGTCTCACGAACAGCTAAGGAGACAGCTATGAAGCTTCAGCAGCTCAGGTATGTCGTCATAGTTGCCGAATGCGGCAGCATCACCGAGGCCTCGCGCCGGCTCTTTGTGTCGCAGCCTTCGATTACCGCATCGATCCGCGATCTCGAAAACGAGATGGGTGTGCATATCTTTGAGCGCACCAACAAGGGCGTCATTGTGTCCGAAGAGGGCGAGACCTTCTTGGGCTACGCGCGCCAGGTACTCGACCAGGCCGACCTGCTCGAGGGCAAGTACAAGGGTGCATCCGAGCAGGTGCCGCATTTTAGTGTGAGCTGTCAGCACTATTCCTTTGCTGTCAACGCGTTTGTCGATGTGATCCGTGAGTTCGATGCCGCGCGCTACGACTTTACCCTGCGCGAGGAACAGACCCACGAGATTATCGAGGACGTCGCGCATATGAAAAGCGAGCTCGGCATCCTGTATCTGTCAGAGCACAATCGCGAGGTCATCGAGCGCATGCTCGCCGCCAACGAGCTCGTATTCGAGGGGCTCTTCTGCGCCACGCCGCATGTCTTCGTGTGCGCCGACCATCCGCTGGCGGGCCGCTCCAGCGTGACGCTCGAGGACTTGGAAGACTACCCGTTTTTGTCTTACGAGCAGGGCAGCTATAACTCGTTCTACTATTCCGAGGAACTGACCTCGACGTTTGAGCGTCGCAAGAATATCCGCGTGCGCGACCGTGCGACGCTGTTCAACCTGGCTATGGGCCTCAACGGTTACACGGTATGCTCAGGCGTGATCAGTCACGAGCTCAACGGCCCCGGCATCATCTCGATTCCGCTCGATGTAGACGAGTACATGGAGATCGGCATCATCACGCGCAAGAACACGACACTTACGCGCTACGGGCAGGCCTATATCGACGCGATTCGCCAGCACATTTAGGCTGCTGTGCTCCGCGCGGGTCAAATCTCTTTATGGCAGTCCAGACTGATATAGGAAACATCTATATCAAACAGTTATAAACGTATATTTTACGATGACCATATGAGCGCTCATACTCTGTCCCAGTAAAGCAACCAATGCAAAGGGAGATATCTATGAGCACTTCGATTCAACCGAACGCGCCGTTTCGCGCCGATATCGTCGGCAGCTTTCTTCGTCCACAGGCTGTTAAGGATGCACGTGCCGCCTATGCCGCGGGCACACTCGACTCCGCCGGCCTTAAGGCCGTCGAGGACGATGCCATTCGCGATTTGGTGGCCAAGCAGAAGGCCGCCGGCCTGCAGGTTATCACCGATGGCGAGTTTCGCCGCAGCTACTGGCACCTCGATTTTATGTGGGGCCTTAACGGCATTGAGCGCCGCGCCTCACGCACGGGCTATATGTTCCATGACGAGGAGACGACGGCCGACACCGCCGTGGTAACCGGTCCCATTAGCGGCGAGAACCACCCGTTCGTCGAGCATTTTAAGTTCGTCAAGGCGCTTGAGGAGGAGGGCCAGGTCGCACGCCAGACCATTCCGGCGCCTATCCAGACGTTCTCTGAGGTCACGCTCGATCGCTGCGATGGCCAGCAGGAGAGTCTGCGCGCCGTCTACAAGACCGATGAGGAACTTGCCGACGCCATTGCAGCCGCTTATCGCACGGTGATCGCCGACCTGTACGCAGCAGGCTGCCGCAACATCCAGTTTGATGACTGCACCTGGGGCATCTACTGCGATACCGATTTTGTCGCCAAAACCGGCATGAGCCCGGTCGACTTGCAGAAGGTAAGCGAGCTGGGCGTGGCGCTCAACAACGCCGCCATCGAGGGCAAGCCCGACGACCTGGTCATTAACACACACGTGTGCCGTGGTAACTACCACTCTACCTATGCCTTCGAGGGCGGCTATGACCCCATCGCGCCGTACCTGTTCGCAAACGAGGATGTCGACGCATTTTACCTAGAGTTCGACACGCCGCGCGCCGGCGGTTTTGAGCCGCTGAAGTATGTTGCCCCCGGCAAGAAGGTCGTGTTGGGCCTGGTGACCACCAAGGCTGCTGAGCTTGAGGACGAGGACGTTATCGTCGAGCGTATTCACGAGGCTGCAAAGTATGTTCCGCTCGAGAGCCTGTATCTGTCGCCCCAGTGCGGCTTTGCCAGCTGCGAGATTGGCAACAAGCTGACCGAGGACGAGCAGTGGGCAAAGATCGCGCTGGTCAAGCGCATTGCCGAGCGCGTTTGGAAGTAGCGGTAACGTTCGCAGGTGACGGCGCGTGCGAGACATGGCGTATCGCGTACAATGGTTCGGATCGTACCGTTCGGGCAGGTTATCCGATATGCCTGATCGCCCTTCCATCATGAAAGGACATCCATATCCCAGTCCTCGACGCCCGCCGTCACCGATGCCATCTACGATGCATCGTCGCTCGGCCGCCCGCGCATGTTTGTGTTGGGTTTGCAACACATGTTTGCGATGTTCGGAGCCACGGTGCTCGTGCCCGTGCTCACCGGCCTTTCCGTTTCGACGACGCTTCTGTTCGCCGGCATCGGCACGCTGCTGTTTCATTTTCTATCGCGCGGTAAGGTGCCCGCGTTCCTGGGCTCGTCGTTTGCCTTTATCGCGGGTTATGCCGCCGTTGCGCCCAACGGCGAGGCCGAGCTTTTGCCCTACGCTTGCCTGGGCGTTGTCTGCGCCGGCCTGCTCTATCCGGTGCTGGCAGCGCTGTTCCGCGCATTTGGCGCCAAGCGTGTCATGCACTTCTTCCCGCCGGTGGTGACCGGCCCCATCGTCATTTCCATCGGCCTGATCTTGGCAAGCTCTGCTATCGCCAACTGCCAGACCAACTGGCTTGTTGCCGTTGTCGCTGTGGCCGTGATCGTCATCTGCAATATTTGGGGCCGCGGCATGGTTAAGATCGTGCCGATTCTGCTGGGCGTCGTGGTGAGCTATGCCGTTGCGGCCGCGTTGGGTGAGGTCGACTTCTCTGGCGTCGCAGCCGCCCCCTGGGTTGGCTTGCCCGTCGTGTGGGACAACACCGTGTTTGCGCTCTTTGGACCGCAGCTCGATAGCGGTCTTGCCACGACGGCCATCATCACCATCATGCCGCTGGCCTTTGCGACCATGATTGAGCACATTGGCGATATCTCCGCCATTGGCTCTACCTGCGAACGCAATTACATTGCCGATCCCGGTCTGCACCGTACCCTGCTCGGCGATGGCCTGGCGACCATCTTGGCATCGCTCTTTGGCGCCCCGCCAATACGACGTATGGCGAGAACACTGGCGTGCTTGCCCTGACGCGCGTGTTCGACCCGCGCGTGATTCGCATTGCCGCCTGCTGCGCCATCGTGCTTTCGTTCTGCCCCAAGTTTGCTGCCGTGATCGCCGCCATGCCGGCGTGTGTAATCGGCGGCGTGTCGCTCGTGCTCTACGGCATGATCAGTGCCGTGGGCGTTCGCAACCTTATCGAAAACCAGGTTGATTTCCAGAACAACCGCAATGTGCTGGTTGCGGCTTTGGTGCTCGTGCTTTCGCTCGGCATTGCCTACAGTACCGCCGGTGCCATCGTGCTGGAGCTGGGCGGCGTGACGATTTCGCTTTCGGGCCTTGCCGTGGGCTCGCTGGTGGGCATTGTGCTCAACGCCATCCTGCCCGGTAATGACTTTGAGTTCGATACTTCCGAGCTTGAGGAGACTACTGAATAGTAGCTGCGTTCAGCCAAATTAAAAATGGCGTCCATGCGTATGTGCGCGTGGACGCCATTTTTAATGCGTCAGTATCCAGTGGATGCCGCGCGCCATGCGCAGGTCAGTTTGGGCAAAATGATTGCCGGGGTTGAGCTCCAGCGTTGTTGGGATGTCGCGCTCGATAAACAGCTTTTCCATCGCGCGCGTATCGTCGAGTACGTGCCGCATCATGCGGTTGGGCGTCTTGGTTTCCTTTTTACCGAGCGACAGATAGGCGGCGTCGGGCGTAGCCGTCATCGTGCGCTCGCGCGCGTAGTCGATAAAGCCGGGGAACCACAGCGACCCCGATGCACTCGCCACGCGCTCAAAGACATCTGTTTGCCAAAGTGCCCACAGTGCAAAAAGACCCGCCAACGAGTAGCCGGCAACGCCGCGCCAGGCGGGCGGTTGCGGGAGCGATGATTCGGCCTGGGGGATTATCTGCTTCAACAACTCGTCAAGAAAACCAGCAGCCTGTCCGCCAAAGGGCTCGGCATCTCGTATAGTTCCGTCGCATTCCCAAGGGCTCAGCTCGCGATTCCAATCGAGCCCTCCAATGGCGACAAGGGTGAACGGCGGGCAGTCGAGCTCTCGGCAGCGCTCGTAGACTTCACTACCGTTGCCCATAACCACGGGGAGATAGATGACGGGCGCGCCTTCCGCACACTCTGAATAAACGGTTATCTGCTTATGATGCGCTTCCAAGGCAGGCTTCTCTCAGTGTTGTGATAATTGACAGCCTCAATTGTCGCACGCTGACACGGGGGCAGACGCTAAAAGAAAGGCGCGGAGCCGCTCGATGCGATTCCGCGCCTTGTTGTTTTGCTTTAGCAGACTATGCCGTTACGCCACGAAGAAGTAGACGAGGAAGGCGAGGGCTGCGATCCACATGAGCGGCTTGATCTTGGAGGCCTCGCCCTTAAAGAGCGCGACGGCCACGTAGGCGATAAAGCCCAGGCCAATGCCGGCAGAGATGGAGTAGGTGAAGGGCACGCCGGCGACAATCATGAACGCCGGGAAACCCTGCGACACGTCGGACCAGTCGATCTCGGAGGCCTCGCTCATCATGAGGTAGCCGACGTAGACCAGAGCACCGCAGGTGGCGGCACTGGAAACGATGGTGACGATGGGGGAGAAGAACGCGGCGAGAATGAACAGCACGCCGGTGGTGACGGAGGTGAGGCCCGTGCGGCCACCGTCAGCGGCGCCGGAAGTGGACTCGACGAAGGTGGTGATGGAGGAGACACCCATGAAACCGCCCACAGCAGCGGCGGCGGAGTCGACGATCAGGATCTCCTTGATATCCTCGACGTTGCCGTCGTCGGTGAGGAACTCGCCCTGCTTGGCCACGGCCATCGCGGTGCCCATGGTGTCGAAGAAGTCACTCATGAGCAGCGAGAACGAGATGACGAGGAGCGCGGGGTCGGTAAGGACCTTGACGATGGCGGGCATGCCGCCGGCGTCGGCGATGGGGCCACCGATGCTCGAGAAGTCGAGCGGGGCGATGATACCGGTCGGAGCCTGGGTCACACCTAGGGGGATACCGGCGATGACGGCGACGACGATGCCGATGAGCAGCGAGCCCGGCACGTTGCGGGAAGCCAGGGCAACCGTCACGACGATGGAGATGATGCCGACGATAAAGGTGGGGGAGGCGATGTCGCCCAGACCGACGAGTGTACCGGCGCCAGCGGTGATAATGCCGGCATCGCACAGGCCAATCATGGCGATGAACAGGCCCAGACCCACCGAGATAGCGTGGCGCAGAACCACGGGGATGGCGTCCATGATGGCCTCGCGCAGGCCACAAAGCACGAGCAGCAAGATGACGACGCCCTCAAGGAAGATGACGCTCATGGCCACATGCCAGTCACCGCCGCAGACGGTGGTGGTGATTCCGGCGATCATCGCGTTGACGCCTAAGCCCGACGCGCAGGCGAGCGGGCGGTTGGCGAAGATGCCCATGCAGATGGTCATGATGCCGGCGCCCAGGCAGGTGGCGCAGGCGAGCGCTCCCGCATCGATGCCAGCGCCCGAGAGCACCGCGGGGTTGACGGCGATGATGTAGGCCATCGCCAGGAATGTTGTCAGTCCAGCGCGGAGTTCGGTCCCGATTGTGGACTTGCGCTCGCTGACGTGAAATAGTTCGTCCATGCATACCCTTTCCTTGTTCGGCCCCGAGTTTAGGCCGATTGACACGAACTCACCCACTATATCGCCTTTGTGAAGTTGGTGTTCCTCACATGTTGATGTTCGGCGGTTTGTAACGGACGGGCGGTATCTTTCGCATGAAATTGTGTAGGTACCGTATACTTAAGCGGTTACAACGACCCCTATGGAGGAACGTATGATTAAAGAGCTCTGCCGCGACGAGGCTATCCTGTCTCAGCGTTGCGAGGTTGCGACTGTCGAGGACGAGTCGGTCGCTCAGGATCTGATTGATACCATCAAGTCGCTCGATGATGCCGGCTGCCTTGCCGCCAACCAGATCGGCGTCACCAAGAAGGTCTGCGTCTATCTGGACGACGCCGGCGAGCCCCATGTGCTCTACAACCCCCGTCTGGTGTTTGGCCTGGGTGCCAGCAAGATGGAGGAGAGCTGCCTGACGCACGAGGAGGTCACCAAGTCCACGCGCTATATCAAGTGCAAGGTTGCCTTTGACCAGATCGTCGACGGCAAGATGAAGGAGTGCCGCCGCGACTACGCGGGCTTTGAGGCACAAATGGTCCAGCATATGATCGACCACTGTCTAGGAAAGTTGGTCTAAGGGGATCAAAGCACCGCACCTTGCCGCTCAATCGTCGCTTGCGTACCGTTAGTACGCGGCGCTCCTCTTTCGTGGCAATCTGCGGCACTTTGACCCCTTAGACGACCTGCGGGGTTAACTTGGTTGAGTTTATCCTGTTTGAATAGTCCGGGCGTGACATTGTTGTCATGTCCGGGCTTTTGCGTTTAGCGCCTTTTTGTTTGGAGACAATGAAATTAGCAAGAACGTAAAGCTAGGAGGCGCTATGTGTACGAGTATTCGATTTACCGATAATTCTGGCCACATGTATCTGGGCCGCAATCTCGACTGGAGCTTTGACTACGGCCAACAGGTTCGCGTGATGCCGCGCGGGTTTCACATTCCGTATTCGTTTATCGACGACGCGACAGCGGCGCACGCGGTGATCGGTATGTGCATCGATTACAGGAACTACCCTATGTTCTTCGATTGCGGCAACGATGCGGGCCTCGCCGTGGCGGGTCTCAATTTCCCGGGTTATGCCGAGTATGCCGAGGGCCCTGTCGACGGCAAGACCAATATCGCGGCCTATGAGTTTCCCCTGTGGGTGGCAGCGACGTTCTCGACGGTCGATGAGGTCGAGGCCGCGCTGCGCGACACGGTGATTGTCGCCAAATCTGCCGGAGAGGGGCTGGGCGTGTCGCTGCTCCATTGGATTATCGGCGACAGCCAGCGCAGCATCGTGGTCGAGATGATGGCTGACGGCCTGCATGTATACGACGATCCGGTCGACACCCTTGCCAACCAGCCGACCTTCCCGTGGCACATGGAAAACCTGCGCACCTATATCACCGCCACAAGCGATTTTCCGCAGACGGCGACATGGCGTGGCGCCGAGCTTAAGCCCTATGGAGCCGGTGCCGGCATGCGCGGCATTCCGGGCGATTGCTATTCGCCGAGCCGTTTTGTAAAGGCGGCGTACCTCAATGCCAATTACCCACAAAAGGAGAGCGAGACCGAAAACGTCGTTCGCATGTTCCGTTCGCTCGAGGGCGTGGTGATGATCGAGGGAGCGTCCAGGATGGGCGATGGCAAGTTCGAGAAGACTATCTACACCGGATGCTTTAGCGCGCGCACGGGCAATTATTACTACGCGATGTATGGGGATCCGTCGATTCGCTACGTGAGCCTGATGGATGCTGAGGGCGCGAGCCCCGATAGGCTCGTGGTTCCCGAGCCGCGTCGTTCGTAGCCGTTAGCTTTACTGCAATACAAGACGGCCCTGCATCTCCCGTGAGGTGCAGGGCCGCTGTCGTTGATTTGTGACGTCGCTAGAAGTTGGCGTCGTTGAGTTGTTCGCTCTCGAGGCCGTCGAGCTGTTGCTGTTCGGGCGTATCGGCGACGCTCTCGAGCAGCTCGGTGGGATCGACGTTCATGTCCCTACCGGCCTCGTTGCCGTTGACCAAGTCGTCCGAGAAGATGTCGACTTCCATTTCCTCGGCCTCTTCAATCTGAACTTCGAGCGGCACCTGGGTGCGCACGAGCTTAACGGCCGGGCGCATGCGGGCAAACAGCGGCACGTACTCGATGATGATGGCCGAGTTCTCAAGACCGTACCAGCGTGCCGGGCTTCCGCAGGCGCGGCGGACGGCGTACTTGATGGCCATCACGCGGTGGTCATTGCGGTTGATGTCCGTTTCGGGGGCAAGCATCTTGCGCAGCATACAAAAGCGGAAGTCACCCACGTTGCCACGCGTCTCGTAGATGGAGTAGGTGTGATGTTGCGGCGGCAGCTCGCCCGATGCCATCAAGTCGCCGACGATCTGGCGCAGGTAGGCGTTGATGCGCTGATTGACCTTAAAGCCCAGGTCCAAGCGCACGCGGAACAGGAAGTCTGTGCCAAAGGTCTCAACGGAATACTCGTGCGTATAGGGCTCGTCGGTAACATGCACGTTGATGAACCAATATGCCTTGGCGCGCTTGGGGTGCTTGTCCAGGATGGAATAGAGCACGTCGCGATCGAGCGTGAGCGGGTCGGGGCTGTTGGTGAGAAATACCAGATTGTCGGCGAGCACGGGATAGGTCTCGTCGTTGCGCAGGCGGTTGAGCTGGTCGATGTACTTGGAGACGGGCAGCAAAATCGTCTGCGTGCGCTCGATGGCGGTGCCGCGGCGCCACACGTACATAAGGCCAAACAGCAGTGCGGCCAGGAAGATCATGAGGTAGCCGCCGTCAAAGAACATGGTGAGGCACGAGGCGAAGAAGCACAGCTCAATGGCACCAAAGAGCAGGGCGAAGACGCAGGCGCCCAGCCTGTGCTTGAGGACGCCGGCGATGTAGCTCGTCAAAAGCGTCGTGGTCATGAGCATGGTCACGGTAATGGCGAGGCCGTAGGCGCTCTCCATGCGCTCGGAGTTTTGGAACAGCAGCACGATGAAGATACAGCCGACCCACATGATGTTATTGACGAGCGGAATATAGAGCTGACCCTTGGTGTCGCTGGGGTAGTGGATGCGCAGGTGCGGCATAAGGTTGAGGCGCGTTGCCTCGGATACCAGCGAGAATGAGCCGGTGATGAGGGCCTGCGAGGCGATGATGGCCGCCACGGCCGAAAGCACGATGGCAAAGGGGCGCAGGGGCTCGGGAAGCATCATATAGAACGGGTTAACGATATCCATCGCGAGCATCTGGGGGTTGGAGTTGTTGGCGAGCAGCCAAGCGCCCTGACCCAGATAGTTAAGGATGAGGGCCGCCTTAACAAACGGCCAGGATGCGTAGATGTTGGCTTTGCCCACGTGACCCATGTCCGAATAGAGCGCCTCGGCGCCGGTCGTCGACAGGAAGACAAAGCCGAGCACCATGATGCCCGAGTGGTTGATGGGCGAGAACAGGAACATGATGCCGCGGATGGGGTTGAGCGCGCGCAGGATGGACAGGTTGCCGAGCATGTTGAACAGGCCGGCGCCTGCCAGGAACAGGAACCACAACGTCATGAGCGGGCCGAACAGCTTACCGATCGACGAGGTACCGGCGCGCTGCATGGCAAATAGGCCGCAGATAATGATGATGGTGATGATGATGACGTTGGTCTGGCCGTCGCCCAGCAGCGCGTGGCCCCACTCGATGGTACGCAGGCCCTCGATGGCTGTGGTGACCGTGACCGCGGGGGTGAGGATGCCGTCGGCGAGCAGCGCCGCGCCGCCGATCATGGCAGGTAGGATCAGCCATGGTGCCACTTTTCGCACCAGGCTAAACAGGGCGAAGATGCCGCCTTCGTTGTGGTTGTCGGCCTTCATGGCGATTACCACGTACTTGACCGTGGTCACGAGCGTCATGGTCCAGATGACGAGCGAAAGCGCGCCCAGAATCATGTCCTCGCTGACGGTACCGATGCCGTCGTTGTTGGCGACGATTGATTTCATGGTGTACATGGGGCTCGTGCCGATGTCGCCATAGACGACGCCGAGCGTTACGAGCAGCATGCCAGCGGAGAGGGGGATGGCTCCGTGCCCGCCTTGACCACGCTGGTCTTGGGGGCTTGCCTCCAGTTTGTTGTGTGCCACGTGGACTCCCTTAGACATCCGGTTATCTGTCTAGGACAGATAATCTTTATGCCGTCTTTATACATACAAGAGCAGTTTGGCACATCAGGTTATTTTAGACAATAATCCCCAGCTGGGGATTATTTATGTACGTAGGTAGCATTTCAAAACAGGGGCTTTTAAGCACGTGCTGTCTGGGCTATGCCAGCCTTGGAGCTTGCGCGTTTGCCGGCGAGTTCGCAAAAAATCGCGCCGCCGATGATAAGCGCGGCACCCATCAGGCGGACCGGTGTTATGGCTTCGCCCAAAAGGACGGCCGAGAACACGACGGCCGAAAGCGGCTCGAGGTAGCCGACGACCGCGACGGTCTGGACGGGCAGCTTGGCGACGGCACTAAAGTAGAGCAGGCAACCGATGCCGGTGTTGACGACGCCGAGCATGATGACGGCGCGCCAATCAATACTGGCGGCGACGCCGGCGGACAGGAATGAGGGAACGCCCTGCGTGATGAGCGTGAGGACCAGCGCGGTCAAAAAGGCGGCGCTCACCTGGAGCGTGGAGTTCTCGAGGCCTTCGATGTGTGGCGCACCCTTGCTAGCGATGACCATCAGCGCATAGCAAAATGCCGAGGCGATACCGCAGACGATACCCGCAATGGGCATATTGCCGCCTAGACCTTGTGCTGCAATGAGAAAAGCACCGCAGGCGACGGCGATAAACCCGGCGATTTTGCCGCCGGTCAGTTTTTCACCAAAGATGAGTGGGGAGAGCGCCATGACAATGATGGGGCCACAGTAGTACAGCAGCGAGGATACGCCGACGCCGATCGTCTGGTAGGCGCGGAACAGAAAAATCCAGCTGGCGCCCAGCGCGGCTCCCGAGAGAAGGAGTGCTGCGGCTTCGCGGGGACGAGATGGCGCCTGCAGTTTATGGCGTTGGGTGATGGCAAGGATAGTGACAAGCGAGAGGGCGCCCAAAAACGTGCGCAGTAGCACGATATCGGAGCTCGGCAGTGCGATGGCGGCGGCGATGATGCCGTTGGAGCCAAACAATAGCAATGCTGCTAAGTACGTAAACAGTCCGTTGTTCATGCGCTGACATCCCCTCTATATCCGAACATGTTCACTATGGGTGAACTGGCTTTAGAAGAAAAGCGAATATAATGCATGGAAAACATGACAAAAACTCATGCAAGGGTGGGGACGTGCCGTGGAGGCCAATATCCAAAAGATGCAAGTGCTGCTCGAGACGGTGCGTGCCGGCAGCTTTACGCGTGCTGCAGAGCGCCTGAGCTATTCGCAGTCGGGCGTGAGCCACATGGTGGGCGACCTTGAGGCAGACTGGGGTTTTAAGGTGCTTGATCGCAGCCGCGAGGGCGTGGTGCTTTCTGCCGACGGGCGGCAGGTCATGCCGGCAGTCGAGGCGTTATGCGAAGAGTTTGGCCGCCTGCAGCGACGCGTGGACGAGATGCGAGGGCTCATGCGTGGCAAGATCTGCATCGGTACGTTTTCGAGCGTGGCGACCCACGTGCTGCCGCCGGTGATTGCGCGCTTTCGCGCCGATCACCCGGACGTCGATTACGAGTTGCTGATGGGCGATTACTCAGAGATTGAACAATGGGTGGCAGAGGGCCGCTGCGATCTGGGCTTTATCCCGCGTGAACCCCGAGAAAACGGCATGGCATCGCGGTCTTTGGTGCGCGACGAGTTGATGGCGGTAGTGCCGGCGGACTCTTTGCTTGCCACGGCGGAGGTCGTTTCTCTTGCCGATTTAGCCAACGAGCAGTTTATTCTGCTAGAACGAGGCACCGATGATGAGATTACGCCGCTGTTTCGCCGCGCGGGCCTGGCGGTGCGCTCTAAGCTGTCGACCTGGGATGACTATGCGATTATGGCTATGGTCGAGGACGGCCTGGGCGTGAGCATTCTTCCCGCGCTCATCTTGCGCCGCTGCCAGTTCGATGTTGCCGTGCGCCCACTCGAGGGGCATCCCCATCGGCAGATCAACGCCATATATCGAACGGCCGATGTTTCGCTTGCTGCCGCCCGTTTCCTCGAATACCTCTAAACGTGTGCGTGTCATTGTCCGCTTTGGGCAAATCTCAGAGTCCGGCGCATTTTCTTATGAAATTGAACTTCCCGATAATGCGCCGCGCTATACTGCTGCCTAAATTGAACCCAGGTTCAATTCGTGTTCTATAAATTGAACTTTGCCAGCAAGGAGGTTCTAGTGGCCCAAGAGACGTTTAGCGATCGCCTGCGACAGACTATGTCCAATCGCGACGTTCGCCAGTCGGACGTAATCCGCGCATCGGAGATGCTCGGCAAAAAACTCGGCAAGAGTCAGATGAGCCAATATGTGAGCGGCAAGACGATTCCGCGGCGCGATGTGGCTGAGCTGCTCGCCCGTATTTTGGAGGTCGATGTTACCTGGCTGCTCGCCGGCGACGCCGATCAAGGCGAGGCATCATCACCCCGCAACGATTCCAAGCCCGAACCCCATCCCTCAGCTCAAATTGCAAGGAGCACCACCATGCGTACTTTTTCTAAATCCACCAAACTCGACAACGTCCTGTATGACGTGCGCGGTCCCGTCGTCGACGAGGCCGCCCGTATGGAGGACGAGGGCGAGCGCATCCTCAAGCTCAATATCGGCAACCCGGCGCCCTTCGGTTTCCGCACACCCGATGAGGTCATCAAGGACATGCGCCAGCAGCTGCCCGACTGCGAAGGCTATTCCAACTCGCGTGGCCTGTTCTCCGCGCGCAAGGCGATCATGCAGTATTCGCAGATCAAGGGCCTGCCCAACGTTCAGATGGAGCATATCTACACGGGCAACGGCGTGTCCGAGCTCATTCAGCTTTCGATGAACGCGCTGCTCGACAACGGCGACGAGATTCTGATCCCCAGCCCCGACTATCCGCTCTGGACGGCGTGCGCAACCCTTGCCGGCGGTCATCCCGTACATTATCTGTGTGATGAGCAGGCGGATTGGTATCCCGACTTGGAGGATATGGAGTCCAAGATTACGAGTGCGACCAAAGCCCTCGTCATCATCAACCCCAACAACCCCACGGGTTCTGTCTATCCGCGCGAGGTGCTCGAGGGCATCGTCGAGATTGCGCGCAGGCATCAGCTGATGATCTTTGCCGATGAGATCTACGACCGCCTGTGCATGGACGGCTACGAGCACGTCTCGATTGCCTCGCTCGCCCCCGACCTGCCCTGCGTTACCTTTAGCGGTCTGTCCAAGTCTCACATGATTGCGGGCTATCGTATTGGCTGGATGGTGCTTTCGGGCAACCAGCGCTGCATGAGCGACTTCATCATGGGCGTCAACATGCTCTCGAACATGCGCCTGTGCTCCAACGTGCCGGCTCAGTCGATCGTTCAGACGGCACTCGGTGGTCATCAGTCCGTTAACGACTACATCCGTCCCGGCGGCCGTGTCTACGAGCAGCGCAACTTTGTGTATGAGGCGCTCAACAAGATTGACGGCATCTCGGTGGTTAAGCCGCGTGCGGCGTTCTACATCTTCCCCAAGATGGATGTGAAGAAGTTCAACATCACCGATGATGAGCAGTTTGCCCTCGACCTGCTGCACGAGAAGAAGATTCTGATCACGCGCGGCGGCGGCTTTAACTGGGCCGAGCCCGATCACTTCCGCATCGTGTACCTGCCGCGCATGGAAGTACTCAAAGAGTCCCTCGAAGACCTCGCCGACTTCTTTGACCATTACCGCCAATCGTAGGGGATTAGGTGCCTGCCGCCGCAAGAATCGAGGCGTCGCAGGATAGACATACGACAGCGAGCGAGCCGCATTTGCGCCAAGGTGACGTGAAATGAGAGGGCGCTGACCTTCTGGTCGCGCCCTCGAAATTGAACGTCAGATTGGCGTGAATGCGGCTCGCGCAGCGTCAAGTGGTCCGCCGTTCGGTAGAACGGCGGAACTAAATAACAATCCCGTTGCAGTGGTCGATTTCGTGCTGGATGATTTCGGCGGTGTAGCCCGAGAAGTTTTTGATGCGGTGGACGAAGTTCTCGTCCAAATACTCCACCTTAATGCGGCGATAGCGGGTACAGGGACGCTCGCCGATCAGCGAGAGACATCCTTCGCTCGTCTGATAGGCATTGACCTGCTCAAGAATTTGAGGGTTGTACATCAGGAGTGTCCTGTTGCCGTCCTTTACGCAGATGATGCGTTTGCGCACGCCGATCATGTTGGCGGCGAGGCCCACGCACTCGTGCTCATGCTCGTGGAGTGTATCCAGGAGGTCCTGCCCGGTCGCGGCATCGTCGGGTCCCGCGTCTTCGGAAGGCAGGCGCAAAAAGAACTCGGATTTCATGATGGGCTTAATCATGGCGGGCTCCTCATGTCTCATGCTTTCGTGGACTTTTAATAATAGCGCGGAAGGAAAGCTGTGCGTCCGCGTTACAATCTTTCGACGTTGGACCATGTTGTCAGACTCGTCGTGTACGGCGTCTGGCGTAAGTCTAGGGCTCATTTTTCGCCCTGGGCTGTTCCTCTGGGGCGATGCAACTGTCGTTCCAAGAGGAAGGAAATGCATGGGGAGCAAATCTCAGCAACAAGTTCAAGTAACGCCATCGGCCACTGCGGCGCTTCTCGTCGTTATGTATATTGCGGCCTTTGTTGCCGCGTTTAACGAGAACATCATTAACGTGGCGTTGCACGACATTATGGCGGCCTTTTCGGTGAGTGCCACCACGGCGCAGTGGCTCGTCTCGGGCTACATGATTGTGACGTCGATCTTTACGGCCATCATGGCCTTCCTGTCCGGCCGTTTCTCGACGCGCAAGCTGTTGTTTTTCGCATGCGGATGTATGGTCGCCGGCGAAGTCCTGTGTCTGATCGCTCCGTCGTTTAGCGTTTTGCTGCCAAGTCGTATTTTACAGGCTGCGGGATCGGGCATCTTATTTCCGCTCATGATGAACGTGGTGCTGCCTTGCGCCCCGCGCGAGAAGCTCGGTCTGTATCTGAGCCTGGGTGGTGCCTGCATTACGCTAGGGCCGGCGTTTGGACCTGTGATCAGCGGTCTTATGTGCACGTTGTTTGGCTGGAGGGCGGTGTTCGTAGTGCCGCTGGTGGCCGGCATTGTGGTCGCTGCGGCGGGCGTAAAGCTTGTTCAGAATGTCGGAGAGCGCTCGAACACCACGCTTGATATTCTGTCGGTTGTTTTGCTCGCCGCCGGCATTACGGCATTTGTGTATTCCGTAGGCGAGTTCTCGACCAATCTGATTGCCGGCATCGTGACGCTTATCGCCGCCATTGTGCTGCTCGGCCTGTTTGCGGCCCGCCAGCTCAAACTCGAGCATCCGGTGCTTAACGTGCGTCCCATGGCGAGCGTTCGTTTTTGGCCTGCGTGCCTGCTTGTGGTGGTGTCGATGATGACGACGTTCTCGATGAGCGTTTTGTTGCCGCTCTATTTTGAGGGCGCATACGGCATGACCGCACTTGTTGCGGGCTTGCTCATTTTGCCGGCGATTGCCTGTAACGCCGTGACCTCGATTGTGGGCGGACGCGTGATGGACGCCCGTGGCGCATGGCCGCTGCTGCCGGTCGGCTTTGCCCTGATTGCCGTGGGGCAGACTGCCATCTCGATGACGGCGGCGAGTATGAACATCGGCGTCGTTGTGGCGCTGACCGTTGTGGTGTATGCCGGAGTCGGTTTGGTGCTGAGCCCCTCGCAAACGGCCGGATTGGAGACGCTGCCTGCCGCTGAACATCCTCACGGAACGGCATTGCTTAACACGTGGAACATGATTGCCGCATCGTTTGGCCCGTCCCTGTTTATCGGCCTGCTCTCGAGTTCTGCAGCGACTGCCGGCGCGGCTGGCGCTGCGACCGACGTTGCCCAGGCGATTGGATTTGCAACTGCCGTGCGCGTGGCGGCCGTGATTGCCGTGGTCGGGTTCGTGGCGTCGCTGGTGTACGCTCGTCGCGAGTCGCACATGTCGCATTAATGTGTGCACATAGATTCTGCAGCTAGATTAGATGACGACACCATAAACTAATGGACGTTTTGCCGAGAGGCATGAATGTTTAAAGCGCAAAGAGTGCGCGACGGGCCCCGCGAATGGGGCGATGATGCCCGAGAGGGCCAAGAAGGAGTCTCATGTCCGAGAACGAAGAGATCATGAACGAGACCGAGAACGAGACCATGGCTGCCGAGGTTGAGGCAGTCGAGACCGTGGAGACCGAAGCTGCCGAGGTTGAGGCTGCTGACGAGGTTTCCGACGAGGAGGAGGCCGAGGTTGTCGAGGCCGCCGTTGATTACGATGACGAAGAGCTGATGGACAAGATGCAGAAGGCCGCCCGCCTGCTGCGTAGCCGTCGCTTTGCTATTTCCAAGGAGGAGGAGGCCAAGGCCGAGCGCATGGCGAACATCGAGCGCGCCATCAAGCTTCTTGACCTCAAGCCCAAGATGGAGCAGAAGGAAATGTCCGACCTGCTGGGCATGCGCCTCCGTGAGCTCGATGGCCTGATGGCCGAGGCCGAGGCCGCCGATCTGGTCGGCCGCATCGACGACGCCGAGGGCGATATGCGCAAGATCGTCGTCTTCGCTGCCGAGGATGCCGCTGAGGGCCTGGTCGAGCTTGCCAACAAGAAGGAGAAGCTCCTGCCCGAGCTTTCTTACGAGGAGGCCACCGAGCTGATGGCCGCTCTCGATAAGGTTATCGCTCCGCTCGTCGCCATGGGCCTGGACGAGGACCGCGGTCCTCGCGGCGGTCGTGACGATCGCGGTGGCCGCGGTGGCGATCGCGGCGGCCGTGGCGGCTTTGGTGACCGCGGCGGCCGTGGCGGTGACCGTGGCGGCCGCGGTGGCGATCGCGGTGGCCGCGGCGGCTTTGGTGACCGTGGCGGCGACCGTGGCGGTCGCGGCGGCTTTGGTGGCAACCGTGGTGGCTATGGCGACCGCGGCGGCAACCGTGGCGGCTTCGGCGGCAACCGTGGTAACGACCGCGGCGGTCGCGGTGGCGACCGTGGCGGCCGCAACGGCGGCGGCTTCCGCGGCAACCGCTTCTAGTTGGGTTACGCGGTTTTACCAAACCGCGTAACTAGTTGTCGCTCTGGTGGGCGCTCGCTGCCGGTGCCAAAACATCGGCATTGCCTTGATCCAGACCTGCTAAAAGATAGTCGTTGGGGACGTTCTTGTTTGACTAGTCGTTTAAGAACGTCCCCAACGACTACATAGCATGAGAGTGGATAATCTCCCGGTTTGAGCCTGCATCCAAGCTTATAGTGGGAGATTATCCACTCTCGTTTCTGTTCTGCCTACATTTGTAGGAACAGTTCGTGGAGGCGGGTGTCTTCGTCGAGTTCGGGGTGGAAGGTTACGCCGAGCTGGTTGCCCTGGCGCGCGGCGACGATACGGCCGTCGACTTTCGCTAAGGCCTTTGCGTCGCCGTGGACCTCGACGATGCGGGGCGCGCGGATAAACGTCAGCGGCACTTCACCGTCGATGCCAGCTACCTGCCCCTTGGTTCGAAAACTGCCGAGCTGCCTGCCGTAGGCATTGCGCTCAACGAGCACATCCATGGTTGCCAGGCGCGGCGTGCCCTTATCGTCATGGGCGGCAAGGTCGTGAGCCAGCAGAATCAGGCCGGCGCAGGTGCCCAGGACGGGCATGCCTTCAACAATGCGGGTGCGAAGCTCTTCGAGCATGCCCAACTCATCTAGCAGCTTCCCTTGAACGGTAGACTCGCCGCCGGGAAGTACCAGACGGTCAAAATCCTGCTTTAAATCAGCCGCCTGCCTCAGCTCAATACAGCGCGCGCCCAGCTCGGATAGTCTTGCCTCGTGCTCGGCAAATGCGCCTTGGACCGCCAGCACGGCGACCGTTTGGTCTGCATAATCGCTCATGTGCGATCCTTTCTGCTGGACTAGCGCCCGCGCTCTTCCATGATAATCTCGATCTCGTCGGCGTTGATGCCCACCATGGCCTCGCCCAGGTCCTCTGAAAGCTCGGCAATGAGCTTGGCATCGGTGAAGTTTGCCACGGCCTTGACGATGGCGGCTGCGCGCTTGGCGGGGTCGCCGCTCTTAAAGATGCCCGAGCCGACAAACACGCCTTCGGCGCCCAGCTGCATCATCAGCGCGGCGTCGGCGGGGGTCGCTACGCCGCCGGCGGCAAAGTTCACGACGGGAAGCTTACCCGTGGCATGGACCTCGCGCACCAGCTCGACCGGAACCTGCAGTTGCTTGGCTGCCTCAAAGAGCTCGTCGTTGCGCAGGGCAACAACGTCACGGATCTGCTTTTGGATCTTGCGCATGTGACGCACGGCCTGAACGACGTCGCCCGTACCCGGCTCACCCTTGGTGCGAATCATCGTGGCGCCTTCGGCAACACGGCGCAGCGCCTCGCCCAGATCACGGGCGCCGCAGACAAACGGCACGTCAAACTGGGTCTTGTCGATGTGATAGACGTCATCGGCAGGGGAGAGAACCTCGGACTCATCGATGTAGTCGATCTCGATGGCCTGCAGGACCTGCGCCTCGACGATGTGACCGATGCGGCACTTGGCCATGACGGGGATGGAGACGGCCTCCTGGATGCCCTTGATCATCTTGGGGTCGCTCATGCGCGAGACGCCGCCTGCGGCACGGATGTCGGCCGGGATGCGCTCGAGGGCCATGACGGCGCAGGCGCCTGCCTCCTCGGCGATGCGTGCCTGCTCGGGCGTGGTAACGTCCATGATGACGCCGCCCTTGAGCATCTGCGCGAGCTCGCGATTGAGTTTGACGCGGTCGGCCTTGCTGTTCTGTTCTGCCATGGTTGCTCCCTTGGTTGGCATGTGCATTGCTTGACGGAACATCCTATCGGGGAGCTGGGTATGACAAAATACTCAGTTTTCGAGATAATTACAAGGTCAGACTAATACCAGATTGAATGACTTAATAAGGTCAGGTGATAGGCTCATGCTTGACTACAATTTGGAAAAACGCGGCGAAGCATCGCTCTATGAGTATGTTTACCAGCAAATTCGAGATGATATCGTAGCTGGACGCATTGTGGCGGGGGAGCATTTGCCGTCTAAGCGCGCCTTTGCCAGTCATCTGGGAATCAGTGTTATTACCATCGAGAATGCATATAGCCAGTTACTCGCTGAGGGCTATATTTGCTCAATACCACGTCGTGGCTACTACGCTTGCGAGCTTCCGGATGCACCGGTTTTGGCTTCGGCTGCGGAGGGCATCGACCGAGATGCCGTCTCTGTGGGCCCCAGCGTGCATGATGTCAACGGACAGGTCGAGCGATTCGATGCGCTTTCTCCTTCTGCTTTGGAGGCGGCGCGGCTTTGGCGAAGCGCGCTACGGGCGACGCTGGCATCCGAAGACGAGCGCGAAATCTTTTCGCCCGCACCGGCGCAGGGCACTGCTCGGCTGCGACGCGCAATTGCTCACCATCTGCACGGGACAAGGGGTATGAATGTCGACCCCAACAACATCGTTATCGGTGCGGGCGCCCAGCTGCTCGATACCATGTTGGTTCAGTTGCTTGGCGCGGACAAGGTGTATGCGGTTGAGGATCCGGGCTATTTGCGTCTGACGCGTATCTATCAGGCTATGGGCTGCCAAGTTCGACATATCCCGTTGGATGATGAGGGCGTGGACTTGAGCACTCTGCAGAAAAGCGGGACCGATGTCCTTCACCTGATGCCGTCCCATCAGTATCCGACCGGCCTTGTGACGAGCATTGCGCGTCGCTATGCGCTTCTGAGCTGGGCCGCCGAGCGACCAGGTCGGTATCTCATCGAAGATGACTTTGATTGTGAGTTTCGCCTTGCTGGCAAGCCGATTCCTGCGCTCGCATCGATCGATGCCGCCCAGTCGGTTATTTACACCAACACGTTTTCGAAGAGCCTGTCATCGGCGTTGCGTCTAGCGTACATGGTGTTGCCCGATGAGCTAATGGAGCGGTTTAGGCGCAACCTTGGTTTTTACGCCTCGTCGGTTAGCTCTGTTGACCAGGTCGCTTTGGCTCGTTTGCTGGAATCGGGTGATTACGAGCGACATGTGAACCGCGTGCGCGTGCGCGCTCGCGAGGCGCGCGATGGCCTGGCGGCGCTTGTGCGGAAGGCGTTTCCGGCAGGGGAAGTCTCGATCGAGCATGCAGACGCGGGCCTTTACTGTATCGTGGTTGCGGAGCGTGGAACGGGCGGAAGCACTTTTGCACGGGCCCTCACGCGCTCGAGCATCCCTTTTATCGATATTGGTGACTGTTTTTGGTGTGCCGATGGCGCATCTGTCCCTGAAAACTCAACTCAAATTCTTGTTCAGTATGACGATCTGAGTCCAAAAGTGCTAACTAGCTTGGAATTGCAGCTAATGGGGGGCACTCTGCAACCTAAGTGAGTAGACTTTTAGCACTTTGGCGACCAGGCAGTTTTGTAACAAGCTATCTACCTGCGGTTTTGAAAAGCAGGATGACCGGCCTGCTCGGGATGTTCAAAAAAGTCTACTCACTTGCCGCGCAAAGCTCCTGCATGAGAAAAAATGGGGTTTTCAACAGGGCTTCGTCCAGCTCTCGGCAAGCTTTTGGCCAGTTGGGGAGTGCTGTTGAAAACTTGGCAGTCCGTTCGGCGCCATTTTTGGTGCGTTCGCGCCAATACGTGACTGACTGGGTTGAAATTCGTGTTTTCCTGTGCCTATGAAGGATCTACTTTGTGACATATCGGCTTTTAGGTACTGGCGTTTGCCTCCTCAAGTCCGCGCTTTGTGTCCGCCGCTTCCACGGCCGGAAGAAGACCGGCAGCGATATGACCTTGCCCGTAACCCGACGGCTGCGGTTGTGCTCGGCTTTCCGTTGTATACATTGGTCCGGACGAGAAACAAGCGGACTTGTCCTGCCAGTATCAGGCAGCGGCTGTTTCTTGGTGAGCTCCCCAGGGAATCCGTGCTGGAAACGGAGCATGGGTTTTTGGTTACATCTCCTCTACTGACGACATTCATCATGTCGCGGCATCTGACGGATCTTCAGCTTCTTTTGGTATTGGCGGAGATGTGTGGCTTGTTTGCGGTGTGTGCCCTGCCGGCGGCACTTGAGGCGGAGCTTTCGCGTGCAATTGATTCGGGCGCGATTTCGACAACGTTCGGTTGGGTGCGCTGCCCGTCCGAGGACGGCATCGCCTCAAATTTATGGCGTCGAGACGCTTTGGTTTTGGGCGGAGACCTTGACCGTTTTTGTTCAGATGTTTGCGGGATGCGTTACGGCAATAGATTTATGGCGGTATCGCAACTCGTTCCATTGGGTGCCGCGTCGCCTTTTGAGGTCGAGGCGTTTTTGTTGCTTGGACTGCCGCGAGCCCTGGGAGGCGAAGGGTTTTGCGGCATAGAGCTCAATGTCGAAGTGACGTTAAGCACAAGTGCTCGAGCGATTGTGGGAAAGTCCCGTGTATATATCGACCTACTTCTTTCTTCGCCGGACGGTAGGCGACAGGTGGCCATTGAATGTCAGGGAAAGGCCTCGCACGGACGCGCAGGGGATGGCTTGCGTGACGCTGACCGCATGACGGCCCTTCAGGCCATGGGCTACGATGTGCTTCTCCTTACACACAGACAGATATCGGATGAGGATAGATTCCGCGCGATCGTTAAGGCCGTATGCAGGATGCTCGATGCTGAATATCGTGATAAAAGCTCGGATGAGCAAAGGGCTGAGGCATTACTCCGGTCTGAACTATTCATTGACTGGACAAAATTGGGAGTAATCGACGGAAAGATGCCCGCTAGACACAAAATGGCTCGATCGTGGACGGCTGCGGTTCTAAGTGAGTAGACTTTTGGCACTTTGGCGACCAAGCCGTTTTGCAACAAGTCATTTACCTGCGGCTTTATAAAGCAATATGGATGGCGTGCTCGGCAAGTTCCAAAAAGTCTACTCACTTAGTTTTTGACGAGAAGCCGATGCCGAAGGCGGTCCTATTTCAGGGCGTTAACAAGTTCATGAGGCACGAAAAAGGCCCGAACCAATACGGTCCGGGCCTCATCGAGCTTGAGGTTATGTCTCAGGCGGTTGGCTTAGCCAAAGTAGCGCTTGAGCAGGCCGGCGAAAGCCTTGCCGTGGCGGGCCTCGTCGCGAGCCATCTCGTGCACGGTGTCGTGGATGGCATCGAGGCCAGCGGCCTTGGCGCGCTTGGCAAGATCGGTCTTGCCGGCGGTGGCGCCGTTCTCAGCCTCAACGCGCATCTCGAGGTTCTTCTTGGTGGAGTCGGTCACGACCTCGCCCAGGAGCTCAGCGAACTTGGCGGCATGCTCGGCCTCCTCGTGGGCAGCCTTCTCCCAGTACAGGCCGATCTCGGGATAGCCCTCGCGATGAGCGACGCGAGCCATGGCCAGGTACATACCGACCTCGGAGCACTCGCCCTCAAAGTTGGCGCGCAGGTCGGCAACGATGTCCTCGGAGACGCCCTCCATCTTGGCGACGCCCACGACGTGCTCGGCAGCCCACTCGAGCTGACCCTCCTCCTGCTTCAGGAAACGAGAACCGGGAACGCCGCACTGGGGGCACTTGAAGTCCTCGGGCAGTTGGTCGCCGTCGAACTCTTCCACATAACCGCAAACGGGGCAAACAAACTTCATGATTCGATCCTTTCGATCGATGGCGATTGTGCGCTCGTCCGGTCCCGTAAGGGCCCTCTCCGGACGTGCGTCTTGACGAGTTCTATTATCCATAAATGCAACCAAATGTGAAGCCTATTAGGAATGATTTTTAATAAAACAATTTCGAGCTATAAAGATGTTGATTGATTAACGATTGGCAGGCCGTCTTTGACCGCCGCTGAGTACAATCGGGCGAGCAAATGTTGACCTATCAACAAATGAAGGAGTTTCCTTTATGCATCTAGCCCGTCGTGCCTGGTGCCGAACATATCAGACGGTTTTTCGCATTGCATTGCCGATCCTGCCCTATACCGAGCCGCGCATTTTAGAGCATGCCGAGGATGTGCCCGCGGTGCTTCAAAAGCGCTCGATCCAGAAGGTCCTTATCGTGACGGATCCCGGCATTGCCCGTCTGGGGCTCACGGCACCGCTCGAGACGGCGCTCGCATCCAGGGGGATTGGCGTTACGGTCTATGCCGAAACGCGTGCAAACCCCACGGTTTCAAACGTGGAAGAAGCGGCGTCCCTGTATCGAGAGAGCGCCTGCCAGGCCATTATCGGCTTTGGCGGTGGCTCGGCCATGGACTGTGCCAAGGGCGTGGGCGCACGCATTGCGCAGCCAAACAAGCCCATCAACAAGATGCGCGGCCTGCTGCGGATTCATCGTCGCCTGCCGCTGCTCATCGCCGTTCCCACTACCGCCGGTACGGGAAGCGAAGTCACGCTTGCGGCGGTAATTACCGATGACGGGACGCACTACAAATACCCCATTAACGACTTTGTGCTCATCCCGCGTTTTGCAGTCCACGACCCCGAGTTTACGTGCGGCTTGCCCGCTTCCATTACGGGGCAGACGGGCATGGACGCCCTGACGCATGCCGTTGAGGCCTTTATCGGGCGAAGCACCACGCCCTATACGCGCAAGATGGCGCGACAGGCGGTGCAGCTTATCCACGACAATTTGCTCGAGGCCTATGAGCATGGTGACGACATGCGCGCTCGTCGCAATATGCTTTCGGCGGCGTATAAGGCGGGCGTTGCGTTTACCCGCTCCTATGTCGGATATGTGCATGCCATCGCGCACAGTCTGGGCGGCCGATACGGAATTCCGCACGGTTTGGCCAACGCGATCATCCTGCCGCACATGCTTCGCGCTTATGGTGACGCCGCCGCCCCCAAGCTTGCCGATCTTGCTCGCATGGCGGGCATTGCGCCGGCTACCGCGCAGGATAGTCTTGCGGCCGAGGCCTTTTTCGATTGGGTCGACCGCATGAACGAGATCCTGGGAATCCCCAAATATGTCTCGGGCATTCGCCGCTCCGACATTCCCGAGATGGCGGCGCATGCCGATGCCGAGGCCAATCCGCTGTACCCCGTTCCGCTTTTGATGGACCGCGTGGAGCTCGAGCGTATGTACGAGGTCGTCGCGGGTGGTATGTTTGAGGACGAGAACTAGGAGGGTGCCATGAACACCGAGGAAATTGCGCGCATCGTCGGCGATCAGCGCACTTACTTTAAAACGCACGCTACGTTTGATGTTGATGCCCGACGTCGCGCGCTCGTGAGTTTACGCGATGCGGTACGGGCGCACGAGGCCGATATTGCCCATGCACTCAAGACCGATTTGGGAAAGTCGCATGACGAGGCATATATGTGCGAGATCGGCACGTCGCTTTCCGAGATTCGTCATCAGATCGCTCACGTGGCTCGATGGAGTCGTCCGCGCCTGCGTCCGTGTGACCTTGCCAACGCCGTGAGCGCGTGCAAAACGCAAGCCGTGCCCTATGGCGTCACGCTCATCATGGCTCCGTGGAACTACCCGTTTTTGCTAACACTCGAGCCGCTCGCCGGCGCCCTTGCCGCGGGCAATACCGTGGTCATCAAGCCGAGTGCCTATGCTCCGGCATCGAGCGCGGTGCTCAAGCAAATCTGTGAAGAGGCATTTGATCCGCGCCTGGTGACGGTTGTCGAGGGCGGGCGCGCCGAGAACGAAGCGTTGCTCGATGAGTGCTGGGACAAGATCTTCTTTACCGGTAGCGTTCCGGTCGGCAAGCTCGTCATGGAGCGCGCGAGTAAAAACCTCACGCCCGTGACGCTTGAGCTGGGCGGCAAGAGCCCCTGCATCGTGGATGCGACGGCAAACTTGAAGGTTGCGGCGCGGCGTATCGCCTTTGGTAAATGGCTCAACGTGGGGCAGACCTGCGTGGCGCCCGACTACCTGCTGGTCGATGCGCGCGTGCACGACGAGCTGCTGGACCTCATCAGGGAAGAGGCCCGCCGTATGTTTGGCGAGCATCCGCTCGATAACGAGGACTACGGGCATATCGTCAACGCCAAGCATTTTGCGCGCGTGCGCGGGCTGATCGATCCCGATAAGGTCGTGCTGGGAGGCACGGCGCGCGAGTCGTCGCTCAAGATTGAGCCGACGATCCTAGACGGCGTGACCCCCGATGACGCCGTGATGCAGGAGGAGATCTTCGGTCCCATCTTGCCGGTGCTGACGTTTGAGAGCCTAGACGAGGCCGAGACGTTTATTACGGATCGTCCGACGCCGCTGGCCCTGTATATCTTTAGCCAGGACCGTTCGGTTCAGCAACGCTTTGTGCGCTACGTGCCCTTTGGCGGCGGCTGTGTCAACGACACGATCATGCACTTGGCTACGAGCCATATGGGCTTTGGCGGCATGGGCGCGAGCGGTATGGGGCAGTACCATGGACGCGAGAGCTTCGATACGTTTAGCCACAAGAAGAGCATCGTGAACAAGGCAACTTGGCTGGACGTGCCGTTTCGGTATGCGCCCTACGCAAGCTGGAAGCACAAGTTCGTGCGCATGTTTGTGCATTAGAAAAGGGCGCAGGTAATACGAACAAGTGTTCCTATTACCTGCATTTTGCGTTAGACTACTGTTATGGAGCACGGATGGGCCAACTCCCTTTAGAAGGGATTTGGTATGAACGTAAGCGATGTTATTTCGTTATTGGCGTTGTTGATTGCGGCTATCGAACTCGGTCTGTTTATCGGCCGAATGAAATAGCCGCCCCCGCGTAAGCGAAGACGGCCACTTCTCACGATGAAAACGTGTATCGGAGTTGGCAAGACCCGCGGCAACGGGTGCCATCCGTGTTCCTATCTTATCTGCAAGCGTTCTGTCGCGCAAGCGTTGAGGCAAACGATTGAAGGACGCAGACAGGATGTATTTGTGTCCGCGCGGGACCGTAGACTTCTCAATAAGGTTACACACCGGTTTATCCGGCCGTTAGAGGAGCTGCTATGTACGAGCCTTCACGTGTTCTTCTGTCATTTCACATTGCAGGATTTCAGTATGCCGATGGCGCCTTGGTCCTGGGCGATCTTAAAGCGGGCGATAAGCTGACGCTGTGTGCCGAGCGCGATAATCCCCATGACCCCGAGGCAGTTGCGATCTACTATGGCAAGACCAAACTTGGCTACGTTCCGGGAAACGAGGTCGGCCCGCTGTCCTTGATGATGTATTACGGCCACGAGGACGTATTTGAGGCCCGCGTGCAACAGGTTGCCCCCGAGCGCAGCCCGTGGCACCAGGTGCGCGTTGGCCTCTATGTGGTGGATGCCCGCTAGTCGGCAATGGAGGCGGCCATGTTTGATGACGACGACCAGTTCGATCTGACAGACGATCCGTTTGAGTGGGATCTGCTACTCGACGACGATGAGTTGGAGCAGGATCGTAAGAAACGGCAGGACAAGAAAACTCAGAGTGACGCTTCGAAAAAGCAAGACAAACGCCGCCGCGGACTGTTCGGCGGGCTCTTTGGATAACCGCCGCATCGCTGCGTCTGTATACTTAGCACGAGTTGAACACGTTGCGAAATGAGGACACAGACGATGATGTGGTTTACCGCCGACTTGCACCTGGGCGATACGAATATCTTGCACGACATGGACCGGCCGTTTGGCTCGGTCGAGGAGATGAACCGCAAGGTCATCGATGCCATCAATGAGTGCGTGGCTGCGGACGACCGCCTCTATATTCTGGGTGACTTTACCTATCGTTTGCCCCTGGCGGAGGCGGTGCGCCTGCGCGAGCGTATCGAATGCCAGAACGTGACGCTCATCCGCGGTAACCATGACGGCGACTGGGAAGATTCCGACGTACCGCGGATTTGGGAAGACGTGCGCGATTACCTGGAGATTGCTCCCGGCTATGCCAAGGGCCATCGTCTGGTTATGAGCCACTACCCCATGCTCAGCTGGAACGGCAAGGCACGTGGCGCCATTATGCTGCATGGGCATATCCACAGCAGAGGTGACCGCGCCAACGCACGCAACCGCGATCGCGAGCGCCCTATCTTTCGCTACGATGTCGGTCTCGATGCCAACGAGTACAAGCCCGTAAGCCGCGATCAGATTCTTAGCTTCTTTGGGTTATAGGGCGCCAGAGCCACCACAAAGGGGACAGGCACCTTTGTGGTGGCTCTGGCGCCGTTGCCATTATGGCGGCGGCGCCTTTTTTGTCCGCGCGGCGCGGTAGAGTGTAGCCGGTTGATATTTGCGTCCATCGAGGAGCTGCTATGAACGAGATCAAGTGCCCGCATTGCGGCGTAGTTTTTAAGGTCGATGCATCCGGCTATGCGGATATCGTCAAGCAGGTGCGCGATGCCGAGTTCTCGCGCGACCTGGATGAGCGTGTGAAGGCAGTCCAGCGTGAGGGTGAGCAGGCGCTGGAGCTTGAGCGCTCGCGTTCGACGGCTGCCTTGCAACAGGCAGAGTCTCAGCGCAATGCCCAGCTTGTCGAGCAGAAGAACACTGCGGATCAGAAACTGGCGCAAGAGGTTGCCAAGCGCGATGCTGAGCTTGCCGAGCTGCGCGCTAAGCTCGAGGGCGCTGCCGCAGAGCGCGAGAGTGCAAGCCAGCGCGCGGCGGTTGAGGCCCGTGCCGACGCTCAAAAGGAGAATGCCGAGCTTCAGCGCGAGATCGACAATTTGCGTGCGCAGCTGGGGCGCAAGGATGACGAAGCCAAGCTTGTCGAGTCGGCGGCGCGCAATGCCGCTCAAAACGATTTGGCCGCACGCGATGCGCAGATTGCCGAATTGCAGGCAAAGCTCTCCGCGGCGGACAAGGCCCAGGAGATGGCGCTCGCCGCAGCCGCGGCCGAGTCGCAGCGTGAGCTCGATGCCGCTCGCAGCGAGGCCGAGCGCGCGCTTACTGACTATCGCGCGAAGGTGCAAGAGAAGTTTTCCGCCGCAAAGGCTCAGTCCGAGCAAGAGGCCGAGGGGCTGCGTGCCCAGTTGCGCGAGCAGGAACTGATGGCAAAAATGAACCTGTCAGAGGCGGTCGCCGCGGCGGAGCGAGAGCGCGATGAGGCACGTGCCAAGCTGACGAGCGAGCTGGCGGTGCGCGATTCTCGCGAGGAGCAAGCCAAGGCGGCACACGAGCTGGAGCTTGCGCAGGCCAAGCGCGCGAGCGATGACCTGATTCGCTACAAGGATGAAGAGATTGAGCGCCTTAAGGACATGAAGGTCCGTCTGTCCACCAAGATGGTGGGCGAGTCGCTCGAGCAGCACTGCGAGACCGAGTTCAACCGTCTGCGCATGACGGCGTTTCCCAACGCGTACTTCGAGAAAGATAACGATGCGTCCGAGGGTACCAAGGGCGACTTTATCTTCCGCGAGCGCGACGCGAGCGGTAACGAGGTCATTTCGATTATGTTCGAGATGAAAAACGAGAACGACGAGACCGCGACCAAGCATAAAAACGAGGACTTCTTTAAGAAACTCGATCACGATCGTCGCCAGAAAGGCTGTGAGTATGCGGTGCTCTGCACGCTGCTCGAGCCCGAGAGCGAGCTCTATAACGCAGGGATAGTCGACGTGAGCTATCGCTACGAGAAGATGTACGTGATCCGTCCGCAGTTTTTCATTCCCATGATCACGCTCCTTCGCAACGCTGCCATGGGTTCGTTGCGCTATAAGCAGGAGCTGGCGGAGTACAAACAGCAGAATATCGACGTCACGAACTTCGAAGCCAAGATGGAGAAGTTCAAGAACGATTTCGGCCGCAACTACGAGATCGCGAGCCGCAAGTTCCAAACGGCAATCGATGAGATCGACAAGACGATTAGCCATCTGCAGAAAACCAAGGAGGCGTTGCTGTCCTCCGAGAACAATCTGCGCCTAGCCAACAAGAAGGCCGACGATCTTACCATTCGCAAGCTCACGTGGGGCAACAAGACCATGAAGGCGGCGTTTGACGAGGCGCGTGGGGCTGCGTCAGAGACAAACGATGAGCCGGCCGAGGCGGATTCGTATGAGGTCGAGGATGCCGAGTAAGGCATAACGTATAGTGCAAAAGCGGGGCCGCTAGCGATGTTGCCAGCGGCCCCGCTTCGTTTCGTTCCAGTATGTTCGGCTAGTCCTCGAGCAAGTTCTCGATAAAGCCCACGCGGTAGTTTTTGAAAATGACCTCGCCACCGTCTTGTGTGGCGTCCAGATCGACATCGCCCATAATGCCAAAGTCGTGGTCGCCATCCTCGTCGGCAAAGATCTGGTGCACGTGCCATACGTGCGCGGTCTTCTCGTCGGACTCGTCGATGGAAAACATCGCGGCGCTGCGAGCATCTCCGTCGGTGAGGATTTCCTCGTGCTGCTCGTGGTAAGCGTCGAGTGCTTTTTGCCAGCGGATCTCGCTCATGCCCCAGTCGTCGTCGAGTTCGCCCAGGTCGCGAACGTGCTCGCGGGCGGCAAGGGTCACGCGGCGGAAGAGCGCGTTGCGCACCAATAGCGTGCAGCCGCGACGGTCCGCCACGACCTCGTCGATGCCCTGCGGCGGCGCAGCATCGAGGGCTGCCGGGTTGCCGGCGTTCTCCCACTCGTCCACCAGGCTCGAGTCCACCGAGCGCACCACAAAGCCCAGCCACGAGATAATGTCGCGCAGGCGCTCGTCGCGCTTCTCGATGGGCACGGTGCGGTCGAGCGAACGATAGGCCTCTGCTAGGTAGCGCAGCAAAATGCCCTCGGAGCGGGCGATGCCGAGCTTTTGAATGTAGCCCTTAAAATCGCTCGCGCTTTCCAGCATATCGCGCAGGACGCTCTTGGGCGAGAGCTGGTAGTCGTTTGCCCAGGGCACTTCCTGGCAGTACTTGTCAAAGGCGGCGTCGAGCAAATCCTCGAGCGGCTTTTCGTACGTGACGTCCTGAATGCGCTCCAAGCGCTCCTCATACTCGACGCCGTCAGCCTTCATTTCGGCCATCGCGCGGTCGCGCGCGGCGCGCTCCTGTGCGCGCAGCACCTGCTTGGGATCCTCGAGCGTTGCCTCGACCATCGAGATCAGATCCATGGTATAGGTCTCGCTCTCGGGGTCGAGCAGCTCCAACGCGGCAAGCAAGAACGGCGAGAGCGGCTGATCGAGTGCGAAGTCCTCGGGCAGATCGACCGTCAGCGCGTAGTCGATGTCCGGCGCGGCGTCAGCCGGAGCGTCGGGCGCGGGCGGCACCTCGGTGCGAACGACGACGCCGGAATCGATGAGTGTGGCGAAGATTTCGTCGGCGCGAACCTCGAGCTTGGCCTTTTCCTCGGGAGTCTGCAGGCTCGTCTCGATGAGGTCGTGTACGCGGGCTCGGGCATCGCCGCCCTGCTCGACCACGCTAATCACCATGGAGTGTGTGATGCGCAGGCGCGGCTTGAGCGTTTCGGGCTGCGTCTCGATCAGGCGCTCAAAGGTCTGCTTGTTCCAGGTGACAAAGCCCTCGGGGGCCTTCTTCTTTTTAATCTTGCGGAGCTTCTTGGGGTCGTCGCCCGCCTTGGCCATGAGCTTGGCGTTCTCGATCTCGTGCTCCGGGGCCTCGGCGATGACCATGCCCTCGGTATCGAAGCCCGAACGGCCGGCGCGGCCGGCTATCTGATGGAACTCGCGGGCGCGCAGGCGACGCATCTTGTAGCCGTCGAACTTGGTGAGCGCAGTGAGAACCACGGTGTGGATGGGCACGTTGATACCGACGCCGAGTGTGTCGGTGCCGCAAATGACGGGCAGTAGGCCCTGCTGCGCCAGGCGTTCGACCAGGAGGCGATAGCGCGGCAGCATACCGGCGTGGTGCACGCCGACGCCGCATCCAAGCAGGCGTTTGAGAATCTTACCAAAGGCCGTCGAGAAGCTCGTTCCCTTTGCCGCTTCTTTGATGGCCTCGCGCTGCTCCTTGCTGGCGATGCCAAAATTGGCGAGCGACTGTGCCGTCGCAAGGGCGGCATCCTGGCTAAAGTGCACGATATAGAGCGGGGCCTCGCCGCGGCGCATGGCGAGCTCGACCGTGCCCTCGAGGGAGGTCGTCACATAGTCGTAGCTCAACGGAACAGGACGAGGGGCGTCGACAACCAAGTCGCAAGCAGCGCCGGTGTGTTCCTCGAGTGAGGCGGCGATGGCGGTGACATCGCCGAGCGTGGCGCTCATGAGCATAAATTGCGTGTGGGGCAGGGTGAGCAGCGGTACCTGCCAGGCCCAGCCGCGGTCGGGGTCGGCAAAGTAGTGGAACTCGTCCATGGCCACGCAGCCCACGTCGGCGTCCTCGCCTTCGCGCAGCGCATCGTTGGCAAGGATTTCGGCCGTGCAGCAGATGACGGGCGCCTTGGTATTGATATGCGTATCGCCGGTGATCATGCCGACGTTATCGCGGCCGAGTACCTGTACCAGGTCGAAGAACTTTTCGCTGACCAGGGCCTTGATGGGGGCCGTGTAGTAGCAGCGCTTGCCCTGTGCCATGCCCATAAAGAGCATGCCCAGCGCGACGAGCGATTTACCCGATCCGGTCGGTGTTCCCAAAATGACGTGGTCGCCGGCAGCCAGGTCCATGAGGGCCTCTTCTTGGTGATCCCACAGCTCAATGCCGCGATCGCTCGTCCATTCAAAGAAGCGTTCGAAGGCTTGGTCGGGCGTGAGCCACGGTTCGGGCTCACTGCCGTCCTCGGGCTCCCACCAGGTGGGGGAGAGCGCGCCGAGCGAGCCAAACTCGGCTTCGGTTCCCGTGCCGCCCGAGAATGAGCTGGCGGCGCCGGCGCCGGAAACGGTGCTGGCGGCGGTATCTGTCGTGGTCTGTGCCATGTGGTTGCTTTCTCTCGCGTTTGTCCGCCAACTATTATGGCGTAGCGGCGCATCGATGCGTTTGCAGGCAAGAAAATGCAGGAAATGGGCGTTCTGCCCGGCCGTTTGGTGCAGTTGCCAGCTAAGTGAGTAGACTTTTTGCGATGTCGCGAGCACATGGATTTTGCACAAGGGTTCTATCTGCGGTTTTAGTTTTCGTTATGCGGGTTGTGCTTGGCTATTGCAAAAAAGTCTACTCACTTAGGTTTGAGGGTTGTTTGCTGGCGCCTATTCGCGCTTATTTGCTGACGCCGCGACCATCAGAAGCCCCTAGGACTCTTGCGGCAGGTGCTTCTTGCCCTTGCGGGCACGGTTTCTGAAGTTCTCGACGGCCTCTTCCATGCCGAGAGGCACGTAGGTGAGCTCATCGAGGTTTTCGGGCAGGTAGCAGGCAAGGCTTTGCTCCTGCGCGCGGCCCGCCGCGAGCTGCTCTTCGATGGGTTCCGCGCCGGGCGTAGCGCAAATGCCATAGACGACGGCACCCATCTCGCGCGTACGGCATTCATATTCGGTCTCGGGGTGCTCGGGATGGTCGCGGCGGACGTTGTCGCTTACCCAAAGTGCGTCGTAGCCTGCCGCGGCAAACTGCCCCAGGGCGTAGTCGCGCAATGGCTTGCTGTCGGTTCGCAGCGTGACGGTGGCGCCGGCTGCAAAGAGCGGGCGGTAGATCATCAGATGGTCGACATGGACGAGTCGTTTTTTGGCGTACTTGGCCTTGGGCTGCGGCGTGGGAAAGTTAATGGTGATGGCGTCGAGCTCGCCTGCGGCAAATAGCTGCGGCAGCGATGCGGCGCCTCGGGGCAGGACGAGTGCGTTGGATAGCTCCTGCTCGCAGATTTTCTGCGCGGCATAGGCGATGCAGATGGGCTCTTGGTCCATGCCGATAAAGAGCGTGTTTGGCTCGTGGCCCGCGCGCTCTACGAGGTACGTTCCCTTGCCACAGCCAAGATCCAGGTGAAGGTGTTCGAAGGGCTTGCTGCCAACTGGCACACAGGCCGCGCGCCAATCTCCGGCATAGGCCTCGGGGTTCGTCTCAATCGCATCGGCGTAGCGCTCCAGGCGCTCCTCGAGCACAAAGTTCTTAGGCGTGCGAACGTGGACGGCTCCCATGAGGCTCCTTGGTCATAAGTGTGGAACGCATAGCTGCGCGTTCCGTCAATGGGTTGAAAAAGGGTGGGCATAGCTTGCCCGAAAGATGCGATGCGGCTCGGCAGCGAGTCGCCGATACCTACAGGCGCTTAAGGATCACGTAGCGGTTGAGCTCGCCGCTGCGACCGTCGGCATGGAAGCGCTCAAGCTCGCGCACGGGGACCTCGCCGCTCTTGTAGAACGTACGCACGCCGCGCACCAGGTCGGTGATCTGCTGATCGTCAAAGTGATGGCAATAGCGGTAGGCGTGGCGGTCGTTTTGCCAGCCAATGAGGTGGTCGCCGGCCTCAAACTGCGCGGAGTCGTAGCCCTCAAACGGCGGGGTGAGCTCGGCGCGGGCTTCGGCGCGAACGGCCTTGCGCGCCATGCGCTCGTCATTCATAAACTCCCAAAAGCTGATGGCGATGATGCCGCCCGGGCGTGTCTGGCGCACCAGGGCGTCGAGCACGCGTACGCGGTACTCGCACGACGGCACGTGGTGCATAAAGCCAAAGCAGACCGAGATGTCGGCGAGCGGGGCATCGAAAAGAACGTCGGGCGTCTCGGCGGGGTTGAGCCTCATGAGGGCATCGAGCACGTCGAGTTCCTGGAAGTGCAGGTTGGGAATGCGCAGGGCGTGACCACGTGCATCGATGGCCAGGTCTTGGCACGAGTCGACACCATAGAACTCAAACGGGCAGCTGGCATCTGCCGAGGGGTTTGCGCCGTCGACGCCCTTGGCGGCAAGTGCGCCGCCGGCGGCAAAGTTCTCGAATCGCATATTGCCGCAGGCGAGATCGAAGACGCGGACGGGATGCTCGATCGTGGCGACGTCGAGCTGTTCTAGCGCGATGTCCATGGTGCGCACCCAGCCGGGCCACGGGGCCTGACGCGTATCGGAGAAGGAGACGGAGTGCTCGCGATAGAACGTGTTGTTGAGCTGGATGAGCGATGAGGCGAAATCGCGGTTCACGGCGCGGGACTCCCTCCGTTGGCGGTGCGGAATAAACAGTACGACCATACTACCGTTAACGCCGCAACGGGGACAACCGAGCCGTGGGTCATTGCTTTGTTTGGACACATTTCCGCAGCTCATATGTGCCCGCAACCGCCGGTTGTCAAAAATCTCACTAGAATAGGTGGCATGCTTTTGGCGATGGCGGATAGATTTTTAACTGTGCAAGGCGCCTTAAGAACAAAAACGGTCCGGCGGCACGGCTGGCATCACTTAGGAGGAACCATGAATGTAGAAACTGCGCAGCGGCTCGCCGACCTTCGTCGCAGCAAGGGTTTTAGCCAAGAAGGGCTGGCGCGAAAGCTGGGGCTGTCGCGCCAGGCAGTCAGTAAATGGGAGCGCGCGGAGAGCTCGCCCGATACCGAGAACCTGATCTCACTTGCCAAACTCTATGGCGTGAGCCTGGACGAGCTGCTCAATCCGAGCGACGAGATCGAGGACGATATCGAGTTTGAGAACGAGGACCGCGCCCGTCAGCGCGAGGCCGAGGCGGCAGAGCGTGCTCGCACCCATGAGGCGGCGGCGCGCGCTACCGAGGCGGCAACGCAGGCGAGTGATGCTGCGGCCAAGGCGGCGCAAGCGGCAAGCTGGAGTGCGCAGGCCGCCAATGCCGCTACGGCGCAGGCGACGAGTGGCACCGCGGTTGGCTCGACTCCGGTGAAGGGCCCGTTCCAGTCGTTCCCGTATTGGGCCGTGTGTTGGCTACTGTTCTTTTTACTGATGCTCCTGGTTGGTGTCAGCCCCTTTCCCGCACTGATCTTCTTTACGATTCCTATCTATCACTGGGTGGCACGTGCGCTTGATGGCGATTGGGCACGTGGAGATATCCAGGTTGGTCCGGTGCCGGTGGCGGTCAAGGCCCAGGGGAAGGATACTTCTGCAGAACCTGATGCTGACGTGGCTACCGCGACTACCGCTGAGTCGATTGCCAAAGAGAGTGATGAATGATGAAGCTTTCGCATGAATCCAAGGTGCGCTTGGGCGTTGGCATCGGAGCGTTCGTGCTCATCATCGGGCTTGTCTTTGGCATTTCGCGGACATTGATTCATTTTGATGGTCCGTGGGATCTCGACGATGTTGTATCCGGCTTCTCTGGTATGGACGATGCGGTTGACGAGGACGATCTTTTGGATGGCGGTAACTATTCCGCTCGGCCTCAGCAGCTTTCGAGCACGACTTTTGACGAAGACGCGTTCCAATCGCTCGACTTGGATGTGACGTCGGGGACGGTCGAGGTTAAACGTGTCTCTGGCGGACCGGTACGTGTCATCGAAAGCGGGCGCGTTGCAAAGGGGGCGTCTGCTTCCGATGCCGCCACTCAGAATCTGGTTAAGATCGAGGGCTCTACACTCAAGATTAGCCAGTTCGACTGCGATGACGAGCGCGCCCATGACCGTAAGGTCACCATTGAACTGCCGCGTGAGCTTGCCGATAACATGATGGGCATTACGGCAAACGTGGGGTTGGGAGACCTGACGGTCGCGGACATTGCGTGCCACGACTTTGATTTGACGTTGGACTCGGGAGACGTCGCGTTTGCGGGCACCGTGACCGACACTCTGAATGCCGAGGTCGGTTTGGGCGATGCGACGTTCGAGCTCTACCAGGCCCCCGCGAAGTCGATGGACGTGAGCGTGGACTCGGGCGATGTGGAGATGACGGTTCCGAACTCGACGGGCTTTAAGGCGAGCCTCACCTTGGGCAGCGGCGACTTCGAGAGCGATTTCCTTCCGCTTGGCTACGACGGCGAGACCATTTTGAATCTTGAATTCGATAACGGCGATAAGTCTGCTACGTATCGTTTTGAGGTCGGTTCGGGCGACATGTCGTTTGATCCGGAGTGACATGCGGTTTTCGGAGATCGGTACATATAGGCATGCTCTTTGATGGAGGCGCCGGAGCCGTGACGGGCTTCGGCGCCTTTGCCTTTACAATGGGGACATGGAACAGATTATCTTGAACATACTCGAGGCTCTGCGTCGCGGCGAGACCGTGGACGACAAAGCGCTCGTCAAACTGATACATGCCGAGGCGCGCCGTGAGGGTGCCGACAAACGCGATTTGGCCAAGCGCCGTCTGCTGCCGTTCTACCAGCGGGTTAAACGTGAGGAGCCGGTTCGGTGGGCTGCGTGGAATGTCGATGCCGATCTGGAGCGTCAACTGCTGCAGGTCCTGCGTATGAAGCCGCGCCGAACGGCCTCGGGCGTGGCGACCATTACCGTCATTACCAAGCCCTGGCCATGCTCGGGCGATTGCCTGTTTTGCCCCAACGATCTGCGCATGCCCAAGAGCTATCTGCACGCCGAGCCGGCATGCGCCCGTGCGGAGCAAAATTGCTTTGACCCGTATCTGCAGGTGAGCGCCCGTTTGACGGCGCTTTCGCAGATGGGGCATGCGACCGACAAGATAGAGCTCATCGTGCTCGGCGGTACCTGGAGCGACTATCCGCAAGGGTATCAGACATGGTTTATGTCGGAGCTTTTCCGGGCGCTCAATGACGATGTCGTCGCCGGCGTGGCGGCAAACCCCATGTTGGCGCGTCCGGGCATCAGCCGTGCCGAGGCGGGGCGCCTGCTCGATGACGCTCCCGCCGATGCCCTGCCGCCGGTGGTAACAGAGCGCCGCGAGCGCTATCGGGCTGCCGGCATTGCGACAGACGAGGCTGAGCTTGCTGCCGGCGTTGCCGACGAGCAGGAGCGTGTGGATGTTGCCGTGGGCGGCTATAACCGCGCGGTGCGCCGTCTGTACGGCCCTGGTACGCCGTGGGGCGAGGTTGCCGAGTGGCAGGCGGCAACGATGGAGGAGCTTGAGCGTCAGCAGCGCATCAACGAGACGGCGAAGCATCGCGTGGTGGGGCTCGTTATCGAGACGCGCCCCGATGCTGTAACGCCGCAGGCCCTCACGCTTATCCGCCGCCTGGGCTGCACCAAGATTCAGATGGGTATCCAGAGTCTCGACCAGCACTTGCTCGATATCAACGAGCGTCGCATTTCGGTGGCGCAGATCGAGCGGGCGTTTTCGCTTGCGCGCCTGTTTGGCTTTAAGATCCACGCGCATTTTATGCTTAACTTGCTGGGCGCCACGCCCGAGGGGGACAAGCGCGACTACGAGTGCTTTATGACCGAGGGGGCCTTTATGCCCGACGAGGTCAAGGTCTACCCGTGTGCGCTCATCGAGGGCTCGCGTCTGGTGGGCTGCTATGAGCGCGGCGAGTGGCGTCCCTATACCGAGGAAGAGCTGCTCGATGTATTGGCCGACGACATCGTGGTGACGCCGGCGTTCTGCCGCATCAGTCGCATGATCCGCGACTTTAGCTCCGACGACATCATGGTGGGCAACAAGAAACCCAACCTGCGCCAGCTCGTTGAGAACCGCTTGGTGGCTCGTGGGGAAGGCGCGACGGTGCGCGAGATTCGCTATCGTGAGATCAGTACCGCGGGTGCCGACTTGGACGAGCTATCTCTTGATGAGGAAGTGACGTACGTGACACCGGTGACTTACGAGCGCTTTTTGCAGTGGGTGACGCAGCAGGGCAAGATCGCGGGCTTTTTGCGGTTGTCGCTGCCCGACCATTCGTTTGTTGCCGCGCATGCGGACGAGTTGCCGACTACGCCGGACGAGGCGATGATTCGCGAGGTGCACGTGTATGGCATGGCGGCACGCGTGGGTGACCGGGGCCAGGCGGCGCAGCATCACGGGTTGGGGCGTTTGCTCGTAGAGCGTGCGTGCGAGATTGCCCGGGATGCCGGCTATGCGCGCATCAACGTGATCAGCGCGATTGGTACGCGCGAGTACTATCGCCATCTTGGATTTTATGACCATGGCCTTTATCTGCAAAAGGAGCTCTAGATGAACAAGCCGAGTGTTTCTGCCGGCGTCGTTGCCGGCGTTGCTCTGGGAGCCGCGGCGCTTGGTGCGGCCGCCGTCGCTGTTCGCGCTGCCTGTCTGCAGGTTGCGCGAACCCGCAATGGGTTGGCGCGTGTGAAACGCGTGCACGATGAGGGCGGCGATGAGATTCGCGTGTTGGTGCAAGGCGGCGTCTACCAAAGCGCGAGCTATGTCGGTGAGCGTTGGGCCGAGCCCGTCTTTGCGTACTATCGTGCGTTTGACGACGTGTTTGAGTCCGAGGATGCGATGCGCGACGCTTATGGTCACGGCATCGACCGTATGCTTATGCTGGGCGGCGGTGGGTTTGCCTATCCCAAGTTCGCGCTGATGTCGCACGAGGGCTTGCGCATGGACGTCATCGAGTATGACGGAGAGATTACGCGCCTGGCGCGCCGTTGGTTCTATCTGGACGAGCTGGAGCGCACGGTGGGCGACCGCTTGCGGGTGATTACTGCTGAGGCTCGCTCGTATCTGGGTGTGACGAGTGTGGGCCATCGTCGCTACGACGTGGTCGTGAGCGATTGCTTTGGCGGTGCCGAGCCCGTGCGCGAGCTGGCGACCGTTGAGGCGTTGCGTTTAGTGCGGGGCAGCCTAAATGTTGGGGGCGTCTACGTCGCCAATATCGTGAGCGCAAACGAGGGGAGCGACGTGACGTTCCTGCGCGACTGCGCTGCCACGGCACTCGAGGTATTCGCCCATGCCTGGGTGGTCCCGTGCGGCGATGCGGAGTTCGGCGGCGAGGAGAACTACCTGCTCATCGCCAGCGACGGCGACTGTGTCTTTGCCGAAGCCGTGCCCTTCGACGCCGACTTCCTCGGCACCGCCCTTCACGACAAGTAAGTCTCTCCGTCCCAAAAAGACTGGTCTTAGGCGTGGTCGCGCCAGCTGAGGACGTGCTGCTTCATGCCCTCTATGTCGAGCACGCCTTCGGCAAAGCCCTTGCGCACGAGCTCTTCGGGAACAAACTCGTCGTAGCGGTCAAAGTAAGGCACCTCGCCAGGATAGACGAGCTCGATGGGATCGAAGTCTTTCTCGGCCTCGGCGGCGAGTACCTCAAAGAACGTCTCCTCGTCGGCCTTCATCTTAAACTGCATAAAGTACGGGCGTGACGGGTCGAGTCCGCGAAGGCCCAGCTCAGCTGCGCATTTGATTTTAAGCATACGCTCGAGCGCCAGAAAGGCGTAGCTTCCCAACCAGGGGAAGAGCGCCCAGGTGTCGCCGCCCAGGTTAATGAGCGGCCTAGTTCCCGCACCCGAAATCTCAGCCGTATGGCGAGCCTGCGCCAAGCGGGCCCGCGCGTTACCCATAAGATACGGATACGTGGCATGTTCGTTGAGCGCCTTGCGCATGCGCTCGAGTACGTGTGTATTGATGTCTCCGGGGCAATCGCCAAAGTATGCCGGCACACGGCCCTTGACCTGCGTGGCAAAGACGGTGTGGCGCTTCCAGTCCACTTCCTCGACAATCCAGCAGTGTCCGGCGATGGCGATGCGCTCACCGGGCGGAGGGGGGTTGACGATCGTGCCCAACTCGGCCGACTCGCTGCGAACGGTGAACTCCTCGTTTTCCTGGAACACGGCGTAGAACTTAAAGTTGTTGATGATGCGCTCGCCCGCGAGGCCCACGATGAGCCCATCGCCCTCGGTGACCTGGATGTGGTCGATCTTGATGAGGTGACGCAGCAGCACGCGATAGTCATCGGCCGAGACGCGATGGAAATAGCTGAGCGTGAGCACGCGCTGGGCAAGTTCCGCCGGCGTGAGCTCTCCGGTGCTGGCGAGGGTCGACATGGTCTGGTGATAGAGCAGACTGTAGGGGAGTCGATCGAGCTCAGGCGGCTCGACCCACTTTTCCTCGCGATAGAGTTGTACGAGCGCGATGCCCTGGAGGAGTTTCCAAGGTATCGTTTCAGGCATCATCGTGCGCGGCTCGGGCTCTTCCTCGCGCATGACAAACCACATCTCGGGCGGAAGATCGCGGCGGCCTGTGCGCCCCATGCGCTGCAAAAAGGAGCTGACGGTAAACGGTGCATCGATCTGGAACGCGCGCTCCAGGCGACCGATATCAATGCCAAGCTCCAGCGTGGAGGTGGTGACGGTCGTCTGTGCCTGTTCCTCGTCGCGCATAAGCTCTTCTGCCGTCTCACGCAACGATGCCGAAAGATTGCCGTGATGGATGAGGAAACGGTCGGGCTCGTGCCGGCTTTCACAGTAGCTGCGCAACATGGAGCACACGGCCTCTGCC
The DNA here is from genome assembly GCF_015558785.1 of Collinsella aerofaciens. Classification (GTDB taxonomy): domain Bacteria; phylum Actinomycetota; class Coriobacteriia; order Coriobacteriales; family Coriobacteriaceae; genus Collinsella; species Collinsella aerofaciens_P. The sequence continues at coordinate 115,557 of NZ_JADMOP010000005.1, forward strand.
TCCTCGCGCGAGTTGGCAAAGACCAGGCACTTGCGGCCGCGGGTATGTTCAAAGATGTAGCCCATGCCGGGGTCGGCGTTGTCGGGTGCGGTGTCGGTGGGGTTGAGGAGCGTCTGCTCGGTGGCCCGGGGGATGTCGACTTCGCCCTCGGGGGCCGAGGAAGCGCGACTGTCCTTGGGGGCAGCCTTGCCCCGTGCCTGCTCGCGACGTTGGCGGCGTTTCTCCTGTGTGAGTTGTCCGCTATGGCGCATGTCTTGGGTGCTGACGGGCAGTGCCGCGGGTGCCGCTGCCTCAATGCGCTCGCATGCAAGCACTTCGGCCTCTTGAGGACCCATGCCCTCGAATCCCCGCTTCTGAGCCTGGGGACCCGAGTTGTAGAAGTGCTCCATGGAGATACGCCACACGCGACGCGGCTCCTCAAAGCGGGGGATAACGCAGTCGCGCCCCGTTCCCTGAGAGAGAAAAGCGCCCGTGCGCTCGGGGTCGCCGATGGTAGCCGAAAGGCCAATGCGGCGGGGTTGTACGCCGGCCATGCGCGACAGGCGCTCAATAAGGCAGAGCGTCTGCCCGCCTCGATCGCCGCGCATAAGCGAATGGACCTCGTCGATGACGACGTAGCGCAGATCGCAGAACATGCGCGGAATCGCCATGTGCTTATGGATCAAGAGCGCCTCGAGCGACTCGGGCGTAATCTGCAAGATACCGCTCGGCTTTTTGATGAGCTTTGCCTTGTGCGACTGCGAAACGTCGCCATGCCAGTGCCAGACGGGGATGTCGGCTTCTTCGCAGAGGTCGTTGAGGCGGACGAACTGATCGTTGATGAGCGCCTTGAGGGGGCCAATGTAGAGGGCGCCCACGCTTGCGGGCGGGTTCTCCCAAAACTCGGTCAGGATGGGAAAGAAGGCCGCTTCGGTTTTGCCGGAAGCTGTGGATGCCGTTAGGAGCACATTGTCTTGTGTGTTAAAGATGGCATCTGCTGCCGCAACCTGGATAGAGCGCAGACTCTCCCAATCGTGGGAGTAGATGAAGTCTTGGATAAACGGGGCGTAGCGGTCAAAGGCGTTCACGGGGCCTCCTCTCAAAAACGAATCTCTCAGCGCGGCTGGCAACGGCTTGCTGCATGACTGCCTCAACGTTTTCCCAGATAAAACCTGCCAAAATAAACCTGTCCCTTTTTGGCAGGTTAGATGGTGAATTCGGCGAAGTTACGGTCGCCGCCTGCGGTATCGGTGTCACCTGTTGCGGCTGCCGTCGCCAGCGCGTCGCCGCCGACGCTTTTCAGCAGCTCGGCCACGTTGGCGTCGGGGTTTTGGCATAGGATGTCGAGCAGCTCGATAAAGTCACGAATGACTTCACGCGGCGTCAGATGCGTGTCGGCTCCCACGCGACCGAACTCGATCTTGAGGAAGTCCACCAAGTCGTTCTCGGTAAGCGTGGGCGTCCAGCCAAAGTAGCCGGCGTGAATTTGCATGAGTTTTTCGATCAGCACCAGCAGCTCCTCGTAGGTGAGTGGCTGCAGACGGATGATGGGCGCGAGCATGTCCTTAAGGTCCTCGCGCGCAAAGCGACCCTGAGCGAGTCGGCTGCGCAGAGCCTCGTAGGAGAACACGCCGCGGCGGCGGTCTTCGATGGAGGTTGGCGTGCCGCCCATAATCATGCCCAGATACTGCGCCTTGCCCTGAAGTGTGTCGTTGTACATGGTCAGGATCTTCTCGTAGTTGTACTGGCGCGTGATGGCGTTGGGAATCTTATACAGATTCACGAGTTCGTCGATGAGCACCAGCATGCCCTTGTAGCCGCTGCAAACCAAAAAACGCGCGATGAGTTTGACGTAGTCGTACCAGTCGTCATCGCTGATGATGGTTGAGGACCCCAGTTCGGCGCGGGCCTCGCTCTTGGTGCGGTATTCGCCGCGGATCCATTTGGTCACGCGGCTCATGGCTTCTTCGTCGCCCTCGGATACGGCCGTGCGATAGCGGCGGAGCATGCGGGTGAAGTCGAAGCCGTGGACCATCTCCTCGAGCGGGGCCAGTTGGGCATTGACGACCGACTCGTCGACGTCGGCGCACGAGGCGACCCAGCGATCCAGAATAAGGTTGAGCGCACCGCCCTCAGGGCGCGTCTTGGTCGATATGTTGCGGATGAGCTCGCGGTAGGTGGCAAGGCCCTGTCCCTGACCGCCCTGCAGGCGGCGCTCAGGGGAAAGGTCGGCATCAGCGACGACGAATCCCTCGCCCATGGCATGCGTTCGGATGGTCTGAAGCAAGAAGCTCTTGCCGGCGCCGTAGCGACCGACTAAGAAGCGGAAGCTCGCGCCGCCATCGGCGATGAGACTCAAATCGGTGAGCAGGGCGCGAATCTCGACCTCGCGACCCACGGTGATATAGGGAAGGCCGATGCGCGGGACCACGCCGCCCTTGAGCGAGTTAAGGATAACGGCGGCGACGCGTTTGGGTACACGGGGCGCTGCGGATGCGGTATCACTCATGGTCTAGGTATCCTCTCACGTCTGCTTCGTAGTCCTCGATAATCTGCGGCCCTGCCGCGCTAAATTCAATTACGGTGTCGCCCACCAGGTCAAAGAGCGCCTCGTTGATGCTGTCGACGAGCATGTCCTCGCTCTGCCCCGATTGCACTACCGCCGATTCCGCCTGTACTGCGTTGTGCTCGAGCAGCGCGCGGAGATAGGCGTCTGCGGCAGGCGTGAGTTCGTTCGTGGCGTCAGCGGGCGCAACAGCTGCGAACGCGGGCGTCGGCGCGAGAAGCGGTGCCACGACACCAAACTGTTCGGTGGATATGGTTGGCTCGTCGGTCTCGTCCTGCCGAATGGGTGCCGCGACCGCCTCGACAATCGCGTCGGCTACGGGCTCGGCTTCCGGTTGCCCTGAGTCCGCTGCCTCGGCTTCCACAGGTGCGCCGTCCTCGCGCTCTTCGTCGATTAAAAGTGCTTCGCGCGTTTGCGCAGCGGCGCTCCGAATGTGCCCCAGCTGAGTCAGGTCGATATCGATCTTGACGGGCTGGTGTGCGGCGTCCCACGAAAGCCATGCCACAATCTCGTCATCGATAATCTTGGCCATATATTTGGGGACCTTTTCTTCCTTAAGGGGATGGGCGGGGTCCAGCGCCAGGCGCAGGCGTTGGTCGCAGGCGCGCATCATTTCACCGAGCTTGCTGCTCTTTTGCCTACTACCATGGATACGCATACATTCCCAAAAGCCGTTTTGGCAACGGTAGATGTGGATGGGATCCAGGCGGTATTCGCAGTCCTCGTGGCGCTCGGGCGCAAAGAATACGGCCGAGGCAAACATGGTGTAGGGCATGGCCGTCTCCTCCCCAAACAAGCTCGCTACGATGCCGGTCTTTCGGTGCGTGTCATAGTAGCGCGCCATGCGGACATACACGGCGCATGCCACGTGGCGCAGATCGCGGTGGTGGCTGCGGTCAAGCCGCGAGTTACTTAGGTTGTACGTGGAGAGGGCGTTGATGGCGGCCATGAGTCGCTCCTCGCGCACCTCATCGGGCGGAAGGGGGAGCGTGGGCTCGGAGGTTTTGCGACGTTTGGGGGTCTGGTCGGACGGTGCCGGTGCCGGTACAAGGTCTCGTGCCGCGCGCCGCAGCTCGATAAGGGCGTTATCGAACATGACGGTTTTAGAGTCGCGGAGCAGCTTGGGGTCGAGCCCATGGAATACGGCGTAATCCTGCAACCACACGCGTGCAAACCGATCAATGCCGGGCTCGAAGGCGCGATAGACATCCCAAAAGGCCTTGATCTTGTTAAAACCGTCGAGTGGGTCATCTACGCCAATGCCGCAAATCAGCTCATAGAGATACAGAAAGGCAAAGGACGTAGACGTTTCCTCGACGGTTCCGCGGCGCACTTGGGCACGCCAGGTAAAGTAGCCGCGCAGCTGCCGGTCGCTCATGGCGTTGTAGGTGGGAAAGTACGACTTAAAGGTGCCGTTGTAGGGACAGTCGTCCTCAAAGTCGGCCATCAGCAGGCCCTGGCGGTAAAAAAGCTCGGCTTCCGAAAGCCAGCGGCCCGCACCGCCCTTGGGGTCATCCTGCCAGCGCGATATCTCGCGCATTTTACGGTACTGGTCGGGGAGGAAATTCTGCATCTGTCGGCCGGTTTTGAGAATCGGCTCGTCTGCGTAGACTTCATGTGAGAAGCGGGCAGACTGATGGGTCCGGGCCTCGGCCATAATGCGCTCGATGAGCATCTTGATGTCCTGGTCGGCCACCGCTTCTCCTCTCCTAACGCAGCTTCGGTGGCCTCATATCATAGCACAGCATCAAACAGGTGTTCGAGATACTGCTGCGTAGATAGATTTAGAACAGGAGGGCGTAGATGACGGCGATGACGACGGAGGGGAGCATATTGGCCGTGCGGAAGGTCTGAGGACGGATGAGGTTGACGCCGACGCAGAAGATGAGCATGGAGCCTACGAGCGAAAGGCTGTCGAGGGCTGCCGTAGTCATGATGGGGGAGAGTGCGCCGGCAAACAGCGTGATCGTCCCCTGGAACACGGCGACGGGCAGGGCGGAGAAAATGCAGCCGCGGCCAAGCGACGCCGTCATGGTGCAGACGATGATGCAGTCCAATGCGCCTTTCAGGGCAAGCGTTGACCAGTCACCGAGCAGACCGTCCTGGATCGATCCCACAATGGCCATGGCGCCGATACACACGGTGAGTGAAGTCGAGACAAAAGCGTTGGTGAACTCGTTATCGCCCTCGCTGCCGGTTTTGCGCTTGAGCCATTCGCCAAGGTTTTCAATGGCGGCCTCCAAGTTGATGGCCTCGCCGATGAGCGAGCCGAGGGCGAACGAGACGATGAGCATGGTGGTGCCGGTGGTCGCTAGCGCCTTCCCATCGATAAGGAGCATCTTTTGCATGGTGCCGCCAAGGCCGATAAACAGGACGCACAGCCCCGATGCTTTCATGAGCGTGTCTTGGATGCGCGGTGTAATGAAGCGGCCGCCCGCTAATCCCAAAAGACCGCCCGCAACTAAAAGCACAACGTTGATGATTGTTCCCAAGCCCGGCATGAGCCCTCCTGTATTGATGCCAACGTGGCAATCGTAGCAGAACGAAATGCGAGGCACATCGCGACTCATCTAATACGTTATATAAGTGGTGTTAGGAATGATGTGCAGCATTTAAGCCTCAGGTGGTTGTCGGGACATAGGGATAGTATTCAAAGCGCAGTGTCATAAGCCGCTGCGGGGATTCAATAGCCGCGGCGATGATATTGGCATCGCGGGCACGATCAAACCCTTCGAGTTCGATCTGATACGAGACGTCTTGCATAATGTCCAGACGTCGCCAGGCTAGGAGTGTGTCACCATCGAATTCCAAGGTCTTGCCTCCGTCTGGGGGAACGGCGTATAGACGCAGCTTGGCGGTGGTTGCAGGGTCGACAACCGTGATCTTTTTAATTTCGTTTCGAGTATTCTTGGCGCCCAACAAGGTGAGCAGTGTTGGGGCCACGACCTCGCCCGATGGCAAAAAGACGACTTCGATGGATTCAGGAAATGCGATGATAGCCGACTTGCGGACGGGCTGATTGGCGGCGGCAACTTCGATGTTCGCAGCGTCGATGACCTCTGTGTGGTCGAGCGTGGCAAGCACGCAGCAGTTACCTTCATCGATCTCTTGAGGATCAGCAAGCCCCAGACTGTCCGCGAGCTCGGGATCGTTTGGATCGGCAGCGGGCTCATTCGGCGCTTCGAAAGAAGCTGGGACGCTGTTTGTCGGCGACGGCGTGTCGCCCGCACCTGCTTCTTTGTCCGCGCTCTCTTCTTGTATGGTTGCGTTGATGGGTTCGTCGTTTGGGGGGAGCGTCTTGGCGTCAAACGCGGAGGGGAGAATTCCGATGGCTCCGGATCCGTTCCACTCCATTTCGAGAAGCGCCGGGTCGGCAAGAATGCGTTGCCTGCTTTGCGCGTGGGCATCGATTTCAATAGGGCCTGCCTCTATCCCTCGTGTAAGGCTGAGTGATCCGGCTGGCTTCTCGAAATGAGCGTCTGTGTCTTTGGTGCTGACGGCGTAGAACAGCAGGGACGCTTCTCCCGCCGCGATAACATCGGTACCGGCTTTGGTCAGCCGCAACGATGCCGTGAATGAGAGGGTGGGCTGCGCATCGTCTGCATTCGCGGCGGCGCAGCCCAGACATATACCGCCTCCTTTCTCGAAAAACGCACCGTCGAAGGCGACCTTCGCTCCGTTCGCCGAGTCATCGACCGAAGCGATGTCGATGCGCAGCTCTAAATTGCATGGATCGCCATCTGCATCGAGCACAACCGAGCGCCACGTGCAGACGGCGCACCCCGCCTGGGAGCCGTTTGCCTTGTTCGAACGCTTGATATCCACGACTATCGAGCCGTCCGTATTACGACGAAGGCATCCCGAGGTTGAGATCACGGCCTGTGCGATCGAAAAACGCTCGCACGCAATGGCGCTCGACGGATTTGGTGCGGAACTTAGGGCTACTGGTAAGGAGTCTGCCATGACGGGAGTCGCCCAAGCGGCGACAGGCGTTCCGGTTGCGAGCGCGCCGCAGAGTGCGACGACGGGCAAAAGGTTCTTCGATGCCATGGGGTCTCCTTAGCTAATTTAGTGCGGCCTGTCCGTGTTTTGTTTCTGGCTGCGTTTGATGTGCAGACCGAGGCCGGCGGTTCCCGCGCCTGCTGCTGCGGCGCCTGCTGTCAAGAGCCATCGTCTGTCGCCTGTCTGCGCCAACGGTTCCTCGCGGTCGCCGCGGTCGAGCTCCGAGAGGTCGACCGTCACTTGCGTGGCGGCCTGCGCCTGTTCTTGCTGGGCAAAGGCCATGGCTGGCCCAAACGCTAGGATGCTGACGGCGGCGGCCAGGGCGACGGCCTTATGCCGTGTGCGCACCGGGCTCGACCGTCCAGGTGATCGTCGCAACCTGATCGCCTTCGCCGGTTACGCGGAAGATGTCGCGCGTGACGCGGGCGACGTTTCCGCTTGTCTTGAGCTTGATTTTGTCCGTGCCGCCGGCAATGCCCTGGTAGCCCATGTCGAAGGCTGCATTCTTGGAAAGATCGAGGCCCGTCCCTTGCGCGGCGGCGCTGGCGTTCTGGAGCGCGCCGTCGGGGCCGACCTTAAAGTCGATGGAGTTCTGCGCGGTTCCGGCCTTGGCGTCGGCGGCAATGGTCCAGGTGTTCATGGCGTCGATCTTCATGTTGGTGACATGGATGCCGTAGGCCGAATGATTGTCGATGGCGGTCGCGTCTTCTGAGGGGCCCTGAAGCGTGCCGTCGGCCTTGGCGACGAAGGGAATAACCGTCGGAACTTTGAACTCAACGTTGTCGATCTCGGTCCTGACCATTACCTTCGTGGTTCCAACGCGCCCGGCTGCCATAGCTGGCGTCGGGGCGGCGCCCATTGCGAGCGCGAGCCCTGTGCCCACGACGAGCGCTCTGACTCCGTTCATGTTCCTGGTGATGTCCATGGTCGTTCCTTTCTATTCGCCGCGGGCCGTCCCCGCGATGATTGGACGAATGCTGGTGAATTGCATGCGGTGCCGTGTCGGCCGGAAGGCTAGTTCTCGGTTTGCTCAACCCGTACCTTGACACGTGTCGGATTGCCGTGGCTGTCGAGGGTCTTTGCATCGAGTGCCTGGATCTCGATGTACGCCTCGCCTTCTTTGATGTCGCCGGCGGGGCACGTCTCGATTGTCTTGCCGGTCTCGACCACACCGGATTCGTACATGGTCTCGTCGTTTTGGATGACGCGGAATCGCTGGGGAAATTATTGTCTTGGACGTTTTGCACGTTGACGCGCAGCTTGCCGTCCTCCTGCAGCTGAGCGACCGGCGCGACCGAAATCGTCATCATGTTGTCGCGGACGATGGCGTCGAGCTCATCTTGGATTTCCTGGCGCGTTTTGCCCTCGGCCGTCGTAACCGAAGCGCCCGCCTCGGGTACGGGCTGCGACTGCCAAACGTATAGTCCTACGGCGACAAGGGCACAGACGATGGCCAAGCAGGCAACGATGAGCTTCTTGCGACGACCCAGGCCTGCAAAGTGGGGTGGCTTCTTCGCGCTCATGCGGCATCCTTGGCGGTATAGACGCGCGCAAAGGTGGACGGGTCCGCTCCAAAGAGCATGTGAAGCATCAGACGGCGCGAGTAGACGAGCTCGTCGAAGTCGGGAGGGAGCTCGATGTCGTGGATATGCGCGATGTGGTGGGCGAGCGCCGAGAACGACTCGGGGTCGCAGATCACATCGGTGGTAACGTGGTAGACCGTCGTATCGGGGAATGCCTCTTCGTCGAAAGGCAGGAGATGGGGATCGTCGTCGACTTCGATGGCGATGCCGTACTGGGGCCAGTAATATGCCATGGGAACCTCCCTGCTTCTGGGCCAAAACTTCTATCGGTTTTGGCTGTCGACGCCGACCGTATCAGCCGCTACTTGACCAATTTCTGACCAAATGCTTGACGGATTGGCGTCTCCGCAGGTAAAAGGCGGCAAAAAATACTCCAACTTTTTTCGAGCGACAATCGCGCGGTCGGCGACGGCGGGGCCATATGTGTCAAAAGCATCGTCTGCCGAGGAAATCAAGCCGCTCGCCGAATTGCACGAACGTAAAAAACGCCAATTATGGAGACGGTCTCGAACACGTCGACGAAACGATGCGGTAACATCTCCCTGCAAACACTGTAGTTAGCTAAAGGGGGAGTTCGCGTGTCTGCAACCATCAAACCCTTCACCGACGAGTTCGAAGAGTATGGCCGCGATGAATCTCGCGCATCGGGCGAGGCCTCGAGCATCTCGTTTCCGACAACGGAAAACGAGGTCCGTGCCATTTTGGGAAAGCTCCATGCCGAGCGTGTTCCGGTAACGGTTCAGGGCGCCCGAACCGGCCTTGCCGCCGGCGCCGTGCCCCACGGCGGGCATATCCTCAATACTTCCCGTATGAATCGCTATTTGGGCCTTCGCCGCGATGAACAAGGCCAATTTCTGCTGCGCGTGGAGCCGGGCGTTGTGCTCTCGGAGCTGCGCAAGCAGCTGAGCAAGAAGGTGCTGCCGACCGCTGGTTGGGACCAGGCATCGCTTGAAGCCTACGAGGAGTTCCAAGAGGCTCCCGAGCAGTTTTTTCCCACCGATCCCACCGAGGCGTCTGCCTGTCTGGGCGGCATGGCGGCATGTAACGCCTCCGGTGCCCGCAGCTACGCCTACGGCCCCATGCGCCCACATATCACGGGACTCCACGTCGTGCTGGCTGATGGCGATTTGCTTGAGCTTCGGCGCGGCGAGGCTTTTGCCCAGGGCCGCCACCTGTCGCTCGTGACGGCAGCGGGCCGTACACTCGAGCTCGATCTTCCCGGCTATACCATGCCCAAGACAAAAAATGCTTCGGGCTATTTCGTTGCTGACGATATGGATGCCATCGATCTGTTTATCGGTGCGTGTGGCACAATCGGCGTCATCACCGAACTCGAGATTGCCCTGCAGGTGGCACCCGCGGTCGTTTGGGGCGTGAGCTGCTTCTTCGACAGCGAAGACAAGGCCGTGTCCTTCACCGATTCTGTGCGTCCCGTCCTGTCCCATGCGGCTGCCATCGAGTACTTCGATGCTGGCGCCCTGGATATTCTACGTCGCCAGCGCGAGCAGTCGACGGCGTTTGCCTCGCTGCCTGCGCTCGACAAAGACGCCAAGGTCTGTGTCTACGTGGAGCTCGACTGCGACGACGAAGCCCAGGCGACTGAGGAGCTGTATCACTTGGGGTGGGTACTGGAGCTTGCGGGCGGCAGTGACGATGCGACATGGGTCGCGCGCACCGAGGTCGATCGCGAGTGTCAGCGATTCTTCCGCCATGCGGTGCCCGAGAGCGTCAACATGCTCATCGACGAGCGCCGCCGCATGGATCCCACCATCACCAAACTGGGTTCGGACATGTCGGTGCCCAACGCGCACTTGGCCGATGTTATCGCCCTCTATCGCCGCACGCTGGCGGAAAGTGGGCTTGAATCTGCCGCCTGGGGGCATATCGGTAACAACCATCTGCATGTGAACATTCTGCCGCGCGATGCACAGGATTATCGCCGCGGCGGAGAACTCTTTGCCCAGTGGGCTTCCGAGGTCACGGCCATGGGCGGTGCCGTCTCCGCAGAACACGGCGTCGGCAAGATCAAGGCGGGCTTCTTGGAGACGATGTACGGTCACGAGGCCATGGTCGAGTCGGCGCGGCTCAAGCTCCAGCTCGATCCTGCCGGGCAGCTGGGTCGCGGTAACCTGTTTTCGGAGAAGCTCTTGGATGAGCTCGTCCAGAAAGGGGGCGCGTGAAGATGAGCGATTTCCATATGGTGGTGTGCGTCAAGGCCGTGCCGGGCAGCACCGAGGTCAAGATGGACCCCAAGACCAATACCATCGTGCGCGATGGCAAGCAGGCGGTCATTAATCCCTTTGATGCGAGCGCTTTGGAATGCGCGCTGGCGCTGAAGGACGACTTTATCGGCTTTGGCATGGACGTGCGCGTGACGGTGGTGTCGATGGGCATCCCCGCGACCGAATCGCTGCTGCGCGACTGCATCGCTCGAGGCGCCGACGACGCGCTGCTGCTGACCGACCGAGCCTTTGCGGGCGCCGATACCCTGGCAACCACCTATGCCCTCAAGTGCGGCATCGAAGCGCTCGACGAGGACTTCGACCTGCTCATCTGCGGCAAGATGGCGGTGGATGGCGATACGGCCCAGATTGGCCCCGAGCTTGCCGGCGCCTTTGAGATTCCCTGCGTGACCGATGTGAGCTGCGTGCAGAGCGCAGATTTTACGACGTGCGGTGCGCTTTCGCTCGTTCACGGTTGCGATGCCGGCGAGGAGACGGTCTATCTTGAGATGCCGTGCGCGATGACGACTGCCAAGGAGATTGGCCAGTTGCGTATGCCGAGTATTGCCGGTATTCGCGCGGCGGAGGAGGCGGACGTGCGCGTGGTCAGTGCCGCCGACGTGAACGCCGACCCCGCGCGTTGCGGTCTTGCCGGGTCGCCGACACAGGTCGTGCGCTCGTTTGTGCCCGACCGTGACCAAACGTGCGAGGCCGTTGAGGGGACGGCGTCCGAGCAGGCGGCAAAGCTTGCCAAGATTATCGAGGGGATGGCATAGATGAGCGGACTGATTATCGATAGCGAAGCCTGTATCGGCTGCGGTCGCTGCGTTCGCGCCTGTGCCTCGGGCGGCATCGTAGTGGAAGGCGAGCGACCCAGCCGATGCGCCCGCGTAACCGACGGCTGCATCCTATGCGGTGGGTGCGTCGACGCCTGCCCTGTCAACGCTATCTCGATCGAGCGTGACGAGGCCGCTGGTGCGTTGGACCTTGATGCATATCGAGACATTTGGGTATTCGCGCAGACCGACGAGCACAATACGGTGACTCCCGTTGCCTATGAGCTTATGGGCAAGGGCCGCGAGCTTGCCGATGCTCGCGACTGCCGTCTGGTGGCACTGATCGGTATGGGTCCCGAGGGTTCTCTCGGCGACCTGGAGCATCTGGTTTGCGCGGGCGCCGACGAAGTCCTGGCCTGTCGCGACGAGCGCCTGCGCCAAAACGATGCGGAGGTCTACGCCCGCTTGATCTGCGATTTGGTAGCCGAACGCAAACCCGAGGCCATCCTATACGGTGCGACCGCTTTTGGCCGCGAACTGGCACCCGGCGTTGCTGTGCGCTTGCAGACGGGCCTTACGGCTGACTGCACCGTACTTTCGATGGATACGGAGACGGGACTGCTGCAACAGACGCGTCCGGCGTTTGGCGGCAACCTGATGGCCACCATCGTCTGCCCCAATCATCGTCCCCAGATGGCAACAGTTCGTCCCGGCATCTTTAAGGCGCCCGACTTTGACTACGGCCGCTCCGGCACGATTACCCAGATATCGCTTGCGGATGATGCTAAGGCTCGTGTCGAGATCTCGATTCCCGCCGAGGAGTGGGGGCAGCAGGCCTCGATCGCCGATGCCGAGCGCTTGGTCGTGGTGGGCCGCGGCATTGGCTCCAAGAAGAATCTGCCCCTGATGCGAAGGCTCGCCGAGGCTCTGGGAGCCGAGCTTGGTTGCACGCGACCTGTCGTGGAGGCCGGCTGGTTGGAGTATCGCCATCAGATTGGCCAGACCGGCGTATCGGTTTCGCCCAAGCTTCTCGTGAGTATCGGTGTTTCGGGCGCCATCCAGCATCTTGCCGGCATCGGTGGGGCAGAGTGCATTATCGCCATCAACGAGGACCCGGATGCCCCCATTTTTGGTGCTGCCCAGTACAAGGTTGTTGGGGACGCCGCCGAGGTCGTCGAGGAGCTGCTGGCCCAGCTTGAGCGCTAGGCGCGCGCCAGCCAGTCGCGCATCTCGTCCTTTAGGCACTCCCAGGTCGCTTGCGTGGTGGGATTGGTAAAGGGGCGCATAATGCCAAAGGGTGCGTCGAGCAGGCGGTAGATATCGCCCTGTTCGCGCGCCAGCGCGCGGCTTGCTGGATAGACGAGCTCAAACATAAAGCAGATGAGCCCCACCAGGTAGTCCGCCGGCTCGTTGCGCTCGTCGCGCGCGACGCACCGATGCTCGTCAAAGGCGGCAAGCGTCGGTACCGAAAAGCGACTTGCTAGAAACGCGTCCTCATCCACTTTGAGGATGGTGTCGACGGTGCTGTCGGCGATGGTGCGCATAATGTCGATCTTGTCACCATCGCGCACGATATCGCAGAAGCACCGTGTACGCTCGTCGAGTTGTGCCGGCAGGCGAAAGTCGCTGTGATAGGCGATGCTCGCTCGGATGAGCTCGTCATGCGCACCGGTTTCGATAAAGTCACGGATGTTTGTCGTGGCGGGTGCATCGGCGGGATTCTCGCCAAAGAGGACCTCGATGCCCAGCGCCGCATGGCTCATGCTCTCGGCGTCCTTAAAGGTGTCCCAGCGTCGCAGCTGCTCAAAGCGGCCCATATCGTGTAGCAGGCCGCAAAGCCATGCCAGGTCAATATCTTCTGACGACCAGCCCTGCTCGCGCGCTACGGCATCGCATGCCTCGGCCACGTGGTACGTATGCTCGATTTTGAGCGCGATGCGTGGGTTGGTGGCGTCGTAGGCATCGGTGTAGCTTTTGAAGGCCGCGCGCGCCCGGTCTCGATCGATAGCTGTCATAATGACTTCCTAAAAAGTTGTGTCTTTCGATCCGGTGGCAATTGTAGGTGAACTCGGTTGCTGTCGGATGATGATTCTGCCGTATCGCTACATGCGGCTCGGAGACCTTGTCAGGGTGAGAAGCGTATGGTGCTCAAAATCGTTAGAACCGTCTGGCCGGTGATGCTTACCTATGTTGCAATAGGCGCGCCGTGCGGAATGATCATGGGGCAGACGGGAATGGAGCCCTGGATGGTCTTTGCTCTGAGCAGCACGTTTGTGACGGGCAGCGGGCAGTTTATGATCTGCAACCTGTGGCTGGCGGGTGTGCCTGCAGCATCGATCGTCGCGAGCGTCGCCGCCGTCTCCTCGCGTTTTGCGCTTTACTCGGCATCGATCGCGCCGCATCTGACGGGTGCCTCGAAGTGTCAGACGCTGGCTGTTGCCGCGACACTTACCGAGGAGGCATACGGCATCTCGCTTGCCAAGTTGGTTGAAGGGGAGGATTGGGGCCCGCGTGAGTCCTTCGTGCTCAACGTGATCCTTATCGCAACATGGGGCGTTTCGTGTACGACGGGCGCCATCGTCGGCGCCGTTGTCGATGTTCCCACCGCCATTGCAGCCTTTGTCTGCACCTCACTCTTTATCTGCCTGCTCTTTTCGCAGCGGCTGTCGCGCGGCAATGTCGTGGCTGCTGTTATGGCTGCGGTGTCTGTCGCCATATGCAAGTTCTTGGGCCTCACGAATATTGCCGTGCCGGCAAGCGTCGTGGCCGGCATTGCCATTGCGTTGGCGTGCGATGCTGTATTTGACGGAAGAGGTGCCCGCGATGCCCGTTAACGAGTTCTTGGTTCTGTGGCTGTCGTCGTGGGCTGCTATCGCGTTCTTTCGCATCGCGCCGGCGTTCGCCTTGCGCGGGCGGACCCTGTCGCCCCGTATTACCGAGGCCCTGGGCTATATCCCGCCCGCTGCCTTTGCCGCGCTGGTCGCCAACGACTTGGTGAGCCCCGGCGCGTTCGACGCGGGACTCTGGCCTGCCTTGGTTCCCTGGATTGCGGCCGCCGGCGTCGTGGTCGTGGCGGTCAAGACAAAATCGATGCTGTGGTGCTGCGTCTCGGGCATCGTACTCTATATCGTCTTGAGCCTTATATAGGGGTGGCGTCGCGGGCGCCGAATCTCGTTCCATCCCAACTTGTCGAATTTTTCACCGAGCTGGTCTATTTCTTCTGGTACCATGGTCAAACTTTACTGTAGCAAAGCATGACGTGGGCTTTTGTTCCGCGTCAGCGGAAATGGGGGTTTCATGGCACAGGAAGCGACTGCCAACGAGCAAAAGAAATTCAAGGTTCCGCGCATCCCGGGCGACATCATGATCTATCCGATGATCGTCGGTCTTTTGCTCAACACCTTCTGCCCGCAGGTTTTTGAGATCGGCGGCTTCTTTACGGCTGCCTGCCGCGGTGGCTCCAATACCATCGTCGCCGCGATCCTGCTGTTCGTGGGCGCCGGCATCAGCTTTAAGTCCACGCCGGGCGCCATCAAGACCGGTATCGTCGTGCTGATTCCCAAGCTGGTCGTCGCAGCGGCTCTCGGCCTAGGCGTGGCATATTTCTTTAACGACAACTTCCTGGGTCTGAGCTCCGTGTCTATCATCGGCGGCATTACGTTTTGCAACATGGCGCTCTATACGGGCATCATGGGCGAGTTCGGCGATGAGTCCGAGCAGGGCGCCGTCGGTATCCTGTTCTTTACGGCCGGCCCCGCCGTCACGATGATCATCCTTGGTGTTTCGGGTCTTGCCAACATCCCTGTCGGTACTATCATCGGCTCCATTTTGCCGCTCGTTATCGGCATGGTTCTGGGCAACCTGTTCCCGTTTATCAAGAACCTGCTGGTTCCCGGTTCCAACCCTGCGATTGCCGTCATCGGATTTCAGCTTGGCGCGTCCATGAGCCTGTCGAGCTTTATCACCGGCGGTATTTCCGGCATCTTGCTGGGCCTTGTCACGCTGTTTGTCGTCGGTCCCATCACCTTTGCGTTCGAGCGCCTGTGCGGTGGTAACGGCAAGGCTGCCGTGGCTTGTTCCACCATCGCCGGCACGGCTATGACCACGCCGGTTGCTCTCGCCGAGGTCGCGCCGCGCTACGCCGAGCTTGCGCCCACCGCGTACGCCCAGATCGCCACTGCCGTTATCATCACGGCAATCATGGCTCCGATTCTGACCGGCTGGGTCGACAAGAAGTTCTGTCAGGGCAAGGAGGACCTGTCGCCTGCCGGTGTCGAGGCCATCGAGGAGGCCGTCGCGACCGACATCGATGGCGAGTAACGGCCGTTACCGATAATTGATTCCGGCGTGCAATTCGCGCCGTCCGAGCGCCCGAACAGAAACTGTTTTGCAGTGATGTTCGGGCGCTTTGCTATGATTCCCTTTACCCCTGCGGAGTAAAGGGGTGTTTATTGCCCTGATTCGAATTGGGCGATTCTGACCATTCGGATATTGAAGGGATGGCGTCTAGTGGTTAAGGCACTCAAGATTGAGATATTCCTGCTATGCATGATTGTTCTTATCGGGCTTGCCGCGCGAAGTCGTCGCTCCTTGTTCTCGAGCACCCTGCAGCTATTGTTTAGCATGCTTGGCTACACCTCTGCCGCGTACATATTATTCGATATGATCTGGACGCTTTCGGATGGTGCGGACGGCACGTTGGGTATTGCTGCCAACTGGATTTCCAACGCGGTTTCGTTTTCGCTCTTTGCCATCGCGTGTCTCATTTGGTTTATCTATTCCGAGACGATGCAGGGCTCTCGCCTTGTGACCTCGCGCTATAGGGTGGTGCTTGTAACGTTGCCTACGGCTCTGGTGGTCGTGCTGGCTTTTACCAGTTACTGGACGCACGCCTTGTTCTATATCGATTCGCAGGGCGTGTATCGTCGCGGCTTTGCCTATATGATCCAGCCCATTGTCAGCTACTGTTACGTTATACATACGTCCCTGCATGCGTTTGTGCAATCTCGCAGGGTCGAGAGCCTGCAGACGAAGGCTATCTATCGAACCTTGGCATTTTTCGCCATTCCGGCCCTGGTGGGCGGTACCTTTCAGATCGTATACTCGGTGCCTGGCCTTTGTGTCGGCATAATGATTAGCATGTTGCTGCTCTATATCATCTGCCAGGAGCAGCTCATCTCGACCGACCCGTTGACTGGCCTCAACAATCGCAACCGTTTTGAGACCTATATGCTGTCGCTCTTCTCAAATGTGGATCAGGCCGAAGATGAGTATCTGCTCATGATGGACGCCGACGGCTTTAAGCAGATTAACGATCAGTATGGACATGTGGAGGGCGACCATGCTCTTCAGGTTGTTTCCGCAGTACTCAAGGACGTCTGTTCGCCGTCCGGCGGCTTTATTGCGCGCTATGGCGGTGATGAGTTCGTCGTACTGCAGAAGGGGGTGACGGAGCACGACATTATCCGCCTGTGTTCGGCGATCAATAACGAGCTCTCGCGCGCCGAGACACCCTACTCGCTTCGAATGTCTATCGGCTACGCGCGCTACGGCGATGGGATCAACACGTGGCAAGAGCTTCTGCGCGCTGCCGATGCGGAGCTCTATCGCATCAAGGATGCCAAAAAGAAATCCGGCATCAAGGTTCGCTAGAAAAAGGGGCGCACGACCGTTGCGATGGTCGTGCGCCCCTTTTTGCGTTTGTGGGGGCCACCGGCCATAATGCCCAGGCGCGGTGCGGCAAGACGGGCGTCTGCAGCCGCGACTCGGTACGAAATCAACGAGAACCAGTGTGCTCCATTAAGCTAAAGTTTGCGAACATCCTCTCTAAAAAGGTGAACTCGCTAGGCTTTTTTGGGTTTGTTGACGATGATGATGCCGCCGCAGACCAACAACAGGGCAACGATGACGGTAACGGGGCTCGTGCCAGCGCCCTCGCCGAGCAGCAGCGCGCTCAGCAGCACGCCAAAGACCGGGTTCATAAACCCAAAGACCGAGACGCGGCTGACGGGGTTGGCGGCAAGCAGGCGCGACCACAGCGAGTAGGCGACCGCGGAGATAAGCGCCATGTAGATGATGAGCGCGATGGCGGGGGCGATTTCGGTGGGGGACAACGTGCCGCCCATCAAAAACCCGATGGCGGTAAGGACCACGCCACCGACTAAAAACTGCCACCCGGCAAGCAAGACGCCGTCGTGCTCGCGCGAGAAGATGCCGATCAGGCAGGTCGATAGGGCACCCGCGACGGTGGAGGCCAGGATAAAGCCCTCGCCATCGAGCCTGAAGCCAAAGGTGCCGTCCGCGCCCGAAAGGTTGACGAGCGCGACACCGGCAAAGCCCAGTACGCAGCCGAGCACTTTGGCCGCATCGAGCTTTTCGGTGCGAAACGCCAGGGCGGCAAAGAGGATGGCTAGGAAGTTGGCGCTGGCCTCGATGATGGAGCTCGACATGGCGCTGGCGCGCGAGAGGCCCAGATAGAAAAAGAAATACTGCCCGATAGTCTGGAAGAGCGACAAGACAAAGATGGGCTTGATGTCGCGAGCCTGCGGAATGAGGGGGCGGCGTTGGGCCGCACTCATCCCAACGATAACCAGGGCGCCGGCAAGTGTGAAGCGCAAGCCCGCAAAGAGCAGCTGCGAGGCGCTATCGTGCGCTGGGATACCAAAGAGTGCGTAACCGATCTTGATACAGGGAAAGGCCGATCCCCAGAGTGCACAGCAGACGAGGCAGCCCAGGATGAGTCCGGGCAGGGTGGCGAGATACGGCTTGCGGCTTTCCATGATGTCCTTCCTACATGCGCGAAGCAAAAAAGAACCCGCCACCGGATGTGCCGGTGGCGGGTGTTGTTACCCGAAGGGATTGTACCCGATGGGAAAGGTTTAAGCGAAGTAGGCCACGCCGCTCTCAAAGATCGGCATGAACTTATCGCCGGGGACATGCTCGGGCACGTTGCGGTACAGGTTGTCGCCGCGACGCTCGGCATGGCCCATCTTGCCCAGGACGCGGCCGTCGGGGCTCGTGATGCCCTCGATGGCGAGTGCGGAGCCGTTGGGGTTGACGGAAAGGTCCATGCTGGGCTTGCCGTTCTCGCCCACGTACTGCGTGGCGACCTGGCCGTTGGCGATCAGTTGGGCGAGCACTTCGTCATTGGCGACAAAGCGGCCCTCGCCGTGGCTGATGGCGACGGTGTAGGGGTCGTCCAGGCTGCACTGCGACAGCCACGGGGACAAGTTGGACGAGATGCGGGTGCGCACCAGACGGCTCTGGTGGCGACCGATGGTGTTGAACGTCAACGTGGGCGCATCGGGCGTGGCGTCGACGATGTCGCCGTAGGGCACCAGGCCGAGCTTGATCAGGGCCTGGAAGCCGTTGCAGATGCCCAGCATCAGGCCGTCGCGGGCCTTGAGCAGGTCGCGAACTGCCTCGGTGACCTCGGGAGCGCGGAAGAACGCCGTGATGAACTTGGCGGAGCCGTCGGGCTCGTCGCCGCCCGAGAAGCCGCCGGGGATCATGACGATCTGGCTTGCACGGATGCGGCGGGCAAGCTCGTGGGTGCTCTCGGCGACGGCCTCGGGCGTGAGGTTGTTGATCACGAAGGTGTCGGCTTCGGCACCGGCTGCGCGGAAGGCACGTGCGCTGTCGTACTCACAGTTGTTGCCGGGGAACACGGGGATGATCACGCGCGGACGGGCGATCTTGGCGCCGCTGTACACGTGGATGTCCTTGGCACGGAAGTCGATGGTCTCGACCTCGGGGGTCTCGTCGGCGCTGCGGTAGACAAAGACGCCCTCGATGCCGCTCTCCCAGGCCTCCTGGAGTTCGGAGAGCTCGATGACCTCGGAGCCGGTGTCGATGACATAGCCCTCGACGGTGGTGCCCAGGGGCTCGACGACAACGCCGTCGGCGACCTCGGGCAGCTCGGCATCCTCGGCGAGCTCGACGATAAAGCTGCCGTAGAGCGGGGTGAAGAGGCTCTCTACGTCTACATCCTCGGCAAGCTCGATGCCGATCTGGTTACCGACGCACATCTTAAAGAGGCTCTCGGCGCCGCAGCCGTAGCCGGGCGTGGATATGGCCAGGGCGTTGCCGGTAGCAGTGAGCGCCTCGACGGCGTCAAACGCGGCGAGCAACTGCTGGGCGTCGGGACGGTAGTCCTCGCCATAGGTGGCGGGGGCGATGCGGACGACGCGGTGCGTGAGGCCCTTGAACTCGGGCGAGACGGCGCGGGCGGCCTTGCCCACGGCGACGGCGAAGCTGATCAGGGTCGGCGGAACGTTGAGCTCGCCGGTCTCGTCCTCAAACGAACCGCTCATGGAGTCCTTGCCGCCGATGGCGCCGGCACCCAGGTCGACTTGGGCCATGAGGGCGCCCAGGACGGCTGCCGTGGGCTTGCCCCAGCGCTCGGCCTCG
This sequence comes from Collinsella aerofaciens, assembly GCF_015558785.1. Taxonomy (GTDB): domain Bacteria; phylum Actinomycetota; class Coriobacteriia; order Coriobacteriales; family Coriobacteriaceae; genus Collinsella; species Collinsella aerofaciens_P. The sequence continues at coordinate 135,094 of NZ_JADMOP010000005.1, forward strand.
GTGCGCAGACGCTCGAAGTACTCCTGGAAGGAGAGATAGGCGCGCTTGTGCTCAAAGCCGGCAGCCACGAGCTTGGCGATGGACTCGACCACGGACAGGTAGGCGCCCGCAAACTGGTCGGCCTCCATCAGATAGGGGTTGAAGCCCCATGCCATGGCACTCGCCGTGGTGGTCTCGCCGTCTACGGGGAACTTGGCGACCATGGCCGAGCTGGGGGTGAGCTGCGTCTTGCCGCCAAAGGGCATGAGCACGGTCGCGGCGCCGATGGTGGAGTCGAAGCGCTCGGAAAGGCCCTTGTTGGAAGCGACGTTGAGGTCGGTGACGAGCGAGGTCATGCGCTCGGCGAGCGTGGTGCCGGCCCAGCTGGGCTGCCACACGCTACGGGCGCACACGTGGGCGACCTGGTGCTTGGGTGCGCCGTTGGAGTTGAGGAACTCGCGGGACAGGTCGACGATAGCGACGCCGTTCCAGGCCATGCGCATGCGCGGCTCGGCGGTAACCTCGGCGATAACGGTCGCCTCCAGGTTCTCCTCGGCGGCGTAGCCCATGAACTCCTCGACGTCACCGTCGGCGACGGCGCAGGCCATACGCTCCTGGGACTCGGAGATGGCGAGCTCGGTGCCGTCCAGGCCGTCGTACTTCTTGGTCACGGTGTCCAGGTCCACGTACAGGCCGTCGGCAAGCTCGCCCACGGCGACCGAGACGCCGCCGGCGCCAAAGTCGTTGCAGCGCTTGATCAGGCGGCAGGCGTCGCCGCGGCGGAAGAGGCGCTGCAGCTTGCGCTCGACCGGGGCGTTGCCCTTCTGGACCTCGGCGCCCGAGGTCTCGATGGACTCGGTGTTCTGGGTCTTGGAGGAGCCGGTGGCACCGCCGATGCCGTCACGGCCGGTGCGGCCGCCCAGCAGGATGATCTTGTCGGTGGGGGCGGGGCACTCGCGGCGCACGTGGTTTGCCGGGGTAGCGCCCACGACGGCGCCGACCTCCATGCGCTTGGCCACGTAGCCGGGGTGATAGAGCTCGTTGACCTGACCGGTGGCAAGGCCGATCTGGTTGCCGTAGCTGGAGTAGCCGGCGGCGGCAGTAGTCACGAGCTTGCGCTGCGGCAGCTTGCCCTCGAGCGTCTCGGAAACCGGGACGGTGGGGTCGCCGGCGCCGGTGACGCGCATGGCCTGGTACACATAGCTGCGGCCCGAGAGCGGGTCACGGATAGCGCCGCCCACGCAGGTGGCGGCACCGCCGAAGGGCTCGATCTCGGTCGGGTGGTTGTGGGTCTCGTTCTTAAAGAGGAATAGCCAGTCCTGGTCCTCGCCATCGACATCGACCTTCACCTTGACGGTGCAGGCATTGATCTCCTCGGACTCATCGACATCGGTCATGACGCCGGTCTTCTTGAGGTACTTGGCGCCGATGGTGCCCATGTCCATGAGGCAGACGGGCTTGGCGTCGCGACCGAGCTCATGGCGCATCTCCATGTAGCGGTCGAAGGCCTGCTGCACCACGGCGTCGTCGATCGTCACGTCGTCCAGGACGGTGCCGAAAGTGGTGTGGCGGCAGTGGTCGGACCAATAGGTGTCGATTACGCGGATCTCGGTGATGGTGGGGTCGCGGTCCTCATCGCGGAAGTACTGCTGGCAGAAGGCGATGTCTGCCTCGTCCATGGCAAGGCCGCGATCGGCGATAAAGGCGGCAAGGCCGGCCTCGTCGAGCTTGCGGAAGCCGTCGAGCACCTCGACGGGCTGGGGCTCGGGAGTCTCCATGTACAGCGTCTCGGGCAGGTCGAGCGAGGCGATGCGCGCCTCGACGGGGTTCACCACGTAGTGCTTGATGGCATCGATGGCGGCCTCGTCCAGAGCGCCCGAGATCATATAGACCTTGGCGGAGCGCACGGCGGGGCGCTCGCCCTGGCTGATGAGCTGCACGCACTCGCTGGCGGAGTCGGCGCGCTGGTCAAACTGGCCAGGCAGGAATTCGACGGCAAAGACGGCGCCATCGCTTGCGGGGAGTTCGTCGTAGGTCACATCGACCTGGGGCTCGCTAAAGACGGTCGGCACGCAGGAGCGGAAAAGCTCCTCGTCGATGCCCTCGACGTCGTAGCGGTTGATGATCCTCAGGGCCTCGATGCCCTTGATGCCGAGAATTTCGGTCAGCTCGCCCTTGAGCTGCTGAGCCTCGACGTCGAACCCGGGTTTCTTCTCCACGTAGATACGAGAGACCATTGGTTCCTGCCTTCCTGATCGGTTGGGCGTACGGTACGGTATGCGGCAGCGGTCGGTTTACGGGACAAGCCTCGCGGTCGCCTTGAGCCACATGTTTGTAAACCTCACTATGATACGACAGCTCGCGGCGCGTTGAGGACGGCGAGGGTGCTACAGTGAAGCGCAAACAAGAGAAAGGCATCACATGGCATTCGTTTCGCTCGCCATCATCGCACTCGTGGCCTTTGCGAGTCCTTTTATCGCCTCGGCGATTCCCGGAAAACCCGTTCCCGAGACGGTCTTTTTGCTCGTGCTCGGCGCGGTGCTGGGACCCCATATGCTCGGCGTCATCCATGTAGATGCCGAGGTCTCGCTTGTGTCCGAGCTGGGCCTGGCCTTCTTGTTCCTGCTTGCCGGCTTTGAGATCGACCCCAAGAGCATCACGGGCGTCGAGGGGCGCTACGGCTTGGCGACGTGGGTCGTCACGTTTGGTATCGCCTGGCTTGCCGTACGCTTTACCCCGTGGTTCTCGGTCAGTCATTTCGACGGTATCGCCGTGACGCTTGCCCTCACTTCGACGGCGCTCGGTACGCTCGTGCCCATCATGCGTGAGCGCTCGCTCACCGGCACGCGCGTGGGCGACTCGATTCTCGCGTATGGCACTTGGGGTGAGCTCGGCCCTGTGCTTGCCATGTCGGTGCTGCTGTCTGCCCGCACCGGCATCCAAACGCTTGTGATCCTTGGCTTGTTTGCGGTGGTCTGCGTGTTGCTGGCCGTGGTCCCGAGCCGCTCCAAGCGCGTCGGCAGCCGCTTCTTTGCGTTTGTCGAGGAACGCGCCGATACCACGTCGCAGACCTTCGTGCGCCTGACGGTGCTCATCCTGGTCACGCTCGTGGCGTTCTCGGCTGTCTTTGATCTCGACATCGTGTTGGGTTCTTTTGCCGCCGGCTTTGTCTTGCGCTACATCATCCCCGAGGGCAACCATACGCTCGAGACCAAGCTCGATGGCCTGGCCTACGGCTTTTTGATTCCGGTATTCTTTACCGTATCGGGCGCAAAGATCGATCTGACGGCCGTGGCGTCGCGCCCGGGTCTGCTCGTGGGCTTTATCGTGGCGTTGTTGATTATTCGTGCCGTTCCCATTCTCATCTCTATGAGCATTTGTCCTGCGACGCGCGATGTGTCGGCGTATGGTCGCATTACCGTGGCCCTGTACTGCACCACGGCCCTGCCGATCATCGTTGCCGTGACAAGCGTTGCCGTCAACGCGGGCGCGCTGTCGCAAGATATTGCGTCGGTCATGGTTGCCGCCGGTGCCATCACGGTGTTCTTGATGCCGTTGCTCGCGCAGCTCTTCTACCGCGTGGTCGACGCCGCGCCGGTCGCCGCCGTGGCAGAAGTTGCCGAGCATCCATCCGATGCGCTCGACATCCTGCGCGCCCATCACGATTTGGCGAGCCTGCTCGCACGTGAGCACGAGCTGCTGACTTCGCATGGCCATGGTCGCGTATTCGAGGGCTTGCCTACGCTCGATACGATTGCCGAGCGTCTTTCCGCCGAGGCGGCGAGCGGCCATATCGATGCCCGTATTGTGGACGCGGCACATCTTCTTGCCGATAAGACCTATGGAGACGAGGTCGACCCGTCCGAGCTGACTCCGCGCGAGCGTCGCCGCCTGGAGCGCGCCAAGCTCGCCGTGCGCGAATACCGCCGCCGCATGCTGGAGCTCTATGCAAGAGAAGAAGCCGAGGACGACGACGGCAGGTAGCCAACGCCGTCGCGGAAAATGCATCCCAGAATCCGCGTCCAGTGTGGGACGCGCTTTCCGCGAGAGGCCCGTTACGGAAAGCGTGTCCCAGAATCCGCGCCCAGAATGGGACATAGTTTCTGAAAGAAGGCCCTGAGGGAAACTGCGCCCCGTTCTGAGCTGAAATACCGGGACGCAGCTTCCCCTGCAAGCAGAACAAGGCGCGCTGCCTGCGGTTGATGCAGACAGCGCGCCTTTTGCGTTGGGCCTCGTTGAGGTTCGAAGTAGTGGACTAGTTGGCCATGACGCCTTCTGTCCAGGCCTCGACGTCCTCGATGCGCAGGACGTTGGCGACCTCGGCCACGCAGTCGACGCCGGCAAGCTCGGCGGCGGCAGCCTGGACGTCCTTCTCGAGCGCGCGGTGTGTCAGGAAGATGACCGAGCAGGCATCGCTGACGCCCGACTTGCCGTCCTCGACCTGGTTGATGAGCGAGATCGAGATGTTGTGCTTGGCAAAGATGTCGACCGTCTCGGACAGGGCGCCCACGCGGTCGGCGACCTTCAAGCGCACATAGTACTTGGTCTGGAGCTCGTCCATAGGCTTAAAGGCGAGATTGTGACCATAGGGCTCAATCTCGGGCAGCGGAGCCACGCCGCGGCTGATCTGCTCGGAGAGCGACAGGATGTCGCCCACGACGGCGCTCGCGGTGGGGAAGGAGCCTGCGCCGGCACCGTAGAACATGGTCTCGCCCACGGCGTCGCCTACCACGTAGACAGCGTTCATGGCGCCGTTGACCTTGGCAAGCATGTGGTCGGCGGGGATCAGCGTGGGATGCACGCGGACGTCGACGCCGGCGTCGGTATTGCGGGCGATGCCGAGCAGCTTAATGGTGTAGCCGAGCTCGCGGGCCTGGGCGATGTCCTCGGCGCCGATGGTACGGATACCCTGCTGGTACACATCGTCGGTGGTAACGCGGGTGCCAAAACCGATGGAGGCGAGGATTGCCGTCTTGCTGGCGGCATCGAAGCCGTCGACGTCGGCGGACGGGTCGGCCTCGGCATAGCCCTTTGCCTGGGCGTCGGCGAGCACGTCAGCGTAATCGGCGCCCTCGGCGTCCATGTGCGACAGGATGTAGTTGGTGGTGCCGTTAAGGATGCCGGCGATGGTCAGGATCTTGTTGCCCACCAGGTCATGCTCAAGCGTGCTCACGATGGGGATGCCGCCGCCGCAGCTGGCCTCGCACTTAATCTGCACGCCGCACGCGCGTGCCTTCTCGGCAAGCGTCTCGACGTGACGGCCCAGCAGGGCCTTGTTGGCAGAGACGACGTGCTTGCCGTGCTCAAAGGCAGTGGTGAAGATCTCGGTTGCGGGATGCTCGCCGCCGATGAGCTCGACGACGATGTCGACGGCGGGGTCGGTGACGATGTCGTGCCAGTCACTCGTAAAGGCCTCGCGCTCAATGCCTGCCGCCTCGGCCTGCTCCCAAGCAAGCGCGCAGGCGCGGGTCAGCTTAAGGTCGATGCCGTAGGCTGCCAGGTACTCATCGTGGTGGCTCTTGATCAGACGGGCCACGCCGCCGCCGACGGTTCCCAGACCGATGAGGCCGACGTTCACGGTGCGCAGGGGTTCGCTCATAGATAGCTCCTTCGTGCATCTTATGGATGGATTAACCGCTTAAAGGTTGAGTGCATTCTAGCGTGAACCGAGGGCGCGTGCTCGCCAGGCAACAGGAGTCGCACAAAACGGCACCCCCGAAACGCTGCGGAAACATTGGAAACATGCTCGCTACAAACGGAACTCCGTAACAAACTGTCAACGTTTGCGCCATAAGGTTTGCCCCGTACCGCAAGACGGCCGCACTGCGGCCAGCGAAAAAGGGGGACACCATGTTCAACATCAACAGCACGCTCAGCCGTAGGAACTTTCTCGCCGGTGCCGCGGCGCTCGGCAACACCGTGGCACTCGCTGGTTGCTCGTCGGGTGGCTCGGACGGCGGCTCCGCCGATGACGGCAAGACCTTCAAGATCGGTGTCATCGGCCCTCTGACCGGCGCTGCGGCAACCTATGGCGTCTCGGCCGAGAAGGGTGCCAAGCTCGCCGCCAAGGATTTCTCGACCAAGGACCTCAAGCTCTCGCTTAAGTCCGAGGACGACGTCGCTGACGGCGAAAAGGCCATCAACGCCTTCAATACCCTGTGCGACTGGGGCATGCAGGCTCTCGTTGGCCCCGTCACGACTGGTGCCGCCGTCGCCGTCTCGGGCGAGATCGCCGACGATATGCTCATGGTCACGCCTTCGGCCTCGTCGCTCGACGTCACCAAGGATAAGACCACGGTCTTTCAGGTTTGCTTCACCGATCCCACCATGGGCGCCAGCGCTGCGAAGTTCTTGGCCGAGAAGTACGCGGATGCCAAGATCGCCCTGTTCTACAACTCCGGCGATACGTACAGCTCGGGTGTTGCCGATGCATTTTCCGAGCAGGCCAAGGAGTCCAAACTTGATATCGTCGATACCGAGACCTTTAAGGACGATTCCTCCACGAGCTTTACCAACCAGCTCACCAAGGCCAAGGAGGCCGGCGCCACGCTCATCTTTGCGCCGATCTATTACACGCCGGCGTCCGTTTTGCTCAAGAACGCCAAGGACATGGGCTACGACATGACCCTCATGGGTACCGACGGCATGGACGGCCTGCTCTCTGTGGAGGGCTTCGATACCTCTCTTGCCGAGGGCGTATTGCTCATGACCCCGTTTTCGGCTGACGATGAGAAGAATGCCGACTTCGTCAAAGCCTATCAGGATGTCTACGACGAGACACCCAGCCAGTTTGCCGCCGACGCCTACGATTGCGTCCACGCCATTGTCGAGGCCATCGACAAGGCGGGGATTGACATTACGGCCGACGGTGCCGACATTGCCGGCGACCTTGCCAAGGCCATGCGCAAGATCAAGATCGAGGGCCTGACAGGCGAGCTGACGTGGAATGACGAGGGCCAGGTCGAAAAGCCCGCCACAGCCTATGTGATTCAGGACGGCAAGTACATCGCCGCCTAAGTGCGCATAAAGCGCGACCGGTGAGGCCGTTTTATTCAGGGCAGGGACGCCTGTAACAGAACGGAAACATTACTTTTACATAATAAAGTGGCAATACTGCATAAAGTAATAGAAATACGCAGAATTATGGATAAATCAACAAATCCAAAGAAAAGTTGAAATAATCGCCACTTTCCTTAACTAAAGCGTCTACTATTTTGCGAACGCCGAACACGGCGAAGGATGGCCTGTCGGGTAACCGAAACCCGACGAGATTTGAGAGGAGAGCCGCATGTCGAGCCTCACCGGTAAGTCATTGAACCCTGTTATGAATCGCAGGAGCGTTATCGCGAGCGCAGCAGGTCTGGGGGCGATGTCCATTCTAGCTGGCTGCTCCTCCAACGGCGGCGACAGCGGTTCCGCGTCGGGCGACGCTTCGTTTAAGATCGGCACCATCGGCCCGCTGACCGGCGCCAACGCGTCCTACGGCAAGTCCGTTACCCAGGGTGTCGAGCTTGGCTGCAAGGATTTCTCGACCAAGGAGTTGCCGCTTGCCAGCAAGGCCGAGGATGACCAGGCCGATGGCGAGAAGGCCGTCAACGCCTTCAACACCCTGCTCGACTGGGGCATGCAGGCCCTCGTCGGCCCGACCACCACGGGTGCGTCGGTTGCCGTTGCCGCCGAGTGCGGTAACGACCCCAAGACGTTCATGATCACTCCGTCCGCGTCCTCCGAGGACGTCACCGACGGCAAGGATTGCGTCTTCCAGGTTTGCTTTACCGACCCCAACCAGGGCGTCAACGCTGCCAAGTTCCTGGCGCAGAAGTATGCGGACGAGAAGTTCGTGCTGTTCTATAACTCCGGCGACGCCTATTCTTCGGGCATCGCAGATTCCTTTAAGGCCCAGGCCGCTGAGTCCAAGCTCGAGATTGTTGACGAGGAGACCTTTAAGGACGACTCCGCCACGAGCTTTACCAACCAGCTGACCAAGGCCAAGCAGGCCGGCGCCACCATGATCTTTGCGCCGATCTACTACACGCCGGCGTCCGTCCTGCTCAAGAACGCCAAGGACATGGGCTACGACGTCAAGATGATGGGCTGCGACGGCATGGATGGCATCCTGGGCGTTGAGGGCTTCGATACCTCTCTTGCCGAGGGCCTGCTGCTCATGACCCCGTTCTCCGCCGACGACGAGAAGAACGCCGACTTCGTCAACGCTTACAAGGATAAGTACGGCGATACCCCCGACCAGTTTGCCGCCGACGCCTACGACGGCGTGCACGCGGTGGCCGAGGCCCTCAAGGAGGCCGGTCTTGGTGTCGACGCCGACCCGACCGAGGCCGCCGAGAAGCTGTCTAAGGCTATGCTCAAGATTACCGTTGACGGTCTGACCGGCAAGCTCACCTGGAACGATAAGGGCCAGGTCCAGAAGGAGCCCACGGCTTACGTCATCACCGACGGCAAGTACGTACAGGCCTAATTGGCCGCCTTACATAGAGCGGTTTTGATCCCAAGCAGGGGAGGTTTTGGCCTTCCCTGCTTGCTTGGTATCTAGGGACGATGTAACGTCCCGTTTTCATACATCAACTGGAAACCTATTCGAAAGGGGGATGTGGAACATGACGGTCTTTATCCAATACCTGGTCAACGGCCTGTCCATGGGCAGCGTCTACGCCATCATCGCGTTGGGCTACACCATGGTCTACGGTATCGCCAAGATGCTCAACTTCGCTCACGGCGACGTCATCATGGTCGGTGCCTATGTCTCGTTCTGCGCCACGTCGTATCTCGGCCTCCCGGGCTGGGCATCTGTAGTTCTCTCTTGTGTGGTCTGCACGGTTCTCGGTGTTCTCATCGAGGGTCTGGCTTATAAGCCGCTGCGCCAAGCAGGCCCGCTGGCCGTTCTGATCACGGCCATCGGCGTGTCTTACTTCCTGCAGAACGCCGCGCAGCTTCTGTGGGGCGCCACGCCCAAGAACTTCACTTCGCTCGTCACCTTCCCGGTGCCGGAGTTCTTGGCCAAGTTCAACGTAAGCGCCGTCTCGCTCGTCACCATCGTCGCCTGCCTGGTTATCATGGCCGGCCTAATGTTCTTTACAGGTAAGACCAAGATGGGCAAGGCCATGCGCGCCGTGTCCGAGGACAAGGCCGCCGCTCAGCTCATGGGCATCAACGTCAACCGCACCATCTCGATGACGTTCGCTATCGGCTCGGCGCTTGCCGCCATCGCCGGCGTGCTCCTGTGCTCCTACTCGCCGGTGCTGCAGCCCACGACGGGCGCCATGCCTGGCATCAAGGCCTTCGACGCTGCCGTTTTCGGCGGCATCGGCTCCATTCCCGGTGCCTTTGTCGGCGGCATTCTCATCGGCATCATCGAGGCGATGGCGCAGGCTTACATTTCCACGAGCCTTGCCAACTCCATCGTCTTTGGTGTTTTGATCATCGTCCTGCTCGTCAAGCCTGCCGGCCTCTTGGGCAAGTACGTCCCCGAGAAGGTGTAGGTGAGCGTTATGAAGTTTCTTAAAGACAAGCAGACGCGTCACGACTTTGTTACGTACGCCATGTGCCTTGTGGCGTTCGCCATCGTGTTCTTTATGCAGTCTAACCACATGATCCCGCGCATGATCGCCGGTCAGCTGGTTCCCATCACGGCCTATATCGTCATGGCCATCTCCCTTAACCTCGTCGTCGGCATCGCGGGCGATTTGTCGCTGGGCCACGCGGGCTTTATGAGCGTCGGCGCCTATACGGGAATCGTCACCGCCGTCGCACTGGAGAGCGCCGTTCCGTCCGATCCGATGCGTCTGATCATCAGCATTGTGGTCGGCGCTATCGCCGCTGCCATCTTGGGCTTCTTGATCGGTATCCCGGTCCTGCGCCTGAGCGGCGACTATCTGGCCATCGTGACCCTGGCTTTTGGCGAGATCATCAAAGAGGTCGTCACCTGCCTCATTGTGGGCGTCGATTCCCGCGGCCTGCATGTGATCTTTAACATCACGGGTAACTCCACGATCGACGACCTGCACCTGCTCGAGGACGGCACCGCCATTATCAAGGGCGCGCAGGGCGCATCGGGCGTGTCGACCTATTCGACCTTCCTTGCCGGCGCAATCCTGGTTATGGTCGCGCTCGTGATTGTGCTCAACCTGGTTCGCAGCCGTACCGGTCGTGCCATCATTGCCGTGCGCGACAACAAGATTGCTGCCGAGTCCGTGGGCATCTCCGTCACCCAGTACCGCATGATCGCCTTCGTGGTTTCCGCTGCCCTCGCCGGTGCTGCCGGAGCCCTGTTCGGCGGTAACTTCTCGCAGCTTTCCGCCACTAAGTTCGACTTCAATACGTCCATCCTCATTCTGGTGTTCGTGGTCCTGGGCGGCCTGGGCAACATGCGCGGCTCCGTTATCGCTGCGGCGCTGCTCACGGTGCTCCCCGAGCTGCTCCGTCAGTTCTCGGACTACCGCATGCTCATCTATGCCATCGTGTTGATTCTGGTCATGGTCTTTACTAACAACCCACAGCTCAAGGCGTTCTTCGCACGCATTAAGGACCGCTTTGCTTCCAAGAAGGAGGTGGCAGCCGATGCCCAGTAAGTTTGAGTTCAACAAGGGCAAGATGGTCCCGTATCCTTCTGGCGCCATCGTTCCCGACCGCGACTTGGGCCAGCGCCCGGCGCTCGAGTGCATCCACCTGGGCATTGAATTCGGCGGTCTTAAGGCAGTCGATGACTTTAGCCTGACCATCGGCAAGACTGAGATCGCCGGTCTCATCGGCCCCAACGGTGCCGGCAAGACCACGGTCTTCAACCTGCTCACCAAGGTGTACCAGCCTACGCACGGCACCATCCTGCTCGACGGTGAGGACACCTCGGGCAAGTCGGTCTACCAGGTCAACCGCATGGGTATTGCCCGTACGTTCCAGAACATTCGCCTGTTCAACACCATGACGGTGGAGGACAACGTTAAGGTCGGCCTGCACAATCAGGAGCGCTACTCCGGCTTTGAGGGCGTGCTGCGCCTGCCGACGTATTGGAAGCACGAGAAGGCCGCCCACGAGCGCGCCATGGAGCTGCTGTCCATTTTTGACATGGAGCACCTGGCAAATGAACAGGCCGGCTCGCTTCCTTACGGCGCTCAGCGTCGTCTGGAAATCGTCCGCGCGCTTGCCACCAACCCCAAGTTGCTGCTGCTCGACGAGCCTGCCGCCGGCATGAACCCGTCCGAGACCGCAGAGCTCATGGCGAACATCGTCAAGATTCGCGACACCTTCGGCATCGCCATCATGCTTATCGAGCATGATATGTCGCTCGTCATGAACATCTGCGAGGGCATCTGCGTGCTTAACTTTGGCAAGGTTATCGCCAAGGGCACGGCAGAGGAAATCCAGAACAACGACGCCGTTATCGAGGCGTATCTGGGTAAGCAGGATAAGGGGGAGAACTAAATGGCAGAGCCGATGCTTTCCGTCTACAACATCAACGTCTGGTACGGCGCCATCCACGCCATCAAGGACATCTCCTTTAACGTCAACGAGGGTGAGATCGTTGCTCTGATCGGTGCGAACGGTGCCGGTAAGTCTACGACGCTTAAAACCGTCTCGGGCCTGCTGCGTTCCAAGACCGGCTCCATCAAGTTTATGGGCGAGGACATTACTCATACGCCCGCCGATAAGCTGGTGGGTAAGGGCCTGGCTCAGGTCCCCGAGGGCCGTCGCGCCTTTTTGCAGATGACGGTCGAGGAGAACCTGGAGATGGGCGCCTATACACAGCCCAAGTCCACGGTGGCTCCGGGCCTGGAGCGCGTCTACGAGCAGTTCCCGCGCCTGAAGGAGCGCCGTCGCCAGGTCGCCGGCACCCTTTCGGGCGGCGAGCAGCAGATGCTCGTTATGGGCCGCGCCCTTATGAGCAACCCCAAACTGCTTATGCTCGACGAACCTTCCATGGGTCTGGCACCGATTCTGATCGAACAGATCTTCCAGATTGTCGAGGACCTGCACAAGGCTGGCACCACGGTGCTTCTGGTCGAGCAAAACGCGCAGATGGCGCTTTCCATCGCCACGCGCGGCTACGTGCTCGAGACCGGCAAGATCACCATGACCGGTACCGGCCAAGAGCTCCTGCACGACGATAACGTCCGCAAAGCCTACCTCGGAGGCTAACCCACCTAACAAAAGGGGCGCTGACTATCTCAGTCAGCGCCCCTTTTTAAGTTGCGGTGAAATGGGGACTGAATACGGGCTCCAGAGGCCAAAAGAGTCCCTATTCCACCGCAACTTCATGGGGATGTGTGACAATGCCCGTCGGAAAACATCTGCTGTCTTTGGGGGTCTATCTATGCTGTACGAGTTTTGTGCCGAGAACTTTGAGCGGGTGCCGGCGGCTATCGATGCCGGTGCAAAGCGTATCGAACTGTGCGACAACCTTGCCGTCGGTGGCACTACACCTTCGGCCGGTGTTATCAGCGCTACGACCAGCTATGCCCACGAGCACGATGCACGGGTGATGTGCATGATCCGTCCGCGTGGCGGCGACTTTCATTACAACCAGGACGAGTTGCGTATGATGGAGATGGACCTGGGCCTTGCCGTGAGCGCCGGCGTTGACGGCTTGGTCTTTGGCTGCTGCAAGCCCTGCGCTGACGGATGGGCGCTCGACGAGCTTACGTTGGGCGCCCTCGTGATGGCCGCGGGCTGCGCGACCGAGGAATGCAAGCGTGAGCCCATCGACATCACCTTCCACATGGCGTTTGACCAGCTCTCGCCCGAGGCTCAGCTCGATGCCGTCGACACACTCGTCGATTGCGGCGTTACGCGCATCCTGACGCACGGCGGTGCCGCCGGCACGCCGATTGAGGACAACCTGGAGCATCTGTCGCGTCTTATCGAGTGTGCGGGAGACCGCCTGACCATCCTTCCCGGCGGCGGCATTTCCACGGCCAACCGCGATACCGTGGCGGCGGCACTGGGCGCCTCCGAGCTCCATGGCACCAAGATTGTGCCGCTGGAGGTATAACCCGTGGCGCTGGTATTTGACGTTCAGCAGGCGAACGGTAAGCCCGACGACAACCGCCGCCCCGGCACCGCGTGTCCCTTTTGCGATACAGAAGGGCTCACCGACATCATTCGCCGTGATGGCGATTGCATTTGGCTCGAGAATAAGTTCAAGACCCTGCGCGCCACCCGTCAAACCGTGCTGATCGAGTCGGCCGATCACGATGCCGACCTGGTGACCTATGAGCCGGATGAACTCCACCATGTGATGCGGTTTGCCCTGGGTTGCTGGCAGCAGATGATCGATTCACAGCAGTATCGAAGCGTGCTCATGTACAAGAACAAGGGTCCGCTCTCGGGCGGTAGCCTCGTTCATCCGCACATGCAGATTGTGGGTTTGGAGCAGGAAGACGGCTATGCTTCGCTGACTTCCGCCAATTTCGAAGGCATCAATGTCTGGCAACAGGGGAGGATCTCGGCCAACATCTCAACCGAACCCATCATGGGGTTCTTTGAGATCAACGTTTCAGCCCCGCAGGGAATCTCTGCCAGCGATGACACGAGAGATCAAGCCGAGGCGGATCTCTTCGCCGATGCAGTCCAGGTAGCTCTGCGCTATATCCTGAACGAGCACCACGGTGGTCGCGCAGGGTCGTATAATCTGTTCTTCTATCACCTGGGCGGTCGGACCATTGCCAAGGCGCTGCCGCGTTGGGTGGTTTCGCCCTACTTCGTCGGCTATCGTTTAGCCCAGGTCAATGCCGAGACGACGCTCGATGTCGATGCTGAGCGCCTGCGTGCGCATCTGGAAACGTTCGTATAGTAAGACTAACACCCGCGTAATGCGGACAGCCTAGCGTCCCATGGCGTCGCGGCCGGCCTCGACCCGCTTGCGCTGGGCGGCGCGCTCCTCGCCGGTTAGACGCTCAAAGAGATGTCCGATAAGCGAGGCGAGTACCTGCTGAAACAGCGTGCCGCACATGACGGGAAACACGACCTCGCCGGGAAAATACTGTGTGGCGATGACGGCGCCCGAAGAGATATTGCGCATGCCGCAGGTAAAGCACATGGTGGTCGTCTCGCTATACGGCAGGTGCAACGCGCGGGCGATCAGAAAACCGACGATAAAGCCGCTGATGGCGAAGGTCAAAATAAAGAGGGCGACTTCCAGGCGCATCGCGTTCATGTGCAGAACGTACTCGCTCATGGCGGTGGAGTTGGAGGCGATAACGCCCATCATCATGAACTTGCAGGCGGGCGAGAGTGCGGGGGAGAGCTTCTCGTGTCCCCATCCACGCGTGAGCTCGTTGATCACGATGCCGAGCACGGCGGGGATGGCGATCATGAAGGCCATGTCCTGCATCATGCTCGGCACATCGATTGAGACGGTGGCACCCAGCAAGAGCTTAAGCGTGAGCGGAATCGTCACAGGGGAGATAACCGAGGACGTCAGGATGATGGTAAGCGCGAGCGGGCCGTTGCCGCCGAACATGCTAATCCACATAAAGGCAGTGACCGCCACGGGTACGCTGTACTCGAGCACGATGCCGCAGACAAGGTTGGGGTTGGAGCCAAAGAACAGCGATCCCATGGCATAAGCTGCTATGGGAATAAACACCGCCGAGACGAGCAGCGCCAAAATCAGGTGCAGCGGACGGCGGAACACCTCAGCTACCTGGTGGAAGGTGTTACTGATCGCGCCTTGGAATGTCATAAAGGCGAAGAGAGCGGGAACGATGGGCTTGAGTACGCCAATCTGCTGAGGAAAGAGCACGCCGAGTGCCACGCAAATCGGAACGATGACCTGCATGTGCCCCGCGAGAAACTTGCCCAGTCCAACCCATTGCTTCATATGCGCCTGTGCCTCCCTTTGCTCGTGAATCCGTTTTGAATGGATATGCTAGACGCTCGCATGCGTTCGTGCGTCAGAAACGCTCGAATATTTCGAGGGTATTACCGGCATCGTTTACCGAAACCGCGGCGTGCTGCGGCGATTTGCGTCCGCGCTGCACGGTATAATAAATCCGTTCAACAGATCTGCCTGCCGAAGCGGGCATACACAGAGGACTCATCGCTATGAACCGTGAGAGGTATCGCGGCGACCTGCCCCTATCGGGGGTGGGCGCCTATGTCATCGCTTAAGACGACGCATCGCTGGGCGGTCGCTCAGCAAAACCCCGAGCTCGAAAAGGAGCTTTCGGCTGGCCTGGGCATACCCGGGCTGGTGGCGCGCATTATGGTTGCGCACGGCATTACATCCATCGAGGAAGGCCAGCTGTTTTTGACGCCTTCGCTCGATCGCGACTGGGCCGACCCGCTCATTATCCCGGGCATGTCGGTCGTTGCCGACCGCGTCGAGCGTGCTATTCGTAACCACGAGCACATCGCGGTCTTTGGCGATTTTGACGTTGACGGTATTACGTCGACCTGCCTGTTGACCGAGGCGCTGCGCACGTTTGGCGCCGATGTCACGCCGTTTATTCCGCATCGCTTTGACGAGGGCTACGGTCTTTCGCGCGCGGCGCTCGACCGCGTCAACGAGCTCGCCCAACCCAACCTGATTGTGACCGTCGATAACGGTATTGCCGCCAAGGAAGAGGTTTCCTATCTGGAGAGCCTGGGGATCGATTTGGTGGTCACGGACCATCACGAGCCCTCCGATCAGGTGCCGCAGGGCGTGCCCCTGACCGACCCTAAGCTCGAGGACGAGGGTCCTTCGCGTGAGCTTGCCGGTGCCGGCGTGGCACTCAAGCTGGTGCAGGTCCTGGGCGAGCGTCTGGGCAAGCCGTCGTATTGGCGTTCGCTGATCGAGGTTGCGGCGCTGGGCACCGTGTCCGATATGATGCCGCTCACGCCCGAGAATCGCGCACTGGTCGCCGAGGGCATTCAGCAGATGCGCGTGACGGCCCGTCCCGGCTATATCGCGCTTGCCGCACTTGCCAAGGCCGACCTCTCTAGCATTACGGCCGATGGCCTGTCATTTTCGCTCATTCCCCGCTTGAACGCCGCGGGCCGCATGGCCGATCCCAAGCTGGCGCTCGACCTGCTGCTTGCCCGCGATCCTATCGAGGCAAGCGCGCTGGCGGCCGAGCTCGAGGAGATTAACCGTCAGCGTCGCGAGATCGAGGCGGAGCTCACGCGCGATGCCATGGCAAAGGTCGAGGAGACCTATGATGGCGGGCGCGCAATCGTCGTGGGCGGCGAGGGCTGGCACGAGGGCGTCAAGGGTATCGTAGCGAGCCGCCTGACCAACCGTTATCACGTGCCGGCGCTGCTGTTCTCGATCGAAGACGGTATCGCTCGCGGTTCGGGTCGCTCGGTGGGCAAGGTCAACCTGTTCGACGCCGTAGAACGCTGCTCCGATCTGCTGATTCGTCGCGGCGGGCATGCGGGTGCGGTGGGCGTGACCATCGAGGCGTCCAAGCTCGACGAGTTCCGCCGTCGCCTTTCCGCCGTGCTGTCCGAGCTTCCCGCCGAGGACTTTGAGGACACCGACGAGGTTGCCGCCACCGTCGACCTTTCCGAGCTGAATATTGAGACCATCGAGCAGATCTCCCGTCTTGAGCCGTTTGGCCAGGGCAACAAGGTGCCGCTGTTGGCGGCCGAGGGCGTGACAATGTGCGATCGCGCCGTGGTGGGCAAAACCGGCGAGCACATGCGCTTCGTGGCGACCGATGGCGCCGCGAGTGTGCCGGCCATTATGTTCCGTGTGCCGCAGATCGATAAGCTCATCAATTGCGATAGCGCCGTCGATTTGGTGTTCGAGGCCGTGGCCGAGCATTGGCAGGGTCGCGTAAAGCCAAAGCTCATGATCAAGGACGTCTTGGTTCGCAATACCACGGCGCCCAGCGTTGACGACCCGGCATGTGAGCTTCGCCGCGGCGTGGAGCCTGCGGACGCCGGTCTCCGTCTGGAGTCCCGCAAGCGCCAAACGCTCGCCCAGCTTTCCTATACCGAGCTGACGCGCTCGCTTATCCATAGCTTTATCGGCTCGAACCAGCCACACCGCGCGCAGGTCGAGGCGCTCGATGCCCTGGCCGATCACCAAAGTGTTCTGGCCGTTATGGGAACGGGGCGTGGCAAGTCGCTCATCTTCCATGTGCATGCCGCGCGCGAGGCGGTCCTTCGCGGGCGTGCGAGCATCTTTGTCTATCCGCTGCGCGCGCTCGTTGCCGACCAGGCCTATCACCTCTCGTCGACTATGGCCGCGCTCGGCATTGGCGTTGGCGTGCTGACCGGCGAGACCGTGGAGGCGGCGCGCGATGACGTGTTTGCCGGTTTGGCTTCGGGCCGCACCGGCATCGTGCTCACGACGCCTGAGTTCCTGTCCATTCACCGCGACCGCTTTGCGCGTTCGGGACGCATCGGTTTTGTCGTTATCGATGAGGCACACCACGCCGGTCTTGCCAAGGGCGGCGACCGCAGCGCCTATCTCGACATGCCCGATATCCTCAAGGCCCTGGGCGACCCGGTCGTTATGGCGGCGACGGCCACCGCAACGGCTCCGGTTGTGGCCGAGCTTGCCCGCGTGCTACCGATTACCCGCACGGTGGTCGACGAGACGGTGCGCGAGAACTTGCAGCTCGAGGATGACCGAGACCTTGCGAGCCGGGAGAACCGCCTGGTGTCAATCGTGGCGACGGGGGAGAAGACCGTCATCTACGTCAACTCGCGCGACCAGTCCGTGGCGCTTGCCAAGACGCTGCGCAAGCGGGTGCCCGATTGCGCGACCCGCATCGCGTTCTATAACGCGGGGCTTGCGCGCTCCGATCGCCGCCGCGTGGAGGAGGCATTCCGAGACGGAAGCCTCAGCTGCATCGTTTCGACCTCTGCCTTTGGCGAGGGCGTCAACCTGCCCGATATCCGACATGTCGTGCTCTACCACATGCCGTTTGGCGCCATCGAGTTCAACCAGATGAGCGGCCGCGCCGGTCGCGACGGCCAACCTGCCGTGATTCACCTGCTCTATTCGTCGCGTGACGCTCGCATTAACGAGCGCCTGCTCGACTGCTACGCGCCCGAGCGCGACGAGCTCGTCACGCTCTATCGAGCGCTGCAGACCATGTGGCGTTCCAACCGCGGCAAGACGGGGGACGATTCCTTTAGCGCGAGCGATATCGACATTGCGCAGATGTGCCTTGCCATCGATGCCCGCACGCCGGTCGACGAGCGCTCGGTGGAAAGCGGCCTGGGAATCTTCGAAGAGCTTGGTTTCTGTCGCGTTTCGGGGTTTGATGACACCCGTCGCATCGCGATGGCCGAAAACCCTGGCCGTGTGCAACTGAGCAGGTCAATTCGCTATTTGGAGGGCTTGCGCTCGCGCATGGAGTTCTCGGCTTTCCGGAGCTGGGCGCTCGATTCGTGCGCTTCTGATATGCTAGCCAAAGTTAACCGCCCGATCGTACCGCGGGCCTAGGGGAAGGGGACCTCGATGGATGCCGCAGCCCGTACCGCCCATGATTCCACCCTCCAGCCTTTTTCGGAGATGGAGCACTATAAGCATGCCGATGAGCTGCCGCCCGAGATTATGGCGGACAGCTACGACAAGCTGGAGCGCCTGTGCCTCAAATATATGAATGAGGACGACTTTTCTAAGGTGGAGCAGGCCTATTGCTTTGCTGCCGAGAAGCACTGCAACCAAAAGCGCCGCTCGGGTGAGATGTACATCAACCATCCCGTCGAGGTGGCCATCATTTTGGCCGACCTCAAGATGGACTGCGATGTGGTGTGCGCCGCGCTGCTGCACGATACCGTCGAGGATACCGAGACCTCGCTTGCCGATGTTTCCGGCCTGTTTGGCGATACGGTGGCCGAACTCGTCGATGGCGTGACCAAGCTCACCAACATCGAAGTCGATAGCATGGACGAGAAGCAGGCGCTTACGCTGCGCAAGATGTTCCTCGCCATGTCCAAGGACATCCGCGTCATTATCGTCAAACTTGCCGACCGTTTGCACAACATGCGCACCCTTGCAGCCCTGCGTGAGGACCGTCGCCTGTTTAAAGCTCGCGAGACCATGGACGTGTATGCGCCCCTGGCCGACCGTCTGGGCATGAGCTCTATTAAGTGGGAGCTCGAGGACCTGTCCTTCTTCTACCTTGAGCCCGACGCCTACCAGCGCATCGCGCGCATGGTGGCGGAGTCTCGTGAGGTCCGTGAGCGCTATCTGGCCGAGACCATCAAGACGCTCACCGACGAGCTCAACCGCATTGGCCTGGAGGGCTTCCAGATCAATGGCCGCTCCAAGCACTATTGGTCCATCTACCAAAAGATGAAGCGCAAGGGCAAGGAGTTCTCCGAGATCTACGACCTGGTGGCACTGCGCGTCATCACGCATTCGGTGCGCGATTGCTACTCCACGCTCGGCGCGGTGCATACGCTGTGGCACCCCATGCCCGGTCGCTTTAAAGACTATATCGCCATGCCCAAGGTCAATAACTACCAGTCGCTCCACACGACGGTTATCGGCCCCACGGCCCGCCCACTCGAGATTCAGATTCGAACCTACGAGATGCATGAGCAGGCCGAGTACGGCATTGCCGCCCACTGGCTGTATAAGAAATCGGGCGGATCGTCTGCTTCCAAGACCAATGACGCTCAACGTTTGGACGACCAGATTAACTGGCTCAAACATTCGCTCGATTGGGCAGCGTCTGATGAGATTACCGACGCCAAGGAATACCTGCACTCGCTGAAGGTCGACCTCTTCGATCAAGAGATCTTCGTCTTTACGCCCAAGGGCGAGGTCATGGCGCTTCGTGCCGGCTCCACGCCGCTCGACTTTGCCTACGCCGTTCACACCGAGGTGGGCAACCACTGCGTCGGTGCCAAGATCAACGGTGCGGTGGCCCCGCTCACGCACGAGATCAAGACGGGCGACCGCGTTGAAATCCTGACCAACAAGAGTTCTAAGCCGTCGCGTGATTGGCTCAAGATCGTCAAGACACCTTCGGCCAAGTCAAAGATTCGCCGTTACTTCGCCGCCGCGACCAAAGACGATGACGCTGCTGCCGGCCGCGATATACTGGCCAAGGACCTGCGCAAACGCGGGTATGGCATCTCTACGCCGCGCTCGACGCGTGCGCTCAACGCCGTGGCGGAGCAGTTTAACTACAAGCAGCTCGAGGACCTGTTTGCCGCCGTCGGCGCCGGCAAGGTTGCCCCACGCGCTGTGGGTAACAAGGTCGAGCAAATCTTGGACCCCAAGCCCGAGGAACAGCTCACCAAGGCCGAGGCTATCGCCGAGGTCGTCAAGCAGCCGGCCCGAGGCTCCAACCGCAAGCCGCAAAAGCGCGGCAAGAGCGCCAGCAACGGCATTATCGTCAAGGGCGAGAGCAACAGCGGCCTGCTGGTCCGTCTGGCGCATTGCTGCAATCCGGTGACGGGCGACGATATCGTCGGCTTCATCACGCGCGGTCGTGGCGTTTCGGTGCATCGCGCCAACTGCCCCAACGTCAAGGGTCTTATGGAGCATCCCGAGCGCATGATCGAAGTGGAGTGGGACGGCGCAGCCGACACCCTCTTCCAGGTCGAGATCGTGGTCGAGTGCCTGGACCGCATGGGGCTGCTCAAGGATGTCACCATTGCCATTGGCGATGCGGGCGGCAATATCCTTTCTGCCGCCACGTCGACTAACCGCGAGGGTATTGCAACCTTGCGCTTTATGGTCGAGATCTCGGACGCGAGTGGTCTGGATCCGCTGCTGGCCTCTATCAGCAGCGTTGACTCGGTCTACGACGCGCGCCGCCTGATGCCCGGCGAGGGTGGAGCCCAGCTTAAGCGCCGCATTTAGTCGCGACGAACGCGCCATATTATCGATATTCGCTACACTCGAGGCATCGTTTGATGCCTCGAGTTCTATAGAGAGGAAAGGGACATGAATGCTGTGTCCTTGGATGTAACTCCCAAGGGATCGGTCGAGATCGAGACACTCGTAAACGGTCCCATTCAGACCAATAGCTATGCTGTTATCTCGGACAATGAATGCGTGATTATCGACCCTGCGTGGGAAGGCGAGCGCCTGGTGGAGCATGTTCGAGCCGAGCATCCCGGCGTACGCGTGCTTGGCGCCGTATGCACTCATGGCCATGCCGATCATGTTGGTGGTGTTGCCGGCGTGCGAACCACCGTTGGCGCGGGCTGCCAGTATGAGCTGTGTGCTAAGGATGTGGCGGTGCCGCATGTGAACATCGAGGAACAGCGAGCTATGTGGGGCATTGAGACGCCCGACCCCGGGGAGCCGACGCGCCTGCTCGCCGAGGGCGATGCTATCGAGGTTGGCGATATCTGCCTGCAGGTGATCGAGACACCAGGGCATACGCCGGGCGGGATCGTCTTGTTCGCCGCCACCGAGCAGGGAAGCATCGCCTTTGTTGGCGACACCCTGTTCCCGGGCAGCCACGGCCGCACCGATCTTGCCGGTGGCGACGAGGCGGCGATTCTGCGCTCGCTCTCCAAGCTCGCCCGGCTTCTCCCGCCCGATACCGTTTGCCTAACCGGGCATAGCGATTCGACCACCATGGCACGCGAGCTCATGCAGAACCCTTTCATGCGGGTGTAGTTTTATAGTCAGCTTCTAAAGCACGAGAAGCGTCCAAACGTCAAGCTATTTTTCCCCAACGGGTCAATTTCGTAGGGCAAACGGTCAAAAAAGTCTGTTTGGACGATATTCGTGAACAAACGAACGTTTATGCTCGGGTGCGCCGTGGTAAAATCACAGGCGTTATCGGAGCAACCTTACAGGAGGTTTCTTTTATGCTCGTCAACGCAGCAGACATGCTCAAGAAGGCCGAGGCCGGCAAGTACGCTCTCGGTGCCTTCAACACCAACAACCTCGAGTGGACCCTGGCTATTCTCCAGGCCGCCGAGGAGGCCAAGTCTCCGCTGATCCTTCAGTGCACCGCTGGTGCCGCTAAGTGGATGGGCGGTTTCAAGGTCTGCGCCGACATGGTCAAGGCTGCCGTCGAGGCCACGGGTGTTACCGTTCCCGTCGCCCTTCACCTCGATCACGGTTCTTACGAGGACTGCTTCAAGTGCATCGAGGCCGGCTTCACGTCCATCATGTATGACGGCTCTCACGAGGAGACCTTCCAGCTTAACCTCGACCGCACCAAGGAGCTCGTTGAGCTTGCCCACTCCAAGGGCATGTCCATCGAGGCCGAGGTCGGCGGCATCGGCGGCACCGAGGACGGCGTGACCTCCAACGGCGAGCTCGCTGACCCCGCTGAGTGCAAGCAGATTGCTGACCTGGGCGTCGACTTCCTCGCCTGCGGCATCGGCAACATCCACGGCGTGTATCCCGCCGACTGGGCTGGCCTTTCCTTCGAGCGTCTGGGCGAGATCAAGGCTCAGACCGGCGACCTGCCCCTCGTTCTGCACGGTGGCACCGGCATCCCCGAGGATCAGATCAAGAAGGCCATCTCCCTGGGCATCTCCAAGATCAATGTCAACACCGACCTGCAGCTCGTCTTCGCCAAGGGCGTCCGTGAGTACATCGAGGCTGGCAAGGATCAGCAGGGCAAGGGCTTCGACCCCCGCAAGCTCCTCAAGCCTGGTCGCGACAACATCGTTGCCCGCACCAAGGAGCTCATGGAGGAGTTTGGCTCCGTCAACAAGGCGTAAGTAGCGGTTTAACTTCCCGCCGGAGGCCCCGTTCACCCTACGCTTTTCCCTTGCGCTCACCTGGCTTTGCCAGAAGTCGCGCAATGGGAAAAGCTCCGGGTGAACGGGGCCTCCTTTGTTAACTCGCTACAGGGTTACTGGGCTGAATTAAAATGGCTACTGGCTTCGCCAGAAGTCGCGCCAAGGAAACAGTTCCGGGGGACGGGGCTTCCTTTGTTTAACGCCGCAGGGTTACGAGGCTGAATAATTTATTTGATTGCCGTTCGGCGGTGTTGATGGCTCCCTTGTTGGGGCTTTCTTTTTTATCTCGCTACAATGGACTGCAAGCGTTCTAGTGACTTGGAGTTTTGGTATGGCTGTTATTAATGTGCTGCCTTCTGATGGGAAGGTTATTGACGAGGGTCCTGTTGGTTGCTCTGTTGATGTTTGCTGTGATGATTTTCGTCATCTCGATATTGGACTGCCGCCCGAGATTCTTCGTCTTAAGGATGCCGGGTATTTGACGCAGGCTGTTGCTGCCTGCGATCGTCTTCTGGAGCAGAAACCTGAGCCTTCGCTGGCTGCTTGTGTTCGTGCCGAGCGGTATCGCATGCTCGAGACGCCGCTTCATTTTTCGGTGTCGCGTGATCGAGCCATTGCGATGATTCTCGAGGAGTGGCCTGAGTTTACCGAAGAGCAGTTTGATGACCTGATTAATCGTAAGCGAATTGACTGGCGCTTTATCGATGGCGAGCTGTTTGTTCTCGATAACTTCCTCGATTCGCTTCGCGTGTACCCCAAGGAGGTTCCGGGCCTGCGTCCCGATTCTACGGACGGCATTGCGCTGCGTAACCAGATGCTCAGGGAGATGGAGTCGCAAAACGGGTTGACTCGCGTCATCACGCTTAAGGCATCCGTGTCTGTTCCCGGGGCTCTGGAGGGAGAGACCGTTCGCGCGTGGCTTCCCGTTGCCGCCGCCTGTCGTCAACAGTCTCAAATCGAGGTTCTCGATATGACGTCGGAGGGTACCGTTGCCTCTGAAAACGTTTCGGCTCGTACTGCCTCTTGGATATCTTCGACTGAACATTTATTCTCGGTGACCTATCGCTATCACATCGATGCTGCCTATTGCGATATCTATGGTGGCGCGCTCCCATCGCATGCGTGCATGGACACGCCGCTGCCCGAGGACACCTCCGAGGACCGTCCGCACATTGCGTTCACGCCGTATTTGCGACAGTTGACGGAGCGTGTTGTTGACGGGCTCGAGGATCCGCTCGATCGCGCTCGTGCTATCTATGATTACCTGACACAGCATATCGACTATCGCTATCAGCCACCGTACCTGCTTTTGGGATCTATTGCCGACGACTGTGCGCATTCGCTCCGCGGCGATTGCGGCGTTATGGCGCTCACGTTTATCACCATGTGCCGCATCGCGGGCGTGCCCGCTCGTTGGCAGAGCGGCCTTTATGTTGCGCCCGATTCGGTGGGACCGCACGACTGGGCCGAGTTCTACACACCCCAGACCGGTTGGCTTAACGCCGACGTATCGTTTGGTTCCTCGGCACGTAGGATGGGGGAGGAGTGGCGTCGTCGTCACTACTTTGGCAATCTCGACCCGTGGCGTATGGTGGCCAACAATCGATTCCAGGCTGAATTTGTGCCTGCTTTCGATGGCATGCGTGAGGACCCCTATGACAACCAGATGGGCGAGGCCTCGGTTAACGGACGTGGATGTCGTAAGCGGGAGATGTTGCGCAAGGTTGAGCTTATCGAAATGCTCGAAGTTCCATTTTCGGACTAATCAACAGAAAGCTGTGATAAACTAACTCACGCATTACGTGCCCGAGTGGCGGAATTGGCAGACGCAGTGGACTCAAAATCCACCGTTGGCAACAACGTGCGAGTTCGAGTCTCGCCTCGGGCACCATACATGCAAGTGAGCGTTCAAGGGGGTCAAGGCCCCCTTTTTCGTGCCGAACTCGCGTGAGCGCGCGGAGCGTTAAGCAAACAGGCCTGTGGCCTGTTTGTAGCGGAGCGTGGCGAGGGCGCCGTGCGCCCGAAGCCCGGGGCTTCGCGGAGCGAAGGCCCTTCGAGTCTCGCCTCGGGCACCATACATGCACCTGCGCTTCAAGGGGTTCAAAGCCCCCTTTTTCGTGTACGTAATGTGATAACGCGCGGTACGTGTTATTATTCGCAAGGCGTTGTTCCCGCAATGCCCTAAAGAGGAACCCGAGGGTTCCCACCTTTTGGCGCCAATGAGCAGCTGACTGGTCATACAACCTAGATTCCCTTCCTCATACCGAGGATGTCTATGTTTACGACCTGGTTGCTGAAAAGCGCCGGGTTATTTTTTTATGAATGGAGGTAGGGAAAATAGCTAAGTCTGATGACACCCGCATCAACGACGAGATCACCGCATCTTCGTGCCGTTTGATTGGCGTCGATGGCTCTCAGCTCGGCCTGTTCGCCATCCGCGATGCCCAGCGCGTCGCCGACGATCAGGGTCTCGACCTGGTCGAGATCGCTCCCAACGCGGAGCCGCCGGTCTGCAAGGTCATGGACTACGGTAAGTTCAAGTACCAGCAGGCCATGAAGGCTAAGGCCGCTCGTAAGAACCAGTCCAAGGTCGAGGTCAAGGAAATGAAGTTCCGACCCAAGATCGACGTTGGCGACTACGAGACCAAGAAGGGCCACGTTCTGCGTTTCCTCAAGAAGGGCGCACGCGTTAAGATCACCATCATGTTCCGCGGCCGTGAGATGGCTCACCCGGAGCAGGGTCTTAACGTTCTCGAGCGTCTCGCCGAGGATCTCAAGCCTTACGCTACGGTCGAGTCCAAGCCTAAGATGGAAGGCCGTAACATGCTTATGCTGCTCGCCCCGATTAAGGGCGCCTTCGATGAGGATAAAGCGGCAAGCGATACTAAGTAACTAGTGTTCTGTAACCGATTAAGGAGTATTTCATGCCTAAGATGAAGTCCCACAGCGGCACCAAGAAGCGTTTCCGCAAGACTGGTACCGGCAAGCTTATGCGCGCCAAGGCTTTCAAGAGCCACATCCTGAGCAAGAAGTCCACCAAGCGTAAGCGTGGCTTCCGTCAGGAGACCGAGATCGCCGCTGCCGACCGCAAGGTCATCAAGTCGCGTCTCGCCTAAGTTCGCGTTCCCGTTTTTCGTTTTACCGTCTAGGAGTTGATAGAACATGGCACGTATTAAGCGCGCTGTTGCCGCCAAGAAGAAGCGCCGTACCGTTATGCACCGTGCGAAGGGTTACTACGGTGCCGCTTCGCGTACTTACAAGCATGCTAAAGAGCAGGTCCAGCACTCCCTGCAGTATCAGTATCGTGATCGCCGCAACAAGAAGCGCGAGATCCGCTCTCTCTGGATCACCCGTATCAACGCTGCCGCTCGCCTGAACGACATCTCTTACTCTCAGTTCATGCACGGCCTGAAGGTTGCCGGCATCGAGCTCGACCGTAAGGTCCTGGCTCAGATGGCTTACGAGGACATCGAGTCCTTCAACGAGCTGGCTGCCATTGCCAAGAAGGCTCTCGAGGCCTAATAGATTCTGTTGAATCGCTAGGGGAGTGTCGCGCTGTGCGCGGCGCTCCCACTTTTTTATCGAAAGCGCTGGTTTGCATAGCTAAAAGCGCGGGTAGATAAACACTTACAGGTGACCGATCTTTACATATCTCTTAACCGAAGGGTCATCATCTGATACGTGCGGTCTTGCTGCACTCGACTTTCTACTACCTACATAGAAAGTCATGGATTGTGTAGGACTTGTGAAGAGTGGAATTGACGTCCCACATCGCTTCGCGGTCTGGCAATATATCTCCTTGCCGCGCGGCCCGGTGGAACCGGGAACCAGCGCAGGCGTGCACCTTGAGAACCGG
>NZ_JADMOP010000006.1 GCF_015558785.1 Collinsella aerofaciens
GGCTACATGTCTCCGGTCGAGTTCAGGGAGGCGGGGCTGTCCCTCCCGGAATCGTCCAAATAGGTGTTGCCAATCCACAGTCACCCCGGAAGCGGTTCGATCCGAAGCCGTTGAGGCGAACCTCAGGTCCCTTTTTGCGAGCGCCCAGGGCGCCACACGCGTGCACAGACTGTCGGTTCGACGAAGAAGCCTCAGCCGTAGCAACGGATTGCCCAGCGAGAGATCGCCGCGGGCGGATATTAAACTGCAAAGACGAGCGTCGGTAAGACACGCCGAGGTCGCCGCGGACGGGCTGATATAGGGAGAGGGCCTGACCCCATATCGTTGGGGCCAGGCCCGATTTTGCCTCTTGACAATGTCCTGCTCATATTAAAAGGAACGTCCCCAAGTGCCAAGTGCCCAATGACTACTCAACAACCACGGCAACACCGATGTTATGGCAGAGTCAGCGAGCGGGTCGCATTTGAGACAAGGTGACATGAAACGAAAGGGCGCTGACCTTCTGGTCGCGCCCTTGAAGTTGAACGTCAGATTGTCCAAATGCGGCCCGCGCAGCGTCGCCCGGTCCACCGTTCGGCAGAACGGCGGAACCTTCCTGGTCATGCCGCCGAAGTTGAAAGGCAGATTGCCGCTCTGGCGGGTTTGCAGCGTCGACCGGTTACGGCGTTTGTAAAACGCCGTAACCTACTGAATGAGCATCGCGTCGCCAAAGCTGAAGAAGCGATAACGCTCTTCGATGGCGGCGGCGTAGGCATCCATAATCTGGTCGCGGGTGGCAAGTGCGCTCACGAGCATCATGAGCGTGGAGCGCGGCACGTGGAAGTTCGTGATCAGCGCGTCGACCACGTGATAGGTCGAGCCGGGCATAAGGTAGAGCTGCGTTGTCGCGTTCTCGCGCACCACGATGTCGCCGCGGCCGAGCGTGTCGGCCCCGTCCTCGCGGCCCTCAAAATAGCGCGCCGTCACAGCCGGATCGGACACCGGCGCGTCCGCGTCAAACGCGCTCTCGAGCGAGCGCACTGCGGTAGTGCCGACGGCGATCACACGATGGCCCTCGGCCTTCGCCTTATGCACGGCGTCGACAACCTCCTGCGACACGTGGTAGCGCTCGGTGTGCATCACGTGCTGCGCGGGGTCGTCCTCCTCCACCAGACGGAAGGTATCGATACCCACCTCGAGCTCGACGGCGGCAAACTTGGCACCCTTGGCCTCGATGGCAGCCATGAGCTCGGGAGTAAAATGCAGACCCGCCGTGGGAGCAGCGGCCGAGTGCTCCTCCTTCATGGCGTAGACGGTCTGGTACTTCTCGGGATCGCCCTCGTAATCGGTAATGTAGGGCGGCAGCGGCACGTGGCCGGCAGCATGGATGGCCTCGTCGAGCGTGCGCGGCTCGCCGGCGGCATTGCAACCGGCCGGCTCAAAGCGTACCAGGCGGCCGCCGCGGCTATCGGTGACAAAGTCGACAACCTCGGCCGTCAGCACCACGGGAGCCCCCTCGGGCGCATGGGCGCCACCGGCGCGATACTCAATATGAGCACCGGGCTTCAGGCGCTTGCCCGGCTTGACCAAGCACTCCCAAACATGGCCCAGCGGATCCACGTCCTCGCGGCGCTTGAGCAGCAGGGTCTCGACCACGCCGCCCGATCCCGTTTTACGACCGATCAGACGGGCCGGCATCACGCGCGTCTGATTGATGACGAGCACGTCGCCCGGCTCGATATAGTCGATGATGTCGCGGAAGATGCAGTGCTCAACGGTACCGCCGTGCTCCAGCGGCGTTCCCGCCTGGGAGCCCTTGCGATCCACCACCAGCAGGCGGCAGGAGTCGCGCGGCTCGGCTGGAGCCTGGGCGATCAGTTCCTCAGGAAGGTTGTAGTCAAAATCATCGGTACGCATCTTTGCCTCTTTCACAAAGCGCGTCAGTCGAAAAAATCGACTGACGCGCGCATCATTCTCCCCTGTATCCTATCAGCTTGTTGAGAGAAATATAGTATGGCAAACAGATTTGCGACTGTTTTCTCAACGCCCCGCTACTTAAGCGTTGCGTACATCACCGCCTTAATCGTATGCATGCGATTCTCCGCTTCTTGGAAAACACGAGATTTATCGGACTCAAAAACCTCGTCCGTGACTTCCATTTCGGTGACTCCAAACTTCTCAGCAATTTCGGCACCAACAGTAGTATTAGTATCGTGGAAGCTCGGAAGGCAGTGGAGGAAAATCGCCTCGGGCTTTGCCATAGACATCACCTCAGCGGTCACACGATACGGCGACATTAGCTTAATGCGGCTTTCCCACAGCTCTGCGGGCTGACCCATGCCAACCCAAACATCCGTGTAAATTACATCGGCATCACGAGCGCCTTCCTCAATATCCTCTGTAATGGTAATCGTCGATCCATGCTCGGCCGCAATACGACTACATTCTGCAAGGAGTTCAGGGTCATAGGATGTAGCCCCCTCCGAATTTCCCCCGATTGGGCCGCAAGAACAGTAGTTAATGCCGAGCTTAGCGCAAATGACCATGAGCGAATCGGCGACGTTTCCGGCCGCCTTACCAAAAAATGTAAGTTTCCTGTCCTTAATCTCTCCAAACTCTTCACGCATGGTCAGAATATCGGCAAGCACTTGAGTCGGGTGAAATTCAGTAGTCAGCCCATTCCAAACGGGAACCCCAGCTTTTGCAGCAAGCTCCTCAACCTTCGTCTGCTCAAAGCCGCGGTATTCAATTCCGTCATACATGCGGCCAAGGACGCGAGCCGTGTCCTCAATCGACTCCTTTTTGCCCATCTGGGACGAGCCCGGATCCAAATAAGTTACACCCATGCCAAGGTCAAGTGCACCAACTTCGAAGGCGCAACGAGTACGCGTGGAAGTCTTCTCAAATAGCAAAACAATATTCTTACCTTCAAGGTATTTATGCGGAACACCGGCACGCTTCATGCTTTTGAAGTTAGCAGAAAGCTCAAGCAGATACTCAATCTCTTCCGTCGTGTAATCAAGCAGCTTCAGAAAACTGCGCCCAGCGATGTTAACACCCATATTCGCCATCTCCTATCACAGTGGATTTGCAACTAAATATCTTCGCGCCAGAAGGGCATGCTCATGCAGCGCGGGCCGCCACGACCGCGGGACAGCTCCTCGGAGGGAACGACCAAAAGTTCCAAACCGTTCTTGTAGAGCTCATCATTTGTGACAACATTGCGCTCGTAAACACAGACTTTACCAGGAGCAACGGCAAGAGTGTTCGACCCGTCGTTCCACTGCTCGCGAGATGCCTCAACCATATCGCCGGCACCGCACTCAATAAGCTGCACCTTCTCCACGCCAGTAGCCATTTCAAGAATATGTTCAAGCGTGTCATCAATCTCTTGAACAGCGACCATTCCCTCAGAGTCACCACGAGTCAGACGATAAACACGAAGGGTCTCAAAAATACCGGGATAAACTGTGAACTTATCGAAATCCACCATGGTGCAAACGGTGTCAAGATGCATGTAAGCATAGCCGTTGGGGATTTTAATAGCGTAAACGGTATCGATCTCAGAATTCCCAGATCCCCAGAACAAATTCTTTGCAAGCTCCTCAATCGCAGCCGCCTCAGTTCGCTGGCTAATTCCAATAGCCAAGGTATGAGCGTTAATGTTAAGCACATCACCGCCCTCGATATGCCAGGGATTCTTATGGTCGTACCAAATCGGAGTCCCTACATAATCGGGATGGTATTTGAAAATCGCTTCATAGAAGGGCACTTCACGATCTCGCTGTTTCCAATACATATGGTGAAGCAGAACGCCTTTGCCCACGGAAGCAAGAGGATCGCGAGAGAAATACGAGCTCGGAAGAGGCTTCAACACCAAATCATCGGGCTTCGCATCCTCATTATCCATCATACTAAGCGTAGTCGAGACGCGAGGCAGCTCAAGGTCACGATAACGATACCCCCCCATAGCCTCAAGTACAAACTGATACGAATCTGAAATAGCGTCGAGCTTTTCACGAACAGCCTGCTCAAGCAGAGGATTGACAATCCCGCTCTCAGCCATAAATGTATCGGTAAACTCAGCGCGAGCCGAGGGGCATGCATCCAGCGCCTCAGCAACGAGTTTCTCCATATAGAGAACCTCAACACCTTCGCTCCTCAGAAGATCCGCAAAGGCATCATGCTCCTTTTGAGCCACATCAAGATAGAAACAGTCGTGAATCCAGACATCCTCGAACTCTTCCGCCTTTACGTTCACAAGGTCACGACCGGGGCGGTGAAGCACAACTTTCTTGAGCTTACCAATCTCGCTGTGTACATTCAGTCCTTTAGACATTCCTGTTACTCCATTTCAGCCATGAAACCTACAGGGCAATAAGTCCCGAGATTGCTACGAATACGATATTGATGAGCGACACGACCAAGAAGAATTTCCAAACGGTCTTCCACCACTGGCCAAGCTTGATCTTACACACGCCCAAACCCGCTACAAGAATGGCGCTAGTAGGACAGATCAAAGACATCGTCGCGCTACCCATGGAGAGAGCCCACACGGCAGCCTCGGGATTAAGGCCCATGAGTTCGGTCAAAGGTCCAAAAATGGGAGCGGTCAGTGCTGCAAGGCCAGATGAGCTGGGAACCAGAATCGCCAGGAGGTTCTCAACCGCATAAAGAAGCGTAGTAAAGAGAACCGCCGGGATGCCGCCCAGACCAGTAGCGAGCGCATTGAGGATGGTATCAATGATCATGCCGTCAGAGGCAATGACAAGGATGCCACGCGCAAGTCCAACGACAATTGCCGAGAAAGCAAAGTCAGCGATACCCGCAACAAATTCCTGAGCGATGACGTCCTGACTAAAGCCCGCAATAACACCAGCCAACAGGCCCATGGCCAAAAAGACCGCAGAAATCTCGTTCATATACCAGCCCTGGGTCACAAGTCCCCAGATGATAAGGCACATACCAGCGATAAATACCGCAAGCACGCCTTTTTGACGACCCGTAAATTCCGCGTCAAGGGCAGATTCATCGGCAGCGAACTCGACTTTCTTGGCGATATCATCCTCAAATGTGATCGATGACTCAGGGTTCTTCTTTACCCTTCGTGCATAGAGGACAACCCAAGTAATTGCAACGGCGGTCAAAACAACCCAGGCAATCATACGCAGCCACAGCTGGGGGTTGCCCTGAATACCAAGAATACCTTGCGCAATGAGAACATTAAACGGATTAATCGTTGAGGCGATGTAACCCGTGCGCGCTCCAACGAACACGACCATGAACGCCGTCATCGAGTCGAAGCCCATAGCCATCATAATTGGCATGAAGATCGCAAAGAACGGAAGAGTTTCTTCCGCCATGCCAAAGCTCGTTCCGCCCAATGCAAAGAGAACCATCGCAATAGGAATAATTAGAATGTCTTTGTTCTTAAAGCGGCGAACGACACGACCCATTCCGCTCGTGATAGCGCCCGTTTTAGTAATAACCTGAAACGAACCGCCCACAATCAAGATGAATGCAACGACCTCAATTGCCTCTTGTATACCGCGCGTTGGAGCCTGAAGAACATCGAAGACGCCTTGTCTGAGATCTACTTCATCCCCGGTTTCCTCGTCAATATATGTCTTTTCACTCTGCTCATACGTACCTGCGACAGCGACTTCACGACCGTTCACCTCCTGACGCTGATAGGACCCAGAGGGAACAATCCACGTGAGAACAGCGAAGATGACCATAAGTGCAAAGATGATCGCATATACGTGCGGGACCTTGAACTGCTTGATGCCTTTCGAACTTTCCGCTGCCATTTCTCCTCCTTCATTCCTTTTCCCATCTATCCAGCTGGCACCATAAATGTATGAGGTTGCTCAGCGTTGGTCGGCCAACCATCGCCATCGTGTCGCTTTTCACCTATGAACGGCAGCTAAAGTGACGTTATTAATCAATCTGATATTTAAAATTGATGTTATTTATCAATTACATACGTCTTTTAACTTTTCCGCAACACAACAAGGAACCTGCCTTAGCCTTATATAAAAACCAGCAGGACAGGAGACAGACATGCAAGGCGTACACATAACAAATGAAATCGGTCATTTAAAAGCCGTACTTGTCCATCGACCTGGAGCTGAAACACAAAACTACCCTGATGCCGACTTCAGCCAAGTTTTCTCCCTGCGAAAATGGAGCGGTCGTTTTGACCTCGACAAAGCAATATATGAGCACGATTCCATGGTTCAATTGCTTAAGAAGCATGGCGTAGAAACCATTGAAATTAGGGACCTTCTCGAAGACTCACTTGAAACTGAGCCCCAATCACTTAAATATTTTATTGATGACTACCTCCGTTGCAGCGGAGCAACAGGCAGAGAGTTCCTCGAGACAATAACCCAGCTGTTTGAGAACGCTAAGAACACCCAGGAATTGGTGAATATAGTACTTAACGGCATTCGCTTTGGAGACACTGAGCTATGTTCAAACCAGTCGGAAACACTACGAGCGCTCGTGCACGAGCAATTTGACCCCGCCTCGCTCTTGGTCAATCCCCTCAACACGCTTTTTTTCACTCGTGATCCTGCTGTGGTAGTCGGAGACGGCATCATCCTAAATCATATGTATTGGCCTGAGCGTGATCGTGAGGTCGCCTTATACCGGCAGATATTCACCCACCACAAGATCATGGGAGAAACCCCAGTATGTGATTTGAACAGGAGTAGTTACCATATCGAAGGCGGAGACATTCTTGTTATCAGTGCTAAGACAATTTTAGTTGGAATCTCTGACCGAACTGAACCCGCCGCCGTCGAGTCACTTGCAAAAGAGCTCCTGACCTCAAATAAATTCCAGACCACCGAGCTAATTGCGATTCGAGTCCCCTCTGACGGGCTGCGTATCCACCTCGATACGTTCATAAGTAGAATTGATCACGACGCG
Source organism: Collinsella aerofaciens (assembly GCF_015558785.1). Lineage (GTDB taxonomy): Bacteria > Actinomycetota > Coriobacteriia > Coriobacteriales > Coriobacteriaceae > Collinsella > Collinsella aerofaciens_P. Next base: position 6,916 of record NZ_JADMOP010000006.1, read on the forward strand.
TTCCTCATCGATCGTGAGATATGCAATGCCGTTGATGCATACAGCATTCAACTAAAACGATCCGGAAAGGGCCTTACGATCACTCCTATCGATCGCACGATTCCGGAAATACTCTCTGCAGCCTGTTGCGAACCAATAAAAGTAATTGACTGCGGAGGCGGGAATCAAACCGCCTACGAAAGAGAGCGCCGGAACAACGCAACGTCTATCCTTGCGCTCTCGCCAGGAAAACTATGCGTATATGAAGAAAACGTTTGGACCAACGAAGCGCTTGAGAAAGCAGGAATGGAATTATTCCCGTTATCCATTGACGAGCTCACCAAAGGCTATGGTGGCACAAACTGTCTATGCCTCCCCCTGTGGCGAGAGGATCTATAGCCATGGGCTTCGGGGCAAATATTCGTAAACTCCGCACCATGGAGCATCTTGGTCAGGCGCAACTTGCAGAGATGTTGGGGGTATCTAAAGAGACCGTTTGTCGTTGGGAAAAAAGTCGGTATGCCCCCCGTGAGCGCCATATTGAAAAGTTACAAGCGCTCTTCGGTTGCACCCGCGATGAACTTGTTGGCGAGGAAAACGGTTTGGCCGTAAAGCTCGCAAATAAAAGAATCGTCACCGACGAAGACCCTGCTATCCACGAAATGGAGGGCGCATTTCCCGTCATCGATATCGAATCGCAAAAGCGCCGCATCACGCACAGCCAACAAAATGCTTGCGCGCCCGTAGACGTAGCCAAGCGTCACCCACATAGCGTTTTCGTTAAAATCAAAGGTGACGAAATGTCCCGCATTTACCCTCCCGGCAGCTTACTACTTGTCGATACCACCGCAAAGCCTTGGAACGGCTGTGCTGTATTGGCGCTCGCAGACGGTAAAACACCGGTAATTAGGCGATTTGCAGAAGGAAACGACATGATTGTGCTGTCGTCCCATTCATATGCAACAGCAAGTCCGGATCTGATGTTTAACAAACGGAGGATTAGAATCATAGGAGTCGTCGTTTGGTATCAAGCGAGCCACGATCACACGCTTAATTAAATCGACTTTCCCAAAAACGACCGTACCGCACAGACAGCTCAAGGCCCCAGCCCAAATGAACTACTTTTTGGCGGCTTTGCGCTCGTCGCGGATACGGGCGCGGTCCATGGCCGCCTCGACAGCCGAGAAGCGGCAACCACAGTAGTTCTGCCGATACATGCCAAGCTCGCGCGAACGGCGTGTCGCCTCGGGGTAATACGGGCGAAAATCGCGAATCACCGGGGTGAGACCGCGGGCGGCAGCCAGACGCTCCAACACATCATTGCAGGTTTCGAACAACTGGTACGGCGAGACGGCGAGCGTCGTGCCCACAAACTCAAACCCGCGCTCCTGGGCCACGCGGCACGCCTCGGCCAGACGCAGGGCATAGCACGCGCGACAGCGACGGGCTCGGTCGGCACCCAGCGGCGCCACGCCGGTCTCCCAGCGATCGCGGTCCTCCCCTGCCTCGATGAGCTCGATGTCGCCATCGGCACACCACCGGCGCAGCTCGTCCAAGCGGCGCTGCCATTCATCGCGCGGTTGAATATTGGGGTTGGTCCAGCAAATCGTGGGCTCAAACCCCTCCTCGCGCAGCAGGCGAACCGGCTCAAGCGAGCATGGTGCACAGCACGCATGCAGCAACAACGACTTCATCGACATCTCCTCACCCAAAAAAGCGCACGCCAAAGGACGTATCCTCGCAGGCGACAATGCGGCGGTCGCGCAAAATGGTCCGCACGTAATACCAATCGCCCACACAACCCGACAAATGCAAGCCGGCCGCCAGGTAGCACAGCAGCGGATAGCCCGAGAACGCAAATCCCAGGGCAAACGCCGCCGTCACAACAACCGTCGGCGCCAGGCAAACCGCCATGTACCGCCGGCGCGAATACACAACGCCCTCGGCGCAGGCATAGATCATCGCCGTCTCGCGATTCGCCCCAAAGGTCACCTTCGCGCCCGCAGGCGCCAGCAGCTTAAAAAACACACCGTGCACCAGCTCGTGCACGGCGAACGACGCCATTGAGATCGCAGCCAAGCCGACTATCCAGCCCACGACAGCCATCCAGCCGCCCGCGTCAGCCGCATCCAAGTCTGCAGGCCCGCCCAGCAGCATAAACACCGGCACCAGGCACACGGCAAACACGCCGACTACGACCATCCCCCACACGAAGCAAGCGTGCAGAAATTCCTCGTCTTCAAACGCATGTATGTTGGAAATCTCATTCATAGCATCTTAGGATAGCGCCCCTGCCACGTACCCGTCCGCATGTGCGATAATGTCGAACGATATGCACGAATTGACCACCGCGTCGCCAGGCCTTGCGCCCGGCCGCGCTCTCACCATATGCGAAGGAGTCCCATGGCATCCAAATACTCCATGAACGACCGTCCCAGCTGGCCTCGCCGCGCCATCGTTACCGCCGGCGAGCCCTACGGCAACAAGGGCCTTCACTTTGGCCACGTCGGTGGCGTCTTTGTCCCGGCCGACTTCTTCGCCCGCTTCCTGCGCGACCGTCTGGGCCGCGAGAACGTCATCTTCACCTCGGGCACCGACTGCTATGGCTCGCCCATCATGGAGAGCTACCGCAAGCTCAAGGAGAACGAGGGCTACGACAAGTCCATCGCCGAGTATGTCGAGTCCAATCACTCCCGCCAGGCCGCGACCCTCAACAACTACAACATCAGCTGCGATATCTACGGCGGCTCGGGCCTTGAGCCGGCTGCGCAGATTCACAACGAGGTGACCGCCGAGATTATCGAGCGTCTGCACGAACAGGGCACCATCTCCAAGCGCTCCACGCTGCAGTTCTACGACGCCAAGGCCGGCACGTTCCTCAACGGCCGCCAGGTGATCGGCCGCTGCCCCATCCAGGGCTGCAAGTCCGAGAAGGCTTATGCCGACGAGTGCGACCTGGGTCACCAGTTTGAGCCCGAGGAGCTCATCGCGCCCAAAAGCCAGCTCACCGGCGAGGTGCCCGAGCTGCGCCCGGTCGACAACCTCTACTTCGACCTGCCGGCCTACCTCGACTTTATGAAAACCTATACCGCCAAGCTCGCCCAGAACCCGCAGGTTCGCTCCGTGGTCTCCAAGACCATGGAAGAGTGGCTGCTGCCGGCCCAGCTCTACATCCAGAACAAGTTCCGCGAGGCCTTCGATGCCGTCGAGGATCAGCTTCCCGAGCACACCGTGCTGGAGCCCGAGGGAAACAAGAGCAGCTTTACCGTCACCTTCCCCAGCTGGAAGGAGCGCGACGACGCCCATGCGGTGCTCGCCAACGGCGGCGTGCGCTTCCGCAGCGGCAAGGCGCTCGTGCCTTTCCGCATCACCGGCAACATCGACTGGGGCGTTCCGGTGCCCCAGGTCGACGGCGTTTCCGACGTCACCTGCTGGTGCTGGCCCGAGAGCCTGTGGGCGCCCATCAGCTATACGCGTACCGTGCTCGCGCGCGATGCCAAGGCCGCCGGCGTGACCGAGGGCGTCGCCGCCCAGGATGCCGCCCTCATGGGCGAGCCCGCTGCCGACTCCACACAGGTGCCCGCGCCCACCTACCAGCACAGCTCGCTCGACTGGCGCGACTGGTGGTGCTCGGACGACGCACAGATCTACCAGTTTATCGGTCAGGACAACATCTACTTCTACTGCGTCGCGCAGACCGCCATGTGGGAGGCCCTGGGCTGGGACCTCACGCAGAGCACCGTCAGCGCCTGCTACCACCTGCTCTACATGGGCAAAAAGGCCAGCTCGTCCTCGCAGACGCCTCCCCCGCCGGCAGACGACCTACTCAACCACTACACCTGCGAGCAGATGCGCGCTCACTGGCTGTCGCTCGGCCTGTCCGAAAAGCCGGTGAGCTTTAGCCCCAAGGCATACGACACCCGCGTGACCGGCAAGGACAAGAACGGCAACGAGGTGCGGGCCTGCGACGACAAGCGCGTTATCGACCCAGCCCTTAAGGAGAGCGCGCTGCTGACCGGCGTGTTCAACCGTCTGGCCCGCAGCTGCTTCTACGGCGTCGCCGTCAAGGAAGGCGACGAGAGTCCCTACCGCAACGGCTGCATCCCCGCCGGTGCCGCTTCTGACACCGTGGTCGAAGCCGCCCAGCAGGCAGCCCTCGCCTTTGAGCAGGCCATGTACAAGTTCGAGACGCACCGCGCGCTTGCCGTGTGCGACGACTACCTGCGCGCCGCCAACAAGCGCTGGAGCGACGCCTCCAAGGCCGCCAACAAGCTCGAGGGCGACGAAGCAAACGCAGCGATGACGCAGGCCCTGGTCGATGCCTTTACCGAGCTGCGCGTGGCGACCGTCCTGATGCACGGTATCGTCCCGGCCGGCTGCGAACTCATCTGCGAGCACTTCGACGTCGATCCGGTCGCCTTCTTTAGCTGGGATAACATCTTTGCCTCCACGGACGAGTTCGTAGAGAGCCTGGGCGAGAAGCCCGGCGAGCACCGTGTGAAGCCGCTGCCCCCGCGCTTCGACTTCTTTAGCAAGCACGAGAGCCAGTACTAAAGCACGCCAGCAGCGGCGTGCCCGGAAAGTAGTCAAATTGGGACGGGAAGGAAAGACGGATGTCCAAGCCGCGTCGTCGTAAGCAGAAAAAGCAGGTCAAGGCCGAGCTCAAGCTCAGGCAGTTTGCCGCTACCGAGCTTTCTGACCAGCTTGCCGCCCAACACTCCGCCGCCGACCTGCCGCGCTTTATGGTCGACACGGTCGCCGGCGCCTATGCCCCCACCGATGCCGAGCTCATGATCGAGGGCTTCGGCGCCGCGGCCACACGCCCGGTCACGCTGCGCGCCAACACGCTCAAGGCAACTGCCGAGGACATCGTTGCGGTGCTCGATGCCGCCGGCATCGCGCACCAAACCGTTACCTGGTATCCGGACGCCTTTATCCTGCCCGAGGCCCAGGTTTCCGATCTGTGGGATCTCGACATCTACCGCGACGGCAAGATCTATCTGCAGAGCCTGTCGTCCATGATGCCGCCGTTGGTCCTGGGCGCTCAGGCCGGCGAGGACATCCTGGACATGTGCGCAGCCCCTGGCGGCAAGACGACGCAGATCGCCGCCCTCACCCAGGGCCAGGCACACCTCACGGCCTGCGAGATGAGCATTCCCCGCGCCGAAAAGCTTGAGTCCAACCTCCACCGCCAAGGTGCCAAAAACGTGCCCGTCATGCGCATCGATGCACGCGAGCTCGACGAGTTCTTCCGCTTCGACCGCATCCTGCTCGACGCCCCATGCACCGGCACGGGCACCGTCATCAGCGGCAACGAGAAAAGCCTGCGCGGCCTGACCGAGCAGCTGCTGAGCAAGTGCGCGCGCTCGCAGCGAGCACTTCTGGACCGCGCCATGGGAGCCCTCAAACCGGGCGGCACGCTCGTCTATTCGACTTGTTCGATCTTGCCGCAGGAAAACGAGGACGCCCTGCAAGAAGCCCTCGACAAGCACATGGACTGCGAGCTTATCCCCCTCGACGGCACGCCAAGCGAAAGTGAAGCACGCCGCGCCCAGGAAGCTGGTGAGGAGCCGCGCATCGAGTCCAACGCCCTGACCGAGGCCATTGCCGCGGGTCAGGTATCGGCCATCGCCAACGGCCTGCCCGGCACGCTCACCATTCCGCCTAGCCGCGACTTTGAGGGCTTCTACATTGCCCTGATCCGAAAACGCAGCTAGCGCACGGATCCAAAACTCAACAAGCTATCTCTGTGCGCGTTTGCCCTGCTGGTCACGATGTTGTTTAAGCGTCGCGCGCTCCTTGCGTTCGGCCCTTTTGCCCTTAATGGCCGTGACCACAAAGTAGATGACCGCGGCGGCAACGATTGCGGCCACACACAGGCCAATCGAGCCAAACATAGCTGTCAATTCCATACCGCGTCACCTCTCTTTTAAACGGGACTTTCAAGATAGCACCTCGATACCCGCCACCACAGCTCCTTCACGTTCGCCGGCCCTTCGGTCTAACGGATGGCGCGGCGGGGAAAAATCAACTCGTCAAACGATTTAGCATTCGCAATTCCGGCTGCATAGCGCCGGCCGTTATCACATAGAATCGAGCTTCCATGGATACCCTCAACGATCTAAATGAGCGCGTCGACGCCTTCGTCGGCACCAGCTCCTTCGACACGCCTGCCGCGGCAAACGGCCAAGCTCCCATCGATGTGCCCGCCGAGGTTCACGAGGACATCGTCGCCTCGGTCGATTTCTCCGAGGTCAAGCTCGCAGACGAGTTCACCGAGCCCCAAGTAGCCGTCACGCCCAACGGCCTGCTCCCTATGGAGCCCCTGCCCATCGACGGACGCCTGCGCAAGGCTGCCCTTCGCATGCCCGACGAGATCGAGGAGGCCAGCGGCTTCACGCTCTTTGGCCGACGCATCAAGTCGCTCATTTACACCACCGATGTCGCGGTTATCCGCAACTCCAACGCCGACGCCGTCTTTGCGGTCTACCCTTTCACGCCGCAGCCCGCCATTACGCAAGCGCTGCTGACCGTCGCCGAGTGCCCGGTCTTTGTAGGCGTGGGTGGCGGAACTACGACCGGTAAGCGCTCCGTGCAGATGGCAGCCGTCTCCGAGATGCAGGGCGCGGCGGGCTGCGTGGTCAACTCCCCCGCTACTGCCGAGATGGTCGAGCACATCACCAACATCGCCGACATCCCCGTCATCGCCACGGTCGTTCGCTGCGACGACGATGCCCACGCCAAGGTGCGCGCTGGAGCCAAGATTCTCAACATCGCCGCCGGCAAGAATACGCCCCAGGTCCTACGCGAGCTGCGCGAGCACTATCCCAACCTGCCGCTTATCGCGCCGGGCGGCAAGACGCCCGAGAGCATTCGCGAGACCATCGCCGCCGGCGCCAACGCCATCATCTGGACACCGCCTTCGGCCCAGCAGCTACAGACCGACATGATGCAGCGTTATCGCAAGATGAAGGAAGACGCCACACCCGTCATCTCGCGCGACGACGTGCCCATTATCGACCAGGTCGCCGCCGCCGAGGTCAGCCAAGTCGAGAACATGAATCCCGATGTGCCGATTCCCGACGAAGTCATCGAGCGCGTCGCTTCGATCCACGAGCGCGTCGAGGAGCATCGCGCCAACCGCGGCCTCAAGCCGTCACTGCACGGCTTTTTCTTCCGCGGAAAGAAACGCTAGCCGCAACAGCAAGGCCCGCCCCACAAACAACGGAACGGGCCCTTTCTGTTATCGAATGTCAGAAGGGACAGGCGCAACGGTTAAAACTGTCAGCCAGCCCACGAACGTTAATCCACGCGCTTGTCGCCCATAAAGAAGAGTGCCACCGTACCAGGTCCGGTATGCGAGCCAATCAGAGTACCAATGTCATTGATCTCAATCTTGCCTTTAAGCTGCGGAACCTGTTCCTCAATCAGCGCCGCAACCGCCTCGGCATCCTCGCGGCACGCCGAGTGCGACATGATGCACTTACCCGAATAATCCACACCGTCCTGCACGTGTGCCATCATGGTCTTAGCCATCTCGGAAATCGCTCGCTTCTTAGTGCGAATTTTCTCACGCGGCGACAGCTTACCTTCGCAATCGACCGTCATAAGCGGGCAAATCTTAAGCGCCGTGCCAATGATCGCGCTCGCAGCCGAAATGCGACCGCCTCGTAGGTAGCTCGACAGATCGGTCGAGAAGAACCAGTGGTGCAGGTTGAGCTTGCGCTCCTCGATCCAGGCAGCCGTCTCGTCGAGTGAAGCCCCGCTATCGCGCACATCGGCGGCATATTCCAGCAACAGACCAAAGCCCGAAGACGCCGCCAGCGAATCGATGACGCGCACTTTGCCGCCCTGGGGATAGCGATCCGCGAGCATCTGCGCCGCAACGCAAGCCGATCCATACGTGCCCGAAATACCCGACGACAACGTCAGGTGCAGCACGTCTTTACCCTCGGCAACAAACGGCTCCCAAAACTCCTCGTACTCACCCACGCTCACCTGAGACGTCTTGGGCATGGCGCCCGCGGCAATCTGGGCAAAAAACTCGTCCGGCGTAATCGACTGATACAGATCGTCCGTATAGACAACATCGTCGATCTCGTAATGAAAACACACGACAGGGATATTGCGCGCCGCAAAGAACTCACGGGTTCGGTCGGCGGCGGATTCACAGGTCAGGACAAAATCACTCATATGAGGCTCCTTACTCATTGCTGCGCAAATTATCGCACAGTGAGCCTACATGCTGTACATATGTCCACTATTTACCAAATCGAACCAAATATAGTGAACATCTTTACCACCATCGTCTCCACCGGCCCCATGCATAAATATCTGAGAAAACACCCTCTGTCGTCTCCACCCAACCGACACATCTACCTTCACTAAATCGATTTACCAAACCGTTCAGCCGACAATTCAGCCGCTGGCGCAAAATCAAAACAAAAGCGGCGCATACTGATAAACGTTTGATGCTGTTTATCAGTTTTACCAGCCCCATCGGAAGGTGTTTCATGGTCGCATTCGATCGCAACCCGCAAGACTTCAAGTATCTGCGCCTGCTGTCGAGACAGTTTCCCACCGAACAATCCGCATTTACCGAAATTATCAACCTCTCGGCCATCCTTAACCTACCCAAGGGCACCGAGCATTTTATGAGCGACGTGCATGGTGAGTACGAAGCCTTTATGCACATCCTCAACAACTGCTCGGGCGTCGTGCGCGAACATGTCGACGAGATCTTTGGCGACACGCTCTCCTTTGACGAAAAGGGCGAGCTGTGTACGCTCATCTACTACCCGCGCGAGAAGATCGACCTGGTCCGCAGTCAGCGCGAGGACTCGCCCACCTGGTACAAGACGATGCTTGACCAGCTCATCATGGTCGCTCGCTCACTTTCAAGCCGCTACACGCGCTCCAAGGTGCGTAAGGCCATCCCGCGCGATTACGCCTATATCATCGACGAGTTGTTGCACACGCACCCGGACGAGAACAACTATCGCGTGCGCTATCACGAGCGCATCGTGGAGTCCATCCTGGAGACCGCCAGCGCCGACGACTTTATTGAGTCGCTCGCCTCGCTCATCAAGCGCCTGGCCGTCGACCACCTGCACCTGGTGGGCGACATCTTCGACCGCGGCGGCGGCGCGGCCAAGATTATGGACCGTCTGCTCACCTACCATTCGCTCGACATCCAGTGGGGCAACCACGACCTGCTGTGGATGGGCGCTGCGACCGGTGAGCCCGCCTGCATCGCCACGGTGTTGCGCAACAACCTACGCTACGACAACTACGAGATCCTGGAGAACGACTACGGCATCTCGCTGCGTGAGCTTGTCGCCTTTGCCGATGCCGCCTACACCGCCGGTGAGTCCATCACCCCGCTGATCAAGGCCATCAACGTGCTGCTCTTTAAGCTCGAGGGCCAGATTATCCAGCGCCACCCCGAGTTCGATATGACCGACCGCCTGTTACTCGACAAGATCGACCACGACACCGGCACGGTCACGCTCGCCGACGGCAGCGTGTGGCCGCTCACGACCAACGACTTCCCCACCGTCGACCCGGCGGACCCCTATACGCTCACGTCTCAGGAGCAGCACATCATCGACAAGCTCGTGTCCGAGTTTGTCACCGCCGATCACCTGCATCGCCATATCGATTTCCTCTATTCCCACGGCTCGATGTACAAGGTCGCCAACGGCAACCTGCTCTTCCATGGCTGCGTGCCGCTCAACGAGGACGGCACCTTTAGCAGCATGAACTGCCTGGGCACCTGGCACGCTGGCCGTGATTATCTCGATTTTTGCGACCACATCGCCCGCCGCGCGTGGCGCGTGGGCGACCGCGATGCCCTCGACTGGATGTGGTACCTGTGGATTGGCTTCAATTCACCCGCCAGCGGACGCCTGGTGCGTACCTTTGAGCGCGCCTATATCGCCGATAAGAGCACCTGGGTCGAGCCGATGGACCCGTACTTTACGCTTACCAAGTCGCCCTCGGTCTGCGATGATATCATGCGCGAGTTTGGCGTCGCGCCCATGGCATGCTCGCCGACCGGCCACATCATCAACGGCCACACGCCCGTTAAAACCACCAAGGGCGAGCAGCCCATCCGCGGCGAGGGCAAGCTGCTGGTCATCGATGGCGGCTTCTGCCGCGCTTACCATCCCAAGACGGGCATCGCCGGCTATACGCTTATCTCGAGCTCGCGCGGCTGCCGCCTCAAGTCGCACCGGGCCTTTACGACGGTTGCCGAGGCACTCACGCGCAACGTGGACATCGAAAGCGAGACCAACCGTTTTGACCAAGCGGACCGTCGCCGCATGGTGAGCGACACCGATACTGGCGCCAAGATCCGCAGCCAAATCCAGGACCTGCGTCAGCTGCTCGATGCATATAGAAACGGTGCTATCGAGGAGCGCGCCTAGCACCACCCGCGGGGATTGGCTAAACTTGCTGAGTTTGTCATCCCCGCGGCGCTTCGGCGCCAGCTTAAGGCAGGTACCATGCAAAAGCTCCTTGCGCAGATCATGAAATTTGGCGTCGTCGGTGTCATTGCCACGGTTATCGACTTTGGCATTATGAATCTGCTCCACTACGGTCTGGGCCTCAACATCCTAATCGCCAACACCAGCGGCTTTATCGTCTCGCTCATCTTTAATTACGTCGCCAGCATGAAGTACGTGTTTGCGCACAAGGAAGGCATGAGCCGCCGCCGCGAGTTCATCATCTTTGTCGTGCTGTCCGTGATCGGTCTGGCACTCAACGACGGTATCGTGCTGGCCCTCAACGCCGGCCTGGGACTCGAGGCCAATATCGCCAAGATCTGCGCCACCGCGCTTGTCATGGTCTACAACTTTGTGACCCGAAAAATCTTCCTGGAGGGCGACGAGACAAAATAGCTCGAAACCCCTGCAGCATTACGGCGCCCACGGACGACGCGCACTCAGCGCAGTATCGTCCGTGGGTGTCGCTCGTTTACGGGCAAATTTTCAACGTTTGCGGATTAGCTCTTGAAAATTTGGCGAGTTCATATAGTTCTTGGCAAAGACCTTACGTTTCCCTTGTAAAAGCTCTAAAGTATCCTCTGCTCGATTCATCAACGCATTGGATGTGATTACGTGCGCAAGGCGCTGGCACAACCTCATACCAAGCAGTTCCTCAAGTTTGCTGTCGTGGGTCTTATCTCCTTTGGCATCGACTGGGGCATGCTCATTGCGCTCGTCGAGCTGTTCCACCTCGACTTTTTGATGAGCACCACGGTTTCGTTTATCACGTCCGTCGTGGTCAACTACTGGCTCAGCATGAAGTACGTGTTCGACCACCGCGAAGGCATGAGCCGCAAGCGCGAGTTCACGATTTTCACCATCCTGTCGGTGATCGGTCTGGGCCTCAACGACCTGTACATGTTTGTGGGCGTCACGTTTTTGAGCATCGGCTACCAAGCCATGAAGGCCATCGCCACGTTCCTCGTCACCTGGTACAACTACTTCAGCCGCCGCTTCTTCCTCGAGGGCGCACGGTCGTAGTCGATTCACTATTTGCTTGAATGTATAACCGGTTGGAATTCCCGTTCCAACCGGTTTTTTTGTTTACCGAGAGACCCGGTGGCCCAGTCCCATTCGCACGAAAAACGGGCGGCCCGGATGTTTGTCCGAACCGCCCGTCTGGCGCGCTATGTCGAGGCCTCTAGCCTGTCACGTAATACCAGACCACGTTGTCACCATTGGAGAGAACGTAGTTGCTGCAGGCCGTCATGGGCGTTGTGCCGTTGACGGAGTACATCCAGCCGCTCGTGCCGCCGTGCTGTTTCTCGGCCAAACCACCAATCGCGGAGACATACGTGCCGTACGACGAGCCATGTGCGTTGACAGAAAGGCCCAGCGCGCACAGGGCATCGTAGACAGTAGCGCCTTCGTTAAAGGTAAAGGTGCCACCAGAGGACACAGGATTGCCCACAGCGCTCGATGTGACCGAAACCGTCACCGTAACGTAGTTAGACTCCTGTGAGCCGCTCTGGCCGCCCGAGGAGGCGTTTCCACCATTAGAGGATGAGGCTCCATTAGACGACTGGCCACCGCCCGAAGAAGCACCGCCAGACACATTGGAAGTATCACCGGCTCCCGTATTTTGGGCAGCAGATTTATCGCCAGACTTCTTGCCGTCCTGGTCCTCAGACTTCTTGCTATCCGAGCGTTTATCCGATTCCTTGTGCGAAGACTCGGAATCGTCCTTGGACTTGGACTCATCTTTTGCGTCATTCGATGACTTGGAATCCTTGGAACTGGCCTCGCCCGAAGCGGCAGACGAGCCAGACGCCTTGGTGTCCTTGGTGACGACGCTCTCCCCCGTCACAGTCTGAACGATCCAGTCAATGGACCAGGCGCCGCTCTCGGAAGGATGGACGAAGCCCAGCGATATGACAATCAGCGCAACGCACGCGGCGGTCAGGACGCCAGTAAGCGCCTTCCGTCGAGGGGCGGACGCCGTCGAAGCGGCGCCCTGTTGCTTTGAATCGTCGAACTGAATGAACGAGGAATCTGGTTGCTTGGGGTCAGCGTCCTTGGATTTATTGGACACAGCCCTCACCTACCGACGTTTGGTGAACACGAACACGCCGACGATGGCGAGACCGATGACGCCGGCGGCAACGCCGACGATGGCGAGCGGATTGGTGCCAGTCTCCTGCTCGGAAGCACTAGAGGACTTCTTAGCAGTGGTCGTGGAAGCAGCGCCCGTATCGGACTTGGAATCGGACTTCTTGTCGGACTTGCTGTCCTTCTTGTCAGACTTCTTGTCAGACTTCTTCTCGTCCTTCTTGTCGGACTTCTTGTCGTCCTTGGTCTCCGTCTTGATTGACACTGTTGTCTTGGTCACCGGCTTCTTGCCCGGGGCAATAGCGCCGCCCTTCGAGCCGGAACCAGAACCCGTGCCAGCGCCAGTGCCGGAACCGGTACCAGAACCGCTACCGCCGTTGGAACCAGCACCGCCATTGCCGCCAGGGTTAACGGCATTCTTGGTCCACTTGGCATACAACGTAAGGTCGGCCGTCACCGGCGTACCGAAGTCATACGCCTGCGTGCAAGCCTCATCGGTGAACCAACCGCCGAAAGCGTAGCCATCGCGCGTCGGATCGGCCGGCTTGACCAGCTTGCCATCGGACGTAGCAACAAACTTAGTGTCGCAAGCAGACCCGCCGTTGGAATTAAAGGCAACCGTCCAAGACTCAACGGCCCCCAGCTTGAACAGAGTGCCCGAGTCATTGATGTAGTACAGGTTGCCAGATGCATCGGCAATGACCGGAGAGTCGCAGTGCTGGTAATGGCCAGCCGCATCATAAATCTGCGTCGCCTCTGCATCGCCGAGCGTATAGCGATATACGCCACCACCAGCAGAGTAGTTGACGTAATCCTTGCTATCCGCGCTGTTAACGGTGAAGTACACATAGGTCTTGCCGCCCTGAACACTCACCAGCGGAGTAGCAGCAATACCGTTAAATCCGGCCGGCAGTTCTTTACCGTCAGCAGCGGTGACCATCGTGGTCTTACCGGTCTTCAGATTATAGAGAGCCAGAGCAGAGCCAGTAGCCGTCTGTCCGCCGACAATCAAGTTTTCGCCAGCCACCGCCGGTGCGCTCATGTTATTCGTAAGACCCAGATCGACCGTCTTCTGCTCGCTCAGCACGCCCTTCGCCGAAAGCGAAATCACATGGAGCTTTCCATCGTGCGTCATCTGATAGAAGGTCGAACCATTGGACGGATCGGCGACACAGTCGGCGTTCGCGAGAGCGCCGAGCTTCATGGTCGAAACGACATCGCCCGTCGTCTTATCAATGCACTTAAGCGTGCCCGCGCTCGTAGGAACGATGGCATACTTATCCGTCAAAGCCGCACCAGTCCAGTAATAGCCCTCGGCAGGGTCGATGTTCTGCCAAGAGACTTCGCCCGTGGCAATCTTGATACGCTTAAGGGAGCCGTTGCCGTAGGTCGCGTTGTAATTCTCGTCATACGAAATATCGACCGAGCCTACATAGACGTACTCGCCGTCCGAAACGACGGTGCAGGAGCTCTGCGTCAAATCCGTCAAACCAGGCGTCAGCCACTTGCAGATCAGCTTGTCTGCAGTAATCGCCTGGACCGCACCGCCGTTGAGCGGAACGATGATAAGGCCATTGGTATAGATCGGACGAGAAGTATAGCTCACCTTGGAGGCAAGCGGCGCAGAGGCAACCTTTTTGCCCGTGGACGAATCGATCTTGATGAGCTCGTTCTCGGTCGCGATGTACACAAAGCCGTTAGCGATGACAGGCTCGCTGCAGTTGGCATACTGCTGACCAGACTCGGCCTTCCAATCGAAGGCCCACTTAAGACCGGCGGCCTGCGCAGGCGTCTTGGCATCCGTTACGGTCGAACCGTTGCCACTGTTGCCGTAGCCGGCCCACTCGGCATCCCAATCAGGAGTCGTCGCGCTCGGGTCCACGACAATCTTGTCGGGATCGGGCATGGCCGAATCGTCGGTGGTATAGGCAAGCGTAACCTTATCGCCGCTCTTGAGCGTAATCTGATTGGCGCAGAGTAAGGAGGGCTCTCCGTTGATATACAGGTGCCAATATTTATTGGTCGCAGCATCCCAGGCATACGGCTTGTGATCGAACGGCGAATTGATGGAATTGAGGAACCAGTACTCACCACTCTGGGAGCCGTTGTACGTAACGCCCTTGGCCTTCAGGACCGTCTCAATAAGGTTCTGGGCAGTAGAGCCTTCGGGCAAAGAAACATTGCTTGCCGAGCCCCAGCGAGTATTGTTGCCGTTGACATCGGGACCGATAACATCGACAGACCCAAGCACCTGACCGGGGAGGGCATCGGCGTCAGCACCATACATAAAGGTGACGGCATCGCCCTCTTGAAGCTCGTAGGCACCGGCGCCAACGTCGGCGAACTTGCCATTTACGTAGAAGCGCCAATAGCTATTGGTCGCAGCATCCCAGCCATAGGACTTACCATCGAACGGCGAAGTAATGCCGTTGAGGAACCAGCCCCAAGACGATTCGCCAGCATCGAGAGTAAGGCCGGTCTGCTCAAGGAGATCCTTAGCAGTGGAGCCTGCCTTGAGGCTCGTCTGGTCCGTCGAAGCCCAAACCTGTTGCTTGCCGTCCTTGTCCTTACCAAGTACCTGAACGGAAGCATGGACAGAATCGGACGGCAACTGGTCGCCCCAGCCACCGTAGAACCACGTAACGGTATCACCAGCATGAATGGTGACATTGTCTGCCGTGTAGTCGCTCGACTTGCCGTTGATGAACAGCTGCCAATAGGTCGAATAATCGAGCGGCGTACCCAGTTCAACGCCGTTGTACTTAAGGCTCAGAATGAAGGAGCCCGCAGCAACGGCGTCGATGCCATTCGCCTCGAGCGCGACCTTCGTAAGGTCAAGTGCGTTCGAGCCGGACGTCACCACATACTGCGCGTTATCGACCCAAGTCTGAGTCTTGCCCTGGGCATCGCGACCAATGACGGTCACATTTGCGGCAACCTGGTCCTTAACAACGGGGGTAGTGCTACCAGCCGTATAGGCAAACTCAATCTTCTGCCCCTGGGCGAGTTTAACGCTGCTCGCGCCGACCGAGGAAGACGCGCCGTCGACGAACAGCTGCCAGAAGGCATAAGTCGTCGGATCGTAGGCAAGCGTGCGGCCATCGTTCGGGGATGTGATGCTTTTGAGGTAGAAACCGTATGCCGTGTTCGGATCGTAATCCGCCTTAAAGCCCGTCTTCTGCTGCAGCTTAACGAAGGCATCCGCAGCCGTTGCGCCCTCGTCGAGCTTGAGCTGCGTAGGCGCCACCCAGGTCTGAGCCTTGCCGTCGGCATCGGTGCCGATAATCGAGAACGAGACCTCGACCTGCTTCTTGGCAGCATCGCCGGTTTCTGTCGGGTTCTCTGTCTGAACGGCAGCCGCGGCGGCAGATCCTGCTTGGCCAGCGGATGCCGCCGAAGACTGCTTGCTCGCGGCAGGGCTCTCCCCCGTCGCCGAGCCTTCGTCGCCAGTTGCTGCCTTTGTTGTGGCGGCACTAGCTGCAGGCGCGCTCCCAGAATCCGAAACCTCGGCGCCGCTCTGCCCAGCGGCACCGCCCGCAAGCGCTGCGTCCTCGCCCGGCGTCGTAGCCTGAGCCACAGCCTCGGCAATGCCCTCGGCGCCCTCGGCCCACAGCTGAGCCGGCGTGGTGCCAAAGGCCATCGCGAAGGCCAGGAATGCCACCAGGCCGCGCTTGGCTACACCGCGTGCAATCGCGCCACGGCGATGCAGCGAGGCGCGCTCGCGCTCGTCCTCAAACATATCCATTTGTCCCCCATTGTCTGTACTTGGAGCATTGCCCAGCGGCTGCCCCACGTCATCGCGCATGTTACGCTCGAGTTCCCCCATCGGGGTCCCCCTTCCCTCCAGAGCCCTATGCACACCGGCGGCAAAAGCCGCAGCCGCATGCAAGATGGGAGGCGATCCGACTTAACCTTAACGGCTCAGGCGCGTCGTCCGATCTGCGACGCGAACATCCCGAGCCAAGAGGAATTACGGTTACTGGTACAGCCGGGGACTTGCACCCCGATTCTCCCAAACGCGCAGGAAAACCGCGCGTTCGTGCGTCTCCGCACCACCATCTAGGCCATCGATTATTACCGTCAAAATGGTATCACGCAAAAGGACCCCGCACACAGGCGAAGCCCAAGGTAAAAGCTATTGTTTGCGATAGGAAAATGCGGTGACGGTCGCAGCCTCTAATGTTTGCCGCCGTGGCTGTTGAGCCAGATATTGCGGCCCAGCATAAGCGCCAGCACCAGCGCGCTCACGTAGCCCATAAAGCCAATGACCGGGATACCAAACACAACCGGCTCGATGCGCGCGTAGTACACCACCGACGAACCGATAAACAGACCGGCGATCACAATCGCCATCGACATGCGGTCGATAATTCCACCCAGCTGTCGCAGCGCCTTATCGCTGCTCATGATCTGCGTGTTTACCTTAAGCTGGCCGCGCGTAAGCATACGCGAAGCCAAGCCCAGATACTCGGCCGCCTCGAGCGAGCCTTTTGCCGCGCGATAGCTGCTCGCGGCAAGATCGCGGCTCATCTCGCGCATGCGGGCGTAGGTGCTCTTCTCGTTTTTGATGTGCGTCTGGATGATCTGGATCATGTTGACGTTGGGCATGTACTCGGTCAACAGGCCCTCGAGCGTCACCATGCCGCGGGCGAACATCGTCACCACGCTCGGCAGCTCAACGTCATTCTTACGCGCGAGGTTTAACAGCGAGGTCAAAAACTCGCCGATATCCAGATCCTTCAGGTCAAGGCCCGCAAAGTCAGCCACGATAAAGTCAAGGTCGGACAAAAACGCTGAATGATCGAGCTCGGCCGAATCGCCACGCGTCACGGCGAAGCGCATGAGCGAATCCTTGAGCTTGGGCACGTCACCCTCGGCCACGGCGAAAATCATGTCCTTGACGATACCGCGATCGTGACTCGACATGCGTCCGACCATGCCCAAGTCGATAAAGTAGACGATGCCGTCCTTGAGAATGATGTTTCCCGCATGCGGGTCGGCATGGAAAAAACCGTCATCGAGCACCTGCGTAGAGTAGTCCTCGACAATCGCGGCACCGATCTTTTCCAAGTCATAGCCCTCGGCCACCAAGCGTTCGGGATCGGCGATCGAAATGCCGTCGACGTAGTCCATAACCACCACGTGCTCGGTGCACAGGTCCAGATAGGATTTAGGGCACGTCACGCCATGAACGCTCTTATGGAACTCGTAGAAGTCGTTGAGGTTTTTGGCCTCGGCCAAAAAGTTGGTCTCCTCGCGAAACGAGGTCCACAACTCCTCGACTACGCCGTGCAGATCAACGAATTGATCGGTGTTGACGAACTTGGAAACGATACGCACCACCGAGCGGATGATATCGATGTCCTGTGCCATAACCTGCTGCGCACCGGGGCGCTGCACCTTAACGGCCACGTCCTCGCCGGTCACCAGGCGGGCGCGGTGCACCTGCGCGAGCGATGCGCTACCAAGCGGATTGGGGTCGATCGCATCGAGCATCTCCCCCAGGCGCAGGCCGTATTCCTCTTCCAAGCAGCGGAGCACTACCTCGTACGGCACCGGCTCCACGTCGGAACGCAGACGGCGCAGCTCATCGCAAAAGCGCTGCGGCAGAATCTCGGACCGGTTGGCCAGAATCTGCCCCATCTTGACGAACATGGGGCCGAGCTCCTCGAGCAGGCGGCGCAAGCGAACCGGCGTGAGGTTATCCCACACACGGTACTTTTTGACCAAGCGAACAATCTGCCCGATGCGTTCGCGACGACCCGCCGGCGTGAGCTGGTATTCCTCGTCCGGCGCCATCGCGTCGGGCTCTTCGGGCACCATATCGACAGCGCGCGGCTTTTTGCGAGCGCCCGAGACGGCGGCATCGACCTCATCGACAACCGCCGCCTCGTCACCCAAAGGATCTAGATTGTTGTAATCGGTGGTGGAATCTGCCATCTGCGCTGCTACTCGGCCTCTTCGGTATCCTTCGCATCGTCGGGCTCAACGGACTCGACGGGCACCGAGGTCACGTTGTCCTCGACCGAATCGACGATGTCGCGCACATGGGCCAGGAAGGCCGTGCGCTCGGGGGCGGTCATGACGCGGACCCGGGCAAGGATGAGCTCGTCAAGCACGCGCTGGGCCGCGGTCTCGCCCTGCATGCCCAAGCGCTCGGTCAGATCGGAGATGGTACCGCCGGCCTGCTCGAACATGTCGGACACACTGCGGGCGATATCGGGGGTGGCGGTGTCCTTGCGGACCTGCTCGCCCTTGGTGTTAAGGTCGTCGAGGACCTTCTTGCCGCCTTCGACAGCAACGGCGGCAGCGCCAAAGCCCACGTTAATGGCGCCGTTAACAAGCTGATCGAGTTTCATAACCATGGTTATCTCCAATCACAAACAACTGCATTGACGTTCTTGTACCCAAGATTGAGCGAAAGCGACAAAGCGTTTTAGCGCTATTCGATCGACGGGAAATCCCTACCTCACGTTGTCATTCATCGCGAAAGAGTTCTTCATGGCGCAGCTCGTGGTGTAAAGCACCTTGCCCAGCAGGGCATCGGTCTCCACGCGAACACGCTCGGCAAAGGCCTCGTTGGCGCGTGCAAGCTCGGCAGGCACCTCGACCTCGGGCAGAGCGGCTACGGCAGCGTCGACGTCATGGATCTGCTTGTGGCCCATGCCACCGACCTTCTCCTGATAGTCCTCCACAGCGCGGCCGCACTCATGGAAACGGACGTCGGCCAGGGCGCCGATCAGGCGGTTGGCCCAGTAGAAGTTTTCGGACGTCACGCGAGCCTGCGTGTCGGCATAGTACTCGGGCATGGTCTCGACGTTGGCGTACAGAGGGACCAGCGCGTTAAACGAGTTGGAGCCAAAGGCCATCCACTGCACGGCGCGATACGCCGGCTGCGCATAGGGGCGCAGCTGCAACACGGCGAGCTGGCTGTTGCGGTTGATGCCGATGGGGCGATAGGCACCACGCGTAGCGGGCGTGCCCTTGCTGCCGTAGCAGTCGTACTCCGTGCCCTGGTAGTGGCTCGAGAGCACGTACTTGATGTCCTCGATGGTCACCTTGCGCTCGGGCACGCGGCTCCAGGGGATATCGTCGCTCTCGGGCGTGTAGTCGGCGTCGGGGCCATCCCACACGTCGCTGGGGTTGAGGCAGCGCTGCATGTACCAGGCGCGCGGCGTGTTGTAGACATGGTCGCTGTCGCTGTGCGAGCCAAAGGCCTCGCGCGGGTTAAAGACGGCAGCCGGGCCGTCGCTCTCGACGCCCAGCGTCAGGTCCAGATGCCACTCGGCCATCCAGGCGCGCAGGTCGGCGGAGCACATATGGTCGGCCTGGGCGCCCTCGGCGTCATCCAGGTCAAAGCTGTCGATGCCCAGCTGGTTGGGCATGGTCACATAGGCGTCGTCAGGCACGCGCTTGGCGATCCAGTGGTGACCGCCGATGGTCTCGAGCCACCAGATCTCGTCCACGTCGCTAAAGGCGATGCCGTTGTTCTCGTAAGTGCCGTAGCGCTCGAGCAGGTCGCCCAAGATACGCACGCCGTCGCGGGCGGACTTGGCATACGGCAGCACCAGGGTCACCATGTCCTCCTCGCCCAGGCCACCGGGCTGCGCCGGCACATAGCCGTCCTCACCCTCGTTGCCCTTGGCGGGCACGTAGTCCACGAGCGGATCGGCGCCGCGGACGCGCTCGTTGGTGGTAAGCGTCTCGGTTGCGGACATGCCAACATTGAGCTCGTTGAAACCGGCCTCGGCCCAGATACCGTGGCCCGGGACAACATCGGGGACGCTCGTATAGCGCATGGGGTTATCGGGCAGCTCAACGGTCAGGTGGCTCAGGACGCTCGTGTAGACACGCGGCTGCTCGTCGGGATGCACTACGCGCATGCGCTTGGGCTCAAATACCCCGTTGGACGAGTCCTCGTTACGCGCGACCAGGGTCGACCCGTCGTAGCTTGCGTTTTTACCGACCAGAATCGTTGTGCACGGCATGCGCATCCTCCTTGAGCGAAGAAATCAAACGGCAACAGTGTATCGCTTCGGCGCAGAAAGGGCGAAACCACGGCCTCGGCAGCCCCCGTGGTCAAAAAATGCCAAATATGAGTACTGTCACAAATTTAGTGGCAGCAAATTGCACTGTTCCGGGCGCCGGGAATCCTCACCTGTCCAAAAACTGAGTCTAGTAATTCCCCATACGTCCAATAAAATTGGCTCTTTAACGATATTACTTATCGCTAAAGAACCAAAATGATCTCAAACATATGTGACTAACTTGGCAACAGTACTCATATTTGGCATTTTTTGACCACGGGGTATCTAACCAACCCCCTAAACAGCCTCCAAACGCCTATTTTACCGCGCGCTCAGCCGCCTCGATCACGTGCTTGGCGAGAATTGCTGTCGTCACGGCGCCCACGCCACCCGGCACGGGGGTGATTGCGCCAACAACCGGCTCCGCGGCATCAAAATCGACGTCGCCGACCAGCTTGCCAGCGGCTTCGTCCCAATTAATGCCAACATCGATAATCGCCTGGTCCTCGCGGACCGCATCTGCGCCAATCGTGCGCGCGCGTCCAACGGCGGCAACCACAATGTCGGCAGCACAGCACTCGGCGGCAAGATCGCGCGTATGCGTATGGCACGTCGTCACGGTTGCGTTGCGCGCCGTAAGCATGGCGGCAACGGGGCGGCCAATTACCAGTGAGCGTCCGACCACGGCAACTTTGGCGCCGTCCAGCTCAACGCCGTAATGATCCAGCAAAGCAAGCACGGCTTCAGCTGTGCAGGGGGCAAAACCCTCGCCGCGCCCCGAAAGCGTGGTGAGCAGCGAAGCCGGCGTCATGGAGTCAACGTCCTTGGCGGGATCGAGCGCTGCGGCGACGGCGTTCTCGTCAAGGCCGGCGGGCAGCGGGCGAAACATCAGACAGCCATGAACAGCCGGGTCGGCATTGATGTCCTCGATGGCCGTCAACAGCTCGTCTTGCGAAACACCGGCAGGAAGCAACACGCGACGCGCCTCGATGCCAACCTTTTCGCAGCGTTTAAGGGCGCCGCGCTCGTAGGATAGGTCGTCCTCGCGTTCACCCACACGCACGATAGCAAGCGTCGGAACAACACCGCGTTCGCGCAGCGCAGCGCAGCGGGCAGCGAGCTCCTCAGTCAAAGCGCGGGCGACGGGAGCACCCTTCAGTAGCTCAGCCATGGCTATCCCCTCTTTCTTGCAGCGTCGGAGGCGCGGCGCGCCAGCGCATCGGCGCGCGGCAACCATGTGTCGAGCAACTCATCACACGCCGTCTCGAGCTCCTCGGCGCGTGCACGATCCTTCATAGACGTGGTGTTCGCAAAGAGCGTCAAGCTCGCGCCCTGCATGGCGGCGCGGCAGAATACGGCGCCGCACGCCACATCGGACAGCAGCTGACGCGAACCCTTGTCGGCCATGTCCTCGAGCAGCGCCAGTGCGCGCCCGCAGGCATCCATAATGCGATACGGCGGCATAGCGGCCACATGCAGCGCATCCTGAATCGCAGCCGGTCGGGCCGGGTCCTCACGCGGAATACCGTACGCAGCGGACACCTGGCCGTACGCACGAACGTCCTCGGCGACCAGACCCACAAGCTCCTGCGCCAACTCGTCTGCCTGGGCAAACGCACGCGTCAGGTCATCCGCACGATCAGCAAGCGCGGGATTGGTCGCACCGTAGCGGGCAACCATTCCGCACAGCG
Source organism: Collinsella aerofaciens (assembly GCF_015558785.1). Classification (GTDB taxonomy): domain Bacteria; phylum Actinomycetota; class Coriobacteriia; order Coriobacteriales; family Coriobacteriaceae; genus Collinsella; species Collinsella aerofaciens_P. The sequence goes on from NZ_JADMOP010000006.1 coordinate 29,212, forward strand.
AGGCGCCCAGCGCGCCCACAAAAGCGCTCGCGCTGCCACCACCGGGAACTGGCTCGCGCGCGGCCAGCGCCTCGGCAAAACCGCGACAGGTTTTATCCATCATCTCTTGGCTCATACGCACACGCACCTTCAAGTCATATATATCGGTCGGGCGGCCGACGTCGGCCGACCGCATCGATCACGTAATGGTGCTAAGTCTAGCCCATAAGTACGCGAGCGTCAGCGCACCTGGCCATCGCGGATTTCTATGGCACACGATAGGCGTCGGCACCGCAAACATGGGACACATGGCCCACCTTTCGAGACTCTCTGGCAGCACAAACCGGGGCATATCTATAAATAAGGAGCCCGTTGGGGCACGGCTGCGCAACGACCACAAACCACGAAAGGATGCATTAACGTACTCATACAACCCACGCACAAAGACATCCGCCGCAAACGGAAACAACGCCCCAACAACATGCGGCGCCATGATGTCACTAACAGACAAGGAGGACGCCACCATGATGAAAAAGACCCTATCGATCCTTTCCCTTTGCATCGCCCTCTTTGCCGCGCTCGCCCTTGTGGGCTGCGGCGGGAGCGCATCGGGCGGCGGCAGCGCCCCCAAGAGCGAGAGCAAGGAAAAGGCCCCCGTCGCCAAGAAGACCGACTACATCTGGTTTAAGGTCGAGATGCCCGAGGGCGTCGGCGTAAGCGACTCTGCCGGCAAGAATGCCGACAGGGTCCAGCTCACCTTCCCCGAAGACGAGAACGCCTCGGCCGATCGCTTTATCCCCGTTTGGAAAAAAGCGCTGACGGCCGAGGAATCCCACGCCGACCAGGCGGAAAAGAAGGGGGATACGTTCCAGTGGAAGGATGGCGGGTCCGTCGAGTATAACGGCAGGACGTGGCTCGTCGGAACATACGAGGACAACAGCGGCATCTCAACCATGCTTTTTACCGATGTTGAGCCGGGAAGCGTCTACGTCCTCATCTCGAACTTCGACCAGCACAAGAAAGAAGCCGAGGCGCTTCTCAACTCCATCGAGTTCCCCGACGACATGAAGAAAGCAGTTGACGAGGCACGTGAAGTCGAGATTTCGAGCATCGAGATCAAGTAACGGGGCACCCGTACGCGCCTACGCGAACCCGCGTAGGCGCGCCCCATTAAAACAACGGGCGCCCAACCCGGGGAGGGCCGACAGCATCGGCCCTCCCCTCTTTTGCGCCCTCGCATATTGCCACTTGTCGGCGCAAATCCTGCCCCCAGAATGGGACACATGGCCCACCCGAATGAGCTGCTCACGCGTACAGTAAAGACAGGTAATCCATGGGCGGTTACAGATCGAGGAGGACACGACCATGAAAAAGAAGGCCTTTGCGATTCTCACCCTCTGCATGAGTCTTTTTGCCGCGGTTGCCCTGGTGGGTTGCGGCGGAAGCGGCGGCGCTACCGGCAGTGGCGGTGGCGGCGGCGCAGAAAAGCCAGCCGTGGATATGAGGACCGACTTCATTTGGTTTAAGGTCGAGGTCCCCGAGGGCGTCGAGATCACCGACGTCGCAGGCGACACTGCCGACAGGGCCCAGTTTAAGTTCACCGAGAGCGAGCACGCCAGCGATCGCTTCATCCCCGTCTTCGATCCTGACAAGAACGCCGACGAGCTGTTCGACTACGAGGCAAAGTGGAATGCCAGCTTTGAGTGGACCGAGAATGACCCCGTCAAGTACAACGGCAAGACTTGGCGCAACGCTTCCTATACACACTCGGGCGGCGTAACGACCGAATACTTCACCGACGTTGACGGCGGCAGTGTGTATGTGCGTATCGACAACGTCGAGGAGCACAAGGACGCCGTCGAGACCATGATGAAGTCTCTGGAATTTGCCGACGACATCGCCGAGGCCAAGACCGAGGCCATGGACGTCAAGCTCGACGATATCGAGATCAAGCGCTAAGCGACTGGCGAGCGCAACGGGAAACACGGTCGCAGTGCAAACAAGCGACGGTACCCCAGCGCTTCGTACCCAGGGAGGGCCGGTAAACCGACCCTCCCTTTCTTATGCCTGTAGCCGACGAACGCGAGGATGCCGGACGCCGGAACCGCCCCAAATGTGGCAACAGTACGAAAACGACAAACACCCCAACACGTCCGCCCACCGATTTATTGCGCCGCGCAGACAATTAAACCAGCATCTTTAAACATCTGGGCAGTATAGTGACCAAAACTATCGCATAACCGCACTCTGCGAATGGAGAAGTTATGACCGAACACCATGCCATCAGCCGCCGAGCGTTTACGCTGGGCCTAGGGCTTGCGGCGTTGTCACCACTTGCAAGCCTGCCCGAAACCGCAGCGCCGGGCATTCCCCTGCGAGCGGCATTTGCAGACAACACACCCGCACCGTCGGACAGCCTCGACAATTTCGTCATTCGCCTTCGCCCCGCGGGCTATTTTCGCACCGCGAGCGTCAACCAAGACGGCAACGTTCGCGGCAACGTCTGCCACCTGTTTAACGACGGCACGTCCAGCAAGCTCATCCTTGAGAACGTAACGACCAAGAATGACGATACAAACTGGTATGCTATCCGCACCTTGCTCAATTTCGAAGAGCATAAAAAGACGGGCTACAGCATTTGGTCGGTCGACGACGACTCTGACAAAGATGGAAAGGTCATCCACGTATGGGGCGGCGAGTATGACAACAAGCCCAGCCGCGCTTTTGCGTTCGAGCGTCAATCAAACGGAACCTATATCATCCGAGACCGCACGGTCGAGAAAGAAACCGAGAAAAAAGACATTAAGTACCTGGCAATAGAATCGAACGGCGAAGACCAGGACAACAATAAGATCTGCCATAAGAGTAAGAGCATTCCGTGGGAGCTCGAACTTATCGGTTACGACATGAAAAAGAACGATGCCACGGTTAGCAGCCTCGACTGGATCACGTACAGCAGCTACGTCGATGGGCCATGTTGGATGAAATACGTCGACGACAACAAGTTCCTCGACGAGCTGAGCATCCCGGGTACGCACGATTCGGGCACCTGCAGCGTGGACAACGACACTGAGCCCCAATCCTCGCAAGTAAAATGCCAGCAGGATTACATTCCCACGCAGTTGCTCGAAGGCATTCGCTATTTTGATATCCGACTCGGAAAGGGCAACGACCCCGGTATCGACCACGGGGATTACTACCTGCTCAAAAAAGACGCGTACTTTATGCATCTTTCCGATGTCATAGGCTACTTCAAAACGTTTTTGAACGAAAACCCGACAGAAGCGCTCATCATGCTTGTATCACGAGGCAACGACGAGGCTACCGACGAAAGTGTTACGACGGCTTTCGCCAAGGTTTTGGACGACAACCCCAAACTGTTCTATACGTCGAGCCATGTCCCCACGCTGGGCAAGGTGCGCGGAAAGATCGTTCTGCTGCGTCGATTTAGGCTCGCCGGCAACAGTGTAAGCGGCCACACGTGGGGCCTCGACCTTACCGAATGGGATGACAAGATCAAGGCTCACTCCGACAGCGCCACTATGTGTCTTGTCCAAGACGCGCGGGGCTTTGAAGCCGCGGGGGAAACAGGCGACAAAGAGCCCTATTGCACCAAGGTATACGCCCAGGACAAGTACAAACTCACGGGAACCGACAAGCTCAGCTGGGTCGATAATGCGCTGAAGGAAACGACCGGGCGCACGCGCAACAAGGTGGACGTCGTGGACGATGACGGGGCCAAGGTGCAAGTCCAGGAGCGTTGCTGGTCTATCAACTACACCAGCTGCACGGGCTTGTCGCACGGAGGCAATCCTTTTACCTCGGCACGAGTAGTCAACGAGCATCTGTATAAGAGCCCGTACATCAATCCCAGCGGCATCGAGGATACAAAGTCAGATTACCTCGAGCACATTGGCATCATCGCATCCGACTTTGTTGATGCGGCGCTGGCCCGGAGCATCTACCAGCGCAATTACGATTACGATACACAGCACAAGCAGACAGCTTCGTACTACCTCCCGACCCGCATGCGCATGACGTACGGCGACTCGCTGAGCGATGCCTCGCTCCAGGATGGCAAAACCGTTGGCGAGGGCCATTTCCGCCTTGTCGACAGCAGCAACGTACTCAACGTGGCGGCTTCGGGCCATGCGTTTGCCATTGAATACGTGGATGTTGATGCCCTGGGCAACGAGACCGTTACAAGACTGCAGGGCTTTGTGCCTATCGATATCGATCCACGCGCGCTGACGCCCCATTTTGAGGGACTCGAAGGCCTTAAGGCCGGCGAAGACGTGCGCGCCAAGATTGCGGCATCACTCGAGGGCAAGCTCGAAACCGATGCCTGCACGGCCCAGCTCGAGTTTGTGCACGACGCGGACGGCGCTCCGGGCACGGCAATGGCCGAGGGCGAAACATTTGCCGCAGGAACGTACTGGGTGCGCGTGAACGGTCTCTTGGGCGACGCGGCGCAGAACTACACGCTCGCCAGCGACGGAGCCGCAAGCTTTACCGTTGCAGCCTCGGGCAACGCGGGCGGCAACGGCGCCGGCACCGACGGTGGCACGGGCTCCAACGCAGGTAGCGCCGACAAGAACGGCAAGGGCAAAAGCTCGGCCGGAAAACTCGCCGACACGGGCGACGGCTCTGGCATTGCCGCCGGGCTCGCTGCCGCCGCCGTGGCGACAACGGTCGCCGGCGCGGCGATGCTTGCCAATGACCGCGAAAACGTTGGGGACGACAGCGAATAGGCAAGCCCGCCTTTTAGACACATCGACTCAATTGGGGGGGCGCAGAATACCGTTCTGCGCCCCGATTTTTACCTTAGCCCGAACACCGTTATCGGCTACATCACCATGTTCAGCGCATTCACGAACTCCTGAGCTTGGGAGCGGCTGCTCAGACTAAAGACACAGGCAGTCAACAGCCTGTTACGTAGGAAAACGTCGCGGCCCTTGATCCTGCTGACCCCCGTAATGTCCTTAAGATAAACAATCTCGGTGTGCTTGCCACCAAAAGTGCCCTTCTTGAGCACCTCGATGCGGTTAGGGTAGATCTTGACGTCTTTAAACCTACCCGAACCTTTGTCCTGGAACAGCAGCGTGTTGTTGTCCATACGCGTCACTCCCGCGGGGTTCGCTAAAACTGCCTCTATGGTCACATTTTAACCACCGCAAGGCTCCCATGCGAAGGTGCCAGACAACATAGCAATTCGTGTCCGCGCGAGGCTTTAAACTAAATGCGTTAAAGATGCATTCCACAAGAGGAAAGTGGGGCGACAGTGATGGGTGAACTAGTAAACCGTGGAGAATCGGCAATCGTGCCCGAAGGTTTTTACAAGCAGGTCTCCTCGATTCTCAACGCCGCTCGCGACAAGGCCTATACCGCCGTTAACTTTGCGATGGTTGAGGCATATTGGGAGATCGGCAAGAGTATTGTTGATGAACAGGGCGGAGAGGAGCGCGCCAAGTATGGCGATGCACTGATCGACGAACTTGCCGTTAGATTGACTAAGGATTTTGGCAGAGGCTTCAACGCCAGAAGCTTAAGATACATGCGTCAGTTTTATCTTGCGTTCCCAATCCGGAACGCGCTGCGTTCCGAATTGAATTGGACACATTACCGCAGGTTATCGCGTATAACCGACCCTGATGCTCGAACATGGTACATGAACGAATGCGCCGATTCTCGTTGGAGCACGCGTCAGCTCGAACGCCAGATCAACACCATGTTCCGCGAGCGCCTACTTGCCAGCAAGGACAAGGAGGCCGTCACCCAGGAAATCCAAAAGAGCGCCCCGGCTCGTCGCCCCGAGGATATCATCCGCGACCCATATGTACTGGAGTTTTTAGGTTTCTCGGACGATACTGCGTTTCGCGAGAGCGATCTAGAGCAGGCGCTCATCACGCATCTTCAGAAGTTCCTGCTGGAGCTTGGCCGTGGTTTCGCTTTCGAGGCGCGCCAAAAGCGCATCACCTTTGATGGGCGCCATTTCTATATTGACCTTGTTTTTTACAACTATCTGATGCGCTGCTTCGTGCTCATCGACCTTAAGACGGACGACCTTACGCATCAGGACCTGGGCCAGATGCAAATGTATGTGAACTACTACACGCGCGAGCTCATGAACGAAGGCGACAATCCGCCCATAGGCATCGTGCTCTGCGCGGACAAAAGCGATTCGATTGTCGAGTACACGCTGCCCGAAGACAACGACCAAGTGTTTGCCGCCAAATACCTGCCGTATCTTCCAAGCAAGGAAGAGCTGGCGCGCGAACTAAGCGCCGAGTACCGCGCCATCAACGAAGCGACCAATGGCGAAACGCAAGGGTAGCAGCACGTTGCGACCGAAGCCACCGCAGCCGTCGCAGGCGCACTCGCGGTTGCGACGCACGCTACGAAACAATACCGGTCATGGACGCCGGCAACGACATTCTAGCCGTGGCTGGCGAGCGTGACCTGACAGGCAAAGACGCGGCCTTCGTCTGATGTGGGTCCATTGGCTGCCACAGAAAAGGGCCGGTTGCAGCCGGCCCTTTAGACGATAATACCTGCGTTGCCCGCGCTTCCGAAGTGTGACTAGCTGAGGAGCGGGTTCCGCGGCACAACCTGATTTTACCCAGTGAGGAGGCTCTTTTGCAGCCGCTCCACTGTTTATTTACATCTGGCACCCTCAAACAATCAGACGGCAGCCCGCACTCCTGAGAGCTGCCCCGCACCCCCGGCCATCACCTTACGGCAACAACCGGTGCTACTCCCCTACTTCCCAAATAGCGCACCCAGCAGACCGCGGCGTTTGGGCTTCTCCTCTCGGTAGGAACCCTCGACGGCGGCTGCAACCTGGCGCGGTTGCTCGCCGCCTCCACGGCGCACGATCTGGTACAGGAAGGGCGATTTAACGTATTTGACCTCGACGGGCGTGGCGTGCACGGTGCTCTCACCGGACAGATGCAGGCTCGGGCTGAGCGGTGCCACGATATGCGTTTCGCGCTTGTCGCTAAACACCACCGCGGCCGCGCGGCCCGTCTGGCCGTTTACGGCAATGCGCACCTGCTCGCCATCGCGGCCGTCTGTCGCCGGACGATCGACAAAGTAGACCGGCACCATCACCAGGCCGTCCTTATGTTTGCGGGCCTTGCGCGCCCACATGCGAATGCTCTTTTTATTGAGCCCCAGTACAGCCTCGGCGTCGTTGCCCGCAACGTCGAGCGCCAACTTATCAATGACCACCTGGTCCTTGGTAGACGCATCGACTGAGACAACGCGAAAGTCACCTTCCTGCATGGCGGGATCGAACGGACCGACCTTGGCAAAGTCCCACGGCTCCAAAATGCCCATGAGGCGAACGTCCAGGTAGTTTGCCCTGGGGTATGCCCAGTCGAGCACCTCGTAGTACACCAAGGCCTCCTTGCTCAGGCCCTTGCCCGGGAAGCTCGCCATCATGCGCAAGTCCGCCAGCGCCATGGGGAAATAGAAGAGCATCATGTCGTTTTGGATCGCGTCTTCCATGTCGTGCCCGGCAAAGGCATCCGGATACTGGCGCACCAGCTGCAGCGCGTTGGCACGTGCCTGCTGCGGCGAGATTTCGCAGGGAATACCCTGCTCGGGCACATACTCCGCACCAACGCCCATGGTCAGGCGCTTGCTAAACGTCCCCGGCTTGAGCAGGTCCGCAATGCCGATCTTATTGCCGCAGGACGGGCACTCAAACACACGCTGCGTTGACTCGCCCTCAAAGGACGCTCCGCAGAAGGGGCAAGGAATGCTCACATGCGTGGCCTCTTGGAACTCCTGCGCCGTGCCGCGATCCTCCCACAGCAGATGTTCCAGGACCGACTGATTGCGCCAGTGCGCATTGAAGAAATACCAGTCCGGGTCCTGCGGGCGCTCGAGTTGCGACACATGCGTGAGTTTGAGCAGTCCATCCACCACCGTCAACGGCGTATGGCGAATACCCAAAGCGCTCTTGGGCTCTCCGGCGTCCGCCTGCCACGGAACCACCGTGCCGCAATAGGCGCACTCAAAGCTGCGCTTAGCCTGGTGCGAGTACATAGGGCCGCCGCAGTTTTGACATTTAATGGCAAACATCTCGTCCATGGAAACGTCCTCCTTTGCACAGGGGCTGTCGACATTAAGTATGTCGAGCAAGCAGGCACATGCCCATACCCATGTGGCCCAAAATGGACCACCCAGGCAGACGAGAAGGCTCGCTCGTTAGCACCGGCAGACTATTGCTGCATTTTCTGAGCATCGGCGCACGGCGCCCCCGTGCGAGCTACACTATCCCCTTAAACATGATTGTGAGGACGACCGCTATGCTATTTGTAAATCGGCTGGTACATACGCTTGTTCCCGGCAGCGAGAGCGAGCCGGTCGATGCATCTTGCCGCACCAACGCGGGCTTTTCCGCAAGCCTCGTCTGCATTGGCCTCAACATCACCCTGTGCCTGGCCAAGGGCATCGCGGGTCTGCTCGCCGGCTCCGTCTCCCTCATCGCCGACGCCTTCAACAATCTCTCCGATGCGTCGAGCAACATCGTGAGCCTGCTCGGATTCCGACTTGCCAGCCGCCCGGCAGACGAAGACCACCCCTATGGCCACGGCCGCTACGAATACCTCGCCGGTCTGGTTGTCGCCGTCCTCGTTTGTGCCGTCGGCATCAACCTGGTGCTCGAGTCCGTTACCAAGATCATCAAGCCCTCCCCCACCGCTTACACACTCGTTTCCCTTGCGGCGCTGGCTACATCCATGCTCGTCAAGTTCTGGATGGCGGCGTTCAACCGCACGCTGGGCAACCGCATCGACTCGGAGACGCTCATCGCCACGGCGCAGGATTCCAAAAACGATGTCATCGCCTCGGGCTCGGTCTTGGCGGCGGCGCTCATTTCGCAAACGACCGGCTTTGACCTCGATGGCTGGGCGGGCCTGGGCGTGGGCATCTTCATTTGCATCAGCGGCATGGGCCTGGTGCGCGACGCCATCAGCCCGCTGCTGGGACAAGCGCCCGACCCCAAACTCGTCCAGGAAATCCGCGATAGGATTATGTCGTACCCGCAGGTCCTGGGCACGCACGACCTCATGGTGCACGATTACGGCCCCGGCCGTCAGTTTGCCAGCGCACACGTGGAAATGCCCGGCGAGGGCGATGCCTTTAAGCACCACGAGATTCTGGACACCATCGAACACGACATCAAACGCCAGATGGGCATCGGTATCACGCTGCACTGCGACCCCATAGCCACCACCGGCGACGACCTGCGCGGCTGGGTCAAGCGCGGCGTAGCGCAGATCGACCCCACGCTTTCCATCCACGACCTTCACGAACACGACGGGTTCGTTTCGTTTGACCTGGTGCGTCCCGACGGCTTTGACATATCCGACGAGGAGCTGCTGGAGCTCGTCACGCGCATCGTGCACGAGCGTCGACCCGATGCATCATGCGTCGTCACGTTTGACTCGGGCTTTAGCTCGCCCGAACGTCCGGCAGAGCAGCTGTAATCGACAGCAAAACGGGACGCAGGACCGCCGACCAACGCGCCTACGCGCCCGGTCACGCGATCCTGCGTCCCGTTTTTGTTTGCACTGCTAAGACTTCTAGCCGCTCGGCCGCTAGTTTCCCTGTGCGCCCGAAATGCCGTTTTGTAGGGCGTTCCAGGCATCCGTCGCCATGTCTCCCAAGTTCTGCGCGGTATCGCCCAGGTTTTGTGTCGTATCGCCCAGCTCTTGCGCCTTGTCTCCCAATTCCTGCGCCTTGTTGCTCAGGTCCTCCAGCATGTTAGAGCTCGAGCTGTCGGTGCCGCTTTGGCCGTCGGACGAGTTGCCCGAGCTGTTCTTGTGCGTGAGTTGAATTTCAAGGTTACCGTTGTCGTTATAGTAGGCAGATGTGACGACCCAGTTGGCATCGACGACGGGCGTTGAGCCATCATCAGTCAGGACCACGGCATTCGAAAGATCGGCACCGCGCGACTTGAGGAGCTTCTTGGCGTTGGACCAGTACTGCCCCGGGATATCGCTCAGATCGACGGTGCTAGACGAGGCGGACTCGGTTTGCCCGGCAGTGGTATCGGCCGTTGAACTCCCTCGCTTGTTGAGCATGCCCGACACAATGGCGAACACAATCGAGAGGGCAAAGAAGATCGCCAGCACAATCAGGATTTTCTTGATCACACTCGACGAACGCGACGGCGCCTCTTCCTCGTCCTCACCATACTGCGGAATCGATTTGGGATAGTCGCGATAAGGTTGGCGCGCATACGGATCGCGCGACTCATATCGAGGCTGGGCCTGTGCCGTGCGCGGCACATACGTCGTCTGCTGAGCCTGCGGAATGGGATTCTGCGGCAGGTCATCATAGGGATTCGGCGTCGAGGCAGCATAAGAATCCTGCGGCGCGTAATCAAACGGATCCGGGGCTGCGTTGCCATAGGGGCCTTGCGAAGATGCAGCGTAAGAATCCTGCGCCGTGTCGCCATAGCCCATAACCCGGGTGGGCTCGGCAGAAGGCTGCGTCGCGGCGGGGTCGGTATAACCGGGGTTGGGAACAACGCGGGTCGCATCGGCGCTATCGCCAACCTGCGCGGAACCGTAGCCGCCCATCACGGTTGTCTTGTCCTGATCCATGCAACGATTCCTTTCCGTCGCGCGTGAGCCTCAAGCTATCCATGCATTCTACCCGCGCAAAAGCCTATGACGGGCAGAGTCCGTCGGTATCTACAAGACATGCGCGGGCCTAAGGATCAAAAAGCCCCGCCGTGCCTTGTGGGCGCGGCGGGGCGGGCTAGCAGCTATGGACAGCAGGCTTAGAACAGGCCGGTGATGTTGCCGTCGTTGTCGACGTCGATGTTTTCGGCCGCGGGCACCTTGGGCAGACCCGGCATGGTCAGAACACTGCCGGTCAGCGCGACCACAAAGTGGGCGCCGGCAGAAACCTTGAGCTCACGCACGGTGATGCGGAAGTTCTCGGGAGCGCCCAGGGCCTTGGCGTTGTCGCTAAAGCTGTACTGCGTCTTGGCGACGCACACCGGCAGGTTGCCAAAGCCGTTCTCGCGCAGCTCGGCGAGCTGGCGCTTGGCGGCCGGCGTAAAGTCAACGCCGTCGGCGCGGTAGACCTTGGTGGCAATGGCCTCGAGAGCGTCGGCCACATCGGCGCCGTCCTCATAGGCAAACTTGAGCTCACTCGGCTGCTCAATCAGACGCATAACCTCATCGGCCAGCTCGAGCGCGCCCTCGCCGCCCTTGGCCCAGACCTCGGATAGCTTAACGTTGACGCCGAGCTTCTGGCACTCGGACTCGATGAGCGCAAGCTCGGCCTCGGTGTCCGTCGGGAATCGGTTGATGGCGACCACGCAGGGCAGACCATAAACGTTCTGGATGTTGTCGACGTGACGCAGCAGGTTGGGCATGCCAGCCTTGAGTGCCTCGAGATTCTCCTCGTTGAGGTCGGCCTTGGCGACGCCACCGTTGTACTTCAGCGCACGAGCGGTCGCGACGATCACGACAGCGCTGGGGCGAACGCCCGTCATGCGGCACTTGATGTCGAGGAACTTCTCGGCACCCAGATCGGCACCGAAGCCGGCCTCGGTAATAGCGACATCGCCAAAGCGCATCGCCATACGCGTGGCCATGATAGAGTTGCAGCCGTGGGCAATGTTGGCGAAGGGACCGCCGTGGACAAACGCGGGCGTGCCCTCGAGCGTTTGCACCAGGTTGGGCTTGAGCGCGTCCTTAAGCAACGCGGCCATGGCACCCTGGGCCTTGAGGTCGCGGGCACGGACGGGCTCGCCGGCAAAGCTATAGCCGACGACAATCTCACCCAAGCGTTCCTTGAGGTCGTTGATGCTCGTAGACAGGCACAGGATTGCCATGACCTCGGAGGCGACGGTGATGTCGAAGCCGTCCTCGCGCGGCACGCCCTGGGCCTTACCACCAATGCCATCGATAACATGGCGCAGCTGACGGTCGTTCATGTCGACGACGCGCTTCCAGGTGATGCGCTTAACGTCAATACCGAGCTGATTGCCCTGCTGGATGTGGTTATCAAGCATGGCGGCCAGCAGGTTGTTGGCAGCACCGATAGCGTGGAAGTCGCCGGTAAAGTGCAGGTTGATATCCTCCATGGGGATCACCTGAGCCCAGCCGCCACCGGCAGCACCGCCCTTAACGCCAAAGACAGGGCCGAGCGAAGGCTCGCGCAGGGCCACGGCACTCTTGACGCCGCGGCGACGCAGGCCATCGGCCAGACCGATGGTCGTGGTGGTCTTGCCCTCGCCCGCAGGCGTTGGGTTGATAGCGGTCACGAGAACGAGCTTGGCCTGGTGATCAGTCGGCTCGTTGAGCAGTGAATAGTCGACCTTAGCCTTGTCGAAGCCGTACGGAATAAGGTGCTTAACGTCGACGCCGGCGTTCTTGGCCACCTCGGTAATAGGCAGCGGCGTGACAGAACGTGCGATTTCGATGTCAGTAGGCATGGGCGGTCCTTTCGTTACCGAATGAGAAAAAGACCAATTCAGCATAGCACGGGCGCGCAATAGTAAAACGCCCATAACCGATGAACGGCGATATGTTTACCCGATGCCCAGCGATAGCCTACAGATGCGCTAAAACAAGCCCATTCCTACAGGGTCGGTTCAATACCCAAATGCTCAAAGGTGCGAAGCGTTGCCTGGCGGCCCTGGGGCGTGCGAATCATCAAGCCGCACTGCAGCAGATAGGGCTCGTAGACATCCTCAAGCGTACCCGGGTCCTCGCCCACCGCGCTAGCAAGCGTCGTCAGGCCCACGGCACGGCCGGAGAACGTCTTGGCAAGCGTCTCCAAGATGCGAATGTCCATCCAGTCCAGACCAAGCTCGTCGATCTCAAAGAACTCGAGCGCCTGACGGCAAATGTCAAGCTCAATAGGACCGTTGCCGCGCACCTGCGCGTAGTCGCGCACGCGCTTGAGCAGACGGTTGGCAAGACGCGGCGTACCGCGGGAACGCGAGCCGATCTCGAGTGCACTGGCATGGTCGATCGTCACACCCAGAATGGTCGCCGAGCGTGTCACAATCTGGGCGAGCTCCTCGACGGTGTAGTAATCCAGGCGATACGAAATGCCAAAACGGTCGCGTAGTGGGCCGGTCAACATGCCCGAGCGAGTCGTTGCCGCTACCAGCGTAAACTTGGGGATATCCAGGCGAATCGAGCGCGCCGCCGGACCCTTGCCAATCACGATATCGAGGGCAAAGTCCTCCATCGCGGGGTACAGGACCTCCTCGACCGAACGGTTGAGGCGGTGGATCTCGTCGATAAACAGCACATCACCCGGCTGCAAGTTAGTAAGGATGGCCGCCAGGTCGCCCGTGCGCGCGATGGCGGGGCCACTCGTGGTCTTAATCTGAGCGCCCAGCTCGTTGGCGATAACGGTGGCCAGCGTGGTCTTGCCCAGGCCCGGAGGACCCGAGAAAATCACGTGGTCGAGCGTCTCGCCACGGTTCTGCGCCGCTTCGATCAACACGCGCAGGCTCTGCTTGATGTGCTCCTGGCCGCAGTAGTCGTCCAGGCGCTGGGGGCGCAAAGTGCGGTCGACATCGAGGTCCTCGGCCGTCAGCTCCGAGCCCACCATGCGCTCGCCGTGCGCCATGGATGCCGCCGGCGAGTTACCGGGCGTCGCCCACAGGTCCTGAGAGTCATCGGCTTCCCACATCACGCATCCATTCCGAGTCGCTTAAGCGCCGCGCCGAGCAGATCCTCGACACGCATATTCTGCCCATCATACCCGCTCAGGGCAACATCGGTCTCCTGCGGGCTAAAGCCCATGGAAAGGAGCGCCGCACGGGCATCATCGATGGCCGAGGGAGCAGCAGCGGGCACGGGCATCGCAACCTGGCCGGGAATCACGTCGACCGGCACAAAGCCCTTATCCTTGGCAAAGGTGCTCTTGAGTTCCAGGATCAGGCGCTGAGCTGTCTTTTTGCCCACACCGGGTACCTTGGCCATGCCCTTGTCGTCCTCGGCCATCACCAGCGAATACAGCTGCCCCACGGTATAGGTGGAAAGCACGGCGAGCGCCAAGCGCGGGCCAACGCCCGAGACGGACACGAGCCGATCGAACATCGTGCGCTCATCCTTGGAGGAAAAACCGAAAAGTGTCATGGCGTCCTCGCGCACCTGCATACGCGTATAGAGGCGGACCTCGCCGCCGGGCGTCGGCAACGTGGCCGCAGTGCTGCCCGAGATGCCGAGCTCAAAGCCAACGCCCGACACATCGACGACAGCAGAGCTCATCGTGGCCTCGACAAGCGTTCCATGGAGCTGGGAAATCATCAGTATCCGGTTCCTCTCTGTTGATAGAACTCGCCACCGGTGAGGGCGCGGGTGCGGCTGAGGTTTACGTGGCAGATGGCGCAGGCCAGGGCATCGGCGGCATGGTCGGGATGCGGGTCGTGGTCGAGCTGCGTGAGCGTGCGCACCATGTAGGCGACCTGCCGTTTGTCCGCGGCGCCGGTGCCCACAACAGCCTGTTTGATCTGCATGGGCGTGTACTCGCCAATCTCGAGCGCGCATTCCGAAAGCGCCACGAGTGCAGCACCGCGGGCATGAGCCGTAGGAATGGCCGAGCGAACGTTGGCGCCAAAGTAAATGCTCTCGAAAGCAGCGGTATCGGGGCGGTAGCGCTCCACGACACCCTTGAGGTCGCGGGCGATATGCGACAGGCGCACCGCGAGCGGACTTCCGGCACTGGTCTCGATGCAGCCATAGGCACGGCAGCGAACCTCGCCACGACGCTCCTCGATAATCCCCCAACCCGTATGAGCCAAACCGGGGTCAATGCCCAAGATAACCAAGCCAACCTCCCCTCGTCTTTTTCAAAGCACAAGGCAAGGCCCCGCGCACTATTCACGAACGTCTGTTCTAGAATAACACAACAGCGACCGTATCTAGCAAGCAAGGTTGAACCATAGGTTGAGCATAAGTCAGCGAGCGAGTCCCTGCCGTGGCAAGGTGTCACGAAAGAGGAGCGCCGCGTACTTCTGTACGCAAGCGACGGTTTGAGCGGCAGATTGCCCGGCAGGGGCTCGCGCAGCGTCGACTCGTTACGCGGTTTGGTAAAACCGCGTAACCTTGGCCCTATCCCATAGTTAGTTCTGCGAGAAAAAGGGGAACTGCCTCGGATCCACCGGCGGATGCGGCATCGGACCACCCTGGGGACTACCTTGCGAGCCGCCCTGACCGCCCATCATCTTATCGATGGCGTCCTGAACCTCGCCCTCGAACTTTTTCATTCCCTCATGCAAACGACGCTGACCGTCCTCAGAGCGCAGCTCCTCCATCTGCTCGGGCGAAATACCCAGTAGCTCGCCCAGCACGCCCATCATCTCGTTTCGCACGCGCTCGCTCGTATCCTCGTCAGCAAAACGGCGCACCTCGGCGCGCGCCAGCGAATCGACCGTCATACGCTCCTTGCCGTTAAGCCCCAGGTCGGACCACGCGAGCATATACGGCCAGGCACGCTCGGCAAACGAACGGGCCGAGACGATCGGCGCCGTCGGCAGCATGCGGCGGGCGGCCTCGCCCTGACGCACGAGCATCAGCAGCAGCGAGCAGGCCTCAGGCTTGCCAGCGGCCATCGGGATGTCGTCGAAGGGTCGGCTGCGGTCCACGTGCGCCTCGAGCGCGCCATCGACCTCACCCGGCTCAAGCCCGCCGAGCAGCTGTGCCGCGCGGTCGAGCATATCGACCGGACCATCGAGCGTCGAGAGCGCCTGCGCCAACACTCGCTCCATGCAGTCTTCCACCGCGTTGAGCGTCACGAGCTCTTGGGGCACCACGGCAGACGTGCGGTTGCGCACGCG
This sequence comes from Collinsella aerofaciens, assembly GCF_015558785.1. GTDB lineage: Bacteria > Actinomycetota > Coriobacteriia > Coriobacteriales > Coriobacteriaceae > Collinsella > Collinsella aerofaciens_P. Next base: position 45,020 of record NZ_JADMOP010000006.1, read on the forward strand.
CGCCACAAACTCAAGCGTCGACAGGTACACATCGCCAAAGGGCGCAAAGTCGCCCTGGTAACCGCCGCAAAGCGCCGGCGCCGCCAGCGCATACTCGGTTTTGGACAGCGGGCTCAGCGCCATCGCGCCCAGCTCGAGCGCCGTGTCCTCCAGCATGAGGCCCAGCGTGCGCAAGCGCAGACGCTCGGCATCGCCCGCCGACACGTCGCGATCGAGCACACGCGCCGCATCCGGTACATCGCGCTCGACAGTGCGAATGTGCAAACGCTCGGCGATGGCACGGACGGCGGCACAGCGGGCAGCCTCGGCCTCCTCCTGCGCCGGCGTAAAGATACGGTTGCGCCCCAGCACCAAGCCAATCACATTACGCGGGCCCAGAGCGTCGACGGCCAGCGCCGCCAGCAAAGACGACGGCAAGTCGCCCTCGAGTGCCACCACAGCACGCGACGTACCGTGGGCTCGGGCGTTGTCGCGCACGGCGAGCACCAGCGCCTGCCACAGCCACTCCTCGGAACGGAACTCGGGCAGTTCGTGATCCTCCAGGGCATCGAGCATCACGCCGCGCTGAATCTCCTGAACCAGCAGGCTCTCCTCAAAACACGGCGCCTGGGCCACCACGCGACCGCAGTCGTCGAGCACAAACGAACCGCCGGTATACACCGACTCGTCATAGGCACCGACCGGCGCCATGCAGGCAAACCACACGCTGCGCTTGGATGCGATCTTGCGGTAGGCGCCGCTGCGAACGGCGGCAATGGCGGCAGTCTCGCGGTCGGTCATGTCAAACGCGTTGAATTGGAAATAGGCAATGAGGTCGACGCCGGTCGGCAACATCTCGAGCTCGCGGTCCAAGTCAAAAATCACGGCGATGCGCACGCCGTCCACGTCGAACACCGGCGGCGCCCAACGCGTGTCGTTGTTCTCGCCACGCTGCAGGGCAATGCTCGAACGCGCCGGCACCACATGACCGTCCTTGAGCATCATGTAGTCGAGCAGCGGCTGGCCCTCAAACGAAACCGCCGCGGGCACGATGCAGATCATGTCAAGCTCCTGGATACGCTCGGCGACACCAGTCAAACCGGCAAGCACGTCGTGCTCAAAGTCAGCAGCGCCCACCAGGCCACCGGGCATGGCGCCCATAAAGAGCGGAGCCGGAACGCACAGCACGCGCGCCCCGCGCTCGTGGGCCAGACGAGCCTGGTCCTCGATGCGGCCGCAAATGCCCTCAATATCCCCAAGGCGCATATCGATCTGTGCAAGCGCGAGCTTCATGGCTCAGCCCTTTCCGTCGTAAACCATCGAAATCGTAGTAAAAGCGCCGGCCGCATAATGCAGCCGGCGCTTGCATGTGCATATGCTAGCTATGATACCCCGAGCGGGGGCGCGCTCCTAGAATGTCGCGGACCACAGCCCGTGCAGGTTGCAGTAGGCATAGACGGTACCGGTCTTGGAGCCGCCCGCGAAAAACGTCGCGGGTTTCATGCCGGGCTCAAGGTAATGGACCTCTAAGCGGCCCTCGGCCTCAAGCGCGATCCACTCAATGTAGTGCTCGGGCAGGCTGGGGTGCTCGACCGAGCCAACGCGTGCGCGAATCACGTGACCGTCGCGCTCGGTCTCGACAACAGGCACGTGCTTCTCGTGCGCCGCGTCCTCAGTGTTTGCAGTCAGTTCCGTGCAACCGGCAGGGGTCGCAACGCCGTCGCCAAGGGCAGCGATGAGCTTGCCGTCAGGGTCCTTAAAGAATTTCGCCATGATGTTCTCCTTTGCTGATGTGCCAATGTTCTTGATGGTTCTTATGCCCAAAGGCAGACAAACCATCCACGGCATTGCAAATGAACACATAACGGATCAGGCAAGCGGTCGGGCCAAAATGCGTCGACCGTCCTGCCCATTCCAGCAGTCCCACCCCGCGCGCGGCTAGCGCCCGTCGCCGCCGAGCAGCGCCAGAACATCCTCGCGGGTAAACAGCGCCGACGAGATGCCGTCGCCGCCGAGCACGCTGTTGACCAGGTCGCGCTTGGACTCCTGCATCTGCATAATGCGTTCCTCAATCGTGTCCTTGGCGATGAGCTTGTACACGGTCACGGTATGTTGCTGGCCAATACGATGCGCACGGTCGGTCGCTTGGTCCTGCGCCGCCACGTTCCACCACGGGTCGTAGTGGATGACCACGTCGGCCGCCGTCAGGTTAAGGCCCACACCGCCCGCCTTGAGCGAGATCAAAAAGACCGGCACCTCGCCCGCCTGGAACTGTGCGACCATCTTGGCGCGGCTCTCTTTAGACGATGCGCCCGTGAGCTTGAGGAAGGCGATATCCTCCTTGGCCAGGCGCTTGCCAATGATATCGAGCATGCCCGTAAACTGGCTGAACAACAGGATGCGATGACCACCGTCGAGTGCGCCGTGCACGAGCTCCATGCACGTATCGAGTTTGGCGCTCCCCGCCTTGTAATCCTCGTAGTGTAGACGCGGGTCGCAGCAGATCTGGCGCAGCTTGGTGAGCTCGGCGAGTACCTTGAGCTTGTCTTTCTTAAACTCGGATGCCTCGCGGTGCTGCACTTGCTGGGCAATGCGGTCCTGGTTTGCCAGGTAAAGCTTGCGCTGCTCACCGGCGAGCTGAGCCACGACAGTGTCCTCGATCTTTTCGGGCAGATCGGCCACCACGTCTTCCTTGACACGGCGCAGCACAAACGGCGACACGAGTGCCTGCAGGCGAGCGGCGCTGTCGCCCTCGGAGTGCTCGACCGGACTTTCGAAGCGCTTTGCAAACGATTCACGCGTGCCCAGCAGGCCCGGCATCAAAAAGTCGAAGATGCTCCAGAGCTCGGATAGGCGGTTTTCGATGGGCGTGCCCGTCAGAGCAAAGCGCACGCCGGCAGGCAGGCGCTTGGCGGCGCGAGCCACCTGGGTGAGCGGGTTTTTAATGTACTGGGCCTCATCGAGCACCACACGGGCAAAGTTCTGCTCGACGTACTCGTCGATATCGCGCCGCATAAGGTCATACGACGTCACGACCACGTTATGCTCAGCCACGCCGGCAATCTGCACGCGGCGCTGCGCCTTGGCGCCCACGATTGCGCAAACATCGAGCGAGGGCGCAAAGCGCTCCAGCTCGGCAGTCCAGTTGTACACGAGCGAGGCCGGGCATACCACGAGCGTGGGCTTGATGTCCCCCGCCTCCACGCGCGCCAGGACATGCGCGATCATCTGGAGTGTTTTGCCCAGGCCCATGTCGTCGGCCAAGATGCCACCAAGGCCCAGGTGTTCGAGCGAGCCGAGCCACTGGTATCCGTCGACCTGGTAGCCACGCAGCGTGGCCTTGAGCGAGGCAGGTACCGTAAAGTCCATCTTGCCGAGCGTGTCCAGGCGCTCGACGGTACGGCGGAACGCAGCGTCGCGATCGGCCTCAAGCGCCGGCGTGCGCGCAAGCATGCTGTCGACGAACAGGGTACTCGACGCGGGAAGCGACACGCCGTCGAGCAGGTCGACAGCATCGACCCCCAGATCCTCGGCAAGGCCAAACGCGGCGCGCGCCCCCTCATCCAGGCGAATGATATCGCCCGACGTGAGACGCGCAAACGTCTGGTGACGCTTGTAGGAGTCGAGGTAGATGGCAAGGTCCGCAGCCGAAAGCCCGCTCGCGCCCAGCTCGACATCGAGCAAGTTACTCTTGACGGTGGCGCGCACCGAGAGCTTGGGCGCAGGGCGGACCGAAATCTGGCGCAGGCGGTCGCTGAGCATGACCTCTCCAAGCTCGGACAGGGCAGACAGGCCCTCGGTCAGCAAGTGGAACAGGCTCTCGTCATCGCGCTCCTCAAACGCCAGGCCGCCCTCGCGGAAATCAAAGTACAGGGCAGCCGTGTCCATAACGCGAAACTCCGCCAGCGTATCGCGGGGCGGAACGCCGGGGCGTTGCTCTTCGAAAGGACTGCCCGGAGCACCAAGACTAAAGAGATCTGCCGACCAATCGCCGTAGGCCACCGTAATCTTGCAGGTCACAAGGCCATCGTCGACGCCAATCGCCATGGCAAAACTCGGCTCGGGCGCCACGGCGTCAAGTACGGCGGGAGCGGTCAGGTCGGTGTAGTCGCGCAAGATCGGCAGCGCCATGCGGCAGAACTCGCCCACCTGGTCGGCGGCGATATGGACCGGCATGCGGCAGGGCAACAAGTGCGATAGGAACGGCGCCGCATGCTGGGCAAACGCCGTGTCGGTACGGCGCGCGCGGCGCGTATCGACCAGATAGGCTGCGTCGCCTGCGACAAAGCAGTACGTATCGGCCGGCAGGCGCAAGTCGTAGCTGCCTCCCGCCGCCGGTGCAATCTTGGCGGCAAGGAGCGGCGGGCGCTTAGCCGGGACTTCGCCCTCCCCCTGCGGCGACGGCTCGACTGCCACCTCGTAGGCGCGATGCGTCGTCGTTCCCCGCGACCAAGCAGGCTCAAAGGACATGGTCCTGCCGCACAGCAGGTCCAGCACGGACACGATGGAATGCTCGGATATCGGCAACTGACGCTCGGCGACAAAACCGTTGCGGACAAAGTCATACGACGCCGAGCGCGAGCTCGTAATATCGCCTAGGTAGGCGACCGTCATTGCGATAAAGTCGAGCAGCTTTGTCGACACGTCATCGAAAGCCTCGGGCACATGGGCAAACGTAAGCTTCTTGCCATAGGAGAACGTACCGCCGCGCACATAGGCATCGGCCATGCCGTCGATATCCTTAACCACGTAGGACACCGAACCGCTACGAATGCGAAACTCGAGCGCCCAGTTAAAACGATCGGCAAACAGCGGATTGTAGTACGGCACCAGCGAGGGCTCCAGCACCGCTTTGGGCGCATCGGGGTCAATGGTGCTGGCGAGCTTGCGACGCATGACCGCGAGCTCGTCCATGCGCGCGTCCGAAAGATCGGAAAGCGCCGCCACAAGGCTCGGGCTCGTGGGGACGGGCGCCGGGAAGGGAAAGTTGGGGTTGACCGCAGATGCGGTGGGCGCGGAGCGCGTGGGCTGCTTGGACTGTGCGGGCGGTACTGTAAACGTGCGGACCGGCGTGCGCAAACCCTCGACGGGCTCGGCGCCACTGGCATCCAGATACGCCAGCGCCGTGGCGATGGCGTGCTTGCACATGCCGGAATAGCGGAAGGCGGCGGGGCAATCGCAGTCGTAGTCGATAACCTCGTGCTCGTCCATGTCGAGCGCCACGTGCGTCTTGTACAGGTCGCCGCGCGAGCCGCGCACCGAGCCCTCGATGTTCACGTTTTTGGAGAAGCGCGAGCCGGAGTCCTCAAACGACAGCACGGCACCGTTGAGCATGAGCGAACGCCCCTTCATAAAGGTGCCGCTCAACGCCGCCTCTTTGCGAAGCGCCTGCACAAACGTCCCCTGTGCCATCACTTCCTCCAATCTCGCGCGGACCAGCAAGGTCGCCCTTAGATCACCGTCACGCGACCCTGGTTACCCACGATGGCTTTTGCCTCTGCCAACAGCGGAATCGAGCGTGCGTTGACCTTGGCCGGCACCTCGGCACGCAGCACACGCCCGTCCACCTGCTCGATAAAGATCTCCACGCGGTCGCCGCCCGGGTTTGCGGTAAGCACCGTGGCAAGACGCGCCATATTGCCCTGGCTAAAGCGGCTGTTGGGCACCATGACCTCAAACACCTTGGGCTTGTTGTTCTCCTCGTTAAGCTCAAGCGGCACGATCTCCTGCGCGATGATCTGGTCGCCGCGGTCCGAGCGCTCAAGCTTGCCCTTAATGCGCACAAACGCATCGGACAGCTGCGCGCCGGTCTCGGGATCGACCTCGCCGTACAGGTACCCCTCGGCCTCCTTGTAGGTCTTGGGGAACACCACGACCGTGGCCTCACCTTCCATGTCCTCGAGCTGCACGATGCCCATGGGGTCGCCGTTTTTGGTCACGCGCTTGGACACGCTCGAGACCATACCGGCCCACCACAGCGCCTTGCCCTCGGGAATCTCCTGGTTGATGGTACCGCCCGTAGGGTTTTGCACCTCGTAACCGGTGTCGATCTGCGAGAACGAGAAGTCGCGCGCCTTGGCTAGCGCATACTCAAACGGGCGCAGCGGGTGGTCCGAGACATAGATGCCCAGAACCTCCTTCTCCTGGCTCAGCTTAAGGTGGCGGTCCCACTCCTGGCCGTCCGGATCGGGCACGCTCACCTCAAAGCCCGAGCCCTCAACGTCGCCGAACATATCGAAGAACGACGTCTGGCCGCTCGCGCGATCCTTTTGGCGCTTCACGGCGGCATCGATGATGTTCTCGGGGTTGTTCTTATCCACAAAGTGCATCATCTGGCGACGCGGATACCCCGTGGAGTCGAAGGCGCCTGCCTTGATGAGCGATTCGATCACGCGACGGTTGGCCTGGCTCGAGTCCACGCGCTCGACAAAGTCGTGCAGCGTCTTAAACGGGCCGCCCGCCTCGCGCTCGGCGATAATCGCCTGCGCCACGCCAGTGCCCACGCCGCGGATGCCGGCCAGACCAAAGCGCACGCCCTCCTTGGTAGCCGTGAACTCGGTACCGGACTCGTTGACATCTGGCGACAGCACGGGGATGCCGTCGTGGCGGCACGCCGAGACGTAATGAACGATCTTGTCGGTCTTGCCCGTGTAGGACGTCAGAACGGCCGCCATGTACTCGTGCGGATAGTGCGCCTTGAGCCACGCCGTCTGCATAACCAGGATGGCGTAGCCGGCGGAGTGCGACTTGTTAAAGGCGTAAGACGCGAACTCGAGAACATCGTCCCAAATCTTCTGGGCGACCTCGCGCGTGTAGTTGTTCTTGATAGCACCGTTCATCCAGTGGTCGTAGGTGGTCTCGTCCGAGCCATCCTCCCAGTGGAGCACCGTCGACGTGAGCAGCTTGATCTTTTTCTTAGCCACGGGCTTACGGATACGCGAGTCCGATTCGCCCTTGGAGAAGCCGCACATCTCGACGGAGATGAGCATAACCTGCTCCTGGTAGACCATGGTGCCGTAGGTTTCGCCCAGGATGTCGTCCAGGCGGTCGTCGTAGGAGACGGCCGGCTCCTTGCCGTTCATACGGTTGATGTAGGACGAAACCATGCCGGCGCCCAGCGGGCCCGGGCGGTACAGAGCGATCAATGCCACGACGTGCTTGTATTCGGTGGGTTTCATGTTCTTGATCGTGGCCGTCATGCCGGCGGACTCGACCTGGAAGACGCCGGCGGTGTGGCCGGAGCCCATGAGCTTAAAGATCTCGGGATCGTCAAAGGGAATCTCTTCCTCTTTGATGTCGATGCCGAAGTTCTTCTTGATGTTTGCCTTAGCCTTGGAGATAACCGTCAGCGTGCGCAGGCCCAGGAAGTCCATCTTGAGCAGGCCCATGTCGGCAACGGTATGGCCCTCGTACTGGGTAATCTCGACGCCGCCCTTGGTGTCGAGCTTGGTGGGCACATGCTCGTTGACGGGGTCGCGGCAGATCAGAACGGCGCACGCGTGCACGCCCTCGCCACGGGTGAGGCCCTCAATCGAGAGCGCCGTGTCGATGATGCGGCGGGCGTCGTCGTCCTTTTTATAGGCCTCGGCAAAGTCGGGGTTAAACAGATCCTCTTTGCCGGGTTGTTTTTCGAGCACCTGCTTGAGCTTGACCTTGGGGTCGCTCGAGACCATCTTGGACAGGCGCTGGCCCATGTAGACCGGGTAGTCCAGGACGCGCGCGGCGTCGTTGATGGCCTGCTTGGCCTTAATGGTCGAGTAGGTGATGACGTGGGTGACCTTCTCGGGGCCGTAGAGCTGGCGAACGTGCTCCACGACCTCGAGGCGCCGCTCATCGTCGAAGTCCATATCGATATCGGGCATCTCGGTACGCTGCGGGGACAGGAACCTCTCGAACATCAGGCCGTTCTCGAGCGGGTCGAACGCGGTGATGTTCATGGCGTAGGCGACGATAGCGCCGGCGGCCGAGCCACGGCCGGGGCCGACGCCGATGCCGTTGTCCTTGGCCCATTGCACGTACTCGGCGACGATCAAGAAGTAGGCGGCAAAGCCCTTGTCGCAGATGACCTTGTATTCGTACTCAAAGCGCTCTTTGATGTTGACGCCGCCGATCTCGCGCGTGGCCCAGTCGTCACCGTAGTGCTGACGCAGGCCTTTCTCGCACTCGCGGCGGAACTGGCTCTCGTGCGTCTCTCCGGGATCGAGCAACGGGAAGCGCGGCAGGATGATAGAGTCCCAGTCCAGCTCAACGTAGCACTTGTCGGCGATCTCGAGCGTGTTGTCGCAGGCCTCGGGGCAATACGGGAACATCGCCCGCATCTCCTCCTCGGTCTTCATGTAAAACTCCGAGCCGGTCATGCGCATGCGGTTGGGGTCATCGACCTTGGCGTTCATGCCAATACACATGATGACGTCCTGCACGGGCGCATCCTCGCGGCGCAGGTAGTGGAAGTCGTTGGTGGCGATGACCTTGACGCCCACCTGCTTGGCGATATCGATGAGCGTGCGGTCCATCTGCTCGTCGGTCAGGCCGTTGTCGGTGGTGATGCCATGTTCCTGGATCTCGATGTAGAAGTCGCCGGGGTCGAAGGTATCGCGGAAGGTCTCGGCCCACTTGATGGCGCCCTCCATGTCACCGCGGTCGATGTATTTGGGGATGATGCCCGCGATGCAGGCGCTCGTGCAGATCATGCCCTTGGCGTGGCGGCGTAGGTTGTCGAGCGTCACGCGCGGCTTGTAGTAAAAGCCCTGCACGGCGGCCTCGGAAACCGTCTGCATCAGGTTGACGTAGCCTTCCTGGTCTTTGGCCAGAAGGATCATGTGGTAGAGCTCTGGCTTGTGGTCGCGGGCAAGGGTCTCGTCCGGCGTAAAGTAGACCTCGCAGCCAAAGATGGGCTTGATGACCAGAGGCGGCTTGAGCTCGTCGATATTGCCCTTCTCGTCCCACATGGCCATGTCCTTCACATACTGGGCATGCTCGCGCGGGTTTTCCTCGGGGTCGGGCTCCACCAGCTCGTCGCGGCGGTCCTTTTCCAAGAAGGCCTTGTCGTGGCTCCAGGTTTTGTACTCGGGCGTGTTGTGATTGACGGCGTCGCAGGCCAGCGCCAGGTCGGGCACGCCATACATGTAGCCGTGGTCGGTAATGGCCACGGCGGGCATGCCAAGTTCAACGGCACGATTGACCATATCCTGGATACGGGTTGCACCGTCGAGCATGGAGAAAACAGTGTGATTGTGCAGATGGACGAATGCCATGTGATGAGCTCCGATGCGGGTTCGTGTTCTGACTGAACGATTTTACCGCACGGCGCGGACGGCACCCGAACCTAGCCAAACCAACACGGCTCCTCTTGCAGTTGCGGTGAAATGCGGACTGTTTGGCGGCTTTTTTGGCCAAAACAGTCCGTATTCCACCGCAAGTTATCTGAGGGCTAGAGATTGTAGGTGACTACTTGAGGTTCGGCGGGTTCGACGAAGATGGCTGGATTCGTCTGCTCCACGCGAACGAACTTGACCGTCACCGCCTCAACGCCCGCCTTGTGCAACACGTCGGCGTAGACGCGCGCCTGCAGGGCGTGCTTCTCGAGCAGCTGTTCCGGCGTCTCATCCGGCGTGCCACCCGTCTTGTAATCAATGACCAGGGCGCGCGACGGATCGGCCGGGTCGGTGGCCAGTGCATCGATGGCGCCTTCGGCATATGCACCGTAGCGGGCGATGTCCTCGTCCTCGCAGCCCAGCGAAAAGAACGGCACCTCGGCGCGAACGCACGGCCACGCGAGCAGGTCGGCACGAACAGCCGACTTGAGCCAGCGGTTCAGGGCAACGTCGAAGCGTTCGCGCTGCTCCGGCGTCAGGCGCCACAGACGCGCCAGTGCATCGGCGCGCGCAGCGGGCAACGCGTCGGCACCCATCTCGATGAGCCACTGGCAGGCGGCGTGGAACGCCGAGCCCAGCGCCATGGGGTTGCCGGCGGGCTCAACGACGGCCACGTCCGCATCGGCCATCTCCGAGCCATCCGACTCTGCATCATCGCCAGCCTCGTCCATGGGCACGTGCGCCTCGGCGGCACGGTCCTCGGACTCGGCATGCAGCGCCGCGGCAATTGACGAGTAGCTGTACGAATCGCGCTCCGGATACGGGCAGGTGCCCATGCGCACGCCCACCGCCTGGGGATACACGAGCTCAAACGCATCGGGCTCGGGGTCGGCAGGACCGGGAACGGCGGCGCGGGCATCTGCACCGGCACCCTCCGGCTCCGCATCGCCGCGGACAAGCCTGCCCTCGGCATCCAGCGAAGCGTTTGCCTCAAACGCCTGCTCGCCAAAGGTAAAGTCCGTGAGCGAAATGAGCTCGTAGTCGCCCGGCTGGGAGTTGTCGAACACCAGGCGGTCGCTATCGAGCTGCGGCGTGTCCAGAGCGTCGGTCGGCAAAATACGGCGCAGCACGTCGTAGGTCAGATCCGTCTCGACATCGAAGGTCGGCGCCGTCACCTTGCCACGGCTCACACCGGCATCCATCGCCAGAATGACCAGCTCGCGTGCTCGCGTCATGGCGACATAGAGCAGGCGGGCCCGCTCCTCGAGCGAGAGCTGCAGGTCGTCGTTGCGCAGGCGAGCAAATGCCTCGGCGGGAGAACCCGTCGCACAAACGTCCTCCATGAGCTCCGGCGGCAGCCACAGCGACGTGCCCTTGCCCTTAAACGCATGCTCAAACTGCTTTTTGACGTCGTCGCCCTTCACAAAGGTTCCGTCGGCGAGCTTAACGCCGTCGAAGCGTGCCGGCAGTGCCACGACCTGCGCTCCGCCATCGACGCGACCCATCTGTGCCGCACCCGAGGACTTACGCACGCCAAAGCACTCGGCGACCGCCACGACCGGATATTCCAGACCCTTGGAGGCATGCACCGTCATGATGCGTACCGCGCCGTCACCCTCCTCGTTGAGCGCGCCCGGGGCCTCCTTGCCCGCCAAGAAGCGGTCGAAGGCCAGCGCGATGGAACGCGGCGAGTTGCCGAACTCGGCCTCAGCCTCAGCCACGGCGTCGAGCGCCTTGAGCACGTTGGCGGCAATGGCCTTGCCCTCGGGGCCGCGCTGCGCCAGGCGCACAAACCAGCCGGAGGCGTTGACCACGTCGCGCGCGATGGCGGCGAACGAATCGCGGCCCGCGCGACGAAGCGCATACCGCAGCACCTCGCGGGCGCGCTTCACAAGCGGCAAGTCTTGCAAACCCGGCACGTCGGAATCGCTCATGATGCCCATGTCGATATTCCGGCGCGAGGTCTCCCCTGTCTCGCTATCGAGCTTGGTCGCCAGCGCCAGGAACTCCTGAGCGCCGAGCGCAAACATCGGCGAGGCGAGCAGCGGCATAAGGCCCCGCGCCGTATCGGCCGGATTGGCGAGCGCACAAACCAGGGCGCGCACCGTCTGCACCTCGGCTGCTTGGGCAAAGACCGAGCCGCCCGCGATGACGCAGTCGAGCCCCTGATCGCGGAAGGCCTGGGCGTAGACGTCGGCGTTGGTCATGCGGCCCAGCAGCAGTACCATGCCGCCCTGGGGCTGGCCGGCATCGGCAAGCGCGCGGAAGCGCTCGGCGATCGCACGGGCCTTGGCCTGTGTGCGCTCCTGCATACTACCGCCGGCAACAAAGAGGGCCTGGCGGCGCGAGGCGTCCGCCACCAGCGTGTCCTTGCGGCCGTCGCTCGCCTCAAGATCCAAAAAGCCCTGCATCAGGCCGCCGTCATCGCCGTCGAAGACGCGCGCCACGTAACGCAGCACCTCGTCATGGCTGCGGAAGTTGCGCACGAGTTTAACGAGTTCGCCGGCAGGGGCATCGGCCACGGCAGTCGCCTCGGACGCGGCAGACGAGCCCACCTTGCGCTCCTGGCGGCGAAACACCTCGACCTCGGCGCCACGGAAGCGGTAGATCGACTGCTGCGCATCGCCCACGGTGCACAGCGCGCGCTCCCCCGCGCCCGTCAGATAGCGAATCAAATCGACCTGCATCTGATCGGTATCCTGGAACTCATCGATCATGACCATCTTAAAGCGGCCCTCGTACGCAGCACGGATGGCTGGGTAATCGCGCAGGGCCTCGTAGGCCATACGCAGCAGGTCGTTATTATCGAGGGCGGACTGGGCAGCCTTCAATGCGCGATACTCCGCCTCTACGGCACGGGCGAGCCCCACCAGCGCATCGAGCGCCGAACCGCCGCAGGCAAGCACGATATTGATAAACGCATCAGCCGCCTCGGCCTTGAGTAGCTCCACCTGCTCCTTAGGAAACGCCTTGCTCGCGCGCGGCATGGTGCACGACATCATAAGTCGCGCCGCATCGGCCATGGTCTTGCCGCTCGCCTCAAACGCATCGATGGCATCGAGCGCCACCTGCGCTTTCTCGGTCGCGGCCTTGCTTGCGCCCAGCGCCGCACGATAGGCATCGGCGAGTGCCGAGGTATCGGCCTGGCCGCGCGCCACGCGCACGTCGTCCATGCCGCCCGGCAACTGGCTCGACAGCTCCAGCAGCTCGCGCACCAGGCCCTTAATGGTCGTGCCGGTACCAAACGGCCCGCCCTCGCCCGCCATGGGATACCAGGCGTAAAGGGCCTTGAGCGAGGCGGCGAGCTCGGGGGCGGCATCGGGTGCCGTCGCGCGGGCCAGCACATGCTCAACAGCCTGGTCCATAAGCTCGTCGGTATCGGTGAGCACCGTGAACTCGGGATCGATGCCCAGCTCCAACGCGTGTGCGCGCAGGATGCGCGAGCACATGCCGTGAATGGTCGAAATCCACGCGTCGTCGACGGTCAGTGCTTCCTCGTCCATGCCCTCGTCGATAAGCGCACGGCGCACGCGGTCGCGAATCTCGGCCGCGGCATCTTTGGTAAAGGTAATGGCGAGCACCTGGTCCAGATGCTCAACGAACGGACCGGATTCGGGCGAGAGCGCATAGACGATGCGGCGCGTGAGGGTAAAGGTCTTACCCGAACCGGCGCCCGCCGAGACAAACAGCGGGCGGTCGAGCGTTTTGACAATCTGCAGCTGTTGCGGCATCAAAGTCGAAAGATCCATGGTCTACACGTCCCTCCTTACAAACGTTCCTTCGTGGTTATACGAGCAGCGCGCATGCGCGGCCTGAGCCGACGCCGGGTCGACGGCGGCAACGTTGCCCGCCTCGAGCTCGCGCAGGCGCTCGGCGATGTCGGCCTCCACGCGATCGAGCAGGGCATCGAAGTCCATGCTGCCGCCCTCGCCCGGGAAGCCCTTCTTGAGGCCCGGGATGCGACCGTCACCGCGCTCTTCCTCGAGCAACTCGGCGCTCGCCGCACCGCGCAGCGCGGGCTTGCCGCCCTTGGTCGAAAAATAGAGCGCTGCACGGGTATCCAAGCCCAGTGCCCGACGCATGGCCTGCGCGTAGATGAGCGTTTGGGTATGGGGCGGCAGCCAGCGCGGGTCGTCGATGGGAGCCTCGCCCGTCTCCTCGTCACGCACCGTGGGGTCGGCAAGCTTAAACTCCTCGACACCCGAACGATGCTTGTAGTCGATTACCACGGCGCGATTCTCGGCATCCACATCTACGCGGTCGATGCGCCCGCCGAGCGGCCAACCGGCATACTCGACCTGGAGCTCGTTGAACGCAAACTCCAGGTAGCGCGGGGCAAAGGGGGCAAGTGCCTCGGACTCGTAGGCAAGCACACCCTCCAGCTGCGGCAAGATCTCGGCCACCTGGCGTTCCTCCACCGCAGAGAGCGGCACCAGCGGGCCCTCCGTGCCGCGCTTGCCGGCGTGCTCGGCCAACGTCTCGTCAAAGACCTCGTGCAGCAGCTTCTGTGCGCGCGGCAGATTCTCGGGCGTCACGCGCTCCATGCCCTCTTGGGGCAGACGGGCATGCAGATGCTCCAGCACGTCGTGGACAAAGTTGCCCTTTTCCATGTTGCCAAAGCCCGCGTCGATCGACTGGGGCTTCACGCGGTACGAGACGAACCAGCATAGCGGGCAGGTCGAATAGGCCTCGATCTGCGAGGCGGACGTCAGACGCGGCACGAGCGGCGCGTCCTCACCCTCGCCATCGCGACGGCGCAGGACCAAATACGGCACGGCCTCGGCACTCAGATGCTGAGGGGCTTCACAGGTCACGCGCTCGCGCTTGAGGCCTTCACCTGCCGCGGGATCAAAGTCGGCGATGATATCGCCCTCGCCCACGCGCATGGGCTTGGCAGCGCCAGCGGCCTCGGCATGTGCCCACAGCTCGGTCCATACGGCTGCCGGGTAGCACTCGCGTGCCTGGCGATCGTGCGTCACACGGGCGAGCGCGACCGGACCGCTCGCCGCCTGCATCGCACGGCCAAAGCGCACGCGCAGCAGGGCAGCGGGCTCCAAAGACACGCCGTCGCGGCGCAGCTCGGCTGTCAACGTGGCAAGCGGGCCCTCTTCGTGCGAAAGCGGATAGCTGTCCAGGTCGACATCGGCAAACAGCACGGCATCGTAGCTGTCAGGGCGAAGAACCGACGCATCGGCAAGCGACGCGAAGCGCACTTGTGCTCGTGGTGTGCGATCGACCTCATAGGTCTCGTAATCGTAGGCGGTACTGCGCTTGTCCACCTTGGTTCGAACGCCGTCGAGAACCGGCACGGTCGCGGCCTGCGACACGTCGAGCGCGCGAGCATCGTTCATAAGGATGTCGATGGCATGGCGCAGCAAAGCCGTCTCTGCCTGGCGACGGGCCTGGCCGTCAAGGCCGCCTAGAGCGCGATCGGGCAACGCCTCGGCAACGGCAAGCATGGCCTTAAGCGCCGTCACGGGCTTGTCACGCCACAGCGCCTGGAACACGTCCGAGACCACACACGGTACGTTCTTAAACCAGTTATCGTCGCTCGTCGCCTTGCGCGCGCCCCTCACCTGGCCCTGAACGCTCTGCAGCAGGCTCTTGACGCCCGCGGTAGTCTTGCTGCGCGAGAGACGCATATTCTTATCGAAGGTACGGGCATTGACGGCATCAGCGCCCGAAAGCGGACTGTAGATCCAGTCGGTAAGCTCCGGCGCGGGCCACCACTCAGTCTTGGAAGCGGTGCCCTCGTCGGCGGCTTTCATACGCTCGATCAGGTTGGCGAGCGCCGTAAACTGCCTGCCCGCGATGGACTGGGAAAACGCCGTGAACTCAGCCGTCTCGGCCGCAATGTGACGCGCCGCCAAACGGGCGGCGAGCTCGCCGAACAGCTGGGGTGCCCGGGCAGAAACGACGAGCACGCGCACGGGGTCGGCGGGCGTTGCAGTAGCTTTATCGGCCTTGGACTCCTTGTGCGCTTTCACCAACTTATCGATGGCGTCCGCATAGACATGAGCACGGGCATGGGGGCCGGCGACCTCAATAAAGGCAGGCTGAGCGGCGGCCCCGCAAGCGACATCAGACGCGACGGCGTCCTCCCCCAGCGGCGCGATCTCAAACAGCACACCGCGGGCATCAAATGCCGTGGCAAGCTCCTCGCGCATCGCCGCCTGCTCGCGGGCAAGCAGCACGACGACCTCTCCCCCATTGTTCGCCACGGCAGACAGCAGCTCGAGTAGACCGTGCGTAAACGACGTGGTACCGCGCACGCATACGGCGCGGGCGCACGCCGGCAGGCTATCGGCCAGGCCACCGGCCATAATGTCGGCTGCCTCGCAGGGCTCGACCATATCTCGACGGTCCAAACCGCTCGCATAGGCGCTCAACAGCTCGAACACACGAGCCTCGGCATCGCTTTTTGGCTCAGGCCGGCAGTTGTCGCCACGGCATCGTTCGGCACCCGTCCCCGCAACGCCCGGCAACACGTCGCGGGCCATGCGCGCGAGCATGCGCACTGTGCCCTGGCTGCGCGAAAGCGGCTGCAGAGCGGCGTCGTCGCGGCGGTCGATCATGTCCGAGAACAGCATCTGGCGCTGAAGGTTGTCCACAAAGCTGCGGCCATCGCCCATAAGCTCCCACAGCGAGCTGAGCCACGATGTGGGCGTCTTGTAGTCGACACCCAGTGAAACCCCGGCTTCCGCCGCATCATGGCGGCACAGGTCGAGCTCGGCAAATGTTGGCGCCAACAGAACAGCGCGCCCGTGGCGGGCAACCAGGTCGGCCAGTAGCGCCGCCTCGGCATCGCTCAAATCCGTGCCGGCATTGGTGGTATAGATTCGAACAGGCATGGTCCTCCGCTCAAACTGTTCGCAATAATCAATGCATCCATCCTACCCGCCCAAGCGGACAGATTTGCCCCACGCCAACAGATTTGATCCCTTGAGGACGGAGGAAAATGGATCACAGAGGGGGTCAGTCTAACCCGGTGATTCGTTTTCCTCCGTCCCCAAGGGATCAAAAAACCGCCCCCGGAGGGACGGTTCTTCGTAATTCAATGTTGTCGCTGGCCTACTCGCCATCCTCCAACTTAATGAGGATCTTGCGGTAGCCACCGTACTCGCCGTTCAGCGCCTTTGAAACGCGGCTCACCGTGGTGGACGAAGCGCCGGTACGGGCCTGAACCTCAACATAAGGCTCGCCCTCGTCCAAATAGCGCGCAACCTGCAAACGCTGAGAAAGGTCGCAAATCTCGCGCGGCGTGCAGATATCGGTCAAAAACGCTTGGATATCCTTCTCGTCGTCCAAAAGGCTAAATGCGTGGACCAGCTGCTTGACATCAGGCTTGTCAAACATGTTCTCGATATTCATCGATCACCGCCAAACCCGCCAAAAGGCATCGAAGTTGATACTGACATCGGACATCGTTCGCCCGTTCTATGCAATAGGGCAACGCCTGTGGCTTTTGCCCGTAGCAGTGTAGCACACCACCAAACTAAAGCGACAAGACTCTCTGTCAGCGGCGCGTTTTTCAGGACGAACGCCGTTTTGAAATCGAATGCGCACGTAAGCTCCACGAATATTTGCGACAATGGGCATCCAGGCAAGGCCCCGCGTTCGCGCAGCCGTCCAAGTCGCCACGGCAAGCTGCTTCACGCGTCACTAACTCTCCCCGCGCAAGAAAGGACCCCCTACCATGCGCTTTATGCTTAACTGGCTCTTTACTTCGATCGCCATCGCGATCGCCACGTTCCTCGTCCCCGGCATCCAACCCTTCGGTTTTGCCGAGGCCTGGGTCTGTTTCGCCTTTGTGGGACTGTTCCTCAACATCGTCGATTCGCTCGTCAAGCCGTTCCTGACGGTCATCTCACTGCCGCTCACTATTATTACGCTTGGTATTTTTCAGCTCGTAGTCAACAGCTTTATGCTCGAGCTGGCCAGCTACCTGTCGGTCAATCTGTTGGGCGCTGGTATCTCCATTGCCGGCTTTGGATCGGCCTTTATGGGCAGCATCCTGGTATCCATCATGCGCAGCATTCTCGATAGCATCGCCTAGGGCTAGAACTGTTCAATACGAACCGTCATATCGACCCAAAACGAAGGCCGCCCATCGCAAAAATGGGCGGCCTTCTTATTTGTCAAGTCTCAAAGGGCGAGAGAATCTACCATTTCCGCTCCGTCCCCAAATGGCGGGTATGGGTTAGATGACGTAGTCGTAGCCATGGTTGGGAGCGACAAGTTGATCAAGCGTCACACCGTCGAGGTAGTCGTTGATGAGCTTGTCCAGGTTCTTCCACACGTCGAGCGTGGGGCACTCGTCCGAACGCGAACAGCCCTTGCAGTCGCCGTCCAGGCATGCGACCGGCGCCAAGCTGCCCTCGGTCAGGCGCAGGATCTCGCCCACCGTATACTGCTCGGGCGGGCGCGTAAGCACGTAGCCGCCGCCCTTGCCGCGCATGCCCGAGAGCATGTTGGCGCGCACGAGCGTAGCCAAGATGTTCTCGAGATATTTCTCGGAAATCCCCTGTCGCGCCGCGATCTCTTTGAGCGGGATGCGACCGGCCGCCTGGTGCTCGGCCAGATCGACCATAACGCGCAGGGCATATCTGCCCTTAGTAGAAACCAACATGTATAGTGCTGCCTTTCGGTCTTTTAATTCGTAGAAATTCTAGCCGAAAAATTGGTTTTGAAAATACCTATTCCCGTCAAGCTGGTTAATCGACTCGTAATAATCTTCTATTTCCTATTGCGTTACTAGGCTTTAGTGTCTACTATGCTTGCCAACAGCTAAACAAACAACCTATAAGGTTTATGGGTTTAGCTGCTACACACACCGTAAAACCACACGGTATCCAGCCATTTGAACACTTTGGAGGTTCACCATGAGCAATGTTTATACGTCCATCGATCAGCTTATCGGCCACACCCCGCTTCTGGAGCTCACTCACTTTGAGGCCGATGAGGATCTCAAGGCCCGCGTGCTCGTCAAGCTGGAATACTTCAACCCCGCCGGCTCCGTCAAAGACCGCGTCGCCAAGAACATGATCGACGAGGCCGAGAAGGCCGGCAAGCTCGTGCGCGGCGGCGACTACACCATCATCGAGCCCACGAGCGGCAATACCGGCGTCGGCATCGCCTCGGTGGCGGCGGCTCGCGGCTACAAGGTGATCATCACCATGCCCGAGACTATGTCCGTCGAGCGCCGCAAGCTGATGCAGGCATACGGCGCACAGCTCGTGCTCACCGACGGCTCCAAGGGCATGAAGGGTGCCATCGCCAAGGCCGAGGAGCTGCAGAAGGAGACGCCCAACAGCATTATCGCCGGCCAGTTCGTGAACCCCGCCAACCCCGCCATCCACAAGGCCACGACCGGCCCCGAGATCTGGGATGACACCGACGGCAAGGTCGACATCTTCGTCGCCGGCGTCGGCACCGGCGGTACCGTGACCGGCGTGGGCGAGTTCCTCAAGGAGCAAAACCCCGAGATTCAGGTCGTCGCCGTCGAGCCCGCCACCTCCCCGGTGCTCTCCAAGGGCCAGGCCGGCCCGCACAAGATCCAGGGCATCGGCGCCGGCTTTGTGCCCGACGTCCTCGACACCCGGGTCTATGACGAGATCATCCCCGTCGAGAACGACGACGCCTTTGCCACCGGCCGCGCCGTGGGCCACAAGGAGGGCGTGCTCGTGGGCATTTCGTCCGGTGCCGCCGTGTGGGCCGCGCTGCAGCTGGCCAAGCGCCCCGAGAACGAGGGCAAGACCATCGTGGCCCTGCTTGCCGACACCGGCGAGCGCTACCTGTCCACGGCGCTCTTCCAGGACTAGGGCCCGTCGCCCATAGGTTGAGCCCAGGGCGAACCGGTCTCCTCTCTCCCGGCAGTCTGAGCCCATCCCATCAGGGTGTCCCACGAGCCGTCCGAACTTGTTACAATGTCTGCGGCGCGGAACCAGCCTCCCGCGCCGCTTTTCTTTTTTGGCCACATGCCACCAAGGAGAACCTCCCCATGCACAACAAGCGCGTGCTCGTCGCCATGAGCGGCGGCGTCGATTCCAGCGTGACTGCGTACCTGCTCAAAAGCCAGGGCTACGAATGCGTCGGCGCCACCATGCGCCTCACCTGTCCCGCGCCCGATCCCGTCACGGGCATGAATAAGGTCGACCGCGACATCGCCGATGCAAAGGCCGTCGCCGAGCGACTGGGGATACCCCACCACGTGCTCGACCTGCAGCAGACCTTCGATTGTAACGTTATCGAGCGATTTGTGACTGCCTATCAGGAGGGGCTGACGCCCAACCCATGCATCATCTGCAACCGCCATATTAAGTTTGGCGCGCTGCTCGATGCGGCACTCGATATGGGCTGCGACCACATCGCCACAGGTCACTACGCCAAAACGAGCCAAGCGGCCGACGGCACCTGGCAGCTGAACCGCGGCGAGGACCCCAAGAAGGACCAGAGTTACTTTTTGTATTCGCTCACGCAAGAGCGTCTGGCACGCACAATCTTTCCGCTGGCTGGGCTGGACAAAGAGCGCGACGTGCGCCGGATTGCCGCCGAGCAGGGCTTTGCCAACGCCAAGAAGGCCGAAAGCGAGGATATCTGCTTTATCGCGGACGGCGACTACGCGGGCTATATCGAGCGCCGCCGCGGGCATCCCGCCGAGCCGGGCGATATTGTATGGCGTGACGGCAGCGTGGTCGGACGTCACAACGGCGCGTTGCGCTATACCATCGGCCAGCGCAAGGGCCTGGGCGTCGCGATGGCGCATCCCGTGTACGTAACGGGCGTCGATGCCGCCAACAACATTGTGCATCTGGGCGAGGCCGACGACCTGACGGCCACAGCGCTCACGGCCAACGACTGGATCTGGAGCGCCCCTGCCGACCGCATGGAAGCAGAACTCACGTCCGGCGGCATTCATGTGGGCGCCAAGTACCGCTACCGTCAAAAGGACCAGGCAGCGACCCTTACGCGTGGCGCCGATGGACAAATGCTGCTGACTTTTGACGAGCCGCAGCGAGCCATCGCCCCCGGCCAGGCCGTTGTAGTCTACCACGGCGACATCGTCCTCGGCGGCGGCACGGTGACCGGCGCACTTAAGTAGCCCCATCCCCTTCATAAATTGCGGTGAAATAGGGACTGTTTAAGCGTTTAAAACCGCCAAACAGTCCCTATTTCACCGCAACTTAGAGAGGACGGCCTCGGTCGGTACTGCCGTATCAGCCGAGGCCGCTGCATCGCTAGCGCTGTACGTAGGCGCGGACGAGCTCGAAGGTGTTGCGCACGCCGTCCATGTGGCTACGCTCGTAGTTGTGGCTCGCATACACGCCGGGGCCGATCAGACCATGGCGAATGTCGTAGCCGGCAGAGAGCGTGGCTTCGACGTCCGAACCGTAATGCGGATACACGTCGATAGCGTAATCGAGCTCAAGCTCGCGCGCGATATTGGACAGCGCCGTCACCAGGTCGTAGTTGTACGGACCGCCCGAATCCTTGGCGCAGATCGACACCATGTGCTCGGTGCAGCCTAGGTCGTCGCCCACGCAGCCCATGTCAACGCTGATCATCTCGCGCGTGTCGGCCGGCACGAAGGCGCCGCCGTGGCCCACCTCCTCGTACACGGTAAAGAGCAGCGAAACCTTACGCGAAAGCGTCACCTCGCCAGCGGCGACGGCACGCGCCAAGCCCAACAAAATGGCGGCCGATAGCTTGTCATCCAGGAAGCGGCTCTTAATGTAGCCGCTCTCCGTCACCGTCGTGCGAGGATCCATAGCGATGATGTCGCCGGTCTGAATACCCAGCTCGAGCACATCGTCCTTGCTGTCGACGTTCTCGTCGAGCAAGATCTCCATGTTCTTCTCGATGGTCTTGACCGGCTCGTCGGCCACGTGCGCCGAAGGCTCGGTGTTAAGAACCACGCCCGTGTAGACATTGCCGTCGCGCGTGTAGACGGTGCAGTTCTCGCCATCGGCCGTAGACCACTGATGCCCACCGAGCGTCGTGGGGCGCAGGCGGCCATTGTCCTTAATGGAACGCACCATGGCGCCTAGGGTATCGACATGGCTCGCCAGTACGAGCGGCTCGCCCTCGCCGCCAAGCTCAACGAGCACGTTACCCTTATTAGAACGCTCAGGCCCAAACCCCATATCGCGCAGGGTCTCCATCAGATAATCAGTCGCCGCACGGGTATAGCCGGTAGGGGAGGCAATAGAAGTCAGCGTCTTAAGCTGTCCTGCGATATAGGAGAGCGTCTCCTCTAGAGAAGCATCAATATTAGAAGTCATATGCATCCTTCCAAGTAAAACTAAGACCGAGTCCCGATTTTAACCGTTCTGCACGTGCAATGCCCCAGGAGCCGAGCCGCCTCCAGACGTCCCCGCACCGGTTTTGTGCACGTGCACGGTTTACAATCTCAATCTTGCATAAATCCTATTGGTATTTGCATAGAAATGAGGCATCTTTTTGCTTCGTCTCAGGGTACCCCACCTTGGGCCGTGCAAAAAACGGAGTATTCAGCACCGTGGGCCCCAACGGCCCCATCACGAACGACAAAACGACGTGGTTACAGCAGTGTTGCAGGTCGTCGCAAAGCAAAAACTCAGTAACAACCCCCCCCCACTCATCGATAGCCCGCCCACAATGGCTGTCGATGGGCGCCTGCGGGCCACTACGGGCCATTCAAAACGTTATGCATTTTTAAGAGCTTGCTGAGTACTCCCAAAAATGCACGCTGGGAAGTGCACCACCTATCCGCAGCGGGCAGTACGCCTTGGTTTTGTCCGTCTCAGGGCATCGACGCAGCACAAAAAGCCCCGCCGTGCGTAGCACGGCGGGGCCAGCGGCACGTCAAAAGACCATACACCTACGGGCGAAGGACCACCAAACTGGGCTAGGCAGCCGGGCAGATCTTCTTGAAGAGCTCGATGACGTCGTCGAGCGTTGCCTCGCGCGGGTTACCCGGGAAGCAGGCGTCGGCCATGGCGTCCTTGGCCAGGACCTCGATCTCGTCAGCCTTCATGGCCTCACAGACGTGCGGGATGTTCACGTCGGCGGAAAGCTGCTTGACGGCGGCGATGGCGGCATCGGCGGCCTCGGCGGTGCTCATGCCCGTGGTGTCAACGCCCATGGCGACGGCAACCTTGGCCAGGCGCTCAGCGCAAACCGGCTTGTTGAACTCCATGGCGATCGGCAGCAGCATGGCGCAAGCGACGCCGTGCGGGGTATCGTAGTGAGCGGACAGGGTGTGAGCCATGGCGTGGTCGATGCCCAGGCCAACATTGGAGAAGCCCATGCCGGCGACATACTGACCAAGAGCCATGCCCTCACGGCCGGAGCCGGGCTGGCCGGACTTGGCCTCGGCGACGGAGTCGCGCAGGTTCTCGCTGATCAGCTTAATGGCCTCAAAGTGGAACATGTCGGAGAGCTCCCAAGCGCCCTTGGTGGTGTAGCCCTCGATGGCGTGGGTCAGAGCGTCCATGCCGGTGGAAGCAGTCAGGCCGGCGGGCATGGAAGCCATCATGTCGGGGTCGACGACGGCGACCTCGGGGGCGTCGTTGGTGTCGACGCACACGAACTTGCGGACCTTCTCGGGGTCGGTGATGACGTAGTTGATGGTCACCTCGGCGGCGGTACCGGCGGTCGTCGGCACGGCGATGGTGAACACGGCGTGGTTCTTAGTGGGAGCAACGCCCTCGAGGCTGCGGACATCGGCGAACTCGGGGTTGTTGATGATGATGCCGATGGCCTTAGCGGTGTCCATGGAGGAGCCGCCGCCGATGGTCACGATAGCGTCAGCCTCGGCGGCCTTGAAGGCCTCGACGCCGTCCTTGACGTTCTGGATGGTGGGGTTGGGCTTGATCTCGGAGTAGAGGCTCCAAGCGATGCCGGCGGCGTCGAGCTCGTCGGTCACCTTGGCGGTAACGCCAAACTTGACCAGATCGGGATCGGAGCAGACGAAAATCTTCTTGTAGCCGCGACGCTGGAGCTCGCCGGGGATTTCCTTGATGGCGCCGGAACCATGATAAGAGATGGTATTGAGAACGAAACGATTAGCCATTGATAGCCTCCCATCGTGTGCGGGGCACCCATTACGCCCCACGCTATGAGTCCCATCCTAACGCTTTTGAAACGAAAAACGCGTGAGAACGTCAAAATTGTTAAAGCGTTTCAACAGATGATGAAAAATATTGCGGCAAAGGGACAGCCCCTTTGCCGCATTCGGTTACTTTCGGCAGCCCTCTTTCCAAGCCTCGGCCGCAACCTTCCAGCGTAAGCGCAAGTCGCGCTCGCGGTCGATGAACATGATGGCAAACGCGACAAACAGCAGCAAGCTCGCCACGACGATGGCATGCAGGCCCATGCGCTCAATACACCAATTGCCCAGCACGGCGCCAAACACAAAGGTAAAGATCACGCCAAAGTACAGCAGGCCGTTTTCCAAAAAGCCACGCCTATGGGTGATGATGTAGTCGTCCACGTTTTGCAAGGCATTACGGAGGTTGCCGATACACATCGTCGTGGCAATGCCGTGACCGTGGATCTTGCGGAAGCTCTCAACCTGCATGCCGCAGGCAAACGACGTGAGACAGTTGGCGAGCAGGTTGTAACCGCCACCGGGGATAAAGCTCACGCCAAGCAAGATAACGGCTTCAAAAAACACCGTCACCTGACGCCAGTGAATCACACTGCCAAACCGCTCGTGCACCAGGTCGGCAAGCATAATGCCCACGGCAAACGACACCACGGGAAAGAAGTAGCGTCCCGCCAGCGCCCAGTTGCCCTCCGAGATGCTCACGCCCACGAGCAGGATGTTGCCCGTCTGCGCGTTTGCGAAAACATGGTCGCGCCCAATGTACGAATACACATCCATAAAGCCACCGGCGAGCGCCAAGATGATGCCCAGCTCAATAGACTCCGATATCTGTTTGGCACGCTGCATCGTCGTGCGTCCTCCTTGTTGACGACCCTCTCGTGCGTTGGCGGAGACATAGCCGCCGTTCATACTGTAACCCATTGACAACATGGCGTGCGCGCGAGACGAGTTCTCCAACGCGCAGATACACAGTCTGGAAACAAACGGCGGGTACGGCGCCGACGCCCGACACCTCGTGTACTCCACCAGTCTTTTTAGCCCCGTCCCAAAAAGACTGGTTACAATTA
Organism: Collinsella aerofaciens; assembly: GCF_015558785.1. Classification (GTDB taxonomy): domain Bacteria; phylum Actinomycetota; class Coriobacteriia; order Coriobacteriales; family Coriobacteriaceae; genus Collinsella; species Collinsella aerofaciens_P. The sequence continues at coordinate 69,469 of NZ_JADMOP010000006.1, forward strand.
CGTGCAGCATACTAACAACGGGAGGAATCGTGGCAAAAAAGCCCCAGGACGCTCAGCACAACCAGCATGGCAAGCATGCCCAGCGCGGCCGGCAGCAAAAGCGTGGCGGCAAGGCCCAAGATTCGCGCCCCACGCATACCCCGGCTGCGCCCGTCCGCCCCTGGCGCCCGGGCCGCGATAAGTTTCTCCCCGTCAGCCGGGCCGACATGGATGCGCGCGGCTGGGACCAGTGCGACTTTGTCTACGTCTGCGGCGATGCTTACGTGGACCATCCCAGCTTTGGCATGGCCATCATCAGCCGTGTCCTCGACGCGCACGGCTACAAGGTGGGCATCATCTGTCAACCCGACTGGACTGACCCCGCCAGCATCACTGTGCTCGGCGAGCCGCGCCTGGGCTTTCTCGTCAGCGCCGGCAACATGGACTCCATGGTCAACCACTATTCGGTGACCAAGCACCGCCGCCACACCGACGCCTATACCCCCGGTGGCGAGGAGGGGCACCGTCCCAATCGTGCCGTCACGGTCTACGGCAACCTCATCCGCCAGACGTTCAAGGACGCCCCCATCATCATCGGCGGCATCGAGGCGAGCCTGCGCCGCCTGGCCCACTACGACTACTGGCAGGACAAGCTCAAGCGCTCGGTACTGCTCGACTCGGGCGCCGACATCCTCATCTACGGCATGGGCGAGCACGCGATCGTCGAGATCGCCGACGCGCTCGACGCGGGACTACCCGTCGATCAGATCACCTATATCAACGGCATCGTCTACCGCACCAGCTCGCTCGACGAGGTCTACGACTACGACCTGCTGCCCAGCTGGGACGACCTTGCCGCCGACAAGCTCAACTACGCGCGCAGCTTTAACGTGCAGCAGCAGAATATGGACCCCATCACCGGACATCGCCTGGTAGAGCCCTACCCCAACAGCGTCTATGTGGTGCAGAACCCGCCGTCGGCGACACTCACCACCGACGAGATGGACGAGGTGGCCGAACTCCCCTACGCACGCGATTGGCATCCCGACTACGACGCGGCAGGCGGCGTGCCGGCCTTTGCCGAGATCAAGTTTTCCATTAGCTCCAACCGCGGGTGCTTTGGCGAGTGCTCGTTTTGCGCGCTCACCTTCCACCAGGGCCGCGTGCTGCAGATGCGCAGCCACGATTCGATCATGCGCGAGGCCGAGCTGCTCACGCGCGACCCCGAGTTTAAGGGCTACATCAACGACGTGGGCGGGCCGACGGCCAACTTTAGCCGCCCTGCCTGCGACAAGCAGCTCAAGCACGGCGTGTGCAAGAACAAGCGCTGCCTGTGGCCGAGCGTATGCAAGAACATGGTGGTCGACGAGAGCGGCTACACGCAGTTGCTGCGCGACCTGCGCCAGCTACCGGGCGTCAAGAAGGTCTTCGTCCGCAGCGGCATCCGTTTTGACTACACCATGGCCGATGCCTCGGACGAGTTTTTGCGCGAGCTGCTGGAGCATCACGTCTCGGGCCAGCTGCGCGTAGCGCCCGAGCACGTGAGCGACGCCGTGCTGTCTGTGATGGGCAAGCCGAGCCGCGCCGTCTACGACGCATTCTGCCGTAAATTTGAACGCTTGAACCGCGAATACGGACTCAAGCAGTACGTGGTGCCGTATCTGATCTCGAGCCACCCCGGTTCAACCATGAAGGAAGCTGTGGACCTTGCCGAGGCCGTAAGAGACATGGGCTACATGCCCGAACAGGTGCAGGACTTCTACCCCACGCCGTCCACCATGTCGACGTGCATGTACTACACCGGCGTGGATCCGCGCACCATGGAGCCGATCTATGTGGCGCGCGACCCGCACGAGAAGGCCATGCAGCGCGCGCTCATCCAGTATCGCAAGCCCGAGAACTACAAGCTGGTGCGCGAGGCGCTGGAAAAGGCCGGCCGCCGCGATTTGATCGGCTACACCAAGCATTGCCTGATTCGTCCCGTGCCCCCGCGTCCGGGCGAGACGTCTGCTGGCGGTGGCCATGGCACCGGCAAGAAGGGCGGCAAGGCCCACGGTGGCGCCGCCGGCAAGGGACCCAAAGGCAGCAAGGGCCACGGTGGCATGTCGCGCGCGCAGAACACTGCCGGACGCAACCGCGCGGCCCAGGGACGTCAGGGCGCCAACGGCGGCGGACGCCGCAACTAGCGTGGCGAGGGCCGGCCGGTGTCTCTTGGCCAGTCGGCGTCTCCTCATCGGCCAAGCGTGTTTTCCCTAGGGGAAACACGCTTGGGCTGTCTCCAGTCGTGATTTCCCTAGGGGGAACACGCTCAGACACGCCTAGCCGTGTTTTCCTTAGGGGAATCACGCTTGCTGGTAGGGACGATCCGTCTGGCACGTCAGTTTGAGCGACCGCATCGCCTCTACCAGCACAAAGCCGGCGATGGCAACCGTGATCACTACGTCGAGCGGCGTGTTCACAAACCACAGCAGGCCCATGAGGTACGACCCGGCATTAAAGGCAAAGTGCAGCAGAATCGTGTAGCGGAGCTTTCCGGTCGTCACGAGCACCCAGCCAAAGATGAGGCCGGCGGCACCCGCGTAGCAACCCTGCACCCAATTCATGTGCATAAAACCGAAGATTGCCGCCTGCAGCACAATCGCCGCGGCGATACCCCACGTACTTGGGGCCGCCCAGGGCACCATGGCGCCGTTCTGCGCGCTCGCACGACGCGGGCGCTTCCAAAGTGGGCGGCACTGCGGATTAAACGCTCGGAGCGAAAACTCAAAAATAATGCCGCGCACCAGCAGCTCTTCACAAAATGGGGCGCCGAGCACCGTAGTCAGGACGGCGAGATAGCTGGTGTCGCCCATACCTGTTTCCTCGACAAGCTCGCTGTAGTCGGCCGCGGCGTCGGGCAACAGCGACAGCACGGCGTCGGTCACGTAGCCAACGACCACCTGCAGGGCAAGGCCAATCACGACAACGCAAGCGATGCGCTTCCATGCAGCACTTGCTCCCCCGCCGAGCGGACGTTCACCTTGCCGGCGCGCCATGAAGGAGCGGGGCCACAGATAACGCCACCACAGCAGCGCCATCAAAAACGACGCCGTCTGAGCGGCAGCCTGGAACCATTGGATATCGAGATTGTCGATCGGATAGCCCGTCAGCACCGATACGGCATCGAGAACCGAAAACAGAACCACGCTCAGGGCTATATCGGCAGCGACAACGCCAAAACATGCAAGCGCCCACGCCATCGCATTGAGCATGCCAACCTCCTCAAAACCGTTCCCTAGTTCTACCACAACTCGGCAGAGAGCTGATCCCATGGGGACGGAGGAAAACGGATCACTTATTGATGAGAATCGGGCACAGCGCCAAAGGCCCCGCTGGGCGAAATGTCGAACGGAAAGGTGCCGCAGCGATTGAAGGCGGCGATGAACATGCGGATGGCGTTGGACGGCGTGGTGCCTACGAGCTGGGTTGCCGCCGCGAAGGCCGCCTTTTCCTCAGGCAAGACCTTCGCTACAACCGGGGTCATGTGTTCTGCCATGGCGCTTCCTTTTTGAAACGACGGTGGTGCGGATAGATGCGGGCCACGCGGCTGGGCGACGGGCTGTGAAGGCAACCCGATTGGCCCGCATCTGGAGTTTGTTTCTACGGCGTTGGTATTACTTGGTATTCCTAAGTATTACCCCGTAGATAGAATAGCACACCTGATCCCTTGGGGACGGAGGAAAACGGATCATTTTGTTGCTGAATAAGTATTTAGAGTGTGATGATGTCCGAGATATTGAGGGCCCGAGCGTCGACGGCATCGTGCGTGGCAAGCAACAGCATGCGACCGTCGAGCAAGTCGAGCACGACTTCGGCGCATGCGTCGCGCGCAGCGGTATCTAGACCGGTAAAGGGCTCGTCCAGAATCACCGCGTCGCCTGGGCACAGCAGGGCTCGGGCAATCTCGACGCGACGGCGCTGCCCGCCCGAGAGCTCGGCCACACGAGCATGTACATCGACCCCCGGCACCAGCAGGCGCAACAGGGCTGCGGCACTCGAGGCGTCCACGCGCGCGTCGGCGCACACCAGCACGTTATCCAGAGCAGAAGCGTCCTCTACCAGGCGCACATCCTGAAACACCATCGAGCACGGTGCGCACTCCCCCGCCGCTAGCGCGAGCAACGTCGACTTGCCCACCCCCGAGGCGCCCATCACGCAGGTACGCCCGCCGGTGGGCACACGAAGCACCAGACCGTCCAGCACCGGCGCCCAGGGCGCGCGATCGCCCACGGCAAGCGCAAGCTCCGCCGAAGCGCCATCGCTCGCGGCCCCCGCACGCCCGCGCAGTCCATGTCCATGCGTCCGCACGGCAACACGCCATGCCACGGAACCCGAAGCCCGCAGCAGCCACATCAGCACGCGCTCGCATGCCCACGATGCCGCCACGACCAACACGGTCCACGCCAGCAGGTCAGCCGTCTCAATGAGCAGCTTCGCCTGATAGATGCGCTCGCCCACGGTACCAGCCGCCATGCCAATCAACTCCGCCGCCACGCCGGCCTTCCAGCTCATGCCGATCACGGCGCGGGCGCACGAAAGCACAAACGGCAGGACTTCGCGCCAGGTATGGGCGAAGAACAGTCGCCAACCCCGCACACCATGCAGACAAAACATCTGCTCCAGCGGCTTATCCACTTGTGCCAAACCCTCGACCAGCGAAAAATACACGCCCGGCAGTGCCATCAAAAAGACCGCTGCAATGCTCACGCGCGCCGACCCCAGCCAAATGAGCAGCAGAACCACCACGCAGGCAACCGGCGTCGCCTTTACAAACGAAAGCGCCGGCGCCACCAGACGGGCAAACGTCCGCGACCGCACCGAGACTCCCGCCAGTACACCGCCGCAGATCGCGGCAAGCGCCAGTCCGCCCAAGATTCGTGCGCCTGAACCCACCAGAATCGCCCACGTGTTGGCATCGCACACCAGCCGCAGCAACGCCACCACAACAGCGCCCGGCCCCGGCAAAATCAGCGGCTGCGCCACCAGCGCCGCCGCGAAAGCCCACACGGCAAGCCAAAAGGCGGCAACGGCACCTGCTGCCGCCACCGCCTTCATACGCTTTGTCATTTGTCGAGCAAACGCACGCACGGGCTACTCCATGTAGTAGAAATCATCGGCCGGGAGCTTGCCGCCCACGGCGCTCGCGTCCGCATCGGCCAGCACCTGCAGGTACCCACCGAGTGCCGCCTTCATATCCTTCCCCGTCTGGCACACGAGCATGCACCCGGGAATCGCCTTTTCGGCAATCGCGGCGTTATCCACGATACCCGCATCGACCACGGACTGAGCCCAGTCCGCCGGCGCCGCGTTCACGGCCTCAACGCTCGCAGCATGGCAGCTCAGGAATTCCGCCACGGCATCGGGATGCTCCTCGGCAAAGACACGGCGCACCACGGTCACGCCCGTCAGCAGGCGCGAACCCGTGTCACCTGCCAGCTCATCCCACACATCGGTCAGACTTACCGGAGCCGACAGCTTGTCCTCGCTCTTGGCGATGGCCGCCGTCTTGAACGGCTCGGGTAGCACGCCCGCGGCAGTCGGGTCGGCAAGCAGCGCCGACAGCACCTCGGTGGGCTCGCTCTTAAACTCAAGCGCCACCTGGCCGGTCAGGCCCGCGCGCTCCAGCAGGTAGTTCATGACGTACTCCGGCGTGGTGCCCTTGCCCGTCATATAGACGGTATGGCCCGCCAAATCGCCAAACGAGGCCACACTCGCGTCGCCCGTCACCACGTTCAGCACGCCCAGCGTGTTGATGTCGATGACCTGCACCGCACCCTCAGTCTTGTTGTAGAGTACGCTCGCCACGTTGGCGGGCACCAGGGCGATATCGATATCGTCCTGAATGACCTTGGGCACAATCTCATCGGCGGCAGTATTGATCGCAAAGTCGAACTCATTGTCCGTCTCGCCATCGGCTGCCCGGTCCATAAACTGCACCAGACCAATCGAGGTCGGCCCCTTGAGCGAGGCGACGCGCACCTCGACCGGCTCTGCAGCAGCACCGGCGCCGTCCGTGGCAGCCGAGCCCGCGGCGGACCCGGCACCGGCAGCCCCGCCGCCACAGCCCGCGAGTGCAAGCGACAGCGCACCCGCGGCAAGCGCCGAGGCAAACCCCCGGCGCGACAGCTCAAAATCAAACGCGCGCATCGCTAGCACGTCCCCTCGTTAGGCATCGTCCATGCGTGATGGTCGGTATGCAGCAGATCCTCAGCCAGCGACGAGAGCGGCTCGCCCAAGAACTCGCGGTAGCACGCCTGGACATCGGGATTCTCGTGCGAGAAACGAATGTCCGCAGCGGCATCCAGGCCCCAGAGCACCTGGCCACGCTCGGCTGCCAGCTCGCAGCCGTCGTGGATGGGCTGACCGCCGCCACCGACGCAGCCGCCCGGGCACGCCATAACCTCAACGAAGTCATAGCTCACGCGGCCGTCGCGAATCGCGTCGAGCAGACGGGCAGCGTTGCCCAGCCCGTGTGCCACGGCGACGCGCACCTTGGTGCCATCGATATCGGCCACGGCCTCCTTCCAGCCGTCCAGGCCGCGCACATCGGTAAAGAAGTCGGCGTCGGGGTTCTTGCCCGTCACCAGGTAATAGGCCGAGCGCACGGCGGCCTCCATCACGCCGCCCGTGGCGCCAAAGATCACACCCGCACCCGTGCCAAAGCCCAGCGGCGTATCGAGCGGCTCCTCAACTAGCGTATCCACGCTCACGTGGCTCGCGCGGACCATGCGCACCATCTCGCGCACCGTCAGCGCAACGTCCACATCGGGCGTGCCGCCCTCGCCCACCATGCTCGGCAGCGCGCACTCGGCCTTCTTGGCCGTGCACGGCATCACGGACACCACAAACAGGCGCTCGGGCTCCACGCCCAGCACCTTGGCGTAGTAGGTCTTGGCGATGGTGCCGAACATCTGCTGCGGCGACTTGGACGTGGACAGGCTGTCGACAAACTCGGGGTAACGCGCCTTCACAAAGCGTACCCAGCCCGGGCAGCAGCTCGTGAACATGGGCCAGCTGCGGCTGTCGCCCTCGCCCTTGGCGGCCTCGCCCAGGCGCTTGAGCAGCTCGGAGCCCTCTTCCATAATGGTGAGGTCGGCCGAGAAATCGGTATCGAACACGTACTCAAAGCCAACGCGGCGCAGCGCGCAAGCCAAGCGCTCAACGGTAGCCTCCTCGCGAGATATGCCGAGCTCCTCGCCCCAGGCGCTGCGCACGGCCGGCGCAATCTGCACCAGCACGATCTTGTCGGGATCGGCGAGAGCATCGAACACGGTCTCGGTATCGTCGCGCTCGCGCAGTGCGCCCGTCGGGCAATGCGTTATGCACTGGCCGCACGCGACGCATTCGGTCTTGCCGATCGGCGCGCGCCCGCGGGTACCCACGGCGGTATGCGTGGCGCGGTTGGTCAGGTCCCAAATCCCTAGCCCCTGCACGCTCTCGCACACCTTGATACAGCGCATGCATTTAATGCACTTGTCGTTTTCGCGGATGATGGGAAAATCGAAATCCCAGCCCTCGCCCGCCAAATGCCTTTGATACGGCAGATAAAAAATACCCAGGTCGTTGGCGATGGTCTGTAGGTTGCAGTTGCCGCTGCGCACGCAGCTCGTGCACTGCGAATCGTGCTGGGACAGCAGCAGCTGCACGTTGGTGCGACGGGCCTCGCGAGCCTTGGGGCTGTTGGTGTGGACCACCATGCCGTCGAGCACGTAGTTGTTGCAGGCGGCAACCAGCTGATCGCAGCCCTCGACTTCGACCACGCACACGCGGCAGCCGCCGATCTCGTTTAGATCGCGCAGGTAGCACAGGGTGGGAATCTGGATACCGACGGACTTGGCCGCGTCCAGGATCGTGGTGTGCTCGGGTACCACGACCTCGCAATTATCGATAGTGAGCTTGACCATATTGAGTGCTCCGCTTTCGGTGTTGTCGCTGACAGTGGGGTTGTTGAGCTCTACCATTCCAGGCTCCTCCCTCCGCGGAACGCGCCAAAGCCAAAGTGGTCGCAACGCAGGCAGCGGCTTGCCTCCTGGCGCGCCTCCTCCTCGGTAAGGCCCTGCTCGACCAGATTCCAATCGTGAATACGCTCGCCGGCCTCGCGCTCACCCAGCTCGCAGCGGCCGCACTCGTGCTTGCCCTTAAACTGCACGGTCGGCAGCTCCACGTCGAGCTTGATCTTGTGGTCGAAGCCCAGGTAGCGGTCGATATTTGCCGAAGCCACGCGGCCAGCGTTGATGGCACGGATGACGGTGGCGGGACCGGTCTGGCAGTCGCCGCCGCTAAAGAGGCCGTCGAAGTTGGGCACGGCACCGTCCGAATCGGTGACCACGCAGCCCCACTTGCAGGCAATGCCCACCTCCTCAAACGGTTTGGAATCGATGTCTTGGCCAATGGCGACGAACACACGCTCGCAGGGGATGACGCGCTCGGGCGTGGCGGCGGCACGCGGAGCCGGACGACCGCGACGGGGCTCGCCGATAATCTGCGGCTGCACGCGCAGGCCGCTCACGCGACCGTCCTCGCCCGTCTCGATGGCGAGCGGGGCCGTCAGCTCCAGCACCTCACAGCCCTCGGCCTGGGCACCGGCAATCTCGGCGTCCTGGGCCGTCATATCGCAGATGCGACGGCGGTAGACGATGCTTACCTTTTCGGCACCGCAGCGCACGGCGGAGCGTGCCACGTCCATGGCAACGTTGCCGCCGCCGATGACGCACACGCGCTGGCCGCTCAGGTCGGGCAGCTCGTCATCGCCGATGGCGCGCAGCATCTTGACGGCCGATTCCACGCCGGGCGCCTCTTCACCCGGAAGGCCGAGCTTCTTGTCACTGTGGGCACCGATGGCCAGGTAGACGGCATCGAACTCGTCGCGCAGACGGGCGAGCTCCTCGCCGCTCACGGAGTGGTCGAGCTCCACGTCGATGCCGGCGCTCAAGATCCAGTCGATCTCGGCCTGCAGGCGCTCGCGCGGCAGACGATAGCTGGGGATGCCGTAGCGCAGCATGCCGCCCAAGTGGTGGCGCTGCTCAAAAATGGTCACCTTGTGGCCCATCACGGCCAGGTAGTAGGCACAGGAAAGGCCGGCCGGGCCGCCGCCGATCACGGCGACGCGCTTACCGGTGTTGTCCACTACATGTGGCTTGTGGTCGTTGAGGTCGCTATGCTCAACGGCAAAACGCTTGAGGGCGAGGATGTTCATGGGGTCGTCGACCATGCCACGGCGGCAATGCATCTCGCAGGGATGCTCGCACACCAGGCCACAGACGAGCGGTAGCGGGTTGTTCTTGCGGATGACCTTGACGGCGTCGGCATAACGGCCTGCCTCGACGAGCGAGATGTAACCAGGAATGTCGACGTGCGCCGGGCAGCCCGAGACACACGGGACGCGAGCCTCGCGGTCAAAGCCGCAGGAGTGCTCGCGGATGTGGTGCTCAAAATCGTCGCGGAAGCCGCGAATGGCCGTGAGTGCCATGGCGCCAGCTTCGTAGCCGATGGCGCAGTCGCTCGAAAGGTAGATGGTGCGGGCCGTGCGCTCAATCAAGTTGAGCGTGGACTCGTCGGCGCGGCCCTCGAGCACATCGGCGAGCAGGTCGCTCAGCGCGCTCAGGCCCACGCGGCAGGGCGTGCACTTGCCGCAGCTCTGGGTGGAGCACAGGTTGACGAGCGCCGCCGTAAACTCGACGGGGCACGGGGCGAGTGAACTCACCGCCAGACGACGTCCGAGTGCATCGTGCAGGTCGTCCATGACGGCCTGAGCGTGGCTGCGTTCCATTACGTGCAGTCGAGCCATAAGATCCCCTCTCACATGGCAGCCCGGAGGCGAGGCCGGGCGAAATTGCTACACGCACAACACTGACCTAAAAAGTTGTTAGGTCTCCACGCAGTTCGGCAGGCGGTATGAAATGTCACCATCAGCGGTGAAAATGAACATTATCGCAGATAAATGCCATATTTGATAAAACGCGTTACCAAATTGCAATATTCAATGTGAAAAAGAGCGCCTTACTATTTTTCCTTTTTGATCCGTTTTCCTCCGTCCCCTTCGGATCACATGATCCCTTGGGAACGGAGGAAAACGGATCGTTTTTGGTGCAAAAGGGCCAGGTTTGTTTGCACCAATCTCACTTGCGCTAGATGAAGAGCTCGCATTCCTTCCGCGCGACGCAAACCTTGCTCAGCATCTGGGAAACAGCGGATAGCTTGTTGGGATCAAGCTTACGAGCGCCTCGCGGACATACGGCAATGCAGCGCATGCAGGAGATGCACGCCTCGCCAGCTGCTCGTTTGGGGTCACCCTTGTCGATAGCACAAACGGGGCACGCCGCGGCGCATGCACCGCAGGAGACACAATCCCCTGTTGCCTCGGGTGCCATGCGGTGACCTCCGGCTTGTTTATAAGGACGATTGCCGGGAATAGAGGGCTCGGATGTATCCTCAGCCAACAGCTTTTGCTGAATTTGCTGCGCAAACTCTGCGAGCTGCGCCGTATCCTGCGCATCCGGACGACCGGCAGCAAACTGTCGTGCAATGGAATGTTCTGCAATGGCTGCAACTGCCGCGATCACCCGGAATCCCGCATGCTTCGCAACGTCCTCCAGCTCTACGAGCGTGTCCTCAAACGCGCGGTTTCCGTATACGCAAACCAAAACAGCCCGAGCCCCGTTGCCGCGCACCATGCCCAACCGGTCAGCCACCACAGCCGGGATTCTACCGGCATACGCCGGCACAGAGATTACGGCCACGTCGTCCTCGGTCATCGAGACAGCGCTGAAATCTAGCCCGCTAACGGTCAGATCGACGGTAACGGTATTCTTGTCCAGTGCCCCGGCCACAAGGCCAGACACCTTCTGCGTTCCACCCGTCGGACTAAACACAATTTCGAATACGCTCATCGAGGCACCCTCCCCTACGCCTGGCAACGCGTCAAGCCGCTTTCACATCCAGCCAGAGTATACGGCACGTGGGGTCCCCGTTTTGATGCACCAAGCACCCCAATGCACCCACCCTACGCTGTCTGCCTCTTCGTTTTGTATAAATTACGGTACAGATTGTATATATTTACGGGATACCGCCGTGTTCTCCCGAGGTACCCCATCCTGGCCCGTGCAAAAAACGGAGTATTCTGCAACGTGACCGCGCCAGCAATACCCCGAGCGGGCAAACCTTTAGGGCGCTGCGTCATTTTGGGTTCCGACATGGCGAGAATGACGCGCCCCTGCTCCGGAAAACGACGAAATCTGACTCAGAACGCTCGCTAGGGATATCCGAAAGCCACCGTTGGCGACGTCAAATCATATGCAGACAACTCGAACTGCAGAATACTCCAAAAAATGCACGGCGCACCCCATGGGACCCATTGCCGCATGGTAGGAAACAGGCCCACGGCATCCTCTAGATGCATTCCCGAGGAAATCACATTTGAACTAGCGATCGGATACGGCAAACAAAAAGGGCCCCGAGCGTAGTTGCTCGGGGCCCTTGGTTCACCTCGCTCTAGCGGGCGATGCGTGTGTTATTTACGCTTGCCGCCGCCGTCGCCGGGGCGACGGGAGCTGCCGCCGCGCTTGCCGCCACGGCTGTTGCCGTAGCTGCCACGGTTATCGCGACCGCCGGCGCGGCCGCCACGGGAACCGGCCTGGTTGCCGCCACGCCCACCACGATAGCCGCCGCGACGCTCCTCGCGGGTATCGTCGTAGTTGCGCCAGTCATCGCGACGATCGCGGCTGGCACGCGGGTCACGACGATCGCGCGACTCGTTAGAACGAGCGGCGCCGCCGCGGCCGCCATTGCCGCGAGCACCCTCGCGACGCTCGCCGCCGCGGCTACCGCGCTCTTCAAAGCGCTTGCCGCCACGGGACTCGCCACCGCGGGCACCGCGCTCACCACGGCCCTCGCCGCCACGGCGCTCATCGCGCCCGCCGCGCTCGCCGTCGCGACCGGAACGACGGCGGTCGCCCGCACCGCGCTTGCCACCGCGCGAACCGTGGCCCTCGTCCTCGCGCTCGACACGACGACGGCCACCGCGATCCTCGTCCTCGCGGCGGCGGCGATGCGCCTCGCCCTGGAACTGCTTGGCACGACGCTCGGCACGGTTGCCACGCGGGGCCTGCTCGACAGCACCGCCGCGCTCCTCGGCAGCCACCTCGCGGGCCACGCTCTCAACAGCCTCGTCCACGCGAGCCTGAACGCCCTCGCGCACGCGGGTCTTGCCGCCGCGCTTGGGACGGCTCGGACGCTCGCCGTCGCCGCGACGCTCGTCGCGACCGCGGTTGGAACGACCGGCCACATCGCCGTAGTCATCGCCGTTGCGCTTGCCGTCGCGACGCGCCTGCTCAAGCTTCTTCTTGCTCTTGGACTTGCCGCGCTTAGTCTTCTTCTTCACCTTAAAGGCGGCAGGATCGCGCTCGGGGTCAACGGCGGGCGGGTTGGGACCCACGTGCAGGTCGCCGGCTTCGTAAATATCGGCCGTCTTGTCCATGAGCTTCTCGATCTCGTAGAACTCGTCGACGTCCTGCTCGGTCACAAACGTGATGGCCCAGCCCAGCTCGCCAGCGCGGCCCGTACGGCCAATACGGTGGATGTAGTCGGTCGGCTCGGCCGGCACGTCAAAGTTCACGACGTAGCGCACGTCGCTGATGTCGATGCCGCGGGCGAGCACGTCGGTTGCCACCAGCACGTCGACGGTACCGTCGCGGAAGGCCGAAAGGGCACGCTCGCGCTGGGCCTGGCTGCGGTTGCCATGAATCGCGGCGGCCTTGATGCCCTTACGTTCCAGACGACGGCAGCAGCTGTCGGCGCGGTGCTTGGTGCGCATAAAGACGATAGTGCGCTCCGGGCCCTCCTTCTTGAGGAACTCGGGCAGCAGGTTGTTTTTGGCCTCGATGGACACCGGGAACACAAACTGATCGACGGTGTCGGCGGTCGACGTGGCAGGTGCGATCTCCACGCGAGCCGGGTCGCTCACCAGGTCGGTGATCTCGCCCACGGCCTCCTCGTCGAGGGTCGCCGAGAACAGCAGCGTCTGGCGCTCGGCCGGCGTCTCGCGCACAATGCGCCGGACGGCGGGCAAAAAGCCCATGTCGAGCATACGGTCGGCCTCGTCGAGCACCAGGACCTTAACCTCGTCCAGGTGGCAGGCGCCCTGCTCGATCAGATCGACCAGACGGCCCGGCGTTGCGACCAGGATGTCGCAGCCGTACTTAAGTGCCGCGGTCTGCGGCTTGTAGCTCACGCCGCCCACGACGGTCACGGCAACATGGCCGGTGACGTCGGCGATTTTGCTTGCGACCTCGTCGATTTGCTGGGCAAGCTCGCGCGTAGGGGTGATGACGAGCATCACGGGGCCTCGACCGTTGCCCTCGGGCTTTTTAGCACCGCGACGACGGTTGCGGCCGCCGCGCTCGCGCACGGGTTTGGGAGGAGCGATGTGCTCCAGATTGTTCATGGTCGGCAGCAAAAAGGCGGCTGTCTTGCCGGTACCGGTCTGGGCGGCGGCAAGCAGGTCACGGCCCTCGAGCACCACGGGGATGGAGCCGGCCTGAACGGGCGTGGGCGCCGTGTAGCCCAGGTTCTCGATAGCACGGAGCATCTCGTCGGAAAGCCCCAGCTCGTCAAAGGCGGGCAGGCTCTCGGTAGCGGACTCGACGGCCTGGGCAGCATTGGCCTCATCGGCGGCATCGAAGGCAGCCTGGGTCATAGCCTCGCGGGCCTCGTCCAGGATCTCGGCGTCCGTGACGTCAGATACAGAATTACGCATATGTTGTTGTTCCTTATCTGCACGCGCTATGGGCACGGCATGCGGCCGCGCGGGCGTGCTTGGTAGTGCGCTAATACATACAAAAACGGGTGCGCACAGAGAGGACGTTGCTCAGCACGCTGGCGATCGCTTTGGCAGCCCTATCACGCGCCGTCCAGACGCAGCAGCTCTAAGCGATGGAGCAGATTCGCCGCCGGTTAGTATACCCGTGCTTCGCATGCCCCCACGTAAACCACAGATGACGAGGCGGACGAGGTGGGCCCGGCTGATTGTCTCAATCTGTAACAGTTACAGGGCAAATCTTCCTCTACGTGTTACAGATCGAGACAAACGGTCGACACGGTTCACAAACGTCTCAATCTGTAACAGTTACCGAGTAAAATCGGTCCTAATTGTTATAGATCAAGACAGAGGGGGATTTCCGTCCAGTCCAAACCAAATCTCTCAGGCTTCCTGCAATTTCGAACATGTGGCCTATAATGTTGCTTTGGTTACGCTATATATTGCGCGGCCATTTAATACGTCGCCCACCGGGGGCCATTAATTCCTATCGCCATATTGGCTAGGAAGCAATCAAAGGAGGTATCCGTGGCAGCAGAGACGCCTTGCTCGGTCCTCTATAACGATATTCGCTCGTTCGGCGGTCTTAAACATCTCGAGATCGCCCGAATGCTTATCAATGGAAACTCTTATCTCGGCAGTACCCTGCTCGAGAAATGCTCTTCCAACCGCTCGTATCTCACCCGTTACATCGTCCATCGCAAGCCTGACCAGTGCGCGCCCTCCATCTACAGCGACTTTACCGTCACCACGCTCAACCTTTCCTCGGCAATCTGCAGCAAGCTCGGCGGCGGCGAGTCCGCCTATCGGGCAATCGCCGAGCACTATCGCGGTCCGGCCGCCAACGAAATGATGTCGGCTCTCACCAGCTACAAGCTGGACAGCCGCCTATATGCAAATGCCCTCAATCGCATCGACAACTTTGACGGCAATGCCGTGCGCGAGAAAAGCACGCTTTACCTTATGCTCTTTGTGGCAACGGGGGCGCTCGCCGATCCCGTTCAGGGCGTGGCCACCGTCGAGCGCTTTTGCGACAGCAAGACGGGCGAGCACTTTGGCACCACCGAAACTACCGTCGGACGTGGCTTTATGAGCAGCCTGGAGCAGCCGCGCACCGTCGCCCCCAACCTCGGTCTGCTCAGAACCCATGCCGACAACTGCGCCGACATGCAAATCCATCCCCTCACACGCGATCCGCACGGCACCGTGATTGGTTCTCTGCCCAAAACCTCGCCCAGCATCACCGATGTGGGCGCCGACGCATCGCGCGAGCATCTTCGCATTTGGCTTGAGGGTGAGCACTGGTACGCCCAGGGCCTTGGATCGACCAACGGCACGGTGCTCGAATCGGGCGCGCGCGACGGCGATATTGTGATTGAGCCGCCGCGCGACCAACGCGAGCCCGGCAAGATCTATCCCCCCGTGGAAATCGCCAACAGCGACAGACTTCATTTGGGTCTCTATACGACATTCCTTGTCATTGTGGACTAGCGCGGACGGCGATCGAAAGACGGTCGCCGTCCGTCTTTCGTCTTCTACCTTCTGCGTCGTAAACGACAATGCACAGCGGTATACGTGGGCAGTGCGGCTATCATGGTACTTTACCGATATCCGCACTGCTCACGTATACGTGCGGCAACCCATGCCAGACAAAGGAACGCCATGGATACTACCGATAGCGCCTATGGCGACAAACTCATCCGTCTCGATACGTTCGATACCGCCGTGGCGGTCGACCCCAGCGCCGAGGACGACGCCAAACGTCGGTTTATGACGCTTATTCTCCAGACGGCCCACCGCAACAACGGCAACATCGGACACGTGCTGCGCGCGACCAACACGAGCGGCGAGGTCTTTGCCGTCAAGCTACTCAAGGACAACGCCATCCTTTCCGGCCAAGCCCCCGACCGCTCCGCCGAGCAATCGGCAGCGCCCTGGCCAACACCGCCGCGCTGTTCGAGGAGTACCGTCATCTGTGTACCGTCTCGCACCTGCGCGGATTTCCGCGCGTCTATGGCTACGGATCGCGCGAGGATGACCCGCTCATCCTCATGGAGTGGGTCGAGGGAACCTCGCTCAAGCAGGCGCTGCCCTTGCTTCCGCACGATGCCTCGGGCGGGCTGACCACCCAGATGGTCGCCGCCGTCGGAAACGCCGTGCTTCGCGCACTCTTGATGACCCAAGGCCTCGTGAATCCGATCATTCATCGCGACCTGTCGCCTGCCAATATCATGTTCCGCACCACCAGCCGAACGCTCGAGCAGCAGATTGCCGATTGCTCCTTTGACCCCTGCCTCATCGACATGGGCTCCGCGACCATGGCCCTCGGCGACGACACGATCACCCGGCGCGCCGACATCTGGCGCTTTGCCACGCCCGCATACGCCGCGCCCGAGATGCTCACGCAGGATATCGAAGGCATCGCGGCCCTTCGCCGTTCGCCGGCAATCGATGTCTACGCGCTTTCGAGCATTCTGTACCAGCTCTACAGCGGTCGCAAACCGTTTGACTTTGAGTCGACGGACGCCACTGCAACCGGCTCGTTCTATCTCGTAAAGACCAAGACCAAGCCGGCGCCGCTCGAGCCGCGCTGCGAGGGCGATGAAGCGCTCGTCCAAATCATCATGAAGGGTCTCTCAGTCGAGCAGTGCGATCGTCCCACCGAGCAGCAGATGCTCGAGGTGCTCTCGGCATACCTCACTGATGCCGAATCCGAGGGCCGCGAAGGCACAGGAGACGAGGCCGCGATTGATATCGATTCTGGCACGCACCTTAAGGTCGACGTCGCCGGCGAGCGCGCACGAGAGATCCTGAATCAGGCCCGCCACGATGCCATGACCCGCCGCCGCTTTATTATCGGCGGCGCTATCGCAGCCGTTGCGGGGCTCAGCGTTATCGGGGCGGCAACCCATGGCTTTGGCATCCCCGACTACCTTGACGGCATCCGCGGTTCACTTGACGACTACACCTGGGATCAGCTGCAGGAGATTTCGCTCAAGATTAAGGCCGCCGAGACCCGTAGCGAGGCACGCGAGATTGCCAAGCGTTACCACCTGCTCGACGCTGATGGGCATATCCCCTATCCGTGCACCAAGCGTGTCACGCTCACCAACGGGCTGGAGGTCGGCGCGCAGCTTGTGGGCATCCGTCACGATGAGCTTCTGGACGGTACGGGCAAGGCCGGGCTGACGTTTATGTTCGACGCGGGTATTGCCGAGCGCAACGCTGCAGCTGAACCGCCGAGCGCCGGCTGGGCAGATTGCGAGCTGCGGGAATGGCTCAACGGCGACGGCCTTAAGCTGCTGCCCAACGAGTTGCGCGCACTCATTAAAGGGGTCAAGAAGGTCTCGAACAATGTGGGCGCCGCCAACAGCGCATCGTGCCTGAGCGAGTTGCCCGCAACCCTTTGGCTGCCCGCCATGGTCGAGCTGTGCGGCGCGCAACCGCCCGATTCGTTTGTCGAGGACTATCACTACCTTGCTGACATCTACAACGGCGAGGGCAAGGAGTATCAGCTCTTCCGCGAGCTCAAGGTGAGCCCGTATTCCACGAACGAGACGATGGTCCGCCAGTGGAAGGGCAAGGACACCTGCTGGTGGGAGCGCACGGTGAGCCCCGATACGTCGGAGACCGAAGGCACGCTCTACATAAACCGCGTGGGCCACGACGGCGACGTCTTTACGTACGCAACGCCTGCGGACAAGCCAAACAAACGAACCTGTGTGATCCCCGGGTTCTGTATCTAGGCGGCGGGCGTCTTGCCGTGACGGGACCCCTCCCCGGCAGTTGTCTCGATTTGTAACACTAGCTCGGCAGATACAGGTCTAGATGCTACAGAACGAGACAAACCCCAATCCCGCGAGACAACATCTCAATCTGTAACAGTAAGGGGTCAAAAACCTCTCTAGATGTTACAGATCAAGACATTTGAGTTGGCCGCGGACGGTCTGTCTCGATCTGTAACAGTAAGGGGTCATATTTCCCGCCAGATGTTACAGATTGAGACATTGAGTTTATTGCTGAAGGTTCGTCTCGATCTGTAACATCTGGAATCCAAAAACCGGTCTAACTGTTACAGATGGAGACAAACTCAAACCTCTCAAAACAAAATCTCAATCTGTAACAGTTAGAGGTCATTTTCCCCGCTAGATGTTACAGATCGAGATATTGATTTGCCGCCGGAGAGTTTGTCTCATTCTGTAACAGCAGCTCGGCAAAAACTGGGCTAGATGTTACAGATTGAGACGAAGGGCGGGGATGGTGCACCAACCCGGCAGCCACCCTCATCTGTAGCGAAATGTCATACATTTCTTTCTGTACTGGACACCCCCAGGGGGTATGGGTGTATAGTATCGGCAGGTTAACATTTCCGACACTACGTCACAGAAAGGAGCAGCCATGGCTCAAGATAAGTTCGACGTGGGCGGCATGACATGCGCCGCCTGCCAGGCGCATGTGGACCGCGCCGTGAGCAAGCTCGACGGCGTCGAGAGCGTCGCGGTCAACCTGCTCGCCGGTTCCATGATGGTCGACTATGACCCCGCGCAGGTCTCCCCCGACGATATCTGCACCGCCGTCGACCGCGCGGGCTACTCGGCCTCGCCCATCAGCACGGGCACCGACGCTGTCCAAAGCGGAAGTGCGCAAGCCAGGTCCGGCGCCGCCCATATGGAGTCGCCGACCAAAAAGTTGGAGGCCGCCGCCTCTGCCATGCGCACCCGCCTCATCGTCTCGATCGTATTCCTCATCCCACTGTTCTACATAGGCATGGGGCACATGCTCGGCTGGCCGCTGCCCGGCATCTTCACCGACCACACCCACAGCATGACGCTCGCGCTCACCGAGCTCGTCCTGCTCGTCCCCATCGTCTACGTCAACGACGCGTACTTTATCAACGGGTTTAAATCGCTCGTGCACGGCGCGCCCACCATGGACGCCCTCATCGCCGTCGGCGCCACCGCCTCCATCGCCTGGTCGCTCTACGCCATGTTCATCATGGCCGATCAGTTAGCCGCGGGCCAGGTCCACGAGGCCATGATGACAGGCATGGACAACCTCTATTTTGAGAGTGCGGGCACGATCCTGTCGCTCGTCACCGTGGGCAAATACCTCGAGACACGCAGCAAATCCAAGACCGGCGGCGCCATCGAGGCGCTCATCGACCTGGCACCCAAGACCGCGACCGTCGTGGCAGAGGACGGTACCGAGGCCACCGTCGACGTCGATGCCATTCTGCCCGGCCAGGTGCTGCGTGTGCGCCCCGGCGAGTCCATCCCCGTCGATGGCGTGGTGCTCGAGGGCAGCTCGGCCGTGGACGAAAGCGCGCTCACTGGTGAATCCATTCCCGTGGAGAAGACCGCCGGCGACACTGTCAATGCGGCCACGGTCAACCGCACGGTCTCGTTTACCTTCCGCGCCACGCGTGTGGGCGCCGACACGTCGCTCGCCAAGATTATCCAGCTCGTCGAGGACGCCAACGCCACCAAGGCGCCCATCGCCCGCATGGCCGACAAGGTCGCCGGCGTGTTCGTGCCCGTGGTATTCGTGATCTCGGCCATGACCTTCGTGGCGTGGATGGCACTGACCGGTAGCGTGAACGAAGCGCTCACCTCCGCCGTCGCTGTGCTGGTGATCAGCTGTCCGTGCGCATTGGGTCTGGCCACGCCCGTCGCTATTATGGTCGGCACCGGCAAGGGCGCCGAGATGGGCATTCTGTTCAAGAGCGCCGAGGCGCTGGAGAATCTGCGCAGCGTGGGCACCGTGGTGCTCGATAAGACGGGAACGGTCACTCGCGGCAAGCCTGCCGTGACCGATATCGTGGTAGCCACGCGCGCCGACGGATCGCCCGCCATGAGCGAAAAGGCGCTACTCAAGCTGGCCGCCGCGCTGGAGCGCTCAAGCGAACACCCGCTGGCCGAGGCGATTATGGCCGAGTGCAAGACACGCGGAATCGTCGCGCGCATGGTCGAGGACTTTACTGCCGTGCCCGGGCGAGGCGTTACGGCACGCGAGGGGCAGAATGTCATTGCCGCCGGCAATATGCGCCTGATGAACGAGCTGGGCGTTACCGTGCCCGAGGGGCTCGCCGAGCAATTTGCCGCCGAAGGCAAGACGCCGTTGTTCTTTGCCAAGAACGGCGAGCTTGCCGGCACCATTGCCGTGGCTGACGAGGTCAAGGAGACGAGCGCCGGGGCCATCGCCGCATTGCGCTCGCTTGGCGTCGACGTGCGCATGCTCACCGGCGACAACCGCGTCACTGCCGAAGCAATCGCCCGCCGCGTGGGACTGAGCAGCGAGCAAGTCATCGCCGACGTCCTCCCCGCCGACAAGGAACGCCATGTGCGCGAGCTGCAGGACGCGGGCGGCAAGGTCGCCATGGTGGGCGACGGCATCAACGACTCCCCCGCCCTGGCGCGCGCCGACGTGGGCCTTGCCATCGGTACCGGCGCCGACATCGCCAAAGAAGGGGCAGATGTGGTTCTCATGCGCAGCGACCTCATGGACGTCGCCCGTGCCATCGAGCTGTCACGTGCCACAATCCGCAACATCAAGCAGGACCTGTTCTGGGCGCTGTTCTACAACGGCATTGGCATTCCGCTCGCCGCGGGCGCGTTCTTCCCGCTCACCGGATGGCAGCTCTCGCCGATGTTTGGCGCCGCGGCCATGAGCCTGTCGAGCGTGTGCGTCGTGTCCAATGCCCTGCGTTTGAAATCCTTTAAGCCTAAAGTGGCAAAATAGGCTCACTATTACGTTCATTTAGAACGGGTTTTCCAGGTACCCGAGATTGACCTGAAAGAGGAGCGACGCGTACTTTGGTACGCGAGCGACGGTTTGAAGGTCAAGGTCGGGTGCCTGGGAAAGCCGACACAACAGAGAGGAATACCCATGCGTTACACGATCAAGACTTCCGGCCTTATGTGCGGCCACTGCGATGCCACCGTCGAGACGGCGCTGCTCAACGTGGCCGGCGTGACCGACGCCGACGCCGATCACGAGACCCAGACCGTACAGGTGGAGTGCGCCGACACCGTGACCGCTGAGCAGCTCGCTGCCGCCGTCGAGGGCGCCGGCGAGAAATTCCATGCCCTGTCCGTAACCGCCGCGTAGCAGGCGCCACCTGCCCCCTCAGAAGTTGCGGTGAAATACGGACTGTTGAGCCGCCCTAGGCCCTTAAACAGTCCGTATTTCACCGCAACTGACGGGGACATCCGGAAGATCGACCAGAAACGAGGACCCGCCATGATGGCAGACCACAAATCGGTGACCCGCATGCTCAAAACGGCACGCGGCCAGATCGACGGCATCTTGCGGATGGTCGATGAGGACCGCTATTGCGTCGACATCTCCACGCAGCTCATGGCAACACAGGCGCTCCTCGCGCGCATTAACGCCGACGTGCTCAAGGCGCATATCGAGGGCTGCGTGACTTCGGCAATCGAATCGGGCGACGAAGACCTCAAAGCCGCCAAACTCGCCGAAATCGAACGCGTCGTCGACAAACTCTCCAAGTAATTGGGGCATTGGGGACAGGTACGTTTGCACCACATTGGTGCAGATTAACCTGTCCCCCTTGCTCTAAATCGGGTATAAAGGCGTGCGGCATATCGAATGAAAGGCAATTTGCATGAATGACTTTATGAAGGGCCGCAATGGCGCTGACGAACTCACCATCGTGATGGGCTTCGCAGGCATTATCATCGCCATGATCGGATCGATAGCCCGCATCCAGTGGCTCAGCTGGATTGCCATCGCCGTAATCGTGATTGGCGTGCTGCGCGGCCTGTCCAAAAATATCGACGCACGTCACAAGGAGAACGAGGCCTTTGTCGCCGCGAC
The DNA here is from genome assembly GCF_015558785.1 of Collinsella aerofaciens. Lineage (GTDB taxonomy): Bacteria > Actinomycetota > Coriobacteriia > Coriobacteriales > Coriobacteriaceae > Collinsella > Collinsella aerofaciens_P. Next base: position 91,136 of record NZ_JADMOP010000006.1, read on the forward strand.
TGCAAACGTACCCGGCTTGGGCAAGTTTGTAGCTAGCTTGGGCGGCGGAGCTGCAGCGGCCAACGCCTCGCGCGCAGCCGGTACTAGCAAGGAAGACTTTGAACGTGCCAAGCGCACAGCCAAGAAGATGTGGAAGGGCCGCAAGACCACGGCCTATCTCAAGTGCCCCAACTGCGGCCAGATGCTCTCCGTTCCCAAGGGCAAAGGCAAGATCCGCGTCACCTGCCCCAAGTGCCATGCCAAGATGGAGACGCGCTCATAGCCGCCATACCATGGGACAAATAAAAGCCGAGGCCTCGTGTTGAGACCTCGGCTTTTTCTAATTATGACAAAAGGATTGCCCCCTTGTCGCATCGCCATATCGCGCGCTTACGCCACGCCGTCGCGGGCAAGCTCCTCGGCAAGCGCCTCGGCAGGCATGGCCATAATCGCGTCGAGCTCGGCGTCCACCTCGGGAATACGCTTCACCTTGAGCTTGCGCACCAGATCGCCACGACACATCACGTGTACCGGCTCACGCAGAGCGCACAGGTCATCGAGCGGGTTCTCACGCGTCACCAGGATATCGGCGGCCTTGCCGCACTCGATTGTGCCAGTCTCGCCGCCCAGCCCCAGCAGCTCGGCATTAACCTGCGTGGCTGTATGCAGTGCAAAGGCGTTGCTCACGCCGACATACTTGGCAAAATAGGCCACCTCGCGCCACATGTCGTACTGCGTCACAAACGGGCAGCTCGAATCTGTGCCAAGGCCCACCTTAACGCCAGCTTCCAGTGCGGCACGAGCGCTCTCGATGATGCCCGAGCACACGATGTCGCCGTTCTTCTTTTGCGTATCGGTCGAATGGGTCTTTTCCGGGTCGAGCAATACAAACGGCAGCGCCGGGCTGATAGTGCAGGTCACGCTCGGCGCACGCCCCTCGAGCTGCGTGCCCGCGGCGCCACGGTACAGCTCCAAGATCTCGGGCGTCAACGGAGCGCCGTGCTCAATCGTGTCAACACCGGCCTCAAGCGCGGCCCTCACGCCCTCGGTACTCTCGACATGGGCCATAACCGGAAGGCCAACCTCGTGCGCCGCCTTGCACGCCGCTGCGGCGACATCGACCGGCATGCGCAGCACGCCCGGCTCGCCCACCTCGGTCGCATCGAACACGCCACCCGTCACGAACAGCTTGATGACGTCGGCGCCGCGCGCATACAGGTCGCGCACCTGTTCGGCCGCCTCTGCGGGAGTATTGGCCACCTGCGCAAAGAGGCCCGCACCGTGGCCACCCGGCACCGTGACACCCGTTCCCGGTGCCACCAGACGCGGACCCTGATACTTGCCGGCGTCGATGGCGTTGCGCACGGCGATGTCGGCAAACAACGGGTCGCCTGCACCGCGCACCGTGGTCACGCCGCTTGCCAGCTGCTGCTGAGCGCTGCTCTTGAGGATATGGCGCACGATGGCGCGGCCCACGGGATTGTCGAGCTTCTTCATCAGCGCGCCCGCATCGCCCGCCGAAACCGGCTTGCCCGAACCGCACAGATGCACATGCATATTGATGAGGCCTGGCATGAGATACGCACCTGCCAGGTCGATAACCTCGGCCCCCGCTGGAGCTTGGGCCACGGCGCTCGGTCCCATCCAGGTGATGACACCGCGCTCAACGGCCACGGCCATATCGGGCTGCGGCTCCATATGCTCCGAGCCATCCAGGACGGTCGCATTGATAAACAACGTGGGACGATCGGCAGTCGCCATATCGAGCTCCTCCCTCACGATTAACATGAACATTTGTCCATTATTACCTAGTCCCGCTGGATTGCTGCAGACGCATCGGCTAACGGAGGGAAGAGGGGATGTGGGGGGACGGAATACGTTGCAGTCCCACCTCAGCGACACCAGGGAAATGTCTCGAACTGTAACAGGTACAGGGTTATTGGGCCCCTTGCTGTTACAGATCGAGACAAAACCCCTCAGCGCCCATACCACCGGCATCTCCATTCCTCAGCCAAATCGGCCCGTCGCGGAATACCCGCCAGCCTCATCTTCTCAACCAGCTTCCCCGGATTCTTGAGCTCATCAAACGTAAACCGAAGCACCTTGTGTCCGAGCATTGTCAGATGGGACTCCCGCTGACGTTCTGCCACGAATGGGTCGATCGACTCCCGACCCTCGTCGTTCTGCAAGGCATACTTCCCCTTTCCGTCCAGCTCGCCAATCACGCACGTTCCGTCCTCGAGCCTCCAAAAATAATCAACGCGAAACACTTGGCTCGAATCGAGCGGATCACGAAACTCCACCTGCAGCTCCGGAACCGGAAAACCGTATGCAATAAAGAACGCTCGGAACCGAGACTCGCCGCCGTTTTCGGACAGCCCGTCCGCATACGACGCGATCACCTGCGCCCTGCGATACCCTCGCCTGCCCTCGCAATCGGCGCGGAGGCGCTCGCACAAATCCCCACGTGATACGCCTTTCGCCCGCAGTGCAGAATCGGCAATCGCCAACCCGTAGGAGAACGGCGCACGCAGCAAGCAATCCTCCACCGTGCGCCAAAACGACGTCACCCGCACGCCATCAACACGCTCGAGCGCGCCCGCCATCTGCGGACGCAACAACCTGCACCCGCCGCTCAACGTCACCGAACAACCCGTCTTAACAAGAAAGCGCGGCCCGAGCAGATCATTCGGCACCTCCAGACCCCACAAAAGCGCCGCGTCATAGCCCCAAAACGCCCAATCGGGATGAAATTCCGCAAGCCCTTTGATAGTCCTCAGCGCTCGCTCCGCCGGCGTCAATGCATCCCAATCATGCTGAAAACAGAACAGGTACGGCTCGGGCTCCGCGATATCGTCGGTTCCAACATGGCGTCGCAGCCACATGAGCTCGGTATTGTCATGCGTTGCGAGCAGCGCACCTTGCTTGGCCGTCTCCGTGAGCCGCGCGAGCATCCTATTCCGCGCCAACGTGTTGCGAGTCGTATGTTTGTGTTTGAGAACGGTATTAGACACTTTCATCACCACCACGTCAGACAAATGGACCATCGTCACCGTGCCTCCGCTGGCAAATGTCTTGATCTGTAACAGGAAGACAGTCTTTGAGCCTCTAGTTGTTACAGAACAAGATCTTTCGGCAGCCGCCAACCTTCCGTCTCAATCTGTAACAGTTAGACGTTCTCCAGCCCCCAAACGTTACAGATTTAGACAAACCAGCGGCGCCCAAGCGTTCGTCTCGATCTGTAACAGGTAGACCGGTTTTTTGTCCCTAAACGTTACAGATTGAGACAAAGTCAGGGGCAGCAGAGCGACACCAGTAACACCCCCTACTCCCACTCCTGCTCGTAGATGTTGAGCGACTTTACGTACCGCCCCTGGGCGCCCATGATGTCGCGGACCAGACGCAAGAAGAAACTGATGCACGAGGTGTCAAAGCCATCCTGCAGGTCCTCCGGATGCACCGCACCAGGCCCATCGACCGCCGTGTCACTCAGGCGTGCGATGTCATACAGATAGAGTTGTCCCGCCGTCAGCCAGACATCGTCGACGCAGGCGAGGCGCACCGCAATCGCTCCGTCGCTCCAATGCTCCTTTTGCACGATATGCGGATCGTAGACGTCAAAGCGACGGTCGGTGCGTGTGTCCTTCAGCGCGACCATACCAGTCGCAGGATCCTTGTCCAAAATGCCAAAGCGCGAGAAATACTGCGTGTCGTATACCTGCTCGAGCCGCTTGAGCGAGGCAGGCGAAAGCGATGCCGGCGGCTCATCAACATACAGCTCGAGCAGCGTCTTGCCATGGCGATAGGGGCGCTCGAAGAGCAGCCAATCGGTAAATGCCATGTTGTAGGCCATGATTTCGTTTTGGGAAGGCTCGGTGCAATAGCCGAGCCACGGGTCGACAATGATCTCGAACTGCTCGCGCGCCGGCTCCAAAAACTGAAACTTCCGCAGCATCCAAAAATGGGCCATGTCGGCAATATCGTTACCGACGGCTTCGGCCAGATGCGCTCGGTCTAAAACGTGGTCAGTCACGGCATCCTCCTCAAACTGATGAACCTCAATTTGAGCTTACGAGGAGGGTGGGCAGCCACTGTCAGCACGGACAAAATAGGCCTCCGGCTGCAAACCAACTGCTGACCAAACACTTGACGGGATGCTTGACCGAAAATGCGCACCGCAATAAAACCGCAGGTAAACATAGACGGCCAACCCGCCCTTTTGAGCCATATGCCCACAGCCACCACAGAAACAACAGGTGACCACAGCTCAAAAAGACGCCGAATGGACACTCGCGCGTCGACAAACGAACAAATCGGTCGCAAACCCGCAAGAAGTGTCCCCGAATGCCGACCCAAAAGGAACGTCCCCAGCATGCCGGCACTTGGGGACGCTCCTTATGTGCCGGCAGTTGGGGACAGCCCTTGACGATTCAATTGTGAACAGCCGCCTTACAGCTCCAGCGCCTCGGCGACTTCGGCAGCGCAGGCCAGGGCGTCGGCCATGGCGCTTACCACGAGCGAACTGCCATTGCGAGCATCGCCGGCCACGTATACCGGTGTGGCGCCCGCGGCGACGCCGTCGACACGCGCTGCAAGATGCGAGCCCTCGGCAGCCATCACAGGCAGCGGACGACCAGTGGTGGCAACGGGCACGCCCACCGCGTCGAGCACGCCATGCTCAGGACCCGTAAAGCCGCAAGCGATGAGCACCAGCTGCGCCGGCACCTCGTGCTCGGAACCCGCGATGCGCTCGGGCTTTCCCGCCGACCAGTCCAGATCGACCACGCGCAGACCCGCAGCCGCACCCTTCTTGTCCAGCAGCACCTCGAGCGTATCAACGCCCCAGGCACGCATCTCGCCACCCATCGCAGCGATAGCCTCCTGCTGGCCGTAGTCGGTCTTCTTCACATTGGGCCACTGCGGCCAGGGGTTGCTCGCCGCGCGCTTATCGGGTGCCGCCGGCAAGAACTCAAACTGGCGCACGCTGCGCGCGCCCTGACGCACGGCGGTACCCACGCAGTCGTTACCGGTATCGCCACCGCCAATGACCACAACGTCCAAGCCGCGCGCATTCACCGCAGGCTCGCCGCCATCGAGCACCGACACAGTCGAAGCCGTCAGATAGTCCACGGCATACACCACGCCCGAGGCATCAATATTCGCAGCCGAAAGCCCACGCGGGGCACGAGCGCCGGCAGCCACCACGACAGCGTCAAAGCCGTTGAGCTTGGCCGCCACCGCAGGGTTCGTAACGTCAGCACCCAGCTCAAACACAATACCCAGCTCGCGCATAAGTGTCACGCGACGCTCGACCACGGACTTCTCGAGCTTCATGTTGGGAATGCCGTACATAAGCAAACCACCCGGGCGGTCGTCACGCTCAAACACCGTCACGCGGGCACCGCGACGCGCAAGCTCCCATGCTGCCACCAGACCAGCAGGACCGGAGCCCACCACGGCAACCGTGGGCGCGCCCTCCCCTGCCGGCTCAAAGCTGCGCGGACCGCCGTTGGCCCACTCATGGTCGCTGATCGCTCGCTCGTTGTCATGGATCGTCGTGGGCTGGCCATCGACCGAACCCAGGTTGCACGCAGCCTCGCACAGCGCCGGGCACACGCGACTTGTGAACTCGGGCATGGGCGAGGTGAGCGACAGGCGCTCGGCAGCCTCATCCCAGCGGCCGCGGTACACCAGCTCATTCCACTCGGGAATCAAGTTGTGCAGCGGACAGCCGCTCGGGCGCGCCTTGCCAAAGCTCGCGCCCATCTGACAAAACGCCACACCGCACATCATGCAGCGGCTCGCCTGGGCGCGACGCGCGTCGTCATCGAGCTCCACGTACAGTGGATCGAAATCGCGGCTGCGCTCCTCCACGGGGCGCAGCTCGTGGGTCACGCGATCGATATCAAGAAAAGCACCGGGCTTACCCATGGCACTTACGCCTCCTTCTTGGTCGAAGCAACAGAGCTGGCGGTGGCGGGCGCAGCGCCAGCAACACCACCCGCCACATCAAAGCGAGCGACATCGGCGGCGTCGGCGCGACCGGTCACAATGTCAAACGCCAGCTCCTCGGCCTGCGCATGCGTCTTGCCGACGGCCTCGGCGGAGGCGACAATCGCCAGCACGCGCTCGTACTCGGTTGGAATGACCTTCACAAAGTGCTTGCTCATCGTCTCAAAGCTGTAGAGCAGCTTAATACCGCGCGGGCTCTGCGTCGCGTCCACGTGCTCCTGGATGAGCGCACGAATCTGCGCCAGCTCGCCGGCCGTCGGGGCCTTGAGCTCAACGCTCTCGTGGTTCACACGGGCATCGAGCGTGCCGTACTGGTCAAAGACATAAGCCACGCCACCCGTCATACCGGCAGCGAAGTTCTGCCCGACCTCACCCAGGATGAGCGCCAGACCGCCCGTCATGTACTCGCAGCCATGGTTGCCGCAACCCTCGACCACCACGGTGGCACCGGAGTTGCGTACGCCAAAGCGCTGGCCGGCCAGGCCGTTAATAAAGCCACGGCCGCTCGTAGCGCCAAAGAACGCAACGTTGCCCACGATGATGTTCTCGTCGAACTTGTAGGTCGCATGCGGGTTGGGGCGCACCGACACCTCGCCGCCCGAAAGACCCTTGCCAAAGTAGTCGTTGGCGTCGCCGCACACGTTGAGTGTAATGCCGCGCGGCAGGAAGGCGCCAAAGCTCTGACCAGCCGAACCATCGCAATCGATGGTAATGGAGCCGGCAGGCAGACCCTCGGGATGCGCCTTGGTCACCGCATTGCCCAGGATGGTGCCCACGCAACGGTTGACGTTGGCGATATCGGCGCGGAAGCGAATCGGACGCAGGTGCGCACGGGCATCGGCCGTATAGGGCACAAACAACGTGGAGTCGAGCGTCTTGTCGAGCTCGCTGTCCGCGGCCATCTGCGGCAGGAAGTGGCGACCGTCGGCACCCGAGATATGAGCGCCGAACTCGCAGGTCGCGCTCGCCAGCACGGGCGACAAATCGAGCAGGTTGGCCTTGCGGTTGCCCGGGACCTCGATCTGGCGCAAGCACTCGGGATGGCCGACCATCTCATCGATGGTGCGGAAGCCCAGGCTCGCCATGACCTCGCGCAACTGCTCGGCAACAAAGAGCATAAAGCGCTCGACGTGCTCGGGCTTGCCGCGGAAGCCACGACGCAGGCGGCAGTTTTGCGTAGCGATGCCGGCCGGGCAGGTATCCTGCTGGCAGTCACGCTGCATGAGGCAGCCCATGGAGATGAGCGGCATGGTCGCAAAGCCAAACTCCTCGGCACCCAACAGGCAGGCAACGGCGACATCGGTACCGTCCATAAGCTTGCCGTCGGCCTCGAGCACCACGCGCGAGCGCAGGCCGTTTTGCAGCAGCGTCTGCTGGGCCTCGGCAAGGCCAAGCTCCAGCGGCAGACCCGCGTGCCAGATAGAGTCGCGCGCAGCGGCACCCGAGCCGCCATTGTGGCCGCTGATCAAGATCTTGTCGGCAGCGCCCTTGGCAACACCAGTGGCGATGGTGCCGACGCCGGCCTCGCTGACCAGCTTGACCGACACGCGTGCGCCGGGATTGGCGTTCTTAAGATCGAAGATCAGCTCTGCCAGGTCCTCGATGGAGTAGATGTCGTGGTGCGGCGGAGGTGAGATCAGGCCGATGCCGGGCGTGGACTGACGGACCTCGGCAATCCAGGGGTAGACCTTCTTGCCGGGCAGGTGACCGCCCTCGCCAGGCTTGGCGCCCTGGGCCATCTTGATCTGAATCTCGAAGGCGCTGCACAGATAACGGCTTGTCACGCCAAAGCGCGCGCTTGCCACCTGCTTGATCGCGGAGTTCTTGGAGTCGCCGTTGGCCAGCGGGGTCTCGCGACGCGGGTCCTCGCCGCCCTCGCCGGAGTTGGAACGGCCGTGCAGGCGGTTCATGGCGATGGCCATGCACTCGTGTGCTTCCTTGCTGATGGAGCCGTACGACATGGCACCGGTATTAAAGCGGCGGACGATGTTGAGCGCGGGCTCCACCTCGTCGAGCGAAACCGGCGTGCGACCGTTGGCATTAAAGTCGAGCAAGTCACGCAGGCGCACGGCACGGCCCGTGAGGTGCAGGCGGGCGCTGTACTCCTTAAAGGTGTCGTAGCTGTCCTCGCGGCAGGCGGTCTGCAGCAAGTAGACGGTCTGCGGATCGATGAGGTGATCCTCGCCGCCGAGCGGGCGCCACTTGGTCAGGCCCAACGTGGGCAGCTGATCGGGAGCCGGGCTCTTAAGGATAGCGAGTGCGGCGTCGTAGCGCTCGTTTTGCTCGCGCTCAACGTCCTCGACACCCATACCGCCCACACGGCTCACCGTGCCGGCGAAGTACGCGTTGACGAACTCCGGAGTGAAGCCCACGGCCTCGAAGATCTGCGCCGAATGGTAGCTCTGCACCGTGGAGATGCCCATCTTGGACATGATGGAGACGATGCCGGCGGTCGCAGCCTTGTTGTAGTTGGCAATGCCCTGCTCGGCTGTCACGTCCAGATCGCCGTGCGCCGCCAAGTCGCGAATGCACGCATGCGCGTTGTACGGATAGATGCCGCTCGCGGAGTAGCCCACCAGCGCCGCAAAGTCGTGCGGGGACACGGCGTCGCCACACTCCACCACGATGTCGGCAAAGGTACGCACGCCGGCGCGGATCAGGTGGTTGTGCACGCAGCCCACGGCGAGCAGCGACGGTACGGGCACCTCGCCCGCGGCGGCACGGTCGCTCAACACCACGATGTTCACGCCGTCACGGACCGCGGCCTCAACGTCCTCTGCAAGCTGCTTGAGCGCAGCCTGCAGCGCACCCTCGCCGGCATCGCGGCGGTAGACGGCACGGAAACGGCGGGTCTTAAAGCCCACGCGGTCGATGGCGCAGATACGCTCGAACTCCTCCTCGCTCAGCAGCGGACGCTCCAGGCGCACCAGCTGACAGGCCGTACGGGAGTCCTCGAGCAGGTTGCCGTGGTTGCCCAGGTAGAGCGTGGTCGAGGTGACCATATGCTCGCGAAGAGCGTCGATGGGCGGATTCGTGACCTGAGCGAACAGCTGATAGAAGTAGTCGAAGAACGAGCGCGTCTTCTTGGACAGGCAGGCCAGCGGCGCATCGATACCCATCGAGGCGAGCGGCGCCTTGCCCTGCTGGGCCATGGGACGCACGACTTCGTCAACATCATCCCAGTGATACCCGAGCTTGGCCATGCGCACGGCGGCGGGCACCTCGGTATCCTCGGCGGGCGTGGGCGCGACGGGCTTGTCGAGCGCGTCGACGGTCAGCGTCTCCTCGGCGATCCAGTCGCGATAGGGCTTTTCCTTGGCGTAACGGGCGCGCAGCTCGTCGTTGTAGATGACGCGGCCGCGGGCAAAATCGACCTCGAGCATCTGGCCCGGTCCCAGACAGCCGCTCGTCAGGATGTTCTCGGGGCTCACCTCGATGGTGCCCACCTCGCTTGCCAGCATAAAGCGACCGTCGCGCATCACATAGTAGCGGGCGGGACGCAGGCCGTTACGGTCGAGGGCGGCACCCAGCGTGCGACCGTCGGTAAAGGCGATGGCCGCCGGGCCATCCCACGGCTCCATGAGCATGGACTGGTAAGCGTCGTAGGCGCGGCGCTCCTCACTCAGGCTGTCGTTGTGGTCCCACGGCTCGGGCAACAGCATGGACGCGGCACGCGTAAGCGGGCGACCGTTCATGACCAAAAACTCAAGCACGTTGTCCAGAATCGCGGAATCGGAGCCCTCGCGGTTGATGATGGGCATCACGCGCTCAAGATCATGCTGCAGCACGGGACTGTACAGGTTGGGCTCGCGGGCGCGGATCCAGTTGACGTTGCCCTTGAGGGTGTTGATCTCGCCGTTATGGATGATATAACGGTTGGGGTGCGCGCGTTCCCAGCTGGGCGTGGTGTTGGTGGAGTAGCGCGAGTGGACGAGCGCCACGGCCGTCTTGACGGCGGCGTCGTTGAGATCGATGAAGAAGCGGCGCATCTGCGTGGCGACCAGCATACCCTTGTACACGATGGTGCGCGAGCTCATGGAGCACACATAGAAGATCTTGTCGCGCAGGGCAAACTCGACGTCGGCCTTCTTCTCGATGGTGCGGCGGCACACGTACAGACGACGCTCGAAGGCATCGCCGGCGGGCGTGTCGTCCGGACGGCCCAGGAAGGCCTGCAAGATGGTGGGCATGCAGGCGCGGGCCGTCTCGCCCAAATCGTGCGGGTCGACCGGCACCTCGCGCCAAAAAAGCAGCGGCACGCCGGCCTCGGCGCAGCCCTCCTCAAACACGCGGCGGGCATCCTCTACGCCCTTGTCGTCCTGCGGGAAGAACAGCATGGCCACGCCATAGTCGCCCTCTGCCGGCAGAATCTGGCCGCACTTTTGAGCCTCTTTGCGGAAAAAATGATGCGGAACCTGGAACAGGATTCCGGCGCCGTCGCCGGTGTTCTTCTCGAGTCCGGTGCCGCCGCGGTGCTCCAAGTTGACCAGAATGGACAGCGCATCGTCCAGAATCTGGTGATGACGCTCACCGTTGATATCGGCAAGCGCGCCGATGCCACATGCATCGTGGTCGAATTCGGGGCGATAAAGGCCCTGCTGCTGAGCGGAATCTGCCTGCATCGCGATCCTCCCCTAGATATTTAGACAGTCAGTTGAATAGGGATACTAGGAGCATCGCCGGCCCGTTGTGTTTCCCACCCGTTTCGAAACAATCGCGTAACGCGCGCCCTGCGAGTGGGTGCCGCCGAGCTCAAGGACGACAACAAGGGCCCCAAGTTCGGCCCGTATGCTCACCGCTTCAAACATCTCAATCTGTAACAGGAAGACCCAATTTTGGCGCCTAGATGTTACAGATTGAGATGTTTTCGAGAGACAGTTCCGAATGTCTCGATCTGTAACACGAAGGGCCGGTTTTTGCAGCTAACTGTTACAGATCGAGATTTTCCATAGGACCATTTCTTCCTGTCTCGATCTGTAACACCTAGGTCCAATTTCCATCCCTAGTTGTTACAGATCAAGACATTTCGGCAACTCCTTTCCCCATCCTATTCAAATACAACAATTTTGTTAGTCTCGGTTAACCTTTAAGCCTAAAACGGGTACCCTTTACGGCGTCAAACAAACGGCACGCAGGAGTGCACCATGCTCAACCATCTCAAACAACACTTTGGTTCCCGGCGCACCGGTGGTCACGGAGGCCTAGACATTGCGCGGCACATCGGCCCCGGGCTGCTCGTGACCGTCGGCTTTATCGACCCGGGCAACTGGGCCTCCAATATGGCCGCGGGCTCGCAGTTTGGCTACGCGCTGCTGTGGATCGTCACGCTGTCCACAATTATGCTCATTGTGCTGCAGCACAACGCGGCGCACCTGGGCATCGCCACGGGCACCTGTCTTGCCGAGGCCACGACACACTACCTCCCCCGCATCGTGGGACACATGGTGCTCGCCAGCGCCTATCTCGCGACCATCGCCACCGCCATGGCCGAAGTCCTGGGTGGCGCGATTGCCCTTCAAATGCTCTTTGGGCTGCCCGTGCGCGCGGGCTGCGTCATCGTGGCGGCAGTATCGATGGCGATGCTCATGACGAGCTCCTACAAGCGCGCCGAGCGATGGATCATCGCCTTCGTAGGCGTGGTAGGACTCTCGTTTTTGGCTGAGCTTACGCTGGTCAAGGTCGACTGGCCGCAGGCCGCCGCAAGCTGGATCACACCCAGTATGCCCACCGGCTCGGCCGCGATTATCGTAAGTGTCCTAGGCGCGGTTGTTATGCCTCACAACCTCTTCCTGCACTCCGAGGTCATCCAATCCATGCACTTCGAAGGCCAAGGCGAGCAAGTTATCGAAGAACGTCTGCGCTACGAGCTCTTCGACACGCTCTTTTCGATGGGCGTGGGCTGGGCAATCAACTCGGCCATGGTCATCCTGGCCGCAACGACCTTCTTTGCGCACAGCATTGTCGTAGACGACCTCGCCGTCGCAGCGGCCACGCTCTCCCCCATCTTGGGCCCGGCGAGCTCGACCATCTTTGCGGTAGCGCTGCTGTTCGCGGGACTATCGAGCAGCGTGACAGCGGGCATGGCGGCGGGAACCATCACCGCGGGCATGTTCGACGAGGAATACGACATCCACGACCGACATTCCTCGATCGGGGTGGCGGCTTGTTTCGTCGGCGCAGTGGCGGCGTGCTTGGTCGTCCCAAATCCTTTTGAGGGTCTCATCTGGAGTCAGGCACTGCTGTCGCTTCAACTGCCGATTACGGTCTTTGTGCTCATACGGCTCACCAGCTCAGCCCGCGTTATGGGCAAATACGCCAACTCGCGCCCGCTCAACGCGCTGCTCGTAGGGATTGGCGTCATCGTGACGATTCTCGACATCGTGCTGCTAACGGGGATGTAATTGGGATGGCGTGACTGTCCAGATATAACGTCTTAATCTGTAACACGTGAGACCGTTTTAAACCGTCAGATAAATCAGAACCACCCTTAAAAAGGGTGGTTTGCTCTTAGGGTATAACCCACGGGCCCCGGGCTCGCGTCTAAAGGCGC
>NZ_JADMOP010000007.1 GCF_015558785.1 Collinsella aerofaciens
GGTAGCCCGTACCAGATTCGAACTGGTGATCTCCGCCTTGAGAGGGCGGCGTCCTAAACCGCTAGACGAACGGGCCATAAGCCTCAGCAGAAAAAAAGTGGTAGCCCGTACCAGATTCGAACTGGTGATCTCCGCCTTGAGAGGGCGGCGTCCTAAACCGCTAGACGAACGGGCCACATGACATCTGCACTGCCGTGCTGCGAAGAAATATATTACGGGACAAAAAACGTCAGCGCAAGAAGAAATTCCAAATTGCCGAAAAATTGTCGGCAGGTTATGGAACACGCAGGTAAACTAGGTAGCTAATTCAAGTTGAGATGGACCAAAAGAGCTTCGCGATCGTTGGGAATGTTGTCTTCGATCACGGCGTCGAGGGCGGAGTTGAGAAGCTGCCCCAGTTCCGGCCCGGGCTTGACTCCGGCACGGATCAGGTCGCCGCCGTTGATGGCGAGCATCTTGAGCGTATAGGGCTCCCCCGCCCTCAGCAGCTCGTGCGCCATCGCGCGCATCTCCTCAATCGTCTCAACGTAATAGAAGCACGACGGGGCCTTGCCAAGTGTGTCGGCACGCTTAAGATCCATGAGCTCGTCAATCAGGCGGGCCGTGTCGACGCCCTCACCCGAAAGCGCGCGCATCATATTGAGCAGACAGGAGCGCTCGGGGCGCAGCGGCTTGTCATGGTATTTGATGAGCAGGCACACGTCGCGCACCAAGTCGTGCGAGAGCGCCAGGCGATCCATAATGACGCGCGCCTTCTTGGCGCCGAGCTCGGGATGACCGTAGAAGTGTCCGCTACCGGCATGGTCGACCGTGAAGCACTCGGGCTTGGACACATCGTGCAAAAACGCCGCCCACATAAGGCTCGACGAGGGCGCGACGCCGTCACACAGCGCGAGCTCCCCCGCCACCGTCAGCACACGGGCGATATGCACGTAGACGTTAAACGCATGATAGACACTGCGCTGATCAAACCCGCGACCCGCTGCCAACTCGGGCAAAGCGGCACAGATGAGCTCGGGATAGCGAAGCATCGCGTCTCCCCCATGACCGGTCGAAAGAATGCCCTCGAGCTCAATACCCACACGCTCACGCGCCACGGCATCGAGCAGCGGCGCGCACTCGGCAAGCGCACGCTTGGTCTCGGGCTCAATCATAAAGTCCAGACGGCAGGCAAAGCGCACCGCACGCAGCATGCGCAGGGCGTCCTCGTTAAAGCGACGCTTGGGATCGCCGACAGCGCGAATCAGCTTGCGCTCCAAGTCACCCTGGCCGTCGTAGCGGTCGACAAGCCCGCGCTCGGGATGCCAGGCCATGGCATTGACGGTAAAGTCGCGGCGCGCCAGATCGTCCTCGAGCGAGGCGGCACGCTCCACACTCTGGGGATGACGACCATCGGTGTAAAAGCCATCCAGACGGTACGTGGTGACCTCGATACGCTCGCCATCGGAAATAGCCGTGATTCCGCCAAATTTAATGCCCGACTCCACAACCGCGATGCCGGCGGCCTCGAGCGCCGCTTTGGACTCCTGCCACAGGCCGCTACAGCACAAATCAACATCGTGGCTGGGGTACCCCATCAGGGCGTCGCGCACCCAACCGCCCACGTACCAAGCCTCAAGACCAGCCGCCTCAAGCGCGCGCAGGACGCGCAGGGACGCATCGGACGGTTGAGTACCGTTGAGCGAAACATTGCACATGCCTATGGCCTCCTGCGACTATCAAATTGGCTATCGATTGCGTCTGCAAGAAGTCTAGCAAGAAACAGCCTCCACTGCACACGCAAGTCCGATAAACAAAAACGCATCCGTCCTAGTCTAAGACGGATGCGAAATAATCAAACTATTCAGACAAGGTGCCGGAACTAGCAGACCTGGCGAACCTCGATGTGCTTCTTATATTCGTCCACCTTGGCAAAATCACCCAGACCGGGGCACTCGACCACGTTGGCGCCAGTGGCCATCGAAAGGCGCAGGGCGTCCTCGACGCGCTCGGGAGCGTCGTGCCACACGGACAGGAAGGCAGCGAGCGAGGAATCGCCGGCGCACACAGTCGACAGCAGCTTGACGTCGAAGGTGCGGTTGGCAAACCAGATATGCTCGCCGTTGGAGAAGTACGCACCGGCGCCACCAAGGGTCAGCAGCACGTTCTTGGCGCCCTTGGCGTGCAGCTCAGCCATAGCGCCCTTGACGGACTCGTCGTCGCCACCGCTCACCTTGATGCCAAAGATGTCAAGCAGCTCGTCGTCATTGGGCTTGATCAGCAGTGGCTCCAGAGCAATGAGGTCTGCCAGCTGATGGCTCGAGATGTCGAGGACGAACTCGGCCCCCTTGGCCTTGACACGGCGCAGGACCTCGGCCAAGAAGCCCTCGGAAGTGTTGGGAGGCAGCGAGCCGCTGATGACCAGGCAGGTCATGTCATCGAGCGAATCGATAAGTTCAAACATCTCCTGCTCGTTGGCCTCATTGATGGCGGCACCGGCATTGACCATGTTGTACTCGGTGTCGGGACCGGCGTTGAGGAACACATTGACGCGCGTAATACCGTCGGTCCACACGGGCTTGACGGGCACGCCCAGGGCCTCGGCGCCCTTAACGATAAACTCACCCGAGAAGCCGGCGAAGAAACCCAGGATCGTGGTGTCGACACCATAGTGGTCAAGCGTAAACGAGACGTTGAGGCCCTTGCCGTTGGGCGTGTAGACGGCATTGCGGGTACGCGTGACGGTATTGGCAGTAAGGCCGTCGCAGGCGATGTTGTAGTCAATGGCGGGATTTGCAGTGAGCGTGTAAATCATGAATGTTCCTTTCACGAAGCAACGTGTTAATGAAAGTATATTCCACGCATCGGTAAAAGGCTAGGACAACTCGGCGAACGGTGTGGAAGCGATGAAGCACGGCGGGACACCTCTCCCCCGTGGCGGAACAAAAAGGCGCCCCAGCCGAAACCGGGGCGCCACATGCGCACGAATATGTCACGTTTCAATTACTGACGATCGAGCTTGCGGACAGCAACGCGCTTGCTGTACTCGTCGACGTGACCGAAGTCGCCGATGCCGACGGACTCGGCAACGTTGGCGCCGGTGGCCATAGCGAGCTTCATGGCCTCCTCGACGTTGTCGCGATCCCTGTACCACTTGTGCAGGAACGCAGCGAGGGTGCAGTCGCCGGCGCAGACGGAAGAAACCAGCTTGATGTTGAACTCACGCTTGGCGTACCAGATGTCCTCGCCGTTGGAGAAGTAAGCGTCGCCGCGGCTACCACGGGTGAGCAGCACGTTCTGAACGCCAGCGTCGTGAGCCATCTTCATGGCAACGCGGACCTCGTCGTCGGTGTCGACCGGCACGCCGAAGATGGCCTTCATCTCGTGATGGTTCGGCTTGATGAGCAGCGGCTTCTTGTGAGCGAGCTCCTTGAGCTTGTCGGAGGACAGGTCCAGGACGACGTCGGCGCCACGAGCCTGTGCGTGCTCCATGACCTGAGCCAGGAAGTCAGGCGTAGCTTTGGGAGGAACGGAGCCGGAAACGATCAGGCACTCGAGATCGCCCGCGGTGTCCAGGATGTTGTAGAGCTCCTCCTGGTGCTGCGGCGTAATCGGAGCACCAGGATTCAGGATGCCGTACTCGTGCTGGCCATCGTTGACGTAGGTGTTAATGCGCGTGATGCCGTCGGTCCAGACCGGGCGGCAGAGGCAACCCAGGTTCATGACCTCCTCGACGATGAACTTGCCCGTGAAGCCGGCGAAGAAGCCGAGCGCGACGGTGTCGACGCCCATCTTCTTAAAGGCGAAGGACACGTCGAGGCCCTTGCCGTTAGCCGTGTAGCTGGCCGAACCGGTGCGAACGTTCTCGTCGGGCTCGAGCGGAGAGCTCGAAACCGTCATGTCGACAGCCGGGTTAGCGGTTAGCGTGTAGAACATTTACAGTACCCCCTGTATATGTGAGGGCCGCGTGGCCGGCCCATTCCAACCACGCGGTTACCTCTGATACCAAATTAGCGAGCTGCGGACTCGAGCAGTGCCTTGACCTCGGCGGCGGTGTTGCAGGCGAGTGCCTTCTCGGCGAGCTCGTCGCACTCGGCCTTGGTCCACTGGCTGATGGTCTTGCGGGCGCGCAGGATCGACGGAGCGCTCATCGAGAACTCCTCCAGGCCCCAGCTGATCAGCAGCGGCTCGAGCAGCGGATCGGCAGCGGCCTCGCCGCACATACCGACCATGATGCCGGCCTTCACGCCGCTCTCGATGATGTTCTTGAGCGAGCGGAGCACGGCGGGATAGTAAACCTGGTACAGGTTGGAGATGGTGTCGTTACCACGGTCGGCGCACATGGTGTAGCCGATCAGGTCGTTGGTGCCGATGGAGAAGAAGTCGGCGACCTCGGCAAGACGGTCTGCGAGCAGCGAAGCGGCGGGCGTCTCGACCATGATGCCGACCTCGATGTTCTCGTTGAACTTGCGACCCTCTTCGGTCAGCTCGGCCTTGCACTGCTCGACGAGCTCCTTGACAGCCAAGACCTCCTCGACGCAGGTGACGAGCGGGATCATGATCTTGACGTCACCGAAGGCGCTAGCGCGCAGCAGAGCGCGGAGCTGGACCTTGTACTGGTCGGGATTGGCCAGGCAGTAACGCACGGCGCGGAAGCCCATGAAGGGGTTGTCTTCCTTGACCATATGCAGATACGGAATCTCCTTGTCGCCACCCACATCGAGCGTGCGGATGATGACCGGAGCACCCTTGAGCGCGCTGGCGACCTTACGGTAGGCGTTGAACTGCTCCTCCTCGGAAGGAAGCTCAGCGGAGTCCATGAACAGGAACTCGGAGCGGAACAGACCGATGGCCTCGGCATCGTGATCGAGCGCGTTGGGCACGTCATCGGGGTTGCCGATGTTGCAGGCGATGATCTTCTTGATGCCATCAGCAGTCACGGACGGCTTGCCACGGAAGGCCTCGAGGGCTGCCTTCTCGGCAGCGAAGGCCTCGGCCTTGGCGGTGTAGGCGGCGAGCGTCTCCTCGTCGGGATCGGCCTCGACGATACCCTTGCCGCCGTCGACGACAACGGTCATGCCGTTGCGCAGTGCGGTGCAGCTGTTGGAGACCGAAAGGACAGCCGGGATCTCGAGGGCGCGCGCAATGATCGCGGAGTGCGACGTGCGGCCACCGGTCTCGGTGACGATACCGGCAACGTGGGCCTTATCGATCGTGGCGGTCATGGACGGCGTGAGGTCGTGCACGACAACGACAGTGTTCTCGGGCAGGACGGAGAGGTCGACGACCTCCTTGCCCAGCAGCTCGGCCAGAATACCGGTGCGGATGTCGGCGATGTCAGCCGCGCGAAGACGGAACATCTCGTCGTCCATGGACAGGAACATGTTCTCGAACATGGTCGAGGTGTCCATGAGCGCCTGCTCGGCGCAGGTACCGCCGTCAATGGCGGCGTTGATGGCGTCGGTCATGCCCGGGTCCTGAGCCAGGACAATGTGTCCGCTCATGATCTCGGCCTCGGCCTCACCCACCGTCTCCTTCATGTGGTCGGCCTGAGCCTGGGTCTTCTCGCAGAAGACCGAAAGAGCGGACTGATAGCGCTCCTTCTCTGCTGCCGAATCAGCAACCTCGTGCGGCTCAAACGTCAAGTCGGGATCGACGGCGACCATGACGGTGCCGATACCGATGCCCTCGGAAGCGTTGACTCCCTGATACATTCCCATTCCTCTCTCCGTGTCATGTGATAAAGCGTTTTGCCATATCCATGACAAAAGAGCGCAGTTACCTTACAACAGGTCACTGCGCCCCCAAATATGAACTTAGTTGTTCAACATGCGACCCGTTTGAGTTCTACTCGCCAAGACCGCTCTTGATGAGCTCGATGGCAGCAGCCAGAGCCTCGGCCTCGTCAGCGCCGTCGCACTTGACCTCGACCTCGGTACCGCAGGGGATACCAGCAGCCATGAGGGCCATCGGGGACTTGCCGTTGACCTCCTTCTCGGGGGTGACGACCGTCACGTCACAGGCGTACTTGCCCATGGTGGAGGCGAACAGACCAGCCGGACGCATGTGCAGACCCTGAGGATTAACGAGGGTAGCCTTCTCAGAAACCATAGTTGACTCCTTTTTGTGTTTAACCCCTGTCATGCATGTGGCAGGAGTCAGATTCACGACGTTGTTTATATTAACTCACATCAAACGGTTTTTCATTGTGTTTCAGACGAATTATTGGACAGATGTGTTTGTCGTCCGCTTGCTCACCGGGCGGGGCGATTAAGTTTGCTGCTCTACAGTCCTGCGCAAGACGGAAAGCACATTAAGTGCTTTCCTTTGCGTGCGGAACTCGCGACAAACTTAATCGCCCCGCCCGGCGAGCAAGCTGCGGAAACTCGGTCGGTCCAAAGTAATATCGTGCGAACGGAATTCTGGCTGAAGAACTGTTCGCGATAAAGACTCGATAGGTAGCCCCCTCTATATCCTTTTATAAGTTGCGGTGAAATAGGGACTGAATTTGAGGTTGAATCGTTTAAACAGTCCCTATTTCACCGCAACTTATGGGAGGGATAGAAAAAAGGCGGAGGCCCTGGAGAGGGACTCCGCCTTATATACAGGGGGCGATGGTATTCGCGTGTTGCGGGATTAGACCAGGCGGGCGTTGATCGTCTTGGCGATCTTGGCGGCGTCGGTGGAACCCTTGACGGTGGCACGGAAGTCCTCGTCCATGAGCGCCTCGGCGACCTTGGACAGGATCTTAAGGTGCGTGGTGCCGGCCTGGGCACCCGGGATGAGCAGCGCGATGGCCACGTTGACGGGAGCGCCGTCCATGGTGTCCCAACCGGTCACACCGGACTCGTCCTTGACGACGATGACGGCAGCCTCGGTAATGGCGTCGGACTTGGCATGCGGGATGGCGAAGCCCTCCATCATGCCCGTGGTGCCCTCGGCCTCGCGGGCCAGGAAGGCGTTCATCACGGCGTCGGCGTCGCTGGCGATACCAGCCTTGACAGCCTGGTTGGAAACGAAGCTCAGAGCCTCGTCACGAGAAGCGAAGTCCTCGGCGACAAAGACATTCTCGACCTTCACGAAGTCGGCAGCCTCGGCCTTGGGGGCCTCGACGGCAGCGGCCTTGGGGGCCTCAACGGACTTGGCTACAGGAGCGGCCTTCTGATTCTTCTCGAAGTCGTACTTCTTGAAGGCCACGAACAGGATACCACCGACCACAGCGCCGATGAGGATCGCGAGGACCCACAGCGGACCGTTCTCGACAACGGGCAGCACCAGGAAGCCGCCGTGAGGCGCCGGATCGTGAACGTTGAAGAAGATGGTCAAGATGGAAGCGATGGAAGAACCGAGCATCATGATGGGCATGACGGGCCAGATGTTCTTGGTCATGAACGGAATGGCGCCCTCGGTGATGTGGGTGCAACCAAGGATGAGGTTGACGATACCGGCGTCATGATCCTCCTGGCTGAAGTACTTCTTGCCGACAACGACGGCGAAGGTGGTGATCAGCGGCGGAACGATGCAAGCGGCGGAGACGGCAGCCATGAAGTTGGTGCCGAAGTTGTAGGTCTCGGTGCCGACGCCAGCTTCGAGAGCGGTACCGAGCAGGAAGGTACCAGTAGCGTAAGCAGCCTTGTTGACCGGGCCGCCCATATCAAAGGCGCACATGCAGCCGATGGCCAGGCCAAGGATCACCGGACCGGAGTTACCGAGGCTCTGCAGGAAATCCATCATACCCTGGTTAATGGCAGCCATGGGGCCGGAAATACCGAGCATGACCAGGCCGACGATGGCGGTAGAGCACAGCGGATACAGGAAGATTGCCTTCAGGCCATTAAGGCTCGCGGGAATTTTAGAGAAAACCTTCTCGAGCAGCAGGATGACATAGCCGGCGAGGAAGCCGCCGACGATGCCGCCCAGGAAGCCGAAGCCCACGCCGGCGCCACCGGCGTCGATCATGCCGGTCTCGGCGTTAACAGGCAGGCCCTGGATGGCAATCATACCGGCAACGAAACCGGGGACGAGCGCCGGGCGCTTGCCGATGGATTCGGCGATGTAGGCGGAAAGCACCGGAACCATAAGGTTCATGGCGATGCCGCCGATGATCTTGAGCATCGCAGCAAAGCTGTTGTAGTCGGCAGCCGTCGAATCAAAGGACGTGATGCCCCACAGGAACGAAATGGCGGTCAGAACACCACCGGCAACGACGAAGACCAGCATGTGGCTGACGCCGTTCATGAGGTGCTTGTAGATGACGTGGCCGATGGACTCCTTCTCCTCGACCTCGTCCTCGACATCGGCGGCAGCGGCAACCGTGTCGTCGCCCTTGGCGGCGAGCGCGCGGTCGATCAGCTTACCAGCAGCCTCGACAGACAGGGCCTTGGAAACACCAACGGAAACCATGGGCTTACCGGCGAAACGCTCAGCCTGGACATCCTTATCGGCTGCGACGACGACGGCCTTGGCACCGGCGATCTCGCTCTTGGTGAGCTCGTTCTCGACACCGACCTGGCCATGAGTCTCGACCTTAATGGTCAGACCGCGCTCGGCAGCTGCCTTCTCCAGCGCCTCCTTCGCCATGAAGGTGTGCGCAATGCCGGTCGGGCAACCGGTCGCGGCGATGATGTCAAACTTAGCCATGTGTCCCTCCTTCTTGAGTACAGCGCCCTCGGGCGCTCCCCTACACGCGCTTCGATGCGCGTTTTTCCACAACTGAAAGATACCAACCTACCGTCCGCGTGAGAAGAGACAAGGCGCAATTCTCCGGTGAAAGGTTCTTTCATAACCGTAAACGGCAAGTGAAAGTTTACCATCAACACTTGAAACGGCAAGGTGTATCTTGTAATTGAAAATGCCCGTATACTATGGCATTGCAAATCAAGTTAGATTTTCATGCCAACCAGGAGCCATCCATGACCGATAGTAGCAAAAGCGCACTTTCCCTCATTAGTACCCACCAGGGATACAGCGAGTCCGAGCAGCGCATTGTCGACTATATATTGGAGCACCAGTCCGAGGCGCCACGCCTCACGGCGGCTCAGCTCTCGCGCGCAGCCGCCACGTCCGAGGCGACCGTTTCGCGTTTCTGCCGCAAGCTGGGCTTTGGCAGCTTCCGCAGCTTTCAGTTTTCGTTGGCGCGCGACTTAGAGAGTCAGCGCAACGAGGGCCTGACCGACGAGGTCTCGCTCGACAACATGGAGCAGAGCCTTAAAAATATCCTCGCCGCCAAGGTGAGTGAGCTTAATGCGACCATCGACGGCATTGATCACGACACGTTGGCCGCAGTTGTACACGCGCTTAAGAACGCCGGCGTTATTGAGTTTGCGGCCGTAGGCAACACCAACGCCGTCGCGCTCGACGCGACGTTCAAGTTCTCGCAGCTGGGCCTGCGCTGCATGGCGAGCACCATTAGCGAGACATCAATCGGCTTTGCGCTCACGTTACGCCCGGGTGACGTCATCGTGCTAATCTCAAACTCTGGCAAATCGCGCCGACTGAATCGCATGGCAAAAGCGGCTCGCAACTGCGGCGCAACCGTAGTCGTCATCAGCAGCGATAGCAAGTCTCCACTTGCGCGCCTCGCCGACTACACCTTTAATACCGTCAATCACGAAGCGCTGCTGACAACGGGTGACTTCGCATTCTCCAAGATGAGCGCCACGATGATCATAGAGGTCATCTACAACTTCCTGCTGCCCGAAATCGAGGACGCCCGAGAGCATATCAGCTACTACGAAGAGCTCATCCAACCGGATAAGGTCGTGGAGTAAAACGCGAAGTGGGACAAAAAATTCAGTCTATTTTGTCCCACCAGCACCGCTGATACGACCTAACCTCGAGCTTCTTCAAGCATCTGCTTGGCATGCGCCAAGCTCGCCTCCGATTGATCGCCGCTCAACATGCGGGCGATCTCGGCGGTACGCGCTTCGCCGGTTACCTCGTCCAAATGCGTCTGGGGAACATCGCCCGGTTCCTTACTGACAACATAATGTTTGTCGGCCATGACCGCAACCTGCGCAAGGTGCGTTACGACGATGACCTGATGAGTAGCGGCAAGATCGGCCAGCACACCAGCAAGAGCACGAGCCGTAGAGCCGCCGACACCGGCATCGACCTCGTCAAACACCAGCGTATCGACACCGTCCGCGTTACCGAGGACAACCTTACTTGCCAACATGACGCGGCTGAGCTCGCCGCCCGACGCAATGCGGCGCAGGGGACGTGGAGTCAAACCGGCACCGCTGCGGTATAGCAGCTCGTAGCTCGAAGGACCAACGGGCGTCCACTCAGCACGGGGAAGATCACGCGACTCCCAGACGAGCTCGGCGCCGCCCATCTCCAGGCGAGCCATCTGGCGGCAAACCTCGTGGCAGAAGCGCGGGGCCGCCATATTGCGAGCGCGCTTAAGTGCCTTGGCAGCGGCAAACAACTCGTGCTCGGCGCTCCCGAGTGCCTCACGCGCCTTTCTGATCTGTTCATCGCCATCATCGACCAGGGACAGCAGCTCTTGCGAGCGATCGCGCATGGCAAAAACATCGTCCATGGTAGGACCCCACTGACGCAGCAGGCCCTTGAGGTCGGAATACCGCTCACGCATGCGAGCGAGCTCGCGCGGATCGAAGGCGACGCCATCGCGATAGGCACGAAGTTCGTTCGCGCAATCCTCAAGGGAGATACAGGCATCCGAAAGCAAATCGGCAATGTCGCCAAGTTTGCGATCGACGGAAGCCATACGGGAAAGTTCTGCCACGGCGCTGTTCACGGCATCGAGCGCTCCCCCTTCAGAGGCAAGCGATGCATGGGCATCATTAGCTGTGGCAACCAGCACCTCGGCATGTTCGGAGCGCGGCAGCAGTTCCTCGAGTTCCTCATACTCGCCCGGTTTGGGGTCGACCTCGCCGATGCGCTCGAGCGCAAAGCGCGCTTCCTCGACGCGGCTCCCCTGCGCACGCGAGGTCTCTTCGACACGTCGAACCTCCTTAGCGGCAGCGCGCGAAGCCTTAAAGCAGGCGCGGTAGTGCTCGAGCGCCTCGAGTGCAGGGCGCCCTGCCCAGGCATCGACCATCGCAACATGATGCGCCGGATCGAGCAAGCGCTGGTGCTCGTGTTGGCCGCACAGATCCATCATCACGCCAACGCGCTCCGAAAGCTCGCGCACACTGGCGATGCGTCCGTCAATCTTCACGCGGCTGCGGCCCTCGGCAGAAGAAAGACTGCGCTGCACGATGAAGCCCTCCGTGTCGTGCGGGCCGTCAAACAGGCGCGCCTCGACGCTCGCCAGTGCCTCGCCCTCGCGCACCATAGACGAATCCGCGCGCTCACCCAAAATAAGCTTGAGGGCCGAGAGCAGCGCGGTCTTGCCGGCACCGGTCTCGCCGGTCAGGACAGTCAGGCCGGCACTCGGCAGCAGCGTCGCCTCGCGAATGAGCGCAATGTTAGAAACCTGCAGCTCATCGATCATGACGGACTCCGTAGAATACGCGGCTCACCGAGTTATAGAAGCTCTCGGGGCCGTAATCCAGCAGCAACACATCTCCGGGCCCGCGGCGCACCGCCACGCTCTCAACGGTGCCATCGCAGGTAATAAACTGTCCATCGATAGCAATCGCTGGAACGCTCGGACGATCATCAGACATAAAGATTTCGACGACATCACTCGGCGAAGTCAAGAAGGCACGGGCCTGAATGGTGTGCGGCGCAATGGGTACGCAGACCATGCCCGTATAGTCGGGGCTCACGATGGGGCCACCGGCACTGAGCGCGTAACCCGTAGAACCAGTCGCCGTGGACACGACCACGCCGTCGCCACGCAGGCGATCGATATGGTGGCCGGACACCGTGATGTCAAACTCGACCATATCGGACAGGGGGCCGCGCGTGAGCGCCATGTCATTGAGGGCGAACGTGCGCACGACATCCTTCGTGCCATCGTCACGCACGGACACGATATCCGCGGCGATGGTAGCGCGACGGCTCACATGCAGCTCGCCGGACAGGGCGTCGCTCACAACCTGCAAAATGTCGCGCTCCTCGGGACTCGCGGCCGTCAAAAAGCCCAGGTGACCATAGGAAAGACCGAGGATAGGAATCTCGCGATGGTTGAGGATGCGGGCAGCGCGCAGCAACGTACCGTCACCGCCGAGCGTAATGACCAGATCGGAGCCGTCAATATCAGGCGTGCTCTGAATCTTCGATCGCTGGTCGGCAGCCCATGCGACCTCATAGCCCTGGCGCGTCAGCCAAAGCTCGAGCATCAGGCCGCTCTCGACCGCCTCTTGCTTGTAGTAATTGGGAACCAGAAAGACCTTCATAGCGTTGCAGCTTTCTCGCTCAAAACCGATACCTGGGATTGCAGCACGTCTTGCGAGCGGTCGCCAGATTCAAATCTCGTGCCGTACAGGAAAAACTCAACGTTGCCCTTGGCACCATGAATGGGCGACACGCACACATCGACCGGGAACAGCCCCTTGGCAGCAAAGAGCTCAACCGCCGCCACGAGCGTATCGCGGCGCACGGCAGGATCGGTCACAATGCCGCCCTCGCCCACCAGCGCCGCCGGAGCTTCAAACTGCGGCTTTACGAGCGTGCAGAATGCACCCGTAGGCGCCAGGCACGCCAGTACCGCATCGATAATGTTCGCGATGCTGGTAAACGAGACATCACACACAGCCAGGTCGATGGCGCCGGCATAGCCAAGCTCAGGCAGCTGCGTCACGTTTGTGCGCTCATGCAGCGTCACGCGATCGTCCTGACGCAACGACCAATCGAACTGGGCGCGACCAACGTCCACCGAGACAACGGTCGCAGCTCCGCGCTTGAGCAGGCAATCGGTAAAGCCACCGGTAGAGCAGCCCACATCCAGACAGGCAAGGCCCGTCGGATTGATGCCAAACGCATCAAGCGCACCTTCGAGCTTAAGACCGCCGCGGCCAACATAGGGAATGCGCCCCTTAACGTGCAGCGGCTGGCCCGGCGTCACCTTGAGCCCCGGCGAAGTCAAGCGCTCGCCGCCACTCGAGACCAAGCCGGCCATAAGAGTGCGAAGGGCATCCGCGCGATCGGCGCAGATGCCCTGTGAAATCAGTTCGTCATCAAGACGCACGCGTTTCATGAATGCCATCAACCATTCGTATCCGGAGATGCGGCCTAGCTATCCTGGGATTCGTTTGCCGCATCCTCATCGTATTCCTGTTCGAGCTTATCGGCCTCACGCGGCGTCAGCTCAAACTTGTCGACCATATCGACCGCGCGGGATCCCAGCTCAATCGCCTCGTCAAACAGATCGAGCGAACGCTCCAAGGACGTATCCTTGGAGCGAACGGTAGCGATGATCTGGTCCAGGCGATCCGAGATCTCATCGAAGTTGCGGACGGAACCCTCTGGCATGGCTACTCCTCGATGGAGTCGGCCTCGACGGCCTCAGCAGCGTCCGCATCCTCAGCAAGTACACCGGCGGCAGCCTGAGCGGCAGCGACCTTGGCGGCCGCCTCGGCAGCCTGTGCCTCCTCGCGAGCGCGATCCTCGGCCAGCAGCTCTTGGTACAGGTCCTCGCCCGGCAGCTCCTCACTGCGAGCGATCTTGCCCAGCACGCCGTTGACAAACGACGCGGACTGGTCGGTACCATAAGCCTTGGCAATCTCGACTGCCTCGTTGATCACGATAGCGTCCGAGACCTCCTCGTCGGTGAGGAAGCGCATCTCGTAGACGGCGATACGCAGAAGGTTGCGGTCGGCACCGGGCATGCGCATAAGATCCCAGTTCTTAGCGACGGCGCGCAGGGCACAATCGATGCGATCGATGTGCTCGTAGGCACCGCGGCAAAGCTCCAGCGCATAGGGGTCGAGGGGACCCTTCGAGATCAGGAAATCGCCCTCGAGGACGCGCTCGAGCGGGCTGTCCGTGGCCTCGGCCTGGAACAGCAGCTGCAGCGCCTGACTGCGGGCAAGCGTGCGCCCGCGATAAACCTTAAGGCTCAAAGGTTACTCCTTGGGGAAAACGAGGCCGTCGATGCAAACGTCAACGCGTTCGACCTCAACGCCCACCTGGGCATCGATGGCGGCGACCACGGCGGCGCGAACGGCCTCGGCGAGTTTCTTGAACGGATAGCCAAAGAACACCACGACACGCACGGTGAGTGCGAGCTTGTCGCTGACAACCTCGGCCTCGACCGCCGGCTCGGAAGCCGGGGCCTTGGACGAGAGCATCATGGAGACAAGGTTGGTGGCAAGGTCCTTGACGCCAACGGAGGCGATGCCCTCGACATCCGACACGGCGCGCGAGACGATGGCGGTCAGAACATCGGGCGAAATGCCGATGCCGTCAATCTTGATTTCCTGGGGCATGAGTCCTCCTAGAAGAGTTGGTTGCTAGACGCGGGAGACGAACTTGCCGTCGCGGGTGTCAACCTTGATGACCTCGCCCTCGTTGAGGTACATGGGGACCTGGATGACAGCGCCGGTGTCGATCGTGGCCGGCTTGGTGGAACCCTGGACGGTGTCGCCCTTAAAGCCCGGGTCGGTCTGGACGATGGTGGTCTCGATGAACATCGGCGGGGTCACGCCCATGAGCTCATCGTCGGCGAAGAGCAGCTGGCAGATGTCGTTCTCGCGCAGCCACTTGGAGTTCTCGCCCACCATGTCCTCGGGAACGGGAACCTGCTCATAGGACTCGTTGTCCATGAAGATGTAGTCGGTGCCATCGTTGTAGAGGTACTGGAACTCACGGGTGGTGAGCATGACGCTCTCGAACTTGGTGCCGGCGTTGCAGGTGTTCTCGACGACGCGGCCGCTCTTGATGTCGCGGGTCTTGTAGCGCACAAACGCGCCGCCCTTGCCCGGCTTGACATGCTGGAACTCGACAATGGTGTAGACCTTGTCCTTGATGCGGAGACCGAGGCCGTTCTTGAAGTCGGCGGTAGAAATGGTAGGCATAGCGACCTTTCTTGTTATGGGCAGAACGCACAAGCGTCCAAATTACATACGACAGAAATTATACACTTGCAGACGGCGCCTGCAGCGAGCGCATAAAAAGAGAACGCGGGGCGTCCGAATCGATCCGAACGCCCCGCCCCAAACTATCTACCGAAGTAGACTAGCAGTCGATAACGTGCAGGTCGTGCGGGGTCTTGGTGAAGGGCTCGTAGCCGTTCTCGGTGACCACGCCGTAGTCCTCAAGGCGCACGCCGCCCACGCCGGGCAGGTAGACGCCGGGCTCCAGGGTGACAACCGAGCCGATCTCGATGGTGTTCTTGCTGCGGTTGAAGTTGGGCAGCTCATGGATGTCGATACCAACGCCGTGGCCCAGACCATGGTTGTAGTAATCGCCATAGCCGGCATCGCCGATGATCTTCTTAGAGAGCTTGAAGATGTCGTTGCCCTCGACGCCCGGATGGATGGCGGCGACGCACTCCTCGTGCGTACGGCGCACGAGCGCGTACAGGTCGAGCTGCTCCTGCGTGGGCTCGCCCATCACGACGGTGCGTGTCATGTCGGAGCGGTAATCGCAGTAGCCCGCGCCGTAATCCATAAGAACGAAATCGCCCTTCTCGATCACGCGGTCGCTCGGCACGGCATGCGGGTTGGCGGTGTTGGGACCGCTCGCCACGATGGAGCCGAAGGCAAGGCCGTCGGCGCCGTTGGCGAACATAAAATTCTCGAGCTCGTTGCGAACCTGCTTCTCGGTCATACCAGGCTTAATAAACCCGAGCATGTGCTGGAAGGCGGCATCGGTGATCGACTGCGCATGGCGCATGAGCTCGATCTCCTCGGCGTCCTTGATGGCGCGCATCTTGCGGATGTCGTCGTGCATCAGCGGCAGCATGCAGGTGACGGAGCGGTCCTCCAGGCCGCGCTGAATGCCCTGGTAGAAATTAATCTGCATATCGTCTTCGACAGCGCAGACACGGCACTTGTTGGCTGCGATCTTGCCGGCGACCCAGTCGGGAATGGTACCCTCATCCATGTCGTAGACCCAAGGGCTGCCGGCGGGCGTGTTCTCCTCAAAGCTGTTGAGGTAGCGCGAGTCGGTGTGGAACAGGCACTGGTCGACCGTAATAAACGCAGCGTGCGGGAACTCGAAGGTGTAGTCGAAGACGCCCTTCACGCCCGTAAGCCAACGAAGGTTGGCCTCGTCGCGCACCACGATGGCGTCGTAGCCACGCTCGGCCATCAGGGCACGGACACGCTCGATACGACCGGCAGGACCGGCAGCAAACTCAGACATGCAGATTCCTTTCTTGTTGTCTCTATATAGACGGGACGGGTCTCAAACGAACGACGGAATCGCATGCGATCCGCAACCGATTGAAAACCCGCCCCTCAACATGATACGAAAGACAATGGATGTCAATAAATCTTAGAGAAGTTCTTTGCGTGAAGCCAAGTAGGCGTGAGTATGGCGCTCAAGAACCTCGTCCTCAACGCTCGTTAGACGAATGGCGCCGAGTGCCGCGGGCAGCGGCAACATGCTGCGGTTCGAGCGAGCGAACTGCTGCTTGCGGAACTCCTCGATATATACGGCAGGCTCCAGATCGAAGGCAAGTTCCTCGATACCAAAGTCCTCCAGGCAGTCATCGACCTCAAAGACGTAATCGATATCGAAGTCGCAGGCATCATGTGCTAGGCGCGCCTCAAAGCGCATGCCCTCGGATAACAGCTGATAGGCAGGAACCTGCGAAGCAGCATCGCCCAAGCAAGCGCGCAGAGTACGCTCCCCCGTCTTGCCAAAATCGAGCGCATGGCGGGCGCTCGGGTTCGTGGCCATCAGTACGTCCTTACGGGCAGTCTGGGACCATTGAACTGCATTGACGAGCGCGACCTCCTCGCCCGCGAGAATCTCAGGAACGGTCTCAGTAAACTGATTCCAGCGGGACTTGCTGCTCGAAAGCATGGTACCAACAAGTACCACATAGCCGAGCTTGAGGTACTCGGGGTCCGCCTCGCGAACAAGGTCGAGGTCACACACGACCAAGCCCGGTTCGGGACGGAACGCGATAGCGGGAAGCGCATTCGACGACGAGGCGACGAGCGGCTTCATGGTCGTCGCGACCGTGAGCATGGCGTCGAAGGTCGTCGGCAGCAACGCGCACTCGGTGCGGCCGCACCACTGATTGGCACACCAGCTAACAACCGAGCAGGTTGCGGCATCGCCAACGGCGACAACCAGATCGTCACAGGTAATGCCATTGGCAGTCAGGGCGCCAAAGATAGCATCGGCATCAGCAAGCGTGGCACCAGCAGGCGAAACCTCGAGGGGAAGCTGTGACATGACAAAACCGGCGTCGACCAGCGCATGCTCGACGACCTCACCAAAACGCTCGGATGTGGCGTCGTTCCAAACCACCATCGCGCGCTTAGGCTTGCCCACAGTCGAGGCAAACATGCGCGACAGTTCCTCAAATGCGCCAAGACCGACGCGAACATCGACACTGCGGTTTTGGAAATTGATGAGTTGACGGCGAATCATAGCAATCCACGCTCCAAAAGCACCTCGGCACAAAGGTAAGAAACGTCCTCGAAGGACTTGTTGCGAATATCAAGGGTAATATCGGCGGCCTGGCGATACAGCGGACGGCGATGCTCAAACAGGCGCGCAGCATGCTCGGGCGAGCGGAAATCGGGCCGGGTATCGGAGCGGCGGATCTGGCGCAACGAGTCCTCAAAATCGCCTTCGAGGTACACGCACGTACCCATCTCGTGCATCAGTTCAATGTTCACCGGCGTCTCGACGATGCCACCCCCGCACGATACCAGCAGGCTTCGCTCGCTTTGAAGCGAACGGAGTGCCGAGGTCTCGAGCTCGCGAAAACGATACTCGCCCTCCGTCTCAAATATCTCGGTCACGGATTTACCGCATCGACGCACGACCAGGCGATCGGTATCGATGAATCGACGCTTGAACATAGTGCCCACATTGCGCGCAAGCGTCGACTTGCCCGCGCCCAAAAAGCCGATAAAGAAGATATGGTCGCAGCCGTGTTTGATGTGCTGAGACATGGCGAAACCTATTCCTCGCAGGGAAGGTCGCGCAGGGCCCGGCGCTCAAAGATACGGAAGATCTGCGTATACCACAGGTCCTGGGTTGCCTGCGGCTTGACAAGAATGGTGTCAACGCCGGCAAAGTTACCGCTCCATACGTCCGTGTAAAGCTGGTCACCGATCAGTACGGCCTCGTTAGCCGTAGCACCTAGGCGCTTAAGGCCCGCTTTGAGGGCAAACGGGGCGGGCTTCATGGCGTGGCTGATGGCCTCGAGCCCCAACTCGCGCGCCGATGCCATGACCTGATCGCGATGCCAGTTATTGGACACCATACACAGCTTAAAGCCCTTGGCATGGGCGGCTTCGAGCCAAGCGGAAACCGCAGCGGGAACCCGCTCGGTATCGCGCGGCACCAGGGTGTTATCGCGGTCGAGTAGAATGGCTCGCTTGCCGTCGGCCCACAGGGTATCGAGGTCGATGCGGTCGACTGAGGCTACATATCGTTTGGGGCTAAAAATCCTCATGCTAATTCCAAGACTGTTGATGCTCTTCGTAGGTTTGCGAGAAGTACTCCTCGTCCTGCGTAATGTAGAAATACAGGTCATCGGAGTCGGTCGGCTCAAGCGTGGCCTTGAGTGCCTCGAGCGACGGAGAGCAGATGGGCGTGGGTGGCAGACCCTCATGCTTATAGGTGTTATACGGACTATCGCTCTGCAGGTCGTCGGCGGTAACCTCGCCACCGGTGACATACATCATAGTCGCATCGCTATTGAGATAGCGCAGACCGTCGAGCTTGCCGGCAAGGCGGTTGTAGAAAACCGAGGCCACATGCGCACGTTGATCGGCGTTGAGGCCCTCGCGCTCAACGATAGAGGCCAAGTTGACGATGTCGTAGTCGGACATCTCCACACCGTAGCGTTCCTTGATCTTGGCTTCGCAGCTCGCAAAGTCAAGCGACTTGTACTCGGTCTTAAACTGATCGAGCATAGCGCGAATCACGTCATCGGCCGTCGGCGAATCGCCCAGCGAATAGGTCTTGGGGAACAAGAAACCCTCGAGCGAATCGTTGGCGGCGCCCTTAAGGAAGCTATAGTCGTCCACGTAGTTGGAGGCCTTGGCCTGGTTGAGGAAGTCTTCCTTAGAGATGCTGTCGTAGGCCTGGGCCACACGGTCGGCGACTTGATCGACCGTCAGGCCCTCAGGGATAGTCAGCGTATTGGAGCCCGCGTTGGGGCCTTCCATGAGCTGCTGAACAACCTTGGTCGCATCCATGAGTGTGGTGAACGAATAATCACCAGGCTTGAGCGACATATCGGCGTTGAGCTTTTTCACCGCCGCATAGTAATCCTTGGGATTTTCTACGATATGGTTCTCGGAGAGAATCGAAGCGATGCTGTCACCCGAGGCACCATCGGGAATCGTGATAGTAACCTGCTGGCCTGCAACGACTTTCGCACCCTCACCGCCAAAGAAGCCCTTGACGGCTGGCACGACAAAGAAAACGATCGCGACAAGCGCAAGCACGGCAACAACGCCACCGATAATCATAGGCACCGGGGAGCTTTTCTTTTGAGCACCGCGACGAGCATGCGTGTTGTAGCTCGAGCGGGTCGCCGGAGCAACGCCATGCGAACCACGAGCGTGATGCGAATGCGATTGGGGGGCCTGCGTTCGCTGGGTAGGTGCCTGCTGCTTAAAGCGGGTGCCGCCTGCAGGCTGGGCCGTACGAGCAGTGGGCTGCTGAACCGCGTGAGAAGCCGAATGCTGAACCGAACGAGCAGAAGGCTGCTGACCCGTCCGTTGAACAGGTTGGGCCGAACGAGAGAAGGACTGCGCCGGGCGCGCGGCAGGCTGAGCTGCGCGCTGCGTCGGCTGTGCCGGACGCTGGCCAGGCTGGGCAGGGCGCGACGCCGGCTGCTGTGTACGATTCGGCTGGCGCGGATCGGAAGCACTAGGCATGCGAAACCTCCTCGTTTTTACGATCGAGCCACGTCTGCAAAAACAGGCTGGCGGCAATCATGTCGATCTTGCCCCTCATCTGCTTTTCGTTGAGTCCCTGCTCGCGCAGGATACGCTTGGCCTCTTGCGAGGACAGACGCTCGTCCTCAAACTCCAACGGAAGATCGAGCTCGTCGGCAATCTTTTGCGCCACAGCGGCAACGCGCTCGGCCTGAGGGCCGGGCTCACCGGCCATGGTCAGGGGACGTCCGCTTACCAGGATGTCGGGCTCATAGTCCTCAACCAGGTAGCGGAACGTCTTGGCCATACCGGTGACCTCGGCAGCCGGAAGCACCTTGACAGGCATCGCCATCTTGCCATCACGGCTCGAGACGGCGATGCCAATCCTGGTCTCCCCTATGTCCAGCGCGAACGCAACCACAGTGACTTCTTAGATTCTTAGGCGCCGAGCGCGGTCTTAGCGGCCGCGAGGGCATCGGCGATGCCGGCAGCATTCTTGCCACCGGCCTGGGCCATGTTGGGACGACCGCCACCGCGACCGTCGACCAGACCCGCGATCTGCTTGATCACGTTACCGGCGTGGAAACCGGCCTTGACGGCGTCATCAGAGCCGGCAGCGAGCAGGGCCGGAGTGCCCTTCTCAGTCACGCTGGCGACGACACAAGCGACAGGGCCGGCGACCTTCTGATGCACGGTATCCCATACGTTGCGCAGGTCGGCAGCCTCAAGGCCCTGGAGCTCAGCGACAACGAGCTTATAGCCGTCGAGCTCGACGGCGCCCTCGATGGCGCTGGAGATGGCGTCGGAGGAGCCACCGGTCAGAGCCTTTTTGAGCTTATTGGACGTCTCGCGCAGCTCGGCCTGCAGGTTCTCCACACGAGCGGGAACCTCATCCACGCGGCACTTGAGCGCAGCGGCGGCGGCGTCAACGAGTGCCAGGCGGTCGGCCATATAGTCGAGGGCACCCTTAGAGGTCACGGCCTCGATACGGCGGACATTGGAGCCCGTGGAGGACTCGGAAATGATCTTGAACAGGCCGATCTCGGCGGTGTTGGCAGCGTGTGTGCCACCGCAGAGTTCGCGGGAGAACGGCTGGTCCTCAGCGCCCACGGAGACAACGCGGACGACGTCGCCATACTTCTCGCCAAACAGGGCGACAGCGCCGGCAGCCTTAGCCTCGTCGATGCCCATGACACGGGTCACGACCGGCTTGGAAGCGAAGATCTGCTGGTTGACCAGGTCCTCGACAGCCTTGAGCTGCTCGGAGGACAGGGCCTCGAAGTGCGTAAAGTCAAAGCGAAGGTGCTCGGGCGTCACCAGCGAGCCGGCCTGGGAGACGTGCTCGCCCAGGACCTGCTTAAGGGCGGCGTCGAGCAGGTGCGTGGCGGTGTGGTTGCGGCGCAGGAAGCCACGGCGCTCGGCGTCGAGCGCGGCGGTAACAGCGGCACCGACAGTCAGCGTGCCATCGGCAACGTGCGCGACGTGGGCATACAGGCCGTTGTGGTTCTTGGTGTCGGCAACGGTCAGAACAA
Organism: Collinsella aerofaciens; assembly: GCF_015558785.1. Taxonomy (GTDB): domain Bacteria; phylum Actinomycetota; class Coriobacteriia; order Coriobacteriales; family Coriobacteriaceae; genus Collinsella; species Collinsella aerofaciens_P. The sequence goes on from NZ_JADMOP010000007.1 coordinate 21,446, forward strand.
CGCCCTCGGCGGAAAGCTTGCCGGCATCACCCTGCTGACCACCCATCTCGGCATAGAACGGGGTGCGGTCGAGCACAACCTCGACGTCCTCGCCGGCGGCAGCGGACTCGACGGACTCGCCGTTGCGCACGATGGCGACAACCTTGGCGCCCTCGATCACATCGTTGTCATAGCCGTCGAACTCGGTCGCGGCGACCTTGTCGGAAAGCTCGACCCACACGTCGTTGAAGCTGCCCCAGGCGTCGCCCTTGGCATTGGCGCGGGCGCGGGCCTTCTGGTCCTCCATGCAGGCAGTGAAGCCGTCCATGTCGACGTCGTGACCAGCGGTGCCGGCGATCTCGACGGTCAGATCGATGGGGAAACCAAAGGTGTCGTGCAGCTTAAAGGCGACATCGCCCGGAAGCACGGCGCCCTCGGAAAGCGCTGCCAGAGCCTCGTCCAGATAGACGCGGCCGTTGTCGAGCGTCGTGGAGAAGCGCTCCTCCTCGGAGGCGACGATACCCTTGACGAGGGCGACGTTCTTGAGCAGCTCGGGATAAGCCTCTCCCATCTGAGCATTGACCTCGTCGATGAACTTGGTCAGGAAGGCACCCTCGATGCCCAGCAGGCGACCGTGGAACACGGCACGGCGGAGCAGACGGCGAAGGACGTACTCGCGACCCTCGTTACCGGGCAGGATGCCGTCCGAGATCATAAAGTCGACGGCACGGGAGTGATCGGCGATGATGCGCAGGGAGCGGCTGGCGCCGGAGTAATCGTCGGCGTCATAGGTCTTGCCGCTAATCTCCTCACCGAGCTTGATGAGGTGCTGCATCAGATCGCCGTCGTAGTTAGCAGTCTTGTGCTGCATGATAGCGGCCATGCGCTCCAGACCCATGCCCGTATCGAGGTTGCGGTGCGGCAGCTCCGGCATGGAGCCGTCCTCCTGGCGGTCGTACTGGGTAAAGACGAGGTTCCAGAACTCCAAGAAGCGGTCGCAGTCGCAGCCGGGCTTGCAGTCGGGGCTGCCGCAACCGACCTCCTCGCCCATGTCAAAGTAGATCTCGGAGCACGGACCGCAGGGGCCGGTGGGGCCAGCGGCCCAGAAGTTGTCGTCCTCGCCCAGACGCGAGATGTGATCCTCGGCAACGCCCAGGGAGCGCCACACGTCATGGGTCTCGTCGTCCTCGGTAAAGACGGTGAAGTACAGGCGGTCGAGCGGCAGCTTGAACTCCTTGGTGATGAGCTCAAAAGCCCAAGCGCAGGCCTGCTCCTTGGAGACGCCGCCAAAAGAGAAATCGCCGAGCATCTCGAAGAACGACAGGTGACGGCCGTCCTCGCCGATGCAATCGATGTCGTTGGTGCGGACGCACTTCTGGCAGGAAATCGCGCCGATCTCCTTCATGGTCTTCTTGCCCTGGTAGTACTCCTTAAACTGGTTCATGCCGGCGTTGGCAAGCAGCAGCGAAGGATCGTCGGGAACAAGAGACGAAGAAGGATAGAGCTTAAGACCGCGCTCCTCAAAGAAGTTGAGGAACTTGGAGCGGATCTCGGCCGTAGTCATTGACGGGTAGTCAGCACTCATAGAGGGAATCTCCTCGGTTTCACATCGAAACAGTTCAAACGTAACGATATTACCATCCCACCGCGCAAGTGCAAAAAAGAGGGTCGGCACAATGCCGGCCCTTCAGCGAAATTGCATGTTAGCGCGTATGAATATTAACCCGAATTACCCCGCTAGTTGTCGTCATCGTCCATGGAGCCGTCGATGCCGGTTTTGGTATCGTCGTCCGAGTTGGAGTCATCGTCCTTGGCGAAGGGATTCTTGAAGAAGCCCGTGGCATCGGGTTGCAAACCCGAGAGCTTGATCCAGGGATTATCGAACTCGGGCTTAGGCATCGCCTGGGCCTCAGGCGCAGTCTCGTTACCGATGAGCTCGGACTCATAGATGAAGGTGTCGTCACCGAGCGCGTCGTAAGCGGCGACCGGGTTGCCATCGGCATCGCGGTACGGCGTGCCCTTAAACACGGCTCCGTCATAGGCCACAAGCTGGCGGCCGGTCTCATTCTCGAAGTAGTACACGAAGATACCCTTGAGGGCCGCACACAGCGGGATGGCAATAATCATGCCGATGGGGCCCATGAGTGCCGAGCCAATAACGAGCGCCGTGAGGCTCATGATGGGATGCACCTGCACCGAGCTCTGCATAACCTTAGGCGAAATCACGTTATCGGTGACGTTTTGCGCGATCATCGTCACGATAAGCGTCCAAAACGCCAACATGGGGCTGAACATGAAACCGAGTACCGTGGCGATTGCTGCGCTCACCCAAGGACCGACGACCGGAACCAAATGCATGATGCCGGTAAAGATAGCCATGAGCGCCGCATACGGATGGCCGATGATCATAAAACCGATAAAGGCGAGGAAACCACCGCAGATGGACGTCACGACCATACCGCGCATGTAGCCGCCGACAGAGCGAGAAAGGATGGCGACCATAAAGCGGTACGAGGTCTCCTTCTCCTGACCGATGATGGTACAAATCTCGTGATGCATGCGAGGGTAGTCGCAGGCCATCCAGTAGGCAAGCACCAGACCAAGGAAGATCACGAACAACTGCGAGGCCGTATTGGTGATGAGCGGGAACACACCGCGGCCAAGCTCGGCAGCAATCTGAGACACATACTTCGATGCCACGGCAACCAGCGACGAAAGATTATCGTCCAAATACTCCTTGAGCGGCGTGTTGTTGAGCGTCTTGGCATGCGAGATCATCTCGTTGAGATCGCCACCTGCAACACGAAGCTGCTCGGGCAGGCGGCTCAGGACTTCCATGATCTGACCAAAGAGAATCGGCGACAAGATGCAAACGACACCGACGAGCACGGCAACAACAACAATAAGCGCGATAAGCGAACCGATGCCGCGATTCACGCCATGGTGCTCGAGCCAATTGGTGATCGGGGACATCACAAAAGCAATGATGGAGCCGACGGCAAGAAACTCAATAACCGGTGCCAGGATGCCCATAAGGTTAAAGAAGACAGCAGCAATAACAATGCAGCCGACAACAGCCCAAATGCGCAGAGTCAGAATGCGGGTGTCGCGCAGCACGCGATCGGTTTGTTGGGGGTGCTCACTCATGAACGAATCATCACTCCGTCGGGGTCGATCTTGTCCTGAATCTTCTTAAGCGTGCGGCGCAGCAGACGCGAAACCTGCACCTGAGAAATACCCAGTTTCTTGGCGATCTCGATCTGGGTCATGCCCTTCACAAAGCGCAGCTCGATCACCTCGCGCTCGCGCGGCGAAAAATCACGGATGGCTTCCTCGATCACTAGGCGGTCATCGGTAAAGTCGAGCTCGTTGTCGTCGTCGGCGTAACGGTCGAGAATCGAGGGAGCATCGTCGGAATCGGACGCACCAGGAGCCTCGATGGGCACCGAGGTATAGGCCGAAGACGATTCCATAGCCTCGAGGACCTCATCGACAGTCACATCTAGATACTCAGCGATCTCCTCAACCTTGGGCGAACGCTGCAGCTCGTTGGTAAGTTTGTCAGTAGCCTGGTTGACCTTGGCAGAGAGCTCCTGCAGGCGACGCGGAACGCGCACACTCCAGCCCTTGTCGCGGAAATGGCGTTTGATCTCGCCCAGGATAGTGGGTGTTGCAAACGTCGTGAACTCGAGCCCGCGCTCGGGGTCAAAGCGGTCGATAGCCTTGAGCAAACCCAGATATCCGACCTGCATGAGGTCGTCGAGCGGCTCGCCGCGATTCTTAAATTTGTTGGCAAGAAACCTTACCAGATTCATATGGGACATGACGAGCTGCTCGCGGGCGTCCGGATCACCGGTCTCTTTGTAACGACGAAACAGCTCGCGGGTTTTCTCCTTGTCCCAAGCGGTCTTGCCGCTTCGGGAACGTTCGGTCATATTAGATATCCGCCTTGAGGTCGAGGGAAAGCGTCAGGGGCGCCGCAGTCTTTTCGTAGGAGTCGCACACACTCGCGAGGATGAGCTCGGCATATACCGCAGCCTGGTCATCCTCATCGACAGTCGCCTGATCGCCAAAGGTAAATGTCATACCCACGTGAGTTTCGTCGACATCGAATTTAATCGAGATATCGTCGGAATCAACAGCCGTGCAGCCGAAAATAAATGCTTCCTCGGCAGCCATGCGGATGTCCTCGATGCGATCGACGGACATGGAACACAGGGCACCAACGTTGGCTGCCGTCATGCGCACAAGGCGAGCGAGACGCGGGTCGCCGGCAACGGTCAGCGTGATGGGGCAGGTTGCTTCGCTACTCATCGCAGGACTCCTCAGAGGTCTCGGAGGGTGTATAGGTGTAATACTGAGCCCGCTTGGATGCAGACTTCTGAGCCACATCTGCGCCATCGGCGGCCTCGTCCTCCGCCTTGCCAATCAAGACGCGCTCGGTCGGCTGCTCGGCTTCTTCGGCGGCAGCGGAAAGCTTGCGCTCGGCTTCAGCTGCAGGAGCCTTCACCTTATTGAAGAGCTTCTGCACAGCACCGGCGGCAGAGTCGGTCACGCTCGACACAGCATTGCTGGCCTCGGCCATGCTACCGGTGACCTCAGAAATGTCGCGAACCACGGCTTCGACCTCTACGAGATTGGAGGTAAGGGCATCAACTGCCGTCTTGCTCGACTTAAGCAGCGGCTCCATCTGGGCAAGCGCCGGCGTAAGCTCATCGACAGCGCCATCGAGCTTTGCCACCACAGGCTGAGCCTCGGCGATGGTGTTGTTGAGGTCGTTCACGGTCTTATCGAGCGAGTCGACAACATTGCGGGTCTTGCGCAGGGTAAGCGCGAGCTCAGCGATGACCCACACGCCGGCAACGGCGAGCAGCAGCAGGGCAATCTGAATGGGACTCATACAAGCCTCCCAAAGGAATCGATATACAGACGGTTTCCATGGTACCCCAAAGGGGACCGAACATGCCAAGAGCAGCAACGTGGGACAAAATTATCAGCAGCTACTTCGGTGCATTCCCGCTGCGGTCGCGTTCGCTTTGCTCTACGCGCCACTCTTCCCAGCCGCGCCCGGCAGGCTGCCAAAATGCACCGCGTTCCAAGCCTTCGGGCAAATAGCGCTGATCGACCCAGCCTTCGGGATAATCGTGCGGGTATTTATACACACCGTAGTCGTCGCTGCCTGGACGATGGCGATCGCGCAGATAACTCGGCACCTCGCGAAGCCCACTAGAATGGATATCGGCCAGCGCCGCATCAATCGAAGCCTCACACGCGTTGGATTTAGGGGCCAAACACACATAGAGTGCAGCCTGAGCCAGGTTAATGCGGCACTCGGGATAGCCAATGACCTCGGCAGACTTAAACGCGGCATGCGCCACCAAAAGCGCCTGCGGGTCGGCGTTGCCAACATCCTCAGAAGCCTGAATCATAATACGGCGAGCGATAAACTTGGGATCCTCCCCCGCATCAATCATGCGCGCGAGCCAATAGATCGTGGCATCGGGGTCGCTACCGCGCATGGACTTAATAAACGCACTGATGATGTCGTAGTGCATGTCGCCGTTTTTGTCATACGAAAATCCACGACGCGGGTTGGCGATCTTCACGTCATCCACGGTGATGGGATAGCGCTCCCCCGCCGCGGGCGCTGGCGTTCCCTCGGTATCGGGACGCGTGACGGCAATCTCGCTCGCAAGTTCGAGCGTCGTGAGCGCCGAGCGAGCGTCACCCGCTGCCAGCGTGCAGATGGTCTTAACCGTATCCTCATCGGCCGAGAACTTGCAGTTCAAACCCTGCGGCGCCTCGAGCGCACGCTCGATAAGCGTGGCGATATCCTCGTCTTTAAGATGCTCAAGCTCCACCACGCGACCGCGCGAGAGCAATGCCGAGTTGACCTCGAAGTACGGATTCTCCGTCGTGGCGCCAATCATAATGACGGTACGGTTCTCAACCGCATGCAGCAAGGCGTCCTGCTGAGACTTGGAGAAGCGGTGAATCTCGTCGATAAACAGGATGGTGCGGCGGTCGTAGGTATTCAGGCGCGTCTTGGCCTCGTCAATCACGCGGCGAAGATCCTTTACGGTACCCGTCACGGCGCTGACCTCGACAAACTCGCTCTTGGTATGGTTGGCGATAATGTGGGCCAGCGTCGTCTTACCCGTACCGGCCGGCCCGTACAGAATCACGCTCGAAAGCACGTCGTGCTCGATCGCGGCACGCAACCATGAGCCCTTACCGACGGCCTTTTGCTGGCCCACGTACTCGTCGAGCGAATTGGGGCGCATGCGCACCGCGAGTGGCGCATTTTTAAAGGAACGCTCGCGCGTCGAGGCAGAAAAAAGGTCGTCCATAGCCATCCCGTGTATCAATCAAAAACGTTTTCCACTAACAGTATACCGAATTAATACGAACTACCGTTCGTTAATATAGGTACGGTGCGGAAACTCCAGACCAGGGAACAGCTTGCTCGTCAGCTCGCAGAAATAACCGTCCGTCATGCTCGCGATATAATCCACCACGGCTTGATCCTTGTCGTCCCGCCAGGCATAGGTGCGATCATAGTAGGAAAGCTGCTGCTCAATGCGCGAAATATGGTGCTTAAAGATGTAAGAGGACTCGTCGCCACTGTTTAGATCCCGCAGGCAACGGTCGTAGAGCTTTTCGAACGCCTCGCGCAGCTCCACCTCGGAATCGCCTTCGATACCGCCCTTGCTATAGATCTTCTCGTAGTTCTCCCGCTTGGCCCGGCGGATTTCCTCAAACAGGTCCTCGCTCATCTCGATACGCGGCTTACCATAACTGTGCTCAACGATATCGATGGAGGCATGCGTGAGGATCCAACTGTTGTAGGCACCGCCCCGGCCATCATCAAAGGCGTCGGGTGACAGCAGGCCCGCCGCAATGGCGTCTTGGCGATCGCGCCCAACGTAGGCAAGAATATCCGAGATGCGAACGACGCAGCCCTCGAGCGTCATGGGACGCAGATGCTCAATTGCGCTATAGCCCGTGGCAATGCAATCTTCAACCGTCAGGTCAAACTGGTCAAAGGAGCTCATGTCCGAGAGCTCAAACACACGCTGCTCGTACTCGCCGTTATGGCATAGCACGCCGTCGAGCGTCTGGAGCGACACGTTGCGGCCGTACAGTGCGTCGAGCACGCGGACCGACTGCACGTTATGGAAAAAATAACGCCCCGTGCGCTCATGATAGATATCATTGAGGAAGCGCTCGCCGGCATGGCCGAAAGGCGTGTGTCCCAAGTCGTGACCCAGGCCAATCGCCTCGATCAGATCGCAATTGAGCCCCAGGGCGCGACCGATATCGCGCGCAATGCGCGAGACAAGCTGCACGTGCAAACCGCGGCGTGACAGATCGTCATTGCTACGGAAGCTAAAGACCTGCGTTTTGCCTGCATAACGGGTGTACGCCGGAAGATGAAGTATCTTTTCGGTATCGCGCATAAACGCCGGACGCATAAGCGTGCCTTTGTCGGCAGCGCGATCAATACGACGAATGACCTGGTCGTCGTTACAACGATACGGGTTGACATAGCCCGAAGCACGATCAGCGACAATGCGCTCGACAAGTTCGGGCGACAACGCCGAGGGAATACGGTCCATGCGCGCCTTAATGACGGCCGTTTCTTGATTAGTTGCCATGGCATGCTCCTTAAGAAGGATGCGCAATCGGTTACAATGTGCAGCCCACGACCTCGATTATGGCAAAAATCGGCACCAAAAACGGGAGCAATGGCAGGGAGCGCGATTTTGTGATGAGGCAGGAGAGGGCAAGGACCAGGAGCGCAGTGGCAAATGCGACGATGCCGCCCATAGGGTCGAGCGTGCAAAGCGCAAAGAGTGCCTTGGCATCTCCCATGCCGATGCCCGGGGTTTGGCGAAAACGACGCCAGAGGGACTCAGTCAGCACGAGAGCAAAGTAGACGATGACCGCAAGACCGGCATGGTCAAGCGCCGTGTTAACGCCTTTGTCGAGCCAAACGCCCACTAACGCCGTCACCGCACACGCACCGGCAAGCTCATTGGGAAAACGTCGATGGCGGGCATCAATTGCCACGCCGGCAAAGATGCAAATCCAAAACGGGATATAAGCCATCGGACTCCTCCTCGAGCTGCATCGCAAAAGCAAAAACCACCACAAAGGTGCCTGTCCCCTTTGCGGTGGATTTGGTGGTGGTTATTTGGCGCCTTGCATGACCTCGTCGAGGGTGACGTTTACGGCGTGCTGCGTCGGGACCCAGTCGACCTTTAGGAACAGTGCAGCCACCGTGATGGGGATATAGCTGAACATAAAGATCGGGAAGGTAAACAGGTTGGTCACCAAACGCCACTTTTGCGCGCAGTGAATATGCTTGTACTCAAAGATAGTCGTGAGCAACGCCAGGATAAAGAAGGTCTGGTACATCATGGCGAAGGTCATAATGAGCGACGCGGCACAGGCCTGCATCTCGACTTCGGTAGCCAAAAAGCCGTGCGAGAGTCCACCCACGATGAGGAAAGTCGCATTAGCGAGCATCGAGATCAGCGATAGCAGCATACCCGGGGCGATCGTCATGAACATGTCGTAGGCGGCAAAGCGATGATAGCGGAACGTCGACTTGACCAGATGCTTGCCGTAGGTAAAGAACACCTGGTAAAAGCCCTTGGTCCAGCGCATACGCTGCTTCCAGGATGCCTTGAACGTCACGGGTTGCTCGTCAAAGAACTCCGCCGGCGCATAGCCAATGCGAATACCGTAAATAGCGCAGAACGTAGTGAACTGAATGTCCTCGGTCAGCGTGTGGAACTGCCAACCGTGCATGCCCTCGATCACACTCGCCGAAATAAGGTAACCCGAACCCGAGACGGCGCAGGACGTCTTGCAGATATTACGCGCGTTGTTGAGGAAGCGCGCCTCGCGTAGATACCACGTGGCATTAGCTGCCGAGATCCACGAGCTGCCAAAGTTCTTGGAGTTGCGATAGCTCGTGACCACATGGAATCCCTGGTCAAAGGCATCGTTCATCTTGGACACGTAATCGCGGGAGATAACGTTATCGGCATCGAAGATAAAGTAGCCCTCGAACGTGTCGGGATACTCGTTAAGAATGCGATCAAAACCAAAATCCATGACCCAGCTCTTACCCTTGCGGGCCAGGTCGTTGCGCTCATAAACGATGGCACCCTCCTCGCGCGCGAGCTGCGCCGTGTTGTCGGTGCAGGCATCGGCGACCACGAAGACCTCGATAAGCTCGGACGGATAATCCTGATCCTTGATGGAGCGAACAAGGTTGGCGATCACGGCCTCCTCGTTATGCGCCGCGATAAAGAAGGCATAACGATGGAGCTTTTTGGCCTTAGGGGGCGCGACCTCACCACGAAGAGCGCCAATGACAAAGAAGACCACCTGGTACAGAAAACAGACCGTGAGCAGCGTGACGACAATCTGGTTGAAGATCACGATGGGTGTGTTGGTTTGTAAAAAGGCGAGCATGCAGGCTCCCAGCAACGCGTTACGTAAACAACCGTATATCTTACCGCAGGCTTACCGAGTTCAAGAAACCACCTAATACTGGCTAGGCTTCGAGAAGACCGAGCTGCGGAACGATTTCGTCTCCAACGGCCGTGCGACCGAGCGAGCGCGGAGCCAGATCGTCGAGAACCGCAGCGAGATCCCACGGCAACTCGTCGCGGCACTCAATGCGCTCCCCCGTCACGGGATGGTCGAACGCCACGCGCCAGGAATGAAGGAACTGCCTGGTCAGGCCCTGGTCGGCGCGCGCATCGCACTTGCCGTAGAGTGGATCGCCCACGCAGGCGTGGTTGATATGACGCATATGCACGCGAATCTGGTGCGTGCGACCGGTAAACAGATGGCACTCAACGAGCGTATAACCATCGTCAAAGCGCGTGGAATCAAAGCGCTCGAGGACCTTAAAGGTCGTAATGGCCTGGCGCGCGAAAGGATCGTCAGAAACCGCCATCTTGACACGGTCGCGCGTCGATCGGGCAATACCGGTGTTAATGGTTCCCTCGTCCATGGCGATGTGCCCGTGGACAAGCGTGATATAGCGGCGGTCGAGTGTGCGCGTACGGATAAGATTTTGGAGCGCGCGCTGGGTGTCGTCGTCCTTTGCCGCAAGCATGAGACCCGAGGTATCGCGATCCAAACGATGCACGATACCGGGGCGATCCTCGCCCTGCACGGTGCCCAGATGGTCGATACCGCAGTGATAGACCAGGGCATTCGCGAGCGTACCGCTCTCATGACCATGCGCAGGATGGCACACCAGGCCACGCTGCTTGGAGAGCACAATGAGATAGTCGTCCTCATAGCGAATGTCGAGCGGGATGGCCTCGGGAATCACATCGGTGGGATCGTGCGGCTCGGGCAAATCGACCGAAATACGGTCGCCGGCTCGCACGGCGTACTTTTTAGACAGACAGGTCTCGCCATTGACGGCGACGGCGCCGCCCTCGATCAGATGTGCGCAGGCAGAGCGCGTGGGACAGCCATCGTTGGCGCCCAGATAGGCGTCGAGACGCTGACCAGCGGAATCGTCGGCAACAAGAATATGGATGTCGGCCATTAACGCTCATTCCTTTCGCGAATCTTGCGGGCACGCTCCCCACGCTGCTTGGCTTTGCGTTTTGCGCAGGCCTCGTCGCGGGCGTTGAGCTCAGCGGTCGCATCGACCTCACGAGCAGCGGGACTCAAGAACATGTACCCGATGAGTGCCAGTACCACACCGACCGTAATGCCGATATCGGCCACGTTAAAGACGGGAAAGTCGATGAACGTGGTGGCTATAAAATCGGTCACGAAGCCAAAGGCCAAACGATCGATAGCGTTGCCGATAGCACCGCCCGCAACCATTGCCATGCCCACAACCTCAAGATGGGCGAGCTGGGGCGCACGAACGAGGTACACGGCAATAGCGATAATGACCGCCAACGCCAGCACGGCAAACGCAATGCCATGCCCCTCGCCCATACTAAAGGCAGCACCGATATTGCGGACAAACACAAAATCGATCACACCGGGGATAACAGTCACATGCAAAGCGTCGCCCACGGCACGAACCGCAAGCTTGGTCAGCTGGTCAACAAGCAGCACAACGAGCGCTACCCCACCAGCAACACCCAACCGCCAACGCAAAGGCGGCGTCATATCCCCAGCACGACCCAAATCAATCCCCTACCCTCAAGATCATCGAATTACGTTTAACGCAATTAACCATCTTATATTGCCACACGCAGAGCGCACGACATATTCGCTAACGCCAGATAAATAACCAGCATAAAAAGAAAGCGGCATTCCGAATAACGGAATGTCGCTTGATAGCTTTCGACTAAGAGCGAAAGCGAAAGAAAGCCTTTAGCTCCAGCAATGGAAACGCCGCGTTATCGTCACCAACAGCGAAAACGTCCCTAAGCGAGCAAGGTGACGTGAAAGAGGAGGGAAGCGTACTTTGGTACGCGACCGACGATTGAACGTCAGATTGCCGCTTAGGGGCGTTTGCAGCGTCGGTAGGTTACGGCGTTCTAGGAACGCCGTAACCTACAAAGCGTCGGCGCAGCGCTTGCAAATATGTGCATGGCCGTTGTACTCGCCGACGGTGGTGCGATAGTTCCAGCAACGGTCGCAGCACTCGCCCTCGGCAGCCTCGATGGCAACGGAAAGCTCCTCGCCCTGGGCAAGCTCAACATCGGAGACGATGTAGAACTCGGCCAGGTCGACGGCCTTGTCGCCGGTCAGCAGCGCGTACATCTCGGCGGGAACGACCGCCTTGACGCGGACCTGCTGGCTCTTAGTGAAGGTGCCGGCGGAGCGGGCATCCTCAAGGGCCTTGGTCACGGCGCTACGGAGCTCGAGGGAAGCCTCGAGCACGCCCTCGAACTCATTGGCCTCGTCGACCGTGATAGGCGACTTGTACCAATCGAGCAGCGCGGCGTACTTCTGGTGATCGACGCAGCCAGCGGGCGCATATGCCATGGCCTCGTCGACGGTGTAGGACAGGATCGGCTGCAGGTCGCGCATGAGCATCGAGAAGAGCTCGGCCAGCACGGTCTGGGCGCTGCGGCGCTCGAGCGAGCCGGGCTTGTCGCAGTACAGACGGTCCTTCAGGGCGTCGAGGTACACGTTGGAGAGCTCGGTAACCACGAAGTCGTAGAGCGCGCGGTAGGCACGCGGGAACTCGTAGCTGGCGTAGGCGTCGTCGACCTCGGCCTGGACCTGGGTCAGACGAGCAACCATGAGCTTGTCGAGCGGCAGCAGGCCGGCAAAGGCGACGCCGTCGGTCTCGGGCTCAAACTGGCCTTCGAGCTCGGAGAGCAGGAAGCGCAGCGTGTTGCGGAAACGACGGTAGGCATCGGACGTACGAGCGAGAATCTCGTGGTCGATGGAGACGTCGGAGCTGGTATCGACCGAGGCGACCCACAGGCGGATGATGTCAGCGCCCATCTCGTCGCAAACCTTGTTGGGGTCGATGACGTTGCCGAGCGACTTGGACATCTTGCGGCCCTGGCCATCGAGCGTGAAGCCCTGAGAGACGACCGCCTTGTACGGAGCATGGCCGTTGGCACCCACCGAGGTGAGCAGCGAGCTCTGGAACCAACCGCGGTGCTGGTCGGAGCCCTCGAGGTACACATCCGCCGGATACTCCAGCTCGGGACGGTACTCGCAGACGGCCTTCCAGGAGACGCCGGAATCCCACCACACGTCGAGGATGTCCTTATCGGCCTTGAGGTGATGGCCGCCGCACTTGGGGCAGACGCAGGCCTCGCCCAGGTAGCTCTCGGGAGCGTCGGTGAACCAGGCGTCGGAGCCCTTCTCGTGGAAGAGCTTGATGACGGCGTCGAGCGTGGCGTCGTTCATGACCTTCTCGCCGCAGTCGGCGCAGGTGTAGCTGGGGATAGGCACGCCCCAGTTGCGCTGACGGCTGATGCACCAGTCGGGACGCTGCTCGACCATGGCGCCGATGCGGTTTGCCGCGTGGGCCGGATACCACTTGACGTTCTCACGGACCTCCTTGCCAGCCTGCTCGCGCAAACCGGTCTTGTCCATCGAGACGAACCACTGGTCGGTAGCACGGAAGAGCACCGGATGCTTGCAGCGCCAGCAGTGCGGATAGCTGTGCGTGATCTTCTTCTCGAGGACCAGGGTGCCGCGCTCGCGCAGGAACTCGATGATGTGCGGGTTGGCCTCATCGGTATCCATACCGCTGAAGGGGCCACCGGTGCCAAACTCCTCGCCGGTGTAGAACTTGCCGTCGTCATCGACCGGCATGCAGATGTCGGTGATGCCCTCCTTGAGGCAGGCAAAGTAGTCGTCGACGCCGTGGCCGGGCGAGTTGTGGACGATACCGGTACCGTCATCGACACCGACGTAATCGGCCAGCAGCGCCACGCCCTCAACGCCGTCAAAGATCGGCTGCTTGTAGTGGATGTGGTGGAAGGTCTCGGCGGGAACCACATAGGGCTTGTCGTCGACCATAACCGGGGTGTACTCCCAGCCAAACTCCTCGCAGCACTTGGGAGCCAGGTCCTCAAGCATGACCTCGGCACGGCCGTCGTGCTCAACGGCGACGTAGGCGGCGCCGGGCTTGAGGGAAACTGCCTGGTCAGAGGGGATGGTCCACGGCGTGGTCGTCCAGATGATAAAGTCAACCGGGCCGTCGAAGTTCTCGAGGCCGGCGGGCTTGGAGGTCATCTCGAAGCGCACGAAAATGGACGGGCTCGTCTCGTCGGAGTACTCGATCTCGGCCTCGGCCAGCGCGGTGTGGCAGTGCTTGCACCAGTGAACCGGCTTGTGGCCGCGATAGATCATGCCCTTATCGAACATGGCCTTGAAGACCTCGATGTCGGCGGCGTCGTGCTGGTGATAGAGCGTCAGATACGGGTTGTCCCAGTCGCCGAGCACGCCCAGGCGACGGAAGCCGGCCTTCTGGAGCTCGATGTTCTCGACAGCGAACTTGTTGCAAAGCTCGCGGATCTTAGCCGTGGAGGTCTGGTTGAACTTCTCGGTGCCAAGCTTCTCCTCGACCTTATGCTCGATCGGCTGGCCATGACAGTCCCAACCGGGGACATAGGGAACCTCATAGCCCTGCATCATCCAGTAGCGGTTGATCATGTCCTTGGAGATCTTGTTCATGGCGTGGCCGATATGGATCGGGCCGTTGGCGTACGGAGGACCGTCGTGTAGCACGAACTTCTTGTGACCCTCGTTCTTCTTTAGAACTTGCTCGTAGACCTTGTTGTCCTGCCAGTCCTTGAGTCGCTTGGGCTCGGACTTGGAAAGACCGGCACGCATGGGAAAACCGGTCTTGGGCAGATTCATCGTCTGCTTGTACTCGTTTGCCACGGTACCCCTTTCATGTCGTGGGCGCGCACGCCCGATGGGCACCAAAAAAAGCGCCCGTCCCTGCAAGCTGGGACGAAGCGCCACAAAACGGGCTGCACGCCCGCAAAAGCTCTTCGCTTAACCACCCAGCTTAGATGCCCTCGCCCGCGTATTCGCGCGCTCGCATCCGTTACTCGGCTGGCCTGTATCGACGACCATCTCGGCGATGTCTACTAAGACGAGCCTGCGCGGCACGTCCGTTGGGACCGCAGCTCCGGGGTGATTTTCATCGGTCGCATGCACGGGTTCTCAGCGCTCCCCGCTCTCTGTAGCATGCGGACGGCCGACTACTCGTCCCCATCAACGCTTATGCGGAGTATGCTAGCACGTTCCGCGCCGGCGAAAAACCCTCAACACTGGTTTTATACGTTCGAAATTTCTCGCGGCTGTGGACCTTCTCTAGGAGCAAAATACCTGAAAGCACTTTATCGAAAGAAAGAAGGTTGCCATGCGCACGATTGGAATGAGTGATTATACCGTTGGCGAGGATTGCTTTACCGAGCTGCCCGCCGCACTGGCCGAGTACGGAGCGACCAAGGTCGCTATCATTGGCGGCAAGCGAGCCCTGGCTGCGGCGCTGCCGGGAATCGAGGCGGCACTTGAAGGTACCGATGTCGAGGTCCTGGAGACGCGCGTCTATGGCACCAACAGTACGCGTGCCAATATCGCCAAGGTCGTGAACTCCCCTGCCTGCCAGGAAGCCGACGTGCTCATCGCATGCGGCGGCGGCAAGGCGCTCGACACCGTGAAGACCGCAGCCATCGAGCTCAAGAAGATCGTCTTCACCGTCCCGACGATCTGTTCTAACTGCTCCGCCGCGACCGCCATTGCCGTCGTCTACAACGACGATGGATCGCTCGAGGGCTATTCGTACCCCAACCGACCGGCGCACATCTTCATCAATCCCAAGATCATCGCCGAGGCTCCGGCGGAGTACTTCTGGGCCGGCGTGGGCGACGCCCTGTCCAAGCAGCCCGAAGTCGAGTACGCCACGAGCGCCGGCGACCTGGAGCACACCGCCGGCCTTGGCCTGGCTCTTGCCCACACCTGTTCCGAGCCGCTGTTTACCTACGGTGTTCAGGGTCTTGAGGACGTTCGTCAGAATCTGTCGAGCGAGGCCGTCAAGCAGATCGCGCTCGACATCGTGGTCAACACGGGCTATGTCTCGAACCTGACCAACCAGAACGATTACTACTACAACTCGAGCGTGGCGCACGCGTTCTACAACGCCACCTGCAGCATTCCGCGTGAGGGCACCTACCTGCACGGCGAAGTCGTAAGCCTGGGCGTGCTGGTGTTGTTCGCCTACACGGGCGACACCGAGAACCTTAAGCGCTATGCTGACTTCAACAAGCAGATGGGGCTGCCCGTAACGCTTGAGCAGGTCGGGCTTTCCGAGACCGATATCCCTGCCCTGTGCGAGCACGCGCACGCCACCAACGAGTGGAAGCAAGGCAACCCGGAGCCCTTCACCGACGAAAAATTCGCCGCCGCCATCAAGGCCGCCAACGCCTACGGCCACACGCTCTAGACCCAGGCCAAAACCACCACAAGGGAGCAGCACCTTTGTGGTGGTTTTTTATTGCTCCAGCATGCTGGGGTCGAACTCGCTAGCCGGGATCACGCGATAACCGTGGCGGAGCAGTAAATCAACGAAGACGCCGTTGCCCGCCGTAAGGGTGCCGCTGAATGTTCCGTCGTAGATGCGACCCGCGCCGCACGAGGGACTACGGTCCTGCAGGATGCACGCGGCGATCTCTTCCGGCCCGCCCGCCTGCTCGCACATATCGAGCGCTCGTTGGGCACCCAGGCGAAATTCGCGATCGACCGATATGCCCTCGCAGGTACGAACCTCTCCGTTCACAATCTCGGACGGCTTGCGCGGCGTGGGCAGGCCCCCAAAGACCTCAGGGCACACCAAGAGGACCTCGGTCCCTGTACGCTCGCAGGCCTCGACCAACTCGCGATGGTAGTTGTCGAGCCCGTTATACTTGCAGCTCTCGCCCATCAAGCAGGCGCTCACCACGATCTTCATTTCCATCCCTCTCAAGCAAAACGCCCCATTTGAGAAAGCTGCTCAAATGGGGCGTCGGCGTTTACTGGCTCGGCCGCGGCTTTACTGCTGCTTGGGCATCAGCGGATTCTCGCGCGTGAGGAGGTTCATGAACTCCTCGCCCGTGATGGTCTCCTTCTTATACAGATAACGAGCCAGCTCGTGGAGCTTAAACTTGTTCTCCTTCAGAATCTGCAAAGCGCGGTCGTGCGCATCCTCGATCAGCTTGGCGACAATCGCGTCCACGCGCTCGGCCGTACCGGGGGCGCAGGTGAGCGACGTGTCCTGATTGAGATACGCGTTCTGCACGGTACCGAGCGCCATCATGCCAAACTCGTCGGACATACCAAAGCGCGTCACCATATTACGGGCGAGCTTGGTGGCCTGCTCGATGTCGTTGGCGGCGCCGGTCGTCATCTCTCCAAAGATGAGCTCCTCGGCTGCGCGGCCACCGCAATAGACAGCGAGCTTGTCCAAGACCTCCTGGCGCGTCGTCAGGAAGCGCTCGTCCTCCTCGACCTGCATGGTATAACCAAGAGCACCGCTCGTGCGCGGCACGATGGTGATCTTCGTGACCGGCGCAGAGCCCTTCTGGCGAGCGGCAACGATGGCATGGCCGATCTCGTGATAAGAAACGACCTGCTTCTCGTGGTCGGACAGCACCGTGGACTTACGCTGTTGGCCGGCAATGACGACCTCCACCGACTCCTCGAAGTCGTCCTGGGTTGCACGCTTGCGACCCTCGCGAACGGCGCGCAGGGCGCCCTCGTTGATGATATTGGCCAGGTCGGCGCCCGAGGCACCGGGCGTGGCGCGGGCAATCGCGGTCAGGTCGATCGGCGGCTCGGTCTTCACGCTCTTGGCATGCAGCTCGAGGATGTTCTTGCGGCCGGTCAGATCGGGCAGCTCGACGGGGATGCGGCGGTCAAAACGACCGGGGCGCAGTAGAGCGGGATCGAGACTGTCGGGGCGGTTGGTTGCGGCAAGGACAACGATACCCTTATGGTTATCGAAGCCATCCATCTCGGTCAGCAACTGATTGAGCGTCTGCTCGCGCTCGTCGTTGCCGCTAAAGCCGCCGCCATCGCGCTTCTTACCGATGGTATCGATCTCATCGATAAAGACGATACACGGTGCCTTTTCCTTGGCCTGCTTAAAAAGGTCACGCACCTTGGCGGCGCCACGGCCGACGAACATCTCGACGAACTCAGAACCCGAAATGCTAAAGAACGGAACACCAGCCTCGCCGGCAACAGCCTTGGCAAGCAGGGTCTTACCGGTACCCGGAGGGCCAACAAGGAGAGCACCACGCGGCAGCTTGGCGCCGATCTCCTCGTAGCGCTGCGGCTTCTCCAGAAAGTCGACGACCTCCTTGAGAGACTCCTTGGCCTCTTCCTGACCGGCGACGTCCTTAAAGGTCACGCCCACGTCCTTGGAGGCGATCACGCGCGCGCCGGACTTACCCAGTCCGCCGCCGCCAAAACCGCCGCCGCCAAAGTTCATCGACGGGCCGTCATCGCCCATAGCCTTCTTCATGCGGCGGTTGAGCCACCAACCGATGAGGAAGAAAATCGCCATGGGAAGAATGAGTGTGAGCAGGTAGTAGGTCATCAAACCCGAGTTTTTATCGGGAACGACCGACTCCAGCGAAGCGCCAGACTCAAGCACGCGATCGGTAAAGCCCGCATCGTTCGGCACACCGGTCGTCTTATAGGCGATGTTCTCATCCTCGCCCTTCTTGGTGTAATAAATCGAGTAATCGTCCGTGTTGTACTCGACCTTTTCGACGCTCTTCTTGTCGAGCGCTTTCACAAACGTCGAGTAATCGGTCTCCGTAATCTGCTGCGTGTGACCGATGTTGGGGAACAGAACGGTCGAGAGCACGAGGTAGACGACGAAGGCGATGAGCACGTAGAGGATCATATTCCGTCTACGCTTGTTGTCATCCATCTCCATCTGCTTGAACTCCATCTACTGGGGTTGATAATAGTTTCTAGAATACCCAACCCGAGCGACGATAAACCGACGCCGGGCACGAAAGGACAGAGATGGCATCACTGTAAGTCGGCAAGGTTCAAATCTATACGGGAGACGGCAAGGGCAAGACGAAGGCTGCTTTGGGGCGCGAGAGGATGTCGAGGAACTGATTGCGATAAAGCCCGCCACCACGGAGCTCGTGCTAACCGGCCGCGGGCTGCTGCCGTTGGCCGACCTCGCGGACTTAGTCACCGAAATACGTCCCATCAAACACTACTTCGACGAAGGCCTCCTAGCCCGCCAAGGCATCGAATACTAATTGATTCGTTTTCCGCCAACACCTACAGCTCATAAGGAAGTTGCGGTGGAATAGTACTTGTTTGACGGTCCGCAAGGGCTTTTCAGGAACTATTTCACCGCAACTTATCAGGGGTATCTGACGGATGAGCTAGGCGGTGGCGCGACCTAGCCAGTTGCCGCTGTGGTGGTAGATGGTGAACATGGTTGCGGTGATGAGCCAGGTTACGGGGTAAACCAGCAGTAGATGCTCGAGCGACGGATCGAAGGGCATGATCGCAAACACCCAGATCACCCTCAAGACAACGGTGCCAAAGATGGTGAGCATCATAGGCTGCAAACTCACGCCGGCGCCGCGGATGGAACCCGAGGCGTTCTCGATAATCGAGAAAATCGCATAGAACGGCGCAATGAAATGGAGGATAGTCGTGGTGTACGCCGAAATCGAAGCATCGTCGACAAACAAACGCGACAGCGGGCCCGAGAACACCAGCAGCACGGCAGACAGGCCACCAATGAGCATAAACGACAGCACGAGCGACGTATGGTAGCCCTTGCGCATGCGCTCGTAGTTGCGCGCGCCAAAGTTCTGCGCCGAGAACGTAGTGATCGATACGCCGAGCGCCTCGGTCACCATCCAGATAATGCCATCCAGGCGCCCAGATAGACCCCAAGCAGTCGTGACATCGGCGCCAAACGAATTAACCGACACCTGGATCAGCACGTTCGAGATCGAATAGGCAGCCGATTGAAAACCGAGTGGCAGACCACACGAGATCATACTCTTGCAAATACCGCGATCGATACCGAGCTTAGACAGCGAAAGACGCCATGCACCCGGAGCGCGCATCATGCGCAACACGATCATCGTTGCATTGGAGCAAATGGTCAGCGCCACCGCGATGCCGCAGCCCAGCGCCTCCATATGCAACACAGCGACAAAAATGATATCCAGCACCACGTTAACCAGGCAGCCAGAGGCAATGATCACGGCGGGGCCGCGCGTGTCGCCCACGGCACGCAGCAGTGCGGTTCCCATATTAAGCAGCAGTGCCGCAACCATCGCGGCAAAATAACAGCGAGCATAGGCCACGCCCTCGGCCAATAGTTCATGCGGCGTGTTCATAAGCACCAGCATGGGCTCAACGAACACTATGCCAAGAATCGAGAAAGCGATACCGCCCACCAGCGCGAGCGTCATGGCTGTATGGACCGAACGACTCAGTCGCTCATCATCGTGCTGGCCAAAATACTGACCGGTAATGACCGCGCAGCCGGCGCCGACGCCAACGCAAAAGCCAATGCAGAGCTCGGTGAGCACCATCGTGGCTTGAATGCCACCCAGCGCGAGCTTGCCGCCAAACTGACCGACGATATACGTACCGATAAGCGTGTAGGCCTGCTGAAAAAACGAACTAAAAAAGATGGGAACGCACAGCGACAGCAGCTGTTGCCAAATGACACCCTGCGTTACATCGATAGCCGTAGATTTCTTAGCCACACGCCCTCCCCGCCAACGTATGTTAAACAACAAAACGGCAATTTAAGACCAAAGCAAATACCAGCTTAGCACCGACCGGCGTCGACCGAAACACCCCGAATCAGAGCCCAGTGCAAAATATCTGCCTAGTGATACAAACCCGGCTGGTAGTGATACTCATTGCTCACGTGCGGGCACAGCTGCCAAAAGGCGACGGCGCTCGCCGCGGCCACGTTGAGCGAATCGACCCCGTGCGCCATCGGAATGCGCACCGCGTGGTCACAGCCGGCAATGGTCTTGGCGCCCAAGCCGGCACCCTCGGTGCCCATAAAAATCGCCAAGCGATCAATCTTCCGCAGTACAGGATCATCAAGCGAAACAGAGTCGTCCGTCAACGCCATAGCGGCACACGAAAAACCGGCATCGTGCAACGCGCTCAGACCATCATGCGGCCACACACGAGCCTCGCTGCCAATGCGCGTCCACGGCACCTGAAACACGGTGCCCATGCTCACGCGGGCCGAGCGACGATACAGTGGATCGCAGCACGTCGGGCTGACCAAAATACCGTCAACGTTCAATGCGGCAGCCGAGCGGAAAATCGCGCCAACATTGGTGTGATCGACAATACCCTCAAGCACGCACACGCGCACCGGACGACCCCCCGCCGCCTCGACAACGCCGCCCAAGAACTCATCAACCGGAATCTGACGCGGGCGACGGAACGCCGCCAGCGCGCCGCGCGTCACGTTAAAGCCCGTCAACTGCTCCATGAGCTCCATGGAGGCCACGAACACGGGAACCGGACCCGCTCCCTCGCGCACGACAAGCTGGTCAAACAGCGGCATCATCTGGTCGAGCCAGCGCTCGCCCAG
Organism: Collinsella aerofaciens; assembly: GCF_015558785.1. Classification (GTDB taxonomy): domain Bacteria; phylum Actinomycetota; class Coriobacteriia; order Coriobacteriales; family Coriobacteriaceae; genus Collinsella; species Collinsella aerofaciens_P. The sequence goes on from NZ_JADMOP010000007.1 coordinate 42,504, forward strand.
AAGAAAGCTCACCGGCTCATATCCGGCGCGAACCGCACGCTCGATGACCTTGGCACTCTCAGCGATAAAAATGCCCTTCTGCGGCTCCAGCACGCAGCGAAGCTCACGCTCGGTCAGTCGCACGTAGGCATCGAGCCGCTCGTCCTCGAGCGAATCAATTCGCAGAACCTCAACGGCATCAGTCATAGCAGCCAGCCCGCACCCTTCTTTACAGCACATCTATACCAAACGAGGCGACGCTAAGCGCCGCCCCATGCATTCAATCAACCCGATGATACCGTTCACGCCAGACGATTTACGCCTCGATGCGACGATACGTCACGAACTCATAATCGACGCCCTCGTCACCCTCACCGGCGGCAATCGTCGCGACCCCGCCACGCCACGCAATCTCCCACGCGGGATCGGCGTCCAAATCGGGAAAGTACGTGTCCACGGCATGAGTGCAATGGTTGTGCGTGACCTCGGCCTCGGCGCAATACGGCAAAAACTGCCGATACACCTCGCCGCCACCGATCACCCAGGCAACGGGCTCATCGGCAACCGCGGCGAGCGCCTCGTCGATGCTATGCACCACGTCGACGCCCTCGACAGCAAAATCCTCGTCGCGGGTAAGCACGATATTGCGACGGTTCTTGAGTGGACGCCCACCGGGAAAACTCAGCAGCGTCTTGCGCCCCATGATGACCGGGCAGCCCTTGGTGCAGGCCACAAAATGGCGCATGTCGGCGCGATTGGACACCACCATGTCGCCCTCGCACCCAATGCCACAATCGTCACACACGGCAACGATAGCAGATAGCTTACACGTCATGAGCACCACCTACACCGCAATGGGAATGTTCTTGACCTGCGGGCCGTGCTCATAGCCCTCGACGATCAGGTCATCGGTCGTAAACGCATAGAAGTCATGCACATCGGGGTTGAGCGTTACCTTGGGTGCCGCAAACTGCGGACGCTCGATAAGTTCGCGGACAATATCGACATGACGGTCGTAGATATGGGCGTCGGCGATCACATGCAGCAGCTCGCCGGGAATCATATCGACCGACTGCGCAACCATCATTAGCAGAATGGCGTACTGGCACACGTTCCAGTTGTTCGCGGCCAAAATATCCTGGCTGCGCTGGTTGAGAATCATATTGAGCGTCGGTTTGTCATCCTGCGGGCGCTGCGTGACGTTATACGTCACGCTGTAGGCGCACGGATACAGGTGCATCTCGGACAGATCGCTAAACACATAGGTGTTCGTCATAATGCGGCGGCTGTACGGCGTGTGCTTAAGGTCGTACAGCACGCGGTCCATCTGGTCAAAGTCGCCCTCGGCATAATGGCTCTTCTGCCCAATCTGATACCCGTAGGCCTTGCCGATGGAGCCGGTCTCGTCAGCCCACTCATCCCAAATGTGACTATTGAGGTCATGCACGTTATTGGACTTCTTTTGATAGATCCACAGGATCTCGTCCATGGCGGACTTGAGCGCCGTACGACGCAGCGTAAGTGCGGGGAACTCCTCGCGCAGGTCGTAGCGTGCCGTGACGCCAAAGTTTTTAATGGTATAGGCAGGGGTGCCATCCTCCCACACTGGGCGGACCTTTTGGCCCTCGGTGGTGGTGCCATGGTCCAAGATATCGCGGCACATGGTTACAAACTGCTGATCAGCTTTGCTCATTGACCCTCCTGTCAGTCGCCTATAAGCGAGATTTATTGTAGCCCAGGCGCGCGAGTGTCGAATTGGGCACTTAGTCCGGCACACGCAATGCACGGCAGCGCGGCTCCGCATGCGGCAACTAGGCATCTTAGCCTTTTTCTGACATATGACAGAAATGCCTTGCGCCCAACGACTAACGCGTTATCCTATTGTTGACATATGTCAGATAAGGAGTGTGCATGGCAGGAAGACGCGAAAAACTGCGCCGCGTCGGGATCATCCCCGAATACCGCGGCTTTACCCCCGATGGCCTGGCCAGCGGTGATGCCATCGACATGACCGTCGACGAGCTTGAGGTGCTGCGCCTGTGCGACCTGGAAGGTCTCAACCAAGAGGCGGTCGCCCAGCAGATGGGCATCGCCCGCGCAACGGTGGCGGCCATTTGCAGCCGCGCGCATCGCAAGGTGGCAAACGCGCTGGTCAATGGACGGGCGATCGTCATCGAAGGCGGCAATATCGCGTACTCCCCCATCACCACAGTGACGGCCGTATGGCCAGCAAAGGAGGTCGACACCATGAGAGTGGCAACCACGTACGACAACGGCAACATCTTTATGCACTTTGGCCGCAGCGAGCAGTTCAAGATCTACGACATTCAGGACGGCAAGGTGCTCAACGAGCAGGTCGTAGGCACCGGCGGCACCGGTCACGGCGCCCTGGCGGGCCTGCTCGCCAACGGTGGCGTCGACACGCTCATCTGCGGCGGTATCGGCGGCGGTGCCATCAACGCGCTTGCTCAAGCCGGCATCACGGTATATGCAGGTGCCCAAGGCAACTGCGACGCTTGCGTCGAGGCACTTATCTCCGGCACGCTCGCACAGAACGGCGAGGCCACGTGCAGCTGCCACGGCCATGACCACGAGCACGCCTATGAGCACGGCGAATCCTGTGGTTGCCACGGCCATCACGAGCACGAGGGCCACGAGGGCTGCGGCTGCCACTAACGGCACGGCACCGTGAACTCGGGGCGCGACACTGAACGCAACCCAACAATCAAAGCCAACAACAAAGGCCACCCGGTAGCTACCGAGTGGCCTTTGCCATATCAAGCTGGAATTACAGCACTATTTCTTATTGCGCATCTGCGCTTCCATCTGGCGCAGCAGGTCCATATCGGACTTGGGGCCGCCCGTTCCCAGGCCGCCCATGCCGCCCAGCCCCATGGCATCCAGACCGGGAATATTGGGCATGCGCATCTTTTTGCCCTTCTTACCCTTCTTGCCCTTCTTGCCGCCGGCCTGCGCCTGATTGGCCATCGTGCGCATGCGGCCCATCATCTTGTTCATCTCGCCCCACTGCTTCATAAGGCTATTGACCTCGGTGGGGGTCACGCCGGCGCCCTTGGCAATGCGGGCACGGCGCTGACCGTTGATGATGGAGGGGCGAAGGCGCTCCTCCTTGGTCATCGACATGATGATGGCCTCGTTCTTATCGAAGATACCTTCGTCCAGGTTACCACCCATCTGGTTAAGCGCACGCTGGCCACCGGGGAGCATGCCCAGAATGCCCTTCATGCCGCCCATCTTCTTGACGGCCTTCATCTGGTCGAGCATGTCGTTCATGGTAAAGCCCTCGCGCAGCATGCGCTCGGCGGCCTCGAGCTGCTCGGCGTCGGCCGCCTCCTGGGCCTTCTCGATAATGCCGACAACGTCGCCCATACCCAGAATGCGCTTGGCCATACGATCGGGGTAGAACGGCTCCAGCGAATCGGGCTTCTCGCCCATGCTCACAAACTTGATGGGCTTGCCGGTCACCTGGCGCACGGAAAGCGCGCCGCCGCCACGGGCGTCGCCGTCGAGCTTAGAGATGATCACGCCGTCAAAGTCGGTGCGCTCGGCGAAGGTCGAGACGACGTTGACGATATCCTGACCGGTCATGGCATCGACGACCATCAGCACCTGATCGGGCTTGACGGCCTTCTTGATGTCCACGGCCTCCAGCATCATCTGCTCATCGATCTGAAGACGTCCGGCGGTATCGACGATGACCACATCGCGCAGGTGGTCGACGGCCTCCTGGATGGCGCCCTTGGCGATATCGACCGGGTGCGCACCGTCGCCGCGGAAGACCGGTACGCCGATCTCGCCACCGAGCGTGGCCAGCTGGTCGGCAGCAGCGGGACGGTAGACGTCGCACGCGGCGAGCAACGGCGAGCGACCCTGCTTCTTGAGCAGGTAGGCCAGCTTTACGGCAGCCGTGGTCTTACCGGAGCCCTGCAGACCCACAAGCATGATGACATTGGGAATACGGTTGCTAAAGACGAGCTTGCTCTCGGTGGAGCCGAGCATCTCGGTAAGCTCGTCGAGCACGATCTTGACGACGTTTTGCGCCGGAGAGAGCGACTCCATGACCTCTGCGGTCATGCAGCGCTCCTTGGTCTTGGCGACGAACTCCTTGACGACCTTAAAGTTAACGTCGGCCTCGAGCAGCGCCATGCGAATATCGCGCATGGCCGAAGTAATATCGGCCTCGGTAAGCTTGCCCTTGCCGCGCAGGCGGTCAAATGTGTCGTTGAGGCGATCGCTCAGGGAATCAAACACTAGTCACTCCTTAATTGGACTCGCCCACCAGGGCGCGGCAGAAATCTTTGGCATTGAACTCCTGCAGGTCATCGACCTGCTCGCCCACGCCCACGCGCAGGATCGGGAGCTTGAGTTTCTCGGCCACGGCCATGGCGATACCGCCCTTAGCCGTGCCGTCGAGCTTAGTCATGATAATACCGTCCAGGCCCAGCGCCTCGTTAAACTCGAGCGCCTGGTTCAGACCGTTTTGGCCCGTCGCGGCGTCGATCACAAGCACGACCGAAACCGGCATGGGACCGGCGGCCATATTGGCGGCGCGCTTACGGGTCACATTGACCACCTTGGCAAGCTCGCGCATGAGCTCAGGGCTCGTGTGCAGACGGCCGGCGGTATCGATAAGCACCAGGTCGCTGCCGCGCTTGTCAGCCTCGTCGAGCACGTCGTAGCAAACACTTGCCGGGTCGGAGCCGCGGTCGCGCTTGATGACGGGGACGCCGGCGCGCTGGCCCCACACATCGAGCTGCTCGATAGCGGCAGCACGGAAGGTATCGGCCGAACCGATCACGACGTTCTTGCCGCGGGCGGCCATGGCGCTCGCGATCTTACCGACCGTCGTGGTCTTGCCGGCACCGTTAATGCCCACAAACAGCACGCAGCTCGGCGTATCGGAGAACGGATCTCGCTCGATGGGCACAAAGTGCTGCTCAAGCTGCTCGGCCAGGGCACGGCGAAGCTGCGGAGCGGTCTTGAGGTTCTTCTTGGCCGCGGCATCGCGCAGGTCATCGGAGACCTTGATAGCGACCTCGGCGCCCATGTCACCCATGACGAGGGTGTCCTCCAGGTCCTCCCAAAAATCCTCGTCGACCTCGCCGCCAAAGTAGAAGACCTCGTTGAGGGCCTCGCGGCTGCGCTCAAGTCCGCGCGAGAGAGCATCGAAGAATCCCATTATGCATTCACGACCTTTCCGGTTTCGCGATCGAGTTTTTGAGAGACGACGCGACTGACGCCGTCGGCTTGCATCGAGACGCCATAGAGGACGTCAGCGTCCTCCATAGTACGGCGCTGATGCGAGATAACCAAGAGCTGCGTATCGGAACGCAACACATCGAGCGCGCCGATGAGCTTGGACAGGTTGGCGTCATCGAGCGCCGCCTCGACCTCGTCCAGCACATAGAACGGCACCGTGCGCGTGCGATACACGGCAAAGAGCAGGGCGAGCGCCGTCAGACTCTTCTCGCCGCCCGACATGAGCATCATCTTGGTGATGCGCTTGCCGCGCGGCTGCGCCACGACCTCGATACCCGTCTCGGCAGGATGCTCGTGATCGGTCATCTCCAGATGAGCCTGGCCGCCCGGGAAGAGCATAGCGAAGATCTCGCGGAAGTTCGCGTCGACCTTCTCAAACGTCACCAGGAAGGCTTTGCGCATCTTGCGATCAATGGCCACCGTGATCTTGGTGAGCGCCTTGCGCGCGCTCTCCAGATCGGCCAGCTGCTCCTCGATGTAGTCGGCGCGACGCTTGAGCTGCTCGTACTCCTCCATGGCAACTTGGTTAACGGGACCAAGGTTGTTGATCTGGCGCACAAGCTGGTTGAGTTCGCGCTCGGCGGCATCGCGGTCCGTGGGCGCCGGAAGCATGAGCGCTTCCTCGAGTACCGTGGTGCCATCGGCGGTAATGGCCTTAATGGCGGCCTCTACCTGTACCTCGAGCTTGCCACGCGCGACCTTGAACTCGTTTTGCGCGGCGGAGGCGGTATCGACTCGCTCCTTAGCGCGGGCAACCTCTGCCTTGGCATCCTCGATGGTCTTCTTGAGCGAAGCGGAGTCCGCCTCCTCCAGAGAGGCCTGGTCACGCAGGCGCGCTGCCCAATCCGACGCGCGTTCCAACAGGGCAGAATAGCGTTCGTGCATGGGGTCGACGCGCAGGCGCAGCAGCTCGAGCGAGCGCGAAGCCTGGCGTGTTCCGCGGATACGACGGTCGATGCCCTCAAGACGATGCTCAAGGTCGGGCACGCGGCCCTTCAGCGAACGCAGGCGCTCGCTCGTCTGGGCCAGGCGCACCTTGGCATCGGCGAGCTTACCGGCGGCCTCGGAATCGTCACGGCGAACGCGATCGAGCTCATCGTTGGCCTCGGCAATCTGGAGACCCAGGTCGCTTGCCTGTGCACGCGCCTCGTCACGCGAACGGGTGAGCTCGTCAACGCGCGGGCGCGCGGCACGAACGGCCTCGGCAGCCTGCTCGCGGCGCTTGGAGATGCGCACGTGCTCGACCTCGGCATTGTTGGCGCTTTGCTCCAGGCGGCCGATCTCGGAGAGCAGCGAGCGGCGCTCGCCCTCAAGACGGGCGATCTCACCGGCGGCATCGCCCTCGGCGGCACGGGCCTCCTCGACGGCAGCGTTGGCCTCAACGACTTGGTCCGAAGCATGCTCAAAGATGGCAGCCAGATCGGGTTCCAGGCCCTCGAGCTCACGGATGCGGCGCTTGCGCTCCAAGGCACCCAAAGCCTCGCCGGCATCAAGCCCCACGCGCACCAGGCCGCCGCAGGCGACGCGGGCGCCATCGGGGGTCACGTAAGTCACGCCTTCAACGACCGGCGCCGACAGCGCGGCAGCAAGATCGTCAACGACGTAATAGCCGCCGAGCAGCGCCTCGACGACGGGACCGTAGCCTGCGCGCACGGACAGACGATCAACCAGACGGGTACCGGAGGCGCCCTCAGCGGCGGTAGAGCCGCTCACGCCGCGCGCCACCAGCAGTGCCTCGCCCGAGGCCTTCTTCTGGTCCAGAGCCGCACGACCGGCACGCTCAAGCGCAGACGTATCGTCGAACAGCAGCGCATCGATATCGCCGGCGAGCAATAGCTCAACCAGGCCCTCAAGCTCGCGAGGGGCTTCGAGCACATCGCCCAGGCGACCCGTTACGTCATCGCCCAGCGCACCCACCAGACGGCTCACGAGCGGCGAGCTGTCGGCCATGCGCGCATCAAGCTTCTTTTGGCTGGCAAGCTCCGAGCGCACCTCGGATAACTTGTTGCGCGCCTCGCTCTCACGATTACGCAAGTCCTTCAGGGCCGCACGGGCGACCTCGGTGGCCTCACGCGCATCGACCTGGGCCTGGCGCGCCTCCTCAAGAGCGCCCTCAAGCTCCTCGGCGCGGTCGCGACGGCTCTCGAGCGAGGCCGTGACCTCCTCGAGCTGTTCATCGATCTGCTCCAGGCGCGAGGCATACATGTTGTCCTCGACCTCGGCATTGCTCAAGGAATCCTTCACCTTGGCGAGCTCGAGCGCGGCGTTATCGGCTACGCGCTGCACATCGCGTTGTTCACGCGTGAGCTTCGAAATCTGATTGTCGAGCGCCACGCGCCGCTCGTGGAGCTCGGCGGCGGCAGGACCAGCGGCGTCAACGTCCTCCTGGGCCTGCATATGCGCACCGGTCACTTCCTCAAGCTGCGCACGCGCGTCCTCGAGCTCCTCGACCACGCGACGACGCTGATGCTCGGAGCTCGAAATCTGACCGCGCATGTCAGACAGGCGCGACACCATGTTGTGGCCCTTTTCTTCGAGCAGGCGCATGTCGGAGTTAATGCGGCCGACCACATCTTGCATATGGCGGCGTTGCTCGCCCAGGTCGCCCACAAACAGGCCCTTTTCCTCGAGCATGACCTGGAGCTTCTCGAGCTCGCGCTCCTTTTCGCCCAAGCGGTACTGCGCAAGCTCAAGCTCGGCCGCGCCCTCCTTGGAGCGGCTCTCCAGGTCGTTCCACTGCGACTGCAGCGAACGCAGCTCATCGACGGCCAGCATCTGCGTAAGCTCGTTCGCGCGCGAGGACAACTCTTTGTACTTGCGCGCACGATCGACCTGACGCTCCAGCGGTCGCAGCTGACGGGCGATTTCCTTATTGATGTCGCGGGCACGCGTCAGGTGCTCGTCCATCGACTTAATCTTTTTGAGCGCACGCTCCTTGCGGCGCTTGTGCTTGGAGATGCCGGCGGCCTCCTCGATGAGGGCGCGGCGCTCCTCGGGGCGGCTCTGCAAAATGGCGTCGAGCTTGCCCTGGCTGATGATGGAATGCGTATCCTTGCCCAGGCCCGAATCGTGCAGGATGTCCTGAATGTCCATCAGGCGGCACGGACTCGAGTTGATGAGGTACTCGCTTTCGCCCGAGCGATACATGCGACGGGTGATGGCGACCTCGTCAAAATCGACGGGCAGCATATGGTCCGAGTTATCGAGCACCAGCGTGACCTCGGCGACACCCACCGGCTTGCGCGCTGACGAGCCCGAGAAGATGACGTCCTCCATGGCCTGGCCGCGCAGCTGCTTGGCGCTCTGCTCGCCCAGGACCCACAGAATCGAGTCAGAGATGTTCGATTTTCCCGAGCCGTTGGGACCGACGATGACGGTCAGGCCCGGCTCAAACGTCATATGGGCGCGGTCGGCAAACGACTTGAACCCTTTGAGCGTGAGGGACTTGAGATACACGGTTCCTCGCTTACACGTGCTTCTTGTTCAGAATCACGCCGTTGGTGGTGTAACCCATGCGGTCGAGCGCTTCGAGCGCGGCGGCTCCCTCGGCTTCCTTCTTTGAGGAGCCGGAGCCGCGACCCTGGCGAATACCATCGATCAAAACCACGGCGGTAAAGGTGGGCGCATGCGCCGGGCCCTCGGAGCCAACGAGCTTATACGCCGGGGGTTCGTGACCGTCGGCTTGCACGCACTCCTGCAAAAACGACTTGGGGTTTGCAGGATGCTCGGCACGCTCGGAAGCCAAATGCGGCTTAAGCGTACGATGGATAAACTCCGCTGCGGCATCCCAGCCGGCATCCAGGTACAGTGCGCCCACGAGCGACTCGTAGACGTTCTCGAGGGCCGAATGCAGGCCGCGCGCACCGGTACCGGTCTCGGAGGCACCAAAGATGATGATGTCGTCGATGCCCAGCTCGTGAGAAACCTCGGACAGCGTAGCGCCCGAGACAAGCGACACCTTCAGGCGTGTGAGCTTGCCCTCGTCAAACTCCGGATAGGACTCAAACAGGGAGCGTGCGACCACAGCGCCCAAAATGGAATCGCCCAAGAACTCAAGGCGCTCATAGCTGGCAGAAACCGGCTGGCCCTCGACTGCCGAGGGATGCGTAAGCGCCGCGCGCAGCAGCACCTTATTGTTGAACTCGTGGCCCAAGATTTCCTGGGCGCGCGTAAGTCGGTCGGATAAAGCCAAGACTTAGGCCTCCTTGGCAGCTTCGATAGCGTCGACGGCGTCGGCGACAGAGTTGAGCGAGAGAAGGGTCTCGTCATCGATCTCGAGGTTGAACTCGTCCTCGATAGCCGTAACCAGCTGCAGGCGCTCGAGCGAGTTGGCATCGAGGTCGTCAAAGGTGGTCTCATCGCTAATTTCGGCAACATCGACGCCCAGAACGTCAGCAGCGACCTCGGCGATCTTGTCGAAGATTTCGGAGCGGTCCATAGCGCTTCCTCTCATAGTGCATGAATACCAAAAGAATGGTACCGCCCGGGCGGTACCAAGACACGGTTCTGATTCTACCCCACGACGTGCGCCGCGAAGCACATAACAGCACTCTAACTCGCTCTTATAAAACGATACCGTCCATAGAGTTGGCGACATTCTCGACCAGCCCGGCGCGCACGGCTTCGGCCGCCGCAAGCGTACCGTTTTTAACAGCCTCGACCGAGGTGGCACCATGGCCGATCAGGACCACGCCGCGCAGGCCCAAAAGAATCGCGCCGCCCTTGGCGTCGCCCGAAAGCTTGGCTTTAATCTCGCGCATCTGCTTTTTAATGAGCAGCGCGGCGATCTTGGTGCCGAGCGAGGCCATAAAGGCACCCTTGAGTTCCTGCAGCAAAAACTTGGCAGCGCCCTCGGTGGCCTTGAGCGCGATGTTGCCCGACATGCCGTCGGCGACCACGACGTCAAAATTGCCCGACGTAAGATCGGTGCCCTCGCAGTTACCAACAAAGCCGGGAACGGCGGCTTTCATGGCCGGGAAGCAGGCCTTGGTAAAGTTGGAGCCCTTCTCGTCCTCGGTGCCGTTGGCAAGCAGGCCCACGCGGGGATGCTCGATGCCCAGGACGACGCGGGCATAGGCGCTACCCATCTGAGCAAAACGCACCATGTCATCGACCTCCACATCGGGGTTGGCACCCATGTCGCACAGCACCGTCAGACCGCCGGCGCGATTGGGCAACGCATTGGTGAGGCACGGACGCACCGGCTGCTTCTTGCCTTCGGCCTGATACCTAAACGGCGTCACGTAGGCGGTGGCAGCGGCGGTCATGGCACCGGTCGAGCCGGCGGAGAAGAACGCATCCGCGTTGCCCTTCTTAATGGCGCGGCAAGAAAGCACGATCGACGACTTACGCTTGGTCATCACGGCGCGAATGGGATCGTCATCCATGGCGATAACGTCGGGTGCCTCCAGGGCCTCGACGCGCGCATGGGAGGCGGCAAAGGGATTGACGATTTCGGCGGGGCCAGCTGCCAAGACCTCGATATCGGGATCGGCGGCAAGCGCAGCCTCGATACCATCGAGAACGACCTGAGGTTTCTCGTCTCCGCCCACAACGTCTACACAAACGCGAACGTTACTCATATACATGCTCCTTATACAAAAATGGCCGACTCATTGAGCCGGCCATTGTGGTTCCATTTGGAACGGCATCGCATCCAGAGTATACCGTTACTCGGTAACGATAACCTCGCGGTCCTTGTAGAAACCGCAGCTGGGGCACACGTGGTGCGGGAGCTTGACAGCGCCGCAACGGGGGCACGTGGACTGAGCCGCAGCCGAGATCTTCATGTTGGCGGAACGACGGGTGTGAGTGCGGATACGACCCTGCTTTTGTTTAGGTACGGGCATAGTGACCTTCCTTATGAACTATCCAGTGTGGCGATTACGCGCAAGTAACGATACTACCACAGTTTTACTCATCGAGCTTGAGATTCTTCAATGCTGCAAATGGATTTTCCGTGGCAGCGGCCCATTCTGCCTCTGCCTGGGCGGCGCAATCGCATTGCTCGACGTTGAGGTTGCAACCGCAAGTGGGGCACAAACCGCGACAATCGGGCTTGCAAAGCACCACAAACGGCGTGTCCATAACGACCGCGTCGTTGATGGGCTCGCCCAGATCGACGATGCGGTCCTCACCCAGGAGCTCGTAGCCATCCTCGTAGGCCTCGGGATCCTCGGGCTCCTCAAAGAGGTAGAACTCCTCGATCTCGCCGGCGATATCAAACGAGGCGGGCTCCAGGCAACGGTCGCACTCGCCGGTGGCGTGCGCACGGACCATGCCCGTGAGCAAGACACCGGTACCGGCATTGGTAAAGACAACGTCGTAGTCGATGCCGTCCTGAAGCTGGTACTCCTTCTCGCCCACCGTGTAGGTGGCGACATCGACCTTACCGGTCAGCGGATACGAATCTCCAGGAAACTCGAGCTGCTCGGAAAGATCGACGGTAACGCTCGGGAACTCAGCCATTACCACTGACCATTCTGTTGGGCGGCACCCTCGTTGAGCTGCTGACGGCAACGGGTAACGGTGCCGGTCAGGCTCTTGAGGTTCTCCTCCAGGTGCGTAAAGACCTGCTCTGCGTAGTCCTCGGCAGCATAACGCGTCTCCCGCTCGTACTGCTGGGCACGATCGCGGATGTCGTCGGCCTGCTGCTGCGCAAGGCGGACGATCTCCTGCTCACCGGCAATGGTGAGGGCCTGCTGCTGAGCGTCGGCGATGATGGAATCGGCCTGGGCGGCGGCGGAAGCCATAAGCTCCTCGCGCTCCTTAAGGATACGGCGGGACTTCTGCCACTCCTCAGGATAGCTCATGCGGATCTCGTCGAGGATGTTGAAGAACACGTCGGCGTCGATGACCTTGAACTGAGCGTTCTTGCCGAAAGGCGGCTTGGCTTCCTCGATCAGCCCTTCGAGCTCATCGACCAAGCTGACGATCCTATCGCCAGGAAAATTCTCGCCCGGCATCCGGTCTCCTTTCATAGGTAACATATCATCGTGCTAGTTTACCACATGCCACCAGGCAATAAAAAACGTCACGAAAAGCGATGTCTGAGCGCTTCGACCACGTTGGGCGGCACAAACGTCGATACATCGCTGCCGAGCGAGGCGATCTGGCGAACGACCGAGCTCGAGATGTAACCGTACTGCGGAGCACTCATGACAAAGATGGACTCCAGCTCGCTATCCAAGCGATAATTGAGGTCGGCCTGCTGCAGCTCATACTCAAAGTCGGTCATGGCGCGCAGGCCCTTGACCACGGCCCCCGCCCCCTGCTCACGAGCGAAGTCGACCAAGAGGCCGGTAAAGGGCAGGACTTCGACGCCGTCGATATCACCGAGCGCCTCGCGGGCCAGCGCCACGCGCTCATCGAGCATAAACGTGGTGCCCACACCGTTTTTACCCTGCGACTCTGCAACAGCGACGATCACACTGGGAAAGATGCGGCGGGCGCGGCGGATCACATCGATATGGCCAAACGTGATGGGATCGAAGGTGCCCGGGACGATCACGCGGTTGATGGTGTCATTCATGGGCGTCCTCCTGAAACGTCGTGGCATCATTGTTGTCAGCATCGGTGCCGGCGCTATCGCCCTCACCATCGTCATCGCCGACCCAACGGAGCAGGTCGACCGAGGTAATGCCGTAGCGCTTCTCACGTACAGTCTCAAAGTCTGCCGGATGCGCGCCCGCATCGGCGGCGGCATGCTCAAACAGGGCGTAAGCGCCAGACGCAAGCAGACCCTGCTGGGCCAGATTCTGCAGCAGTTCCTCGACCGGCTCGGCACCAAAAGCATAGGGCGGGTCGAGCAGGACCAGATCAAAGGGGCCGCCCGGTACACGACCGCGTGAGGCACTCGTCAGCATGTCGCCCGTGACCACGCGCCAACGCGCACGGTCATGGCAGAGCGACTCGATATTCTTGGTAATGAGCCGCGCGGCGTTGCGATCGATCTCAAACGTCGTGAGCGAGCGGGCCCCACGAGAGAGCATCTCTAACCCTAAGGCACCGGAGCCGCCAAAGGCGTCCAACACACGAACCTCGTCCAAATCGAAATCGAATGCCGACATGACCATAGATGCGCACGCCTCGCGCACGCGATCAGTCGTGGGGCGGGTGACATCGCGACCACGGGGCTCCTCGATCTTACGACCGCGCCATTCGCCGCCGATGATTCTCATCCTCCGCTGACCTCCTTAAAGATATGTCGATAACGCATGGCGACCGCGTCGCGCAAGGGACGCGTCGCCACAGAGTCAAGGTTGCAAGCATACCGCAAGAGCTCGACCGCGTCCAAATGGGCCCACTCGATCAGCTCCTCGTCGGCGTCCAGGTCGACAAAGCGCAGGGTCACACCACCATGCTGGCGATAACCCAGGATCTCGCCTTCATGGCGCAGGCGCAGGTCCATCTGGGCGAGCGTAAAGCCGTCCGAGGTCTTTTCGAGCGACTGGAGACGGTCTTGTGCCGCCGATGCGCCGCCGTTGCCCTTGGAGTGCGTCATGACCAGGCACGTGCCCGACACACTGCCACGGCCCACGCGGCCGCGCAGCTGGTGCAGGGCAGCCAATCCAAAGCGCTCGCCGTTCTCGATGACCATGACGGTGGCGTTAGGCACGTCGACGCCCACCTCGACCACCGTAGTCGAGACGAGCACGTCAATCTCGCCACGCTTGAAGGCATCGATAACCTGGTCCTTCTCCCCCGCCGGCATGCGGCCGTGAAGGCGCTCGACGGTAAGCCCCGGCAACGCAAGACGCAGTCGGTCGAGCTCGGTTGCCGTATCGTGCAGCGGCACGGGGACGGTTACGCGGCCCTCGTCGTCGCGAGCAATACCGGGCACGTCTTCCAGCTCATCGGCCGAGTCACTCGGCTCCACGAGCGGACAAATCACGTAGGCCTGCTGACCCTTTTCATGCGCCTCGCGGATGGCGCCATAGGCGAGGTCACGGCTCGACTCGGTGAGCACGCGTGTCGTCACGCCAGCACCAGGGACGGGCCGATGGCGAATGATGCTCGTATCCAGATCGCCGTAGACCGAAAGCGCCAGCGTACGCGGGATGGGCGTCGCCGTCATAACGAGCAGATCGGCACCCGGCCCCTTCGCGCGCAGGGCGTTGCGTTGGCCCACACCAAACCGGTGCTGTTCATCGATGACCACGAGCGACAGATGCTTGAACGCAACGTTATCCGAAAGAACCGCGTGGGTGCCAAAGAGCACGTCAAGCTCGCCCGATTCCAGCTGTGCATGGATGCGCTCGCGCTCTGCGGCCGGCGTGGCACCCGTCAGAAGTGCCCAGGACATGCCGGCCTGCGAGAGCAGAGGGCCGGTCTTATCGGCATATTGGCGCGCCAGCACGCCCGTGGGCGCCATAACGCAGGCCTGCGTGCCGCTATCGGCAGCCACAGCCAGCGCGCAGGCGGCAACGGCGGTCTTACCGGTACCGACATCGCCCAGCAGCAGACGGTTCATCACGCGCCCGCCATCGCACATGTCATGCAGGATGTCTTGGAATGCGGCCTCCTGCTCGTCGCTCAGCGAAAACGGAAGGGCCTGTTTAAGCGCGCCCAGATGCTCGCCCGCAGTGTGGGCATAGGGCACCACATCGACCAGGCCGCCGTCGTTGCGCAGACGCAGCGCCAGCTGCAGGTAGAGGCACTCCTCGTAGGCAAGACGCCGGCGTGCGATGTCGCGCTCAGCCATGCTCGAGGGAAAGTGGATCGATCGAAGCGCACGAGCATTGCTCATCAGGCGACGTTTAACGCGCAAGCGTGCGGGAATCGGGTCGAACGGATTGCCGACGACCTCGAGCGCGCCGCTTACGATGCGGCGCATCCACGCCTGGCTCACGCCATCACTCACGTAATGGACCGGCAGGATGGTGCCTGCGGCACGCCCGTCCTCGAGCTTTTCAAAGTGCGGCGAGGCCATCTGCTTAAAGCCGTAGGCAAACTCGACCTTGCCCATCACGGCCAGGCGGTCGCCCTGCTTAAGCTGCTGGGCAATCCAGGGCTGGCGGAAAAAGGCGACCTGCAGCACGCCCGTCTCGTCAACAAGCGAGACCTCGGTCACCTGCATGCGCGGACGCGGCTGCTTTTGGACGATACGGTCGACCGTGGCGATGATGGTGCACACGGTACCGATGGGCGCCATCTCGATAGACCAAGAACGGGTAAAGTCGAGGTATCGATGAGGGATATGGAGAAGGAGGTCCCCCACCGTCCGAATTCCCAGACGGCGAAGGGCCTCCTCACGTTTACCCGAAACATATTTGAGTCGCGCGATATCCTCGTCGAGCGCATTGCTCTGGGCAAAGCGCTCCGAGACGCGCGGCACGGAGCACAGCTCGGACATGGGCAGTTGCCTACTCGATCGAGAAGATCACGGGATAGAGCGGCTGCTCGCCACGATGGGCGTCAATCTCCAGATCGGGCTGAGCCTCCTCGATAGCGTCGACGATCTCCTGGAAGGCCTCATCGGACAGCTCCTCGCCGGCCAGAATCGTCAGCGCGTCGCCCTCCTCTTCCTCCTGCATGCGGTTGATGCAGTCGAGCGTGACCTGCTTCACGTCGGAACCGACCACGTCGATGGAGCCGGCGATGATACCCATGACGTCACCGGAGTGAATCGGAGAACCGTCAGAGGCACTGGAGTCGCGCACGGCGCGGGTGACCTCGCCATCGCGGACCTCGCTGATGGCGTCGACCATGGCGGCGACGGCATCCTCGAGCTCGGAATCGGGCAGGACCGCGAACAGCGCGGAGAAGGCCTGCGGGACGGTCTTGGTGGGAACGACGGCGACCTTCTTGTCGGTGCAGGCTGAAGCAGCAGCCTCAGCGGCCATGCGGATGTTGCCGTTGTTGGGCAGGATGATGACCGAGGTCGCGTTGACCTGGTCCACCGCGCCCAGCAGGTCGGCGGTCGAGGGATTCATAGTCTGGCCACCGGACACGATCACGTCGACGCCGAGGGACTTGAGGATGTCGGCCTCGCCGGAACCGGCGGCAACGGCGACAAAGCCCAGCGCCTTGGCGGGCTCGGCGGCCTTTTCCTGATCCTCGTGGATCTTGGCGGTACGGTCGTGGGCCTCCATCTCCATGTTGTGGATAAAGACCTCATAGATCTGACCGAGCTGCAGCATGTGCTCGAGCACCAGGTTGGGGGTGTTGGAGTGCACATGGATCTTGTAGTCGGGATAGGCGCCCACGAGAAGCTCGCAGTCGCCCATGGAACCCAGGAACTTAAGGCACTCGTCCTCGTCAAACGGGGCGTCGGCCTTAAACAGGAACTCGTTGCAGTAGCGGAACTCCGAGCCCTCCCAATCGTCGTTGGCCTCGATCTCAACGCGACCAAGGGCCGCGTCGCGGGCAGAGACAGCGGAATCAAACGTGGCGGAGAAATCCTCGACAACGGTGCTGCGGCCAAGTGCTGCAGCCACAAAGTTCTCAAGGAAGATGGCGAAGCCAAAGGCGCCGGAGTCGACCACGCCGTTCTCCTTCAGAACGGGCAGCAGGTCGGGCGTGCGGGCGACGGACTGGTACGCCTCGACGACGATAGCATCGAGCGCATCCTCGGCCGAGAACTTCTTCTTCTCGCACTCATCGGCCTTGGTCGAGACATCGCGCAGGACCGTGAGGATCGTGCCCTCGATGGGCTTGCGGACAGCCTGGAAGGCAACCTTGACGGCACGACGGAAGGCGAAGGCAATGTTGGCGGACGTAATAGGCTCGTCGGCAGAGACAAGACCCTCGGCCACGCCGCGCAGAATCTGCGAGGTGATGACTCCGGAGTTACCGCGGGCACCCATCAGGGAGCCGTGGGTGATGGCGCCGGCGATGGCCTCCATATCGGCATCGGCGGGAAGGGCGGAAAGCTCCTTGGTCACCGAGGCGAGCGTGAGCGACATGTTGGTGCCGGTGTCGCCGTCGGGTACGGGGAAGACGTTGAGCTTGTTGATCTCCTCGGCCTTGTCGGAAACGGCAGCCGCAGCGATCGGAAAACAGGTGCGAATGGTCTTTGCAATCATGGGTATTTGAATCTCCGTTTTCGGATGCTAGTTCAGACGGCTCTTGAGCGCGTCGATATGGATGCCGATCTTAAGGCTGGCGGGATCGATCTGGGCGATCTCCTGCAGGGTAAAGGCAACGGAGCTCGAAAGATTGTGGCAGACGGACTTCATGTTGACGCCGTTCTCGAGCACGACGTGAAGATCGACCGTAAGGCCGTTCTCGTCGGCGGAGACAAGCACGCCCTTGCGGAGGCGCTGACCGGCAAGCAGGCGCACGCTCTCGGCGCCCTGGAGCTGTTCGGCCATACCGACGACGCCATAGCACGTCATCGCGGCATAACCGGCAATATCGGCAATAACGTCGTTCGAGACGCTCAGGCTGCCGTTAATGGTCTCAGACACAAGAATCTCCTTATCTGGTGCTCGCGGCACCATCTCGTGGGAGCAATCATTGGATATTCTACAACGACCGCGCCATGTTGAGGTGGCGGGCCTCGGGATTACATCCTCGACACGAAATGTTGATACGGTAACGTTCGAGCCAGGCGATCGCGGCAAGAAAAAACCCGCCGCATAAGCGACGGGTTTTACAACCTGGCTCCCCGGGTAGGACTCGAACCTACAACAGCGCGGTTAACAGCCGCGTGCTCTACCATTGAGCTACCGAGGAATAGGTGCGTGCTCTCAAGCAACGAAGTTTATTATACGGACGAATCAGCTCAGGGCAAGAACTTTTTTAAGAAATTTTCCGATCCAGTCATTGGGGACGTTCTTAAACGACTAGTCATTCAAGAACGTCCCCAACGACTACATGAAAGCGCCCCCAAGCGAATGTGCTTGAGGGCGCCTCTTGCTTGACTAGCTTTCGATATAGTCCTTGAGCTTGCTGCTGCGGCTCGGGTGGCGGAGCTTGGCCAGGGTCTTGGACTCGATCTGGCGGATGCGCTCGCGCGTGACGCCAAACTCGCGGCCGACTTCCTCGAGCGTACGGGGATGTCCGTCGACAAGGCCAAAGCGCAGCTCGATAACCTTGCGCTCACGATCGGCAAGCGAATCGAGCACCTGGGTGAGCTGCTCCTGCAGCATGGAGAAGCTGGCCGCATCGGGCGGAACGATGGCCTGGGAGTCCTCGATGAAGTCGCCCAGCTGGGAATCCTCTTCCTCGCCGATGGGGGTCTCGAGCGACACAGGCTCCTGCGAGATCTTCTGGATCTCGCGGACGCGGTCGGCGCTCATGTCCATCTCGGCACCGATCTCCTCGGGGGTCGGGTCGCGACCAAGGTCCTGAAGAAGCTGGCGCTGCACGCGGACGAGTTTGTTGATGGTCTCGACCATATGCACGGGAATACGGATGGTACGGGCCTGGTCGGCGATAGCGCGCGTAATAGCCTGACGGATCCACCACGTGGCGTACGTGGAGAACTTAAAGCCCTTCTGGTAGTCGAACTTCTCGACGGCGCGGATCAGACCGAGGTTGCCCTCCTGAATAAGGTCCAGGAACAGCATGCCGCGACCGACATAGCGCTTGGCGATGGAGACGACCAGACGCAGGTTTGCGCTGATGAGTGCCTGCTTGGCTTCGAGACCCACGTTCTCAATGCGCGTAAGACGACGCATTTCGGTACGCGTGAGCTCGAGCTCGCCTGCCTCGGCAGCCTCGAGCTTCTCGGTGGCCTCAAGACCGGCCTCAATCTTCATGGCCAGATCGACCTCTTCGGAGGCGGTCAGCAGGTCGACCTTGCCGATCTCCTTGAGGTACATACGGACCGGGTCGCCGGTCAGCATCACCGTGGAGGCATCGATGCCGCGCACGCGGGAGCGTGAACGGGACGTGCGCACGGTGCGCTTCTTCTTGCTCTTGGAAGAACCCATCTCGGCGTCGGCCTGACGGGCCATCTTGAGCTCGTGATCGTCGAGCGAGCCGGAATCGTGCTCGTCGTCGTCATCGAAATCGTCGGTATCGGTATCGTTATCGTCATCGTCGACGTCCATGGGGGCGTCGTCGTTACCGCTCGCGGAGATAATCTGGATGCCGCTGTTGCGCAGCGCGGAATACACCGCGGTGAGCTGCTCGTCAGAAACATCGATATCCTTCAGGGCGACCTGAATCTCGTCCTCGGTTACCGAAGTCCTGTTTGAGCCGTTGCCCATAAGCTTTGCAACGTAGGATTCCAGCCCAGTACCCGTGCTCTCAGTCTTTTTTGGCACAGATTCTCCCTTCATAGTCCACAGGACTCAATACTTTAGCACACACATTGACGTCTATACCCAAAAAGAGGGCTGGATATAGGCGAGAATACGCTGGTTGACCACAACATCTAGGCTTGTTCGGTGCCTGCGGCCTCCAGGCCAATCAAACGGAACGGATCCGCCACGCCGCCGATTGACTTTTGCAGTTCGCGCTGACGCTGCGAATCCTGCGCGGCCTGCATGGTTAGCGCGCGACGGGCCTCATCATCGAGCGAACGGTCCTGGCGCAGCTTGGCCTGTGCGGCACGCATGCGGCGTTTGATGGTGTAGAGCTCAAGCGTATCGAGCATAAACACGATGTTCGTCTCGGTGGGGTGCTTGCTCGTCGCCGAGATGCGCCCGGCACTCACAAGCGTTGCCGCCTCGGGACACACCGAGCGCGCCGCATCCATGCAGGCTGCAGGATCGGTTCCCGGTGGCGTTGCCAGAACGGCCCATGCGATGGACTCGTGACGTGGGTCAACCCACTCGATGGAGCAGATGCGATCGGCATACGTGCGGAACAGGTCGGGGTAGCTCGTGAGCATGGTCAGCAGTTCACGCTCCCCCGCCAAGGACTTGCGTTCAAGATCGGTAAGAACCATCGGCGCCGCCGTAGCCGGTGCGTCCGAACCATCAGGCACAGGAACAGAGCCCATACCATCAGGCACATCGATCGGCGGCAGGTCGTCGACAACCTCCACGGGCGCGGCATCGTAGGCATCGAGCGGGACGTAGTCGTACGGCTCTTCTTCGACCGGCGCGGACACCGGCGGCGTCGCGCCCGATGCCCAAGCACCGCGACCGGCATCGCGAGAACCCGACGCCCGACCGCCCGCGCTACCGGACCGCTCAGCCTGTGCCCGCTGGCGCTCATAGTTCTGCTCACGACGTCGTTCCGCATCCTCGCGCTTGGCGACATCGCGAAACACACGGCCCGAGCTCGCGCGCACGGTCTCCAGATCCAAACCCAGCAGGTCGGCAATCTGGATAAAGTACGTGTCGATCATATAGCTATCGCGCAGCGGATAGATGAGCGTCAGCGCATCCTCGAGCGCCTTGGCGCGACCGCCCGGCGTGGTGATGTCGCTCGACTCCTGCAGCGAACGGTAGACAAAGTCCATGAGCGGCTCGGCCGCGTCGATGCGCGCCTGCAGCTCCTGGCCGCCGTGCGCCGTAATAAACTCCATAGGGTCGTTGCCGTCGGGCAGTACCACGCAGCGCAGGTCCATCGAATCCTGCTCGATAAACTGAATCGCGCGGCGGGCGGCCTTCTGGCCCGCGGCATCGCCATCGAACATATACACGATGCGCTTGGCAAAGCGGGTGAGCGTCTTTACATGATGCTCCGTGAGCGCGGTGCCCAGCGTGGCGACAACGTTTTTAATCCCCGCCTCCCAGCAGGCGATGCAATCGGTATAGCCCTCCACCACGATGGCGGTATCCTGCGCGACGATAAACTCCTTGGCCCAATTAAAACCGTAGAGGTTTCGCTTTTTATGAAACACGCTCGTCTCGGCGGTGTTGAGGTACTTAGGCTGGCCGTCGCCCATAATGCGACCGCCAAAGGCAATGTTGTGACCCTGCTCGTCAAAGATGGGGAACATCACACGGTCGTAGAAGCGGTCGGCAAGCTGCCCGCGCCCGCGGCTCACGGCAACATTGGCGTCGATCATCTCCTGCGGGGTAAAACCCGCCTGGGACAGGTGCGACACCAGCGCGTTACGGCCTGGTGCAAAGCCCAGGTAGTAGCGGCGGCAGACGTCGCCACCCATGCCGCGGCTGGCAAAGTACTCGCGCGGACGACCGTCCTTACCGCGCATAAGCATGGTGTGGTAGAACTGGGCGGTCTCGGCGCACAGATCGTAGATGCGGGCACGCTTAGTACCGCGCTCGCGGCGATCTCCGGTGTCGTGCAGCTCAATACCTGCGCGATCGGCCAAATAACGGATTGACTCGGGAAAGCTCAGGTTCTCGCGCTTCATGATATAGGTGAAGACGTCGCCACCCTCGCCGCAGCCAAAGCAATGCCACACCTGCGTGGCGGGAATAATGTGGAAGGACGGCGTCTTTTCGCCATGGAAGGGGCAGCAGCCCCAAAACTCATGGCCGCGGGGCTTGAGCTCAACCGTTTCCTGCACGATGGCAACGAGGTCGGACGCAGCGCGTACCTGGTCTTTTTCCTCATCACTAATCACGGATGCTCACCCCCTGCTCACCCAAGTTATGACGAATGTCCTCGATATTACCCTCGACGGTCGCGATCAACTCATCCAGCGAATCGAACACACGCGAGGGACGCAGCCAGCGCGTAAACGCAAGCGAAACGGAAGCGCCGTACAGGTCGCCCGTATAACCAATTAAGTTAGCCTCAAGATGTGCAGATGCCGCATCGTCGGCATACGTCGGCGGCAGTCCGACGTTAACGGCAGCGGGCCACACGGTGTCATCGACCAGCACCAGACCCTCATACACGCCATCGGCAGGCACCTGAATGCCGTCGGGAACCTGCAGGTTTGCCGTGGGAAAGCCCATGCCAGAACCCTCGTGACGGCCGCGAATAACACCGCCACGCACCATATACGGGCGGCCGAGTAACTCAGCAGCAAGCTCCACATGGCCCTGTCCGAGCTCATGACGGATACGGGTGGCGCAAATGGCCTCACCGCCCTCGCAAAGCAGGTCGTGACCGTACACGTCAACGCCGTGCTCGGCACCCCAGGCGCGCATCTCGGCAACACCAGAAGCACCGCCACGACCCAGCCTAAAGTCACTGCCAACGCGAATCGATCGAATGTCGACCAGACGCGACACCAGCGAGAGAAAATCAACATGGTCAAGCGCCGCAACCTCAGGCGTAAAGGGAACGGCCACCACCGCATCGACCCCAGTTTGAGCCAGGGCATGCAGACGGTCGGCCGTCGTCATCAATTTTTGAGCGGGCGAAGAGCTCACCACAACGTCCGGGTCGGGATCGAAGGTAACCACGACCGCCTTACAGCCATGGGCACGGGCATCACGGACAAGCGCCGTAATGAGCTCCTGGTGTCCACGGTGCACGCCGTCGAACACACCGATGGCAATCGATGCGGCACCCAGGTGCTCGAACTCATCAAACGCATCGGCAGCAACGATGCGAGCCTCGTCCGACCCGCCCACGAAAAAAATACGCGCGAGCTCGCGAGCGGACAACATCATCGAACACCGCCGATTGCCTGAGGAAATACGTGCTCCATGACAAAGCGGCCACCCTCAATACGGGCGAGCGCCTTGAGTCCCCCATCGAGCACCAACGCAAACGGCGCCTTCGAGGCATAGAAATCGGCAAGCGCATGCTCAACGGGAATGCGACGGCCGCAGAGCAGGTCGTCGGCAAGATTGCCCGGCAAGTCAACACGCGTAGCGCCCAGGGCCGCAATGGGATCCAGTGCAAACCCCGCCGCGGACTCGGGAGAAAGCTCCTCAACCGCATGACAGGCGCCAACGGAAACAATACCGGAGGCCGTGCGGCGCAGCGCGGAAATGTGCGCGGCGCTCTCGCAGGCGCGGCCCAGGTCGCGAGCGAGCGCTCGGATATAGGTTCCCTTGCTCACCGAGAACGCCACGGTCCACACGCACGTATCACCTTCGCCGCCCACGGCGATCAGGTCGGCGGCATAGACCTCGACGGGACGCGGAGGTAGGTCCACCGCATTGCCCTCGCGAGCAGACTTGTAGGCACGAACGCCATTGACCGAGATAGCCGAAAACGCCGGCGGCACCTGCATCTGCGGACCCAGCATGGAGGCCAATTGCTCACGCGCATAGGCAGGATCGCGGAGCTCGTTGGCAACAGCCACCGTGCGGACCGCCTCGCCCTCCGCATCATCGGTATTCGTCTCGGCGCCAAACGAAATATCGGCGACGTAGCTTTTGGTATCGAGCGTGAGCATGCCCAGCAGACGGGTGGCCTGACCCACGCCCACAACCATGACACCCGATGCCATGGGATCGAGCGTACCGGCATGGCCGACGCGCCGCTCATGGAGGGCGCGTCGGCATTGCGAGACCACGTCATGGGACGTGCAGCCCACCGGCTTATCGACGGCGAGCAGCATATTCAATTGAGAAGGCGTTCGACGAGCCATGTACCATCCAATAAGTTAGAGCTCGACGGTCACCGAAGCGGGATCCTCCCCCACCAGCTCGGCCAGCATGGGAAGTGCCACGGCGAGCGTCTCGCGAATTGTTCCGTTGTTGGAAAAGCCGGCGGCGGCATGATGCCCGCCACCGCCAAAGTTGGCAGCAATCTCGGACACATCGAGGTCGCCCTTGGAGCGCAGGTTGCCACGCACCTTGGTATCGCCCTCAATGCCCTTTAAGAACATGCAGACCTCGACGCCCTTCACCGAACGCACCACATCGACCAGGCCGTCGCACTCGTCCGAGGTGACACCGCAGGCCTCAAGGTCGCTCTGGTAGGCATAGCTATACGCCACGCGCCCATGCGCGACCGTCTTAATGCGACCCATGACAATGGACTTGAGGTGCAAAAACTCAACGCGCATGCTCTGGTAGACCTCGAGCGCAACGCGCGCCGGATCGGCACCGTGCGCCACCAGGCGCGAGGCCGCATGGAACGCGGCGGCATCGGCGTTTTGGTACTGAAAACGGCCGGTATCGGTAACCAAGCCACACAGCAGGCAGGTCGCAACGCCATCACGTGCGACAATGCCGCAATTGTCCAAAAAGCGGTCGATGATCATGGCGCAGGCCGCGGCATCGACGCGCCTCAGGCTCAGCTCGGCAAACTCCTCGCGCGCCGGATGATGATCGAAGCACACCACATGCTTGGAGCGACGAAGCACCTCGGCGGAATTATTGAGGCGCTCGACGACCGGTACGTCCACCGAGATGAACAGGTCAGGATTGCCGGCGTACGCAGATGCCGGCACCAGGCGATCGGAGCCTTCCATAAAGCGGTAAATGCGAGGAACCGGGTCATCGTCTGCCAGCAGCAGCGCAATGTCCTTGTTGGGGAAAAACTTCATGAGCGAAAGGCCCAGACCCAATACGGAGCCCAAGGCATCGCCATCGGGAGAAGTATGTCCCGAAATCGCAATGGAGGACGCACCCTCGATGAGCTCGAGGATGCGTCGCTGAATATCTGCAGACTCGCACGAGGCGAGGTCGGCGGAATTAGTCATCTAAAGCTGCCTCCTGGGCGGCATCCGCTATCGGATAGCCGTCCTCGTCCTTTTCGATCGCAAGCGTGGCGGGAACGTTTTCCAGCGCACGCGTGATGCGCTCGGCCTCATCGGTCGAGCGATCGATGCGAAAATCGAGCTCGGGCGTGACACGCCAATCGAGCGAGCGAGCCAACAGGCTGCGAATACGGCCCTTGGCGCTAGCGAGCGCCTCCATGACCTCGTCGTAGCGGCTCGCATCGCACGACACGTACACACGCGCGAACGAACGGTCCACCGCGACCTCGACCGCAGTCAAAGTAACCAGGTCGAGACGCGGATCGGAAACCTCAAAGAGCAGGATATAACCGAGCTTCTCGCGAAGCTGCTCGCCCAGACGGCGGGTTGCCTGCGTTTGCTTCATAGCGCTACCCCCTACTCGGTACGGGCAACCTGGTCGATGCGGTAACCCTCGATCTGGTCGCCGGGCTTGATGTCCTGGAAGTTCTCCAGACCAATGCCGCCTTCGGAACCGCTCTTGAGGCTCTTGGCCTCGTCCTTGTAGTGGCGCATCGAGGCGATCTTGCCGTTGAAGACCACGATGCCGTCGCGCACCAGACGCACGGAATCGGTCGCGGCGATCTCGCCCTCTTCGACGCGGACACCGGCGGCGATACCGACTTTGGGCACCTTGAAGGTGTCCAGGACAGTCGCGGTACCCGTGGCGACCTCGACCTCGGTGGGCTTGAGCATGCCGATACGGGCGGCGTCGAGCTCCTCGAGGCACTTGTAGATGACGTCGTAGCAACGGATCTCGACGCCCTCGCGCTCGGCGGCGGAGCGGGCCTTACCGTCGGGACGGACGCCAAAGCCGATGATGATGGCGTTGGAGGCGTCGGCCAGGACGACGTCGGTCTCGTTGATGGCACCGACAGCGGAGTGGATCGTGTTGATGCGGACCTCGGACTGATCCATCTTGTCGAGCGAGTCCTGAAGAGCCTCGATGGAACCCTGGACGTCGGCCTTGATGATCAGGTTGAGCTCCTTGACCTCGGCGTCGGCGATGGTCTCGAAGAGGTTCTCGAGCGTGACGTGCTTGACGCGGCTCTGCTCCTCGATACGGGCCTTGAGCGAACGTTCATCGGCCAGGGCGCGTGCCTCGCGCTCGTCCTCGAACACGCGGAACTCGTCACCGGCGTTGGGCACGGACTGCAGGCCCAAAATCTCGACAGCGTCGGAGGGACCGGCCTCGGTGACGGCGCGGCCCTTGGGGTCGAGCATGGCGCGGACGCGGCCGTAGGTAAGGCCGGCGACCAGCGTATCGCCCACGTGCAGGGTACCGCGGGTCACGAGCACGGTAGCGACCGATCCGCGGCCCTTGTCGAGCTTGGCCTCGAGGACGTTGCCCGAGGCAAAGGTGTCCGGGTTGGCCTTGAGCTCGAGTACGTCGGCCTGGAGCAGCACGGTCTCCAGAAGTTCGTCGATACCGATCTTCTGCTTGGCCGAGATGTTGACGAACATGTTCTGTCCGCCCCACTCCTCGGGGATGACTCCGTACTCGGTGAGCTCCTGACGCACACGGTCGGGGTTGGCGCCCGGCTTATCGATCTTGTTGACGGCGACGACGATGGGTACGCCGGCGGCCTTGGCGTGGTTGATCGACTCGACCGTCTGGGGCATGACGCCGTCGTCAGCGGCGACGATCAGGATGACGATGTCGGTCACCTTGGCGCCACGGGCACGCATAGCCGTAAAGGTGGCGTGACCCGGGGTATCGATAAAGGTGATCTTGCGGTCGTTGATCATGACCTGCGAAGCGCCGATGGCCTGCGTAATGCCGCCCGCCTCGCCGGCAGCAACGCCGGTGTGACGGATGGCGTCGAGCAGCGACGTCTTGCCGTGGTCGACGTGGCCCATGACGGTGACGACCGGGGCGCGCGGCTTAAGGTCGGCGGGATCGTCATAGAACGAGAAGGTGTTCTCCTCCTCGGGGGTGATGATCTTGATCTGACGGCCCAGGTCGTCGGCAACGAGCTCAACGAGGTCGTCGGACATGGACTGCGTCATGGTGAGCGGCGTACCCAGCAGGAACAGGCGCTTGATGATGTCGTTGGCCGGAACGTCGAGCGCCTCGGCAAGCTCCTGGACGGTAACGCCCTGGGAGACCTTGATGGCGTCGAGGTCCTCGGGGTTCACGCCCTGGGCCAGCGCCTCCTCTATCTTGCGCTCCTCCTGAGCCTTGGCAGCCTCGCGCTCGCGCTTCTCCTTGCGCTTCTTGCGGCGACCGGTGGACTCGCGAGAGGCCTCCTCGACGGCAGCACGAGCCTCCTCGAGCACCTTCTCGCGGCTGTACTCCTCGGCCTCGCGAGCCATGCGGCTGTAGTGGTCCTCTTCGTTGTTGTGACCGCCCTTGCGCTTCTTGCCCTTGCCCTGCTTATCGGGGTTGGGGAAGTCCATGCCGGCAGCGACGTTGTTGCTGGCGTTGGTGCGATGGCTGTGCGGACGGCTCTCGGAGGCGTTGCGATCGGAATTGTTGTCGGAGGCGTTGCGATCGTTACGACGGCCACCGCGGCGGTCGTTGTTGCCGCCACGACGGTTACCGCGCTCGGCGGCGCGCTCGGCCTTGGCCTTGTCCTCGGCGTCCTTCTTCTCCTTGAGCACGGTCTCCTGTGCGGCGATCTGGTCGAGCAGCGAACGGAAGCGGGAACCGGAGTCGGAAGCGGGAACGGCGCGGCGCTGGGCCTCGCGGGCAGCCTCCTCCTTCTCGCGGGCAAGGCGCTCCTGCTCGGCTTTCTTCTTGGCCTCGGCCTCGGCGCGGGCAGCCTCCTCGGCAGCCTGGGCTGCGGCAAACTGGCGGCGCTCCTCCTCGCGGGCCTTCTCGGCGGCGATGCGCTCGCGCTCGGCCTCGGCAGCGCGTGCGGCCTCCTCGGCGGCAGCTGCCTGCTCCTCGGCCTGCTTGGCGGCCTCGACTTCCTGGGCGCGGGCCTCGATCACCGAGGCGAGCTGCTTGCGGACCATGGCGACATAGGCGTCCTCCAAGGTGGAGGAAGCGGACTTAGCGGGAATCTTCATATCGGCGAGATGACCCATCAGTTCCTTGGAGGTCATGCCGAACTCTTTGGCCAGGGTGGACACACGGACTTTTGCCATATGACTTCACCTACCCTTTCTGGCACCTTGGGTGCCTAGAGACTGAACGAGCGTGGGAGACGCGCCGGGACCCGCCCGGCGCGACCGCGCGCTAGATCAGGTCCTCCGCATCATCGAAGGCGTCGGTGTCATGGACACCGCAGAAACGGGAGCCGGGACGAGCCTGGTTGCGGCACTGGATGCCGTCCTCGGACACGTACTCGCAGCGGCGGACGTCCTCGTCCTCCTCGTCACCGATCAGGTCGGCGGCGGGCTCCTCGTGAACGGGAACGTTCTTGAGGATGTCGGCGGCAAGGGTCTCGGACTTGATGTCGATGTGCCAGCCGGTCAGGCGCGCGGCGAGGCGGGCGTTCTGGCCCTCCTTGCCGATGGCGAGGGACAACTGGTCGTCGGGCACGATGACGCCGGCGTAGGCCTTCTCCTCGTCGATGAGGACGCGGGTGACCTTAGCGGGCGACAGGGCGTTGGCGACGTAGACGGCAGGATCGGCATCCCACAGGATGACGTCGACGCGCTCGCCACGGAGCTCGCCCACGACAGCGCGAACACGGCTGCCCTTGGGGCCGACGCAGGCGCCCACGGGATCCAGACGGTCGTCGAGCGAGTGGACGGCGACCTTGGAGCGCTGGCCGGGCTCGCGGGCGATCGACTTGATCTGGACGGTGCCCTCATAGATCTCGGGCACCTCCTGCTCAAACAGACGACGCATGAGCTCGGGGTGGGTACGGGAGATGACAATCGGCGGACGGCTGTGCTCGCCGCGAACCGGCTGCAGGTTGGAGTTAGGGTCGCGAACGTCGATGATCACGGCCTTGATGTGCTGGTTATGCAGGTAGCGCTCGCCCATCGGACGCTCGTTGCGCTCGTTCTCGTAACGACGCTGATCGAAGTGTGGCAGCTCGGCCTCGACGCCCTCGCGGATCTTGACGATCGTAAAGTCGGGCGTGGACTGCAGCACGGTACCGCTGATGAGGTCACCGATGCGGCCGGAGAACTCCTCGTAGATCTGCTCGCGGGCGGAGTTGCGCACGATGGCGTTGATCTCGGCCTTGGCGTGCTGGGCGGCGATGCGGCTCGTGTTCTTGGGGGTGACGTCAATCTCCTCGAACTCGGTGAAGTTGCCCTCCTCGTCCATGGAATCGTCAATCGGCTCCAGACGGTAGACGTAGATCTTGCCGGTGGTGCGGTCGATGGTCACCTTGGCGCCCCACTCAAGATGCAGGATCTCGGCATAGCTCTTGGCAAGCGACTGCTCCAGGCGGTCAATCAGGTAGAGCTGGTCGATGTGCTTCTCCTGGCAAAGCTCCATCAGGGCGGACATCATGTCGGAAGCTGCCATCTTACTTTCCTTCCTTCACGGGCTTGAAGTCGTAGGTGGGCTTCAACTTGCACTTTTTAACATCAGAGAAATCGAGGGTGACGGACTCGCCGCCCTCGAGCTCGAGGGTCACGTTCGTCTCGGTGGCGGCGGCAATCTTGCCGGCGTACTTGCGACGGCCCTCGGTGGCGGTGGAGGTGAGCTCACAGTTCTCGCCCACAAAGCGGGCAAAGTCGCACGGGCGGCGCAGCGGGCGCGCCATACCCGGGCTCGACACCTCGAGCGTATAGCTCGAAGAGATGGGGTCGAGCTCCTCAATCACATCGCCGACCCACTTGGTGTTGGCCGTGACGTCGTTGAGCGAAAGACTCTGACCCTCGGCACCCTCGATACGCACGCGCACGCAGGGGGCCTTGGTGGCACCCACGAGCTCGACGTCGACGATGTCGATATCGTGCTGGGGAGCGACAGCCTCGAGCGCGTCGATGATCGCCTGCTCGGTCTTGGTCTTGACCATTGCGGCACCTCCATCCATACAAAAAAGAAGCGGGGCCGAAACCCCACTTCTTTCAATTACAACTTCATTTGCAAGCAAACTATACCAATAGCTGCGGAAACGTGCAAGCACAGTACGAACCTGCAGGTCAGCGTGCGCACAGCTTCTCCATAAGAATAGGACAATTGGCCGAAGGCAACTAGGCAGATACATGCAAAACGAGGGACGACCCAACCGGATCGCCCCTCGTCTTTTATGCGTCAGTTAAGCGCGCAGTGCTTACTTGACCACCAGGTTGACCAGCTTGCCGGGCACGCAGATGGCCTTGACGACTGTCTTGCCCTCGAGCCACTTGGCGACGGCGGCCTCGGCGGCAGCCTGCATATCCTCATTGGAGGCATCGCGGGCAACGTCGACGCGGCCGCGGACCTTGCCGAGCACCTGGACCACGATCTGCACCGTGTCCTCGATGGACTCGGCCAGGTCGAACTCGGGCCAGGCAGCGGTATAGGCGTTGCCCTCGCAGCCGAGCGCCTCGTGCCACAGCTCGTCGGCCCAGAACGGGCAGATGGGGGCAAGGACGCTCACGATGTCCTTGGCCACGCCGTAGCACAGCGCCTTGTCGCGGGCGGTACCCTCGGTGGCGTTGAGGTAGGCGCTCGCCGCGTTGACGAGCTCCATGACGGCCGAGATGGCGGTGTTGAACTGGCCGCGATCGAAGTCCTCGGTGCACTTGGCGATGGTGCGGTGACGCTCGCGATAGAGCTTCATCGCAACCTCATCGAGCGCGGACTTGTCGAAGGCCACGTTGGCATCGCCGGACTGGACGAGCTGCCAAACGATACGCCAGGCGCGCTTGATGAAGCGGTTGGCGCCCTCGACGGCCTTGGGATCCCAGTCGAAGTCCTTCTCGGGCGGGGCGATAAACAGGATCGCCAGACGCATGGTGTCGGCACCGTAAGGCTCGATGACCGAGCTCGGGGGCACGACGTTGCCCTTGGACTTGGACATGGTGTCGCCGTTCTCGTCCTTGACCATGCCCTGGCACAGCAGGTTGGTGAAGGGCTCGTCCACGCTCAGCAGGCCCAGGTCGCGCAGTGCCTTGGTAAAGAAGCGGCTGTAGAGCAGGTGCAAAATAGCGTGCTCGATGCCGCCGATGTAGTTATCGACGGGCATCCAACGGTCGGCAGCCTCACGGGAGAAGGGCAGCTCAGTGTTGTGCGGATCGGTATAGCGCAGGTAATACCAGCTGGAGCAGGTAAAGGTGTCCATGGTATCGGTCTCGCGCTTGGCCGGGCGGCCGCAGACCGGGCAGGTAGTCTCATAGAACTCTTTGCACTCGGCGAGGGTCTCACCTGCGCCCAGGTCCAGGTTCTCGGGCAGCGTCACCGGCAGCTGATCCTCGGGCACGGGCACGATGCCGCAGTGCTCGCAGTGGATAGCCGGGATGGGGTTGCCCCAATAGCGCTGACGGCTGATGAGCCAGTCGCGCAGACGGAACTCGACCTTGCGACGACCGCAGCCCATGGCCTCGAGGTCGGCCACGATCGCAGCCTCGCCCTCGGAGTGCTTGCCGCCGCGCATTCCGGTGTACTTGCCAGACTGGACGAGCGTGCCCTCGGCAGCGTGGGCGCAATCCCAGTCGACGGTCTCGGCATGGAAGGTATCGATGGTCTCGCCGCTGGCCTCGACGGCAGCGCGATCGTCATCGTCCAGGATGATCGGCACGATCGGCAGGTCGTACTTACGGGCAAACTCAAAGTCGCGCTGGTCGCCACAGGGAACGGCCATGACGGCACCGGTACCGTAGTCGGCAACGACATAATCGGCAACCCACACGGGGACCTTCTCGCCGTTGACGGGGTTTACCACATAGCGGCCCGTGAAGGCACCATGCTTCTCGAGGGTGCCCTGGGCACGCTCGACGGCAGAGATATGCTTGGAGTCCTCGACGATCTTGGTGACGGCCTCCTCGTACTCCGTGCCCTCGACGAGCTCGTGCAGGCCGGCGTACTCGGGAGCCAGGACAAAGAAGGAGACGCCAAAAAGGGTATCGGCACGCGTGGTGAAGACGGTAATCTTGCCCTCGTCGCCCTCGATGGGCTCGCCATCCTGGTCGCACAGGGTAAAGTCGACCTCGGCGCCCTCGGAGCGACCGATCCAGTTGGCCTGCATCTGCTTGACGCGCTCGGGCCAGCCGGGGAGCTTCTCCAGGTCGTCAAGCAGCTCCTGGGAGTACTCGGTGATCTTGAAGTACCACTGCTCAAGGTCGCGCTTCTCGGGCTCGGTGCCACAGCGCCAGCACTTGCCCTCGGTAACCTGCTCGTTGGCCAGAACGGTCTTGCAGGTGGGGCACCAGTTGACCGGGTTCTTCTTACGGTAGACCAGGCCCTTTTCCCACATCTTCTCAAAGATCCACTGGCCCCAGCGATAGTAGTCGGGGCTGCAGGTCTTGACCATGCGATCCAGATCGTAGGAGAAGCCCATGCGCTTCATCGTGGCGAGCGCCTGGTCCATGTTCTTATACGTCCAGGCGGCAGCCTGCGTGTTGTGCTTGATGGCGGCGTTCTCGGCGGGCAGGCCAAAGGCGTCAAAGCCGATGGGGTGCAGCACGTCGTAGCCGCGCATGCGGGCCTGACGGGCCATGGCATCGCCGATGGTATAGTTGCGCGCGTGGCCCATGTGCAGGTCGCCCGACGGATACGGGAACATCTCGAGCACGTACTTCTTGGGCTTGCTGTCGTCGGTGTCGACGGCAAAGAGGTTGGAGTCCTCCCAGGCCTTCATCCACCGGGACTCAATGGCCTGCGCGTCGTAGACAGGGATCTCGTCCTTATGATCTGTGCAATCGCACATATCAGCTCCTTTAATCTTAGCTGGGGTCGGTCGGCTTAGCTTTATTCGCTACTGCGGACAGTCCTGCGCAAGACGAAGAGCACATTAAGTGCTCTTCTTTGCGTGCGGAACTTGTAGCAAACAAAGCTAAGCCGACCGACCCTAAGGTTAACTTGACTGATGATAGCAAATACGACAAGCGAGATGCCTGCGACTTGCAGGCATCTCGCTTTATCTAAATAACGTGGTTGGGAATCAACCTTTGATATGCAGCTCTTACCTTATCGATAGGAAACGCTCTGCTGAGAATCCTTGACGACTACGTCGTGGGCGCCGCCTTCGACGATCGAGGTCGAGCTTACCAGGGTCAGGCGTGCCTTTTCCTGGAGCTCGGGGATCGAGAGGGCACCGCAGTTGCACATCGTGGACTTGACCTTGTAGAGCGTTCCGCCCACACCGTCCTTGAGGGAACCGGCGTAGGGAACGTAGGAGTCGACGCCCTCGACGAAGCTGAGCTTCGCGGCGCCGCCCAGATCGTAACGCTGCCAGTTGCGGGCACGCGCAGAACCCTCGCCCCAGTACTCCTTCATGTACTGGCCGTTGACGTTGACGCGCTCGGTCGGGCTCTCGTCAAAGCGGGCGAAATAGCGGCCCAGCATCATAAAGTCTGCACCCATGGCCAGGGCGAGCGTCATGTGGTAGTCGTAGACGATACCGCCATCGGAGCACACGGGCACGTAAACACCGGTCTCCTCGTAGTACTCGTCACGGGCGCGGCAGACGTCGATCAACGCGGTGGCCTGGCCACGACCGATACCCTTGGTCTCGCGGGTAATGCAGATGGAACCGCCGCCGATACCGACCTTGATGAAGTCGGCACCGCAGTCGGCCAGGAAGCGGAAGCCCTCGGCGTCGACGACGTTACCGGCACCGACCTTGACGTCCTCGCCGTAGTTGGCGCGAATCCACTCGATGGTGCGCTTCTGCCACTCGCTGAAGCCCTCGGAGGAGTCGATGCACAGAACGTCGGCACCGGCCTCGATGAGCAGCGGCACGCGCTCGGCATAGTCGCGGGTGTTGATACCGGCGCCGACCATGTAGCGCTTGTCGTTATCGAGCAGCTCGTTGGGGTTGGTCTTGTGACTGTCGTAGTCCTTGCGGAACACAATGCCCATGAGGTGATCGTTATCGTCGACGATGGGCAGGGCGTTGAGTTTGTTGTCCCAGATGACGTCATTGGCAACCTTAAGGCTAATGTTCTTGTCGCCCACGATGAGCTGCTCACGCGGGGTCATGAACTCGGAGACCTTCGTCTGGTGGTCATCGCGGCTGGGGCGATAGTCACGGCTGGTGACGATGCCCAGGAGCTTACCCTTGGGGGTGCCGTCGTCGGTAACCGGCATAGTAGAGTGACCGGTCTTCTCCTTGAGCTCAATGACCTGCTCCATGGTCATGTCAGGGGTCAGCGTGGAATCGGACTGAACGAAACCAGCCTTGTGATCCTTGACGGCCTTGACCATGGCGGCCTCGGACTCGGCGCTCTGGGAACCGTAAATGAAGGACAGGCCGCCCTCAGTAGCGAGCGCGACACCCATGTCGACGCCCGAGACGGACTGCATGATGGCGGAAACCATGGGGATGTTCAGGGTGATTGCCGGCTTCTCACCGCGCTTAAAGCGGGTCAGCGGCGTCTTAAGAGAGACGTTGTTGGGGATGCACTGCGAGGACGAGTAACCAGGGACCAGCAGATACTCCGAAAACGTGTGGGACTCACCGGGAAAGAACGTAGCCATGTTTCTCCTTTTTCCATGCGACCGGTCGGCTGCAGGCCTCGTAGGACCCAGCCCAACCTTGGGCGCCCAATACTGGGGAAGTATCTTAACGCACTTTGACTGCTACAATGCATGATTTAAGAAGAGTACACGAGGGTTTGACGCAGGCTTTGCGTTTGCCCAGCAAACACTTTAGCGGGGAGACGTGGAGCGTATGGAGTACAAGACGACGGCAAAGTTGGTCATTCAAGCGTGCGACAAGGATTTGCCGGGCGTGTTCGGCCACGGCTGCGTCTTGCTGCTGCAAGGTATCGCCCGCGAACACTCGCTCAACCGAGCCGCTAAAAGCATGGGCATGGCGTATTCCAAGGCCTGGCGCATTGTGAACGAGGCCGAAGGGCAGCTGGGATGCAAACTCATCGAGCGCGACGGAGCCCGCGGATCCACCCTCACCCCCGCCGGCGAGCGAGCCATAGCGGTCTACGAGGAGCTACAGGCCGACATCAACAACGTCATTGCCACCAAAGCAAACGACCTCATCGCCAGCATCACTAAAAAGTAGCTACTTGCGGAGGGCGTTATCTAGGGTGGCGGCCACGATCAAGGGGTCGTCGGCGCCGGCGAAGAGGCGGACGGTGCTCCCCTGCTTGCCGCGTGGAGCCGAAAGGCGCGTCGTTGCGCCGCCGGCGGGCGATGTGCGAAACTCCCCGGACAAAGCATCGAACAGCTCGCCCGCACTACGCTCGATAAGATCAAATTCAACTGCCGGGCCAAAGCCGTGCTCGAGGATTCCCGTTGCAACAGCATGGTCGGGATGCGAGCTCAGCCCGGGATAGCGTACGTTGCGCACCATCTCGTTGGCGGCCAGATACTCGGCCAGCGCACGGGCGCGATCGAAATGCGCCTGCATGCGGACATCGAGCGAGTCCAGCCCGCGTTCCAGCACACCGGCCTCGTCAGCAGGCATATCAAGCTTGGCCAAGCCACAGCCCTCAAGCAGGGCATGCGCGCACTCGGCAGCAGCATCCACACGATGGCGCTTGAGCTGCGAGCGCGCGACCGATACGGCAACCAACTTGCGCGGAGCCTTGCCAGCGCACACGCGGTCGAGCGCCTCGAGCGACAGCACGGCACCCAGCCGCAGCGGATCGCAGCCAAAAGCCGACGCCACGGTGTTGTCAACAACCAGCAGCGCATGGGCCTCACGCGCCGCCCGACCCAGCGCACGCAGATCGGGCACACGCAGACCAAACCCGCCGATGGAGTTGACGAACCACCACAGGTGCGGCCCCTCGGCATCAAACGAAGCATCAAAGCCCTCGGACGCAGCGGCAAACGCCTCGGCGGACGACGAGCCCACCAGCGCGACATCGCAGCAATCAAAGCCGCTCGCAAACGCATCGACAAAGTCGTCCGCAAAGGCCACCAGGCGGTCACCGGGACGCACAATCCCCAGCTGCGACAGCCATGCCGGCACATGCGGGACCGCAAGCAACTGCGCCTCACGCGCGCCGGCCCTCAAAGCCCAAGCCTCTTCTAGCTGTTGCACGTCCACGCGGCACCGTCCCTTCATAAACAAAAACCCACGATGCGGGTGTTCCCCGCATCGTGGGCAACGGCTGCAGTATAGCGCCGATATGCGACGAATCGCCTAGATGTTGAGCGAGTGATAGTTCACGCTCGCACCCGGAGCGTCAACGGTCACGCCATAGGCCTCGGGATAGATGCGCGTCGAAAACACGAGCGCGCCATCATTCACAAACACCTCGACCGACGAGACATCGCCAACAATACGCACGTTGCGCACCTCATCGACGGGCTCCCAGCGCACGGTACGACCGCAGCCGGCAGAAGCGCGGCCCTCATCGGTAAATCGCATCTCAAAGCGCGAGGGCAGCTCGCCCCCAGCGGGCACAAACGCCAGCTTCAGCTCGCCATCAACGGTTGCGGAAAACGCACCGTCGACACCGTCAACAACAACGTCAAAGCAGGTATCGCCGGCAACCTCCAACGAGCCCTCCCCCACACGCACCGAAGCATAATGGCGCACGATCTCGCGCGCCGGCTGCTGCAGTACATTGCCGTCCGGACCGGCCGTAAGCTCACGCGGCACCGTCATGCAGTGCTGCCAGCCGCACGCCACGGTAGGCGCGTTGCCATAGGTCGGCTCATCGGGCATGCCCATCCAGCCGATCAGAATGTGACGACCGTCCTCGGCCGTGAACTCCTGCGGAGCATAGAAGTCAAAACCGGCGTCCCACAGGCGAAACTCGCCCAGATCATAAGCGTCCTTGCCACCCGTAATGTCGCCCGTAACGGGCATGTAGCCCGCTGCATACACATTACCGCTGTCCCAACGACCGCCCTCGAGCCCCTGGGGAGAGAAGGACAGCCACTTCGCTGTTACACCGCCATCCGCCTCAAGTTCCAGATACCCCGGGCACTCCCACATAAAGCCAAAGCGCTCGGGGGTAGACACGCGGCTCTCGAGCTCCCAACTCAGCATATCGGCCGAGCCATACACCAGGATCTCGCCCACATCGCGCCCGGCACCCTCGCCGTGCATCGCGCAAAACCGACTATCGACATGCGGCCCATCCACGCGACGACGCGCGCCCAGCACCATGTGGTAACGCCCATTATCATCGCGCCACACCTTGGGATCGCGCACATGGCAGGTCAAATCCTCGGGATAATCCTCGGACGCCAGCACCACACGCTTTTGGCTGAACTCCCGACCGGCAAGGCCATCAACGCTCTCGACATAAACAGTATCGGCGCGGCGGCCGGTATTGACGTAGTCGTACGTGCCGTCTGCATCGGAGAGTTTAACGTTGCCTGTGTACAGTACGCGAATGCGGCCGTCCTCGGCAAGCGCGGAGCCCGAATACACGCCATGGCAATCGAACGGCTCGTCGGGCAGCAGCGGGGCGCCAACGTAGTCCCACGTCATAAGATCGCGGCTTGTGGCATGGCCCCACATCTTGACGCCACCCTCGACATCAAACGGCGCATACTGAAAATAGGCATGGAACACGCCGCCCGCTTGGCAAAGACCATTGGGGTCGTTGAGCCAGCCCGCCGGCGGCATAATATGGAAGCGCTGGCCATATGCGCCATGACCGCACTCAGAGGCGGCGGTGTCAACAGCGGCAACCAGCTTTGCAAGGTCGCGGCCAAGTGCATTAGACATATCAAAGTCCTAACGGATCGAAAGTAATAAGGCGCCAAAGATCGGCACCAGATGCGGGAAACACCCGCGAGCATACAGCCCGCGGGCATTCCCTTAATCAAAAGCTCTTAGGCCTGCTCGGAAGCCTTGGGCTCGTCCTTGTAAAGGACAAACGAGACGGCAAAGGAAACCAGCGCGGCAACCGCAAACATGATCGCGTACTGTACGGGCTGGGCCAGGCACAGCAGGATACCAAAGATACCGGTAACGCCCGTACCGGAGGCAGCCAGCGAGGTGAGCGCGCAGACCAGGGCGCCGCAGCCACCGCCGATGCAGCCGGCGATGAAGGGCTTAAAGAAGCGCAGGTTCACACCAAAGATGGCCGGCTCGGTAATGCCCATGAAGGCGGACAGAGCCG
Organism: Collinsella aerofaciens; assembly: GCF_015558785.1. GTDB lineage: Bacteria > Actinomycetota > Coriobacteriia > Coriobacteriales > Coriobacteriaceae > Collinsella > Collinsella aerofaciens_P. The sequence continues at coordinate 80,326 of NZ_JADMOP010000007.1, forward strand.
AAGGAAGCGCCAAGCCCTTAATCTTGGCATCGCGGGTCTTAAAGGCAACGGCGAGCGCGGCGCCACCCTGAGCGATGTTGGCAGCGCTGGCGATGGGCAGCCAGTAGGTCACACCGTACTGGGCGAGCTGGCCCAGGTCGATGGCGGTGTACATCTGGTGGATACCGGTAACGACCGTGGGGGCATAGAACAGGCCGACGATAAAGGAACCGATGCCGAAGGGCAGGGTCAGCAGGGCCTGGATCAGACCGAGGATGGCGTTCTCGGCCCAGACAAAGATGGGGCCGACGGCAACGAGCGTCACGAGCACGGTCACGAACACCGAGACGAGCGGGGTCACAAAGAGGTCGAACATCTCGGGAACGATCTTGTGCAGGCGCTTCTCGAGGAAGGCCAGAATGGCGCAGGCGATAACGATGGGGATAACGTGGCCCTGATAACCGACCCACTCAAAGCTGTAGACGCCGGGAATGACAGTGACCATGGTCTGCACGCCCTCGGAGGCAACCGTATAGGCGCTCTGCAGCGAGGAGTTGATAAACGCACCGCCGACGACGGCGCCCAGATACGGGTTGGCGCCAAAGGCCTTAGCGGCGGAGTAACCGATCAGGATCTGCAGAATGCCAAAGGACGTTCCCGAGACCAGGTCGGCGATCTTGTAGATAAAGTTATTGGTGTCGAGCGCGATAAAGCCGTTGGAGGCCATAAAGTTGAGGGCGCTCATAATGCCCAGCAGCAGGCCCGAAGCCACGATGGCGGGGATGATGGGGACAAAGACGTCGCCGAGCACCTTAATGGCACGCATAAAGATGTTCTGCTGCTGCGCCGCGGCCTCCTTGACCTCGGCCTTGGTAGCAGCTTCGACGCCACTGAGCGCGATGAACTCCTCGTAGACCTTGTTGACGGTGCCGGTGCCAAAAATAATCTGCAGCTGGCCCTGGGCCTCAAAGACGCCCTTGGCGCCGTCGATATTCTCAAGGGCCTCCTTGTCGACCTTGGCGTTATCGGCAATCACCAGACGCAGACGCGTGGCGCAGTGTGCGGCCGAAACAACGTTGCCGGCGCCACCGATGTTGTCGAGCACCTCTTGGGCTGATTTGCGGTAGTCCATGACTTCCCTTTCCTCCAACGGGCGCATCTGCACCCGGCCATCTTTGACACTTACACTGTAAACGTTTTCAGTTTCATATATCTGTAATCGTTTTCACACCAGGATGAACGGTAGGAATTAGCCGGCGAATGGTAGTTTTAAGGCAAAAACAGTCGGCTCAGAGGAAGGCAGGCATGCCCAAAACCTAGACATTCATAAGCTGATGGCCGAGCTTGAGCGTCTTTAGACCGCTCTCCCCCTCCACACCATCGAGCGTGTTGAGCAACATATTGGTCGCCTCGACGCCGCTGGTCAGGTAGCCGTAATGCACGGTGGGAATACCGCCCGTCAGCGCGCGCAAAAATGCGTTGTCGCCAAAACCGCTCACGCGACGCACGCCCTCGCCCATGCCGCGCACCTCGTCAAGAGCGCGCAGGGCGCCGGCCGCCATAGTGTCGGTCGCGCACGCAATAAACGAAACATCGGGGGCATCGGCAAGCAGCTCGCGCGCAGCGCGATAGCCCGAGTCAAGCGTAAAGGATCCCTGGCGAATCAGGCTCGAATCAAGCACCACGCCCGCAGCAAGAAGCCCCGCCTCAAAGCCGCGACGACGGTCGAAACCAGCCGCGCGGTCCTCTTCGGTAACTCCGATGTAGGCGATCTTGCCATCCACCCGACCCGCAAGCGCACGGCCGAGCTCAAAGGCAGCCTCGTAATCGTCGTGATAGACACATGCCGCGCCCTCGACATGTTGGCCGATCAACACAATGGGCACGCGGCACGACTCAATCGCGCGACGGTGCTCGTCGGTGATCATGGTTGCCACCAGCACAATGCCATCGACCGGGTGATTTTGGAATAAATCAAGGTATTCGAGCTCGCGATCGGCCGCGTTATCGGTATTGGCAAGCAGCATCTGGTAGCCACGACGACCGAGCACCTGGCCAATACCGGCGGTAATGCGGCTCACAGATTCCGAGTTGATCTTAGGCACGATAACGCCGATGAGCTTGGTGGAGCCGGTGCGCAGCGCGCGAGCCTGGCTGGATCGCACGTATCCGGTCAGCTCAATCGCCTGCTTAATGCGCTCGGCCTTGTCCGCCGAGATATATCCACCGTTGAGATAGCGCGAGACCGCGGCGCTCGAAACGCCGGCCAGCTCGGCCACATCTTTCATCTTTACCACGAGCACCCCTGTCATTGAAATCGCTTTCACCATGATACCCGTGAAGAAGGCATGCGAACCAAATCGGCCCACCCAGGTCGAGCATACGCCAGCGAGCGGGCAGCTGCCGAGGCGAGGTGCCGCGAAAGAGGAGCGAAGCGTACTATATGTACGCGAGCGACGGTTTGAGCGGCAGATCGACCGGCAGATGCCCGCGCAGCATCGAGCGGTCCGGCGTTCGTTAGAACGCCGGAACATAGTTACCCGTGGTACTCGCCGTTGTATTGGATCAACGTCAGGTCCTCCACGCCGTCGAGCGCGCGAATGGCGTCGACATACGGCATATCCACACCGTCCGAGAACACCTCCACGGCCATCTCGACCTTGTCACCGCGCATGGTCTTGGACTTCACCGTAAACTTGGTGCGCCCAAATGCACGCACGATATCGTCGCCGGTGGTCTGGCCCGTGTAGTGGATGACCATCATGTACACGCGCGACTTGTCCTGGTGGCTCGCAAAGCCGGCGATCATCGCCACGATCACCACCGCGGTGAGCCCCACGAGCGCATACATGCCGGCACCGGCCGTAATGCCCGTGGTAATGGCCCAAAACAGATACAGCAGGTCGAGCGGGTCCTTGACCGCTGTACGGTAGCGGACGATAGACAGAGCACCGACCATACCGAGCGAAATGACCACGTTCGTCGAGATCGCAAGCGTGACCATGCAGGTAAGCACGCACATGCCCACGAGTGTCACGGCAAAGCAGCGCGAATACACCACGCCGGTAAAAAAGCGCTTGTACACGTAATAGATCAGGATGCCCATGGCGAGCGCCACGAGCAGCGACAGGCCAATCTTGGCAGGGTCGACCTGGCCAAACGCCTCCAAGACGGAGTTCTTAAAAAAGTCCCTGGTGCTCATGGTCTAAATATCCCCTCGGTTCTCAAAATCCGATTCCCAGTAATTAAATCCGCGCAGGTAGGCGGTCTTGTCATAACACAGGCAGTACTTAGAGACCGCCGTGAGTTCGGCCGCGCCCGGCGGCACCATATCGCGCACCAGCTGCGGACAAAACTCCGTAAACTTGACCTCCATCACCAGCTTGCCGGGCTCCAGGACCGGCAACGCGGGCAGCGTCGCGTCAAAGATATCGAAGCTTCCCACCGCGGCACGCACGTTCATGTCAAACGTAATGCGCACGGTGCCCTCATCCATCACCCACGGCTCGCGCTCGTAGTCCACGATGGTCCGCGGGCGCATCATGTTGCAGATGCACTCGATGTAGAACTCTCGGCAGAGCGGATAGGGGCTCCTCAGCAAAAAGCCGTAGTCGCCAGCCAAAATCTGCTCAAACTCGCCGCGCGTAAGCGGCGCGTCCTCCTTGTAGATCCAGCTGCCGTACTTCTTTTTGCGCTCAAGCTTAATCACCTTGTCGCTGCCGTTATAGATGCGCACGCGATACTTTTTGCGCATGAGAATGCCGGCGTCTTTTTCCTCGTAGGCCGAGTTGCAGTAGTCGTCAAAATACAGGCTGCGAATGGTGTAACCACCCGCCCGCGCATGCTTGTCCAGTTTAAAAACCGGCGCCATGCGACAGGCAAGCGCGGAGTGCTCGCCCTCGTTAATGAGATATTTGAGCTCGTGGCGGTAACGCTCCTGCGTGGTACGTACAGGCGGAGCCGCTAAGCGCTCAAGCAGCGCGCTAGCCCTCCTCATACGTGTCCTCCACGACCTTACCGCCGTCTTGCACGTAAAAACACTTCATGCCGTAGTGCTTGCCGTCGTCAGTCACATAGTAGTCAAACGCATCTTGCCTATAACCGTCGGAGTTGGTGGCACGCACGCGCACAAAATACTGGCCGGCATCGGGCGCATCGCAGGTCACCTCGGGAAGCAGCACGTCCTCGGCCTTAAAGACCACGTCGCTTATGGCATAGTCGCGCGCAAGCTCCACGGTGTAGCGAATGTCGCGCGCCTCAAAGTCGTAGGACGCATCCCAGTTAATGCGCAGCTTACCGTTATCGATCTGCGGCACGCCGATGTAGAACGGCATGGGCTTTTTAAAACTCTCGCGAAAGCTCTTGTAGTTCTCCTCGATCTCGGAGGGAATCGCCACGGCGATCTGCTCGTATTGGTCCTTGGTGACAGGCAGATGGTCGATATCGGGCGAAGCAAAGACCAGGGATTCAGTCACCTCGCGGTAGTGCTTGATCATCTTGCTCAGGCGTGCCTCGGTCATATACGAGCGCAGGTCCTTGACGGCGCGGTCGAGCTCGCTGCGAAACGATTTGCTGCGCAGCGCACGATTGAACAGTACGTTGCCCCAGTAGTTGCTTGCGCCGCGCTCCCAGCTCGCATAGTCCGAGAACCCCGTAAGAGACAGCTCCAGCTTGCGCAGCATGCCGTCGTTGTCCCAATCTAAAAAGTACCAGGTATTTGAGTTGAGCGAGCTGTACAGATAGCAGTTACGGTTCTGCGTATCGCAGTTGCCCGTCAGGATCTGAAACGCCAGCCAATAGACCAGATTTTCGGTATCAAAGTAGGTGTCGAGCACGTCATCGATCTTTTGCGATTCGTCGTTGAGCGCATCGAGCATCTCGATGAGCTTGGTGTGGTCCGAATCGCCCTTAATCTCGAGCATGCCCTCAAATTTAGCCTGGTTGTAGTCGGGATCGTCGGCGAGCTTAATGGTATCCTCGTAGCGATGGAAATCGAAGCTGTTCACCTTATACAGGTGTCCGCTCTTATCCAGGCCATGTGCCTTAAGCGCCGTCTTGTTGAGCTGCTCCACCTGCGTAAACAGGCCGTAGTCCTCAAAGGTGTCGTTGGACTTTTCGGTCTGGTCGCACACCCACAGATGCACAAACTGCGTACGTAGGCCCATCATCTGGGGAATCCCACGGATAAGGTCGTAGGCCATCTTGTTGCGAAAACGCATACCCTCGCCCATGTGCTTGTTGAGCGCAATCGCGCGCTGTTGGCGCCAGGTACCCTTGCCCTTTTTGAGCTCCGCCTTGTAATTCTTTTGCGAGTTCATGCTCGACGTCTGGCCGCGCACCTGCACGGTAGCATTGGGCGCTTCCTCGCCATAGCCAACCTCGCCGGCCTCCGGGCCCTCTTCGTCGCCCGGCTGCAACAGGCCCATAACCTGATAGCGCGTCACGCCCATGTCGGCATAGTCATACACCGAGTACGTGTTGATCTCGGCCCAGCTGTGGTCGGTGTTCTCGGAGCTGTTGCCGCGCGAGACCGTCAGGTACATGGTCACAATGCCCGAGTCGTCGTAGACCTCGTAGAGCTCGTCCTTGTCGCGCAGGTGTTTGGCCTTATTCGAGGCCTCAGCCTTTTTAATCTTGTCCTGCTTTTTGACCTTTTTAGTCGAGGATTCGTCCTGAGACGAACAGCCCGAAAGCAACAGCGCGCCGGCAGCCGCCTCGATCAGGCAGCGGCGAGACATCAACTTATCGATCATCAGAACCTCCCCAATGTTTTTGATACAGGCGAACCACCATACGTTCAAACGCACTGCGCGGCTCACCGCCCGCGCGCTTGTCCTCGTAGCATTGCTCAACACGGTCGAGCACCCGGCCAAGTTCGGTAAACCAGCCCGTCTTGTCGGTCGCCACAATGGGCTGCTGGCTCAGGATACGATAAGGCAAGTTGGCGGTATAGGTATCGAGCCGCAGCAGCGCCACGATAAAAAACACCGCCGCACCCAACAAAAAGCCAAAGCCGTAAAACTGCTGCGGCAAAAGCAACGACACGGCAGTCGCCAGCCCGGCCACACCGGCAAACAGGCCCGAAGCCAACACGGCCCCCTTATAGTCGGTAAAGTACAGCAAGATGAGCATCACCGTATTGCCCACGGCATACAGGCCATAACCCACGCACAGCGTGCGAAAATACCCGTGCATAAGGTTGTTAAAGCCCAGCGGCAGAGCCGAGAGCACCGTGGTCTCGAGAGAAATGACCGCAGCGGTCACAAACAGCTGCTTGAGCGCGCAAAAGCGCAGTTCGCTGTTGAGCGTGGAGAGCATCTCCTCCTCGGCCACCACAATGTCGCCTACCACGCCGCCGTCGTTGAACAGGCTGTAGTAGTCGCGGTAGCGCGGATAGAAGTTGACCTCGACCGAGACCACAAAGTTGACGGTCGTGACCAGGATGGTCAAAAACGCGATGAGCGCCGGCACATCGTAGTAGGGCGCACCATAAAAGAAGCCCTTGACCTGCACGCCAATGGGACCGGCCCAAATAATCACCAGGTGCGCAAAGAGTCCCAGATTGGTTAACAGACCCGTGAGCGCCAGCGGCATAAACTGATCGAGCCACCGCAAAAAGGGCCAGGGGCTGCGGTCGCTCTGAGGAAAATACCGGTACAGCAGCACCACGTCCCAGGCGAGCATGACGCCGTAGCCCAGAGCAATTGACGCCAACAGGCCCTCGACCGGCGGCAGTCCCAGCGCCAGCGCGGCCAGGGCGCACAGGCACGCCACGCCAATGGCAGCCGCAAAGCTGCACAGGATGCCGCGGTAATCCTTGATGGCCGTGAGGTAACTCATGCCGTTCCAGTTGACGATCATAATGTTGAACAGCCACAGGCACAGCAGCCCCTGCAGCAGCGTGGCGCCCGAGAACAGCAAAAAGACGCCGTAGAGCACCGTGCCCGCAACGAGCATGATGGCGTTGGAGCCCCAAAACGAAGGCAGTATCTCATCCTCGCGCTCGGCAAACAACATATCAGCCAAAAAGCGCGTGACCGGCATGGAGAAAAAGCTCGTGAGCGTGAGCGACGCCAGCAGCGTATAGGTCACCATGCACACCAGCAAGTCCTGGTTAGCGCGCCCCACGCCCCACAGACCGCACAGCACCAAGATACCCACCTGGAGCAGTACACCCAGCAGCATGGGGCCCGTGCACACAATGCCGGCGTAGCCGTAAGCGCGCATCGTGGCAAACAGGCCCTTGCGCCTAAACAGGCGCTTGAGCTCAAAACCAATTCCGGCCACCGGCTACTCCCCCTCTCTGGGCAGGTCAAACGCTTGCGCCGTCTCGTCGTACAGCGCGCGATAGTTGGCGAGCATCTGCTCGTGCAAAAAGTACGTGGCAACGCGACGCTGCCCGCGCTCCCCCATCTCAATGCGACGGGCGCGGCTCACGCACATGCGCTCCATGGCATCGGCCAAGCCCTTGCGATACATGGGCGGCGTCACAAATCCCGCCACGCCAAAGTCATCGCCTGGGGCGCCTTCAAGCAGCTCGCGGCAGCAGCCCACCTCGGTCGTCACGCAGGGACGACGCGCTGCAAGCGACTCCAGCACGCTAAGCGGCTGGCCCTCGGAGATGCTCGTCAAAATTGTAAAGTCGAGCTTTTCCATGTACTCGACCACGTTAACGCGACCGGTAAAGATCAGGTCGCGCACGCCCAGGGTATCGACCAGCGCGTGGCACTCGGCGCCGTACTCTTCGTCGTCCACGCCGCCCATGATGTGCAGGCGCACCTTGGGCAGTCGCTCGTGCAGCTCAAAGAAGGCATAGATCATAGTCTTGACGTCCTTGATGGGCGCCAGGCGCACCACCGCGCCAATGTCCACCCAGCCGTCATCGGGCTTTAAGGGAATGTCCTTAAAGCGGTCGAACTGAATGCCGTTGGGGATGACCAGGCATTTGTCCGCATCGCAGCCCATATCAATCTGCGTCTTGCGGGCGTTATGGAACAAACTCGTCACGCGGAAGGCGCGGCGGTAGGTCTCCTCCGAAAGCAGGTAGAAAAAGCGAATCCAGCGGTCCTTAAACGACGGCACCACCCAATCGGCGCGAATGATCTCTTCCTCGCGCTCGCGGGTATAGATGCCATGCTCGGTCAGCAGCACCGGCGCATGGTGAACGCTTGAGCCCAGGCAGGCGAGCAGGCCACCGTAGCCGGTCGAGATGGCATGGTACACATCGGCCACCGGCACCTCGCTGCCCAACAGGTAGAGCACGGGCAGCAACATGGAGCGCATGGTGTGGAATGCATCGGCAAAGGGCGTGTAGGGATACTCGGCCAGGCACACGTCGCGAAAGATATCCATAAACGTGCGGCTCTGCAAAAACGAGAGCGGATGCACGCGACGGCGGTGGAAGACATCGAATAACACGTCCCAGTCCGGATTGGAGAGCGACACCAGACGGCGTAGCGCCTCGCGCTCGCGGTCGTCAAAACTGGCTTCGTGCTGCTCGCCCGAAAGCCGCAGGGCATCGTCCAGGAACACCTCGTGCACCTCGACCACGTTGCCGGGCAGCTCGTAGACAAATTTGCCGCGGTCGGCAGCATGCGCGCCAATCACCCACAGCACGAACTCGTGCTCGGGCATGGCCGTAATGTAGCCGTGCATCCAGGTGGATACGCCGCCGTGTACATAGGGGTAGCAACCCTCGAGTACCAAGCAGATTCTCATTTGTCGCTACCCTCCTTGCGCTCGATCGTCAGGGTCTTATCATTTGCCTTGAGCAGATACAGATTGCCCGTAAGGTGCGTCAGTTCGCCACCCGTCACCGCACCCGGCTCGCCATTATTGGCGCGGAACATGAGCCAAGCCTCGTCATGGAAATTGCCCAGACTAAGCGTCCAGACGTCCGCGCTGGTATCCACGCTCACCGTAACCGACGAAAAGCGCTGGATAGCACCGGAGCACTCCGACGCCGTCTGGTGCCGTAGGTCGGGCGCAGACTTGGTAAGCCAGTCCAGGTAGTCGACCAGGCCGCCCTTGTAGACCTCCCAGCCCTCCTTGGCTCCGCGATCGGGGTCCAAAAGGTCGTCCGGGTGCATAAAGTGCGTGCTCACGTAGTGCATGTTGAGCTCGGACACGGCTGCCAGGCGCATATAGGAATCGTCGACCATGCCGCCCGAAACAATACGTGGCTGCTCCACAATGCCATCGCTCGCCACGCCAAACTCCTGCACGTAGGGCAGGTCGGTACCGTCCTCAAAGTACGTACTGGCAATAGTCTTAATGCGCGGGACGTCGGTGCCGATAAGCTTGCGCGCACGGGCCGAAAGGATATTCGACGGCGGCACGTAGACCGAGCCGTGCGCATTAGGCAGCACCTCGTCCTGGAAAGCGATAAGCTCGTTGAGCGATGCGACGAGCGTTTCCTTGTTCTTCCAGGTCTTGTAGTCATACAGCGTGCCATAGTCGGTATCCCAGAGCGCCAGAGGCTGATGGTTGTAGCCGTGAAAGCCCAGCTCTCCGCCCATCTGCAGCAGCATACCGCCAAAATAGCGGAACTGCGTGGTATCGGCCTGGCGCTCAGGCTCGGTCTGGTTGACCGCGTCCTCGTAGTTTTCGATCATCACGCCGGTATAGCGAATGCCGTATTTTTGCGCGAGCTTTTGCAGATCGGGCCACCAGACCTTGGTGTAAAAATCGGCAATGGAAAGGCCGTAGTCACGCTTGATATAAGTACCATCGCCCGAGGGCACGGGGCTAGGAAAGTCGTCCAAATAGAACACGGCGCTGTTGATGACCGGATAGGCCGAGGCATCACCCAGCAAGCTTATGGCCGAAGCATAGAACCCACGCATGACCTTGTCGTAGATGCCAATGTTGCACACCACGGTGTGGCCACTGCCGCAATCGTTAGACCAAATGAGCGGCGTGCCCGCATCGCCGGTCATAGCCCACACGTGCGCCGTCTCGCGCAATGAAACCGAGAGCGAAGAATCGAAGGGATCCGAGAACTCGTAGCGCTCTCCTCCGCCCAACATAAAGTCCTCGCCCGGAACGATACTTTCGGCTGTCGCATAGTCATATCCGGCCGATTCGATCCCAAGCTTGGAAGCAATAGCCTGCAGATAGTTCGAGTTATCTGGCGTCATGCCCAGCATGAGTGAGCCGCCCGCACTCACCCAACTCATCAGATCGGTCAGATGCGCACCCAGTCCGTCAAGCGAGGGCATAAGCACAATCACGCGATCAAACGACGCGAGCGATGGGATTGCGTCCGCACCGTCGGTGGCAATATCGACATCGCGATGGGCGATCTTCATGTCCAGCAAAATCTGGTCGAACTGGTCTTTAACGTCGTCGACGCTATCTTGGTCCGAGTCGGTAATGACCAGGCACGTGGGCTTTTGGCCAAAGATTGCCGAGGAGGCCGGCACCGCATCGTTGGCGGCAAGCATCCCCAGCTTATGCTGACCCGAACTGTACTGCACGCCGGCACGCTCCACCAGCAGCACGGCGGCCATGGCAATAAAGACCGCCCACACCACGAGGAGTCCCATCCAACGAAAGCGGCCTGCACGGTCGCGGATATGGTGCACCACGTTCATCTGGCCTCCTCCCCGTCGCGCCAAAACGCCAACTGTTCGCGGTTGGCGGCACTCAAATACACATGCTGATTGTCGATCGCATCGATCACACGGTGGACCTCGTCACCGTCGCGGCGCATCACGGCCAGGCGCAGGCAAAGCATCCAAACCTCCTGCTCCTCGGGCACGTCGAGCACCAGCTGGTCGGTCACGGTCTGCGCCTCGTCGATCTGTCCGACATCGGCCAGCGCCGTCGCGTATCGAATGCGCAGCTCAAGGGTTTCCTCGCGCTCGCAGCGACGCGCAAGCAGGCGCGCGTACTGTTGGCGCTGAATCTGAGCCACGCGCCCCTCAGCCAAGCCCGAGCCCAAGTATTCACCAAGAAAATCGCAGTATTCATTGAGGTTTTGCGCGCTCGGGTCCGTCTTAAAGGCACGCTCCAGCTGCTGCAGTTTAAGGTCGGACTCCTTGGAGATCTGCGCCACCGCCGTCGCGGCATAGTGCGCCACCTCAACGTCGTCGTTAAGCTTAGCCGCCTGCAGCTGCGCCAGGTACGCGTCGGGCTCCTCGGTGAGCATGGAGAGCATTAGGCGGCGCCGGTATGCCGGGTCATTGACGATGAGCGCCTCCTCGAGCGGCACTACGCCCGCATCGTCCTCAGCACTCGGTACCGACATGCTACGATGCAGGTCGTCGTTGAAGCGCAGCGACTCCAGCGCAGACTCTTTCAGCCCCTCGCCAAACATCGCGCTGCAGACCGATAGCAGAACCACCAGCAACGGACCCCACAGCGGCACCAGCACTATCACAGCCAGCATGTGCCCGCGCACCGGCAGCAGGCCCAGCTTCATGAGCGTCCACAGCATCAGGCAAACCAACGCATGAATCAGCAGCAAGACGGCAGCAACGACAAGCGAGATCAAGCGGCACCCCCCTCACCGTCACCGGTGTAAGAGATGTGCTGCAACAACGCCACGATGTCCTCGCCGTCGACGGGTTCCACCGCAATATGCTTTGCGCTCAGGCGCTCGCGGATAATGGGCAGATCGCACGCCTTTGCCTGACGCATAAGCAGGTAGAGTACGTCGCCGTCGACCAAGCCCGCCGCGTCGCTCTCGCGGATTGCCGACCCAATTGCGCCCACCAGCTCGCCGACAGGCTCCATGCCCGGTACCACGCGCAGGAGCAAAAACTCCCCATCTTGCTATCTGCCAGCGCCTGCTCTGCCGCGAGCTCTTGGCCAAAGGCAGCCTGCTTGAGCACACAAGTGCCGTCAACGCAGCGTTTATCCTGCGCCACCGCCTCATAGTCAAAGGCACGGCCCAGCGCGCTTTCGACCAGGCCGCACAAGATGCGGAACAGGTTTTGATAATGGCTCTGTTAGACCAGAATTGACATATAGGTGATGCCACCGTGGTATAATGAAACCAGCAACCACGGCATTGGAGCA
>NZ_JADMOP010000008.1 GCF_015558785.1 Collinsella aerofaciens
GCAAATTCAAATTGCTCCCGGGCATTATCGTCCTAAATCGGAAAAAAGCTATATGTCAATTTTGGTCTAACAGAGCCTAGTATTTTGCGGAAGATCTACCTCTCGCTTGGCATGGAAGTAGGGTGGCCGGGCTGGTCGTCGTAGGCGTATTTGCTGTACACGTTGACCTCCCACTGCTTTTTTTCGACCTTTGCTACAGAATCTAGGATGAAGCCGGTCGCAAGGCTCAGGCCGCACAGGAACATAAACGAGGCGGCGAGCACAGCGGTGGGGAAGCGCGGGACGAGGCCGGTCTGGAAATATTCGACAACGATGGGCATGCCCAGGGCGAGGCCGAATACCGCGAACAGAAGCGCAACGAGGCTGAAGAACTTCAGCGGGCGGTAGTCCTTGAACAGCGTGCCGATCATCGCAACGACTTTAATGCCGTCGCTCACGGTGTTGAGTTTGGACTCGGAACCCTCGGGACGGTCGCGGTACTCGATGGGCACATCTTTGATGCGCCAGCGGTGGTCGACGGCGTGGATCGAGAGCTCGGTTTCGATCTGAAAGCCCTCGGAAAGCACTGGGAAGGTTTTAACGAACGGGCGGCTCATGGCGCGGTAGCCTGTCATGACGTCATCGAAGCTGTAGCCATAGATCCACTTGATCATGGCGCGGACCAGATTATTGCCAAAGCCGTGGAAGGCACGCTTGTTCTCCTCGGCGTAGGTGCCGTTGGAAAGGCGATCGCCTACGGTCATGTCGGCCGTGCCGTTAAGGATGGGCTCGCAGAGGGCCTTGGCCGCCTCGGCGGGGTAGGTGTCGTCTCCGTCGACCATCAGGTAGCAATCGGCGTCGATATCGCGAAACATCTGGCGGCACACGTTGCCCTTTCCCTGACGGGGCTCAAAGCGGACTGTGGCGCCGTGCTCGGTGGCAATGCGTGAGGTATCGTCCGACGAGTTGTTGTCATAGACATAGACCGTCGCCTGCGGAAGCTCGCGGTGAAAGTCGTCGATGACTTTGCCGATCGTGAGCGCTTCGTTGTAGCAAGGGATGATGACGGCGATGGATTCAGAATTCACTTAATGCTCCTTATACATTCAATCCTAGAAAGTATAGCCGTTTGGGCCTGGCATCCTAAGATGTGGGTTAGTTCTCCAGTTTTGTTGCGCGAATCGTTTGCATGGCCGTCGGGTCTATACTGTTCGTTTGTCAACGATTACGAGTAAAGGAGTTGCATCCGTGTCGGATCAGACAAAGCAACAAGAAACTCGCAGTCTGCCTGCGACGTTTGCTAAGAACGAATTTGAGAAGGACGCGTTTATCCTTCGTCAGCTGGTTACCAAGGATTTTAAGATCAAGTATCGCCGTAGCGTTCTGGGCGTCGCATGGTCGGTGCTCAACCCGCTGCTGATGATGATCGTCATGGCCATCGTGTTCTCGACGATTTTCGCCCAGGGCCGCAATGGCTCAATTACGCCCGAGATGTACCCGCTGTACTTGATCGTGGGTAACATCACCTTTGCCGTCATGTCTGAGTCTACTAACCAGGCCCTGACGTCGATCGTGGGCGCTGCCCCTCTGCTCAAGAAGGTTAAGGTGCACCGCTGGGTTTTCCCGGTGCAGAAGGTGCTCTTCTCGCTGGTCAACTTTGCCTTCTCGCTGGTCGCCGTCGCCATCGTCATGCTGTGGTTCCGCGTTATGCCTTCTTGGCACCTGATTCTGTTGCCGGTTTGCCTGCTGCTGCTTATGTGCTTCTGCATGGGCCTGGGCATGATGCTCTCTGCCCTTACGGTCTTCTTCCGCGACGTTATGCATCTGTGGAGCGTCGTCATTACGGCGTGGACTTACATTACGCCCATCTTCTGGACGACTGACTATATTGCGCAAATGCCGCATCTCGTGCGTATCTTGATGTATGCGAACCCCATGTTCAACTACCTGCAGTTTATGCGCGATATCTTCCTGTTCCAGACTACGCCCTCGCTTATGACGTTTGGTATGTGCGTCGCTTGGGCGGTTCTTGCGCTTATTATTGGCTATACCGTGTTCCATAAGTCCGAGCGCAAATTTATCCTCTACATCTAAGGAGTGCTGTGATGACTGAATCTGTTGTTGATTACAGCGAGCAGCCTCTGGCTGTCGAGGTCGACGACGTCACCATGATCTTTAACATGGCGTCCGAGTCGCTGACCAACCTCAAGGAGTACTTCATTAAGCTTGCCAAGCACGAGCTGTTCTTTGAGGAGTTTAGGGCGCTTAAGCACATCTCGTTTGATATTCATCGCGGCGAGGTTGTGGGTCTGGTCGGCACCAATGGCTCCGGCAAGTCTACGATGCTCAAGATTATCGCTGGCGTTCTTGAGCCTAGCGAGGGCAGCGTTAAGGTGCACGGTAACATCGCGCCGCTGATTGAGCTTGGCGCCGGCTTTGACCCCGAGCTGACCGCCCGCGAGAACATCTATCTGAACGGCGCCCTGCTCGGCTATACCAAGGAGTTCATCGACGCCAACTTTGACGGCATTATCGAGTTCGCTGAGCTGCAGAACTTTGTCGATATGCCGCTTAAGAACTTCTCTTCGGGCATGGTGGCGCGTATCGCCTTTGCAATCGCGACGATTACCGAGCCCGATATTCTGATCGTTGACGAGACGCTGTCCGTCGGTGATGTGTTCTTCCAGCAAAAGTGTGAGGCCCGCATCCAGCACTTTATCCAGAGCGGCGACGTGACGGTTCTGTTCGTTTCGCACTCTATGGAGCAGGTTGAGCGCATCTGCCAGCGTGCCGTTTGGATTGAGAAGGGTGACCTTCGCATGGACGGCCCGGTCGATGAGGTCTGCAAGGCGTACCGCGAGCAGTTCAACTAGGTTATAATTACTTGCGCCTGACAGGCTTGTGCTTGCTTGGGCGTGCGGTTATTTGCTCCATTAGCTCAGTTGGATAGAGCAGGGGACTTCTAATCCCAAGGTCGACGGTTCGAATCCGCCATGGAGCACCATCGTTTATTAAGCCCAGGCCGCTTGGTGGTCTGGGCTTTTTTCATCTTGTGTGTTGCTGGAGCCGAGCGCGAGCAAGCCGCTGCTGTTTGTTGGGGTTGGCATTTTACTTTTCGAGATGCTCTTTCAGCAGCTCCAACGCGTGGGCGTAGCCCTTCAGGCCCTCTCCGGTGATGGTGGCGAAGCAGGCCAGACGGGCGTAGCTCACCTGGCGGAAGTCTTCGCGGGTCTCGACTGCGCTAATGTGGACCTCCACAGCCGGGATGGCGACGGCTTTGAGCGCGTCCAGGATGGCCACGCTTGTGTGCGTGTAGGCGGCCGGGTTGATGACGATGCCGTCGACCTTTCCGTAAGCCTCCTGGATCTTGTCGACGATGCTGCCCTCGTGGTTAGACTGGAAGACCTCGACCTCGTCGAAGCCCTGTGCGGCACCCGCTTCCTGGCAGATCTGCACTAAGCGATCGTAGTTGTCGCTGCCGTAGATGCCTGGCTCGCGAATGCCGAGCATGTTGAGGTTGGGGCCGTTAATGACGAGTGCTTTCATGGTTGCTTCCTTTGCAGTTGAAAAACCACCACAAAGGTGCCTGCCCCCTTTGTGGTGGTTTTGGTTAGAGAGCGGGTGGGAGGGTGTCGAGGAGGGCATGGGCGGTGTTGGCGGCGCAGTCGCGTGAGTCGATGATGTAGTCGGCCCAGGCGCGGTAGCGCGGCATACGCTGCTCGGCCAGCTTGTCGATGCCGTCGCGCGCGGTGATGGGGCGGCCCTTGTGGGCGAGCTCGTCGAGCTTGCGGTTGAGCATCACGATTTGGCTGTTTTGGTGCAGCAGAGGGTAGTTCTCGTCGCGCGTAACCACGCCGCCGCCGGTGGAGAGCACCAAGCCGCTGCGCTTGGAGATGTCGGCCAGCGCTGCCGTCTCCTGCTCGCGGAAGGCCGCCTCGCCGCACTTGATGATAAAGTCGGCGCAGGGCATGCCCAGGCGCTCCTCGAGGGCGCGATCGAGATCGATGTGCTCGCGGCCCGTGAGCTGGGCGATCTGCTCGCCCACGCGGGTCTTGCCCGATCCCGGCATGCCGATCAGCGCGATGTTCTGTTCGCGGCGTGACAGGCGCTCCGTTACGTCCAGGATCCTCTCGCGCGGGGTGGCTTTGCCGGTATAGCGCTCGACAGCTTGTGCCGCCTGGGCAACAAGCATAAGCAGGCCGCCGATGCAGGGGATGCCGCGGCGCTCGGCCTCGAGCATCAGGCCCGTGCGGGCGGGGTTGTAGACAATGTCGATGACGCCCTCGAGCGCATCGAGGCCTTCGAGCGTGCAAGGCGCGTCGGGGCAATGGGGGAACATGCCGGCGGGCGTGCAGTTGACGAGTAGGGAGGCGTCGGACTGCTGCGCGATATTGTCGTAGTTGACCTCGCTCGTGCGACCCACGGGTACGACGATGGCGCCCATGTCTCCCAGCACCATACTTGCCGTGGTGCCGGCGCCGCCGGTGGCACCGAGCACGAGGGCCTTCTTGCCGGCAACCTCAACGCCCAACTCCTCGACCAGGCACTGGAAACCGAAGTAGTCAGTATTATCGCCGTGCAGGCGGCCGTCGGGCAGGCGCGTGATGGTGTTGACGTTGCCCATGCGCTCGGCGAGCGGGCTCAGCTCGTCCAGGTATTCCATGACGGCGCGCTTGTAGGGGATGGTCACGTTGGTGCCCTCCCATTCGTCGCCCGTCATAAAAGCCTCAAGATCCTCGGGCTCGCGCTCAAAACGCACGTACTCAAGCCCCGCCAGCTCCTTGTAGATGGTCGGGGTGTAGCTGTGGCCCAGCACGCGGCCCAGCACGCCGTAGGGGCGGGTTGCGGCGGTATCGGTCATCTAGAGCACCTCCGTGTAGCTGCCAAAGTAGGTGAAGCTCTCGCATACGTCGTCGATCGAATCGAGCAGGTCGTCGAGGGCCTTGCTGCCAAAGGGACAGTCCAGATCAAAGTAGAACATAAACTCAAAGTTGTGGCCGGGGATGGGGCGGCTCTCGAGTTTGATGAGGTTGATGTTGAGCGCGTAGAAGCGCTCGAGCACGCGATAGAGGGCACCCGGCTCATTGGCCGTGGTGATCATGAGCGAGGTACGGTTGGCACCGGGATAGACGCGTGGCTCGCGGCTGATGACGACAAAGCGTGTGTAGTTGTTGTCCGAGTCCTGGATGTTGGACTCCAGCACCTCCAGGCCATAGAGTGTCGCGCAGCTGCGCGATGCGATGGCGGCAACATCGGTGCGCCCGGAGCTGGCGACCATCTCGGCCGACATGGCGGTGTTGGGGTACTTGGTGGCGTGCAGGTCGTGGGACTCGATAAAGCCGGCACACTGGGCAATGGCTTGGCCGTGGCTGTAGACCTCGCGCACGTCGGCGAGCTTAGTGCCGGGCTTGACGAGCAAGTTGTGGTCGATCTTGAGGCGAAGCGAGCGCACGATGTGGAAGTCGAACTGGGCGAGCAGGTCGTAGACGGCGTTGACCGAGCCGGCGGTGGAGTTCTCGATGGGCAGCACGCCAAACTCGCAGAAGCCGTCGCGCACAGCGCGCATAACGCCTTCGAAGGTCTCGAAAAACGCGATGTCGGGCACGTCGAAGAGTTTGCACGCGGCGATTTGGCTGTAGGCACCTTCGACGCCCTGGCAGGCGACGGTTGCCGTCTGGGGGAAGGGTGTGTCAAAGGCTGCGGCCATGGCATGGGCCTTTTGCGACACCGTGATGCCCTTGAGCTCGTTGATGTAGCGCTGCTGCTCGGCCTTGCTCATGCTCATGAGGAGACGGAACAGGGTGATGGTCTGCGCCTTGTAGCGCTCGGGCGCGCGGCTGGCGAGGTTGTTGAGCTTGGAGCGCTCACGGGCGGGGTCGAAGACGGCCTTGCCCATCTCGATTTTTGACTTGGCTACCTCGGTGGCAATGTCCATTCGCTCGACAAAGCTGTTGAGGAGCGTGGTGTCGATGCCATCGATGGCCTGGCGGATGTCAGCAAGGTCCATGGAGGCCCCTTTCACGTAACGGCTGAGTTGGCAGGCAACCCAGGTGAGTCGGGTTAGAGCTGGGCGGCGTCCTCGAGGAGAGCGTCCCAGATGGCGAGGGCGGCGGCTGCTTCGGCTACGGGGACGGCTCGGGGGACGATGCAGGGATCGTGGCGGCCGTGGATCGAGAGCTCGGCATTTTCCATGGCGTCCATGTCTACGGTCTGCTGCTCGCGGCCAATCGAGGGCGTTGGCTTTACGGCCATGCGCCACATGACGGGCGCGCCGGTCGAAATACCGCCCAGGATGCCGCCGGCGTTGTTGGACTCAACCTCGATCTCGCCGGTCTCGGCGTCGATGCGATACGGATCGTTGTTCTCGCTGCCGCGCATGGCGGCCACGGCAAAGCCCATGCCAAACTCCACGCCCTTTACGGCGGGAATGCCAAACGCGATTTGCGCGATGCGGTTCTCGATGCCGTCGAACATGGGGTCGCCGATGCCCGCGGGAAGCCCGTAAATGCCGCACTCCACGATGCCGCCGATGCTGTCGAGCTCGTCGCGCGCGGCAAGAATCTCCTCGCGCATGCGGCCGGCTGCGGCGGCGTCAATGCACGGCAGATCGTTCGTAAGGATTGCCTTGCGGTCGGCCTCGCGATAGACCATATCGTCCATGGGTAAGTCGGAGATACCGCCGATCTGCGCGACGTGCGCCATGACCTGAATGCCGCGGGCTTCGAGCGCCTGCAGCGCGATCCCGCCGGCGATGCACAAGGGTGCCGTTAGGCGGCCGGAGAAATGCCCGCCACCAGCGACATCGTGCATGTTGTGATACTTCACGCGCGCAGGGAAGTCCGCATGTCCGGGGCGGGGCTTGCGGCGCAGCTCGGAATAGTCCTTGGAGCGCGTGTTAGTGTTCTCGATAATCGCGGCGATGGGCGCACCGGTGGTATGTCCATCGACAACACCGGCGATGATGTGGGCGGCGTCGGCCTCGCGGCGTTTGGTCGCGGTCTCGTCGCGACCGGGGGCGCGACGGTCTAAAAAGGCCTGCAGCTGCTCCTGGTCCACGGCGATGCCCGCCGGGATGCCATCGAGCGAGCAGCCGATAGCGGGGGAGTGCGATTGACCGAAGATGCTTAAGTGCAATACGTTGCCAAAGGTCGAGGACACGCTATTCCTCCTCGAGTGTGACCTTGCCGCCCAACAGGCGGTAGTGGTCGAAGAAATCGGGATAGGACTTGTTGACGGCCTCGGCGCCGTGGATCACGACCTCGCCGGTGGCGCGACTTGCGGCGATGGCTGCCATCATGGCGATGCGGTGGTCGTTGTGCGAATCGACCTCGCCGCCGGTAAGGGCATCGACGCCCTTGATGATGAGGTCGTCACCGGCGATGCGCACCTGTGCGCCCAGCGCGGTGAGCTCGCGGGTGGTGGTGACCAGACGGTCAGATTCCTTGATGCGCAGGCGCGCACAGTCACGGATGAACGTGCGGCCCTGAGCCAGCGAGGCCACGGCCGAGATAACGGGTACCAGGTCGGGAATGTCGTGGGCGCTCATCTCAAAGCCGGCGAGCTTGTCGGACTGCACGGTGGCGGCGTTGGTGGAGCGCACGATGCGGGCGCCAAAGCGCGAAAGCGCGGCAAGTACGTTGCGGTCGCCCTGTGCGGAGCTCAGGGACACACCCTCGACGGTGATGGGGTCGGTGCCGATAGCGCCGGCGCACAGCCAAAAGGCGGCGTTGGACCAGTCACCCTCGACGGCTACGCTGCCGGGCGTGCGATACGACCCACTGCTCACGCGGAAGTTCGTGACCTCGGGCTGGCCGTCCTTGGCCGGAATACGCTCGACGTTGACCTCGACGCCAAAGGCCTTCATGGCCTGGATCGTCAGGTTGATGTAGGGGCGGCTCTCGATGAGGCCGGTCACCTGTACGCAGGAGGGCTGGGCCAGCAGCGGGGCTGCCAGCAGCAGGCCCGAGATGTACTGCGAGCTTACGTTGCCCGGCAGCACAAAGGTGCCCGGGCGCATACGTCCGCTCGTCTTGAGCGGAAAACCGCCCAGACCCTGTAGGTCGCAGCCGGCCGCGATGATTTCGTCCGAGAGCGGGGACAGCGGGCGTGCGCCCAGGCGGCCCTGACCCACAAAAGTTGCTTCTGCGCCCAGCGCGCAGGCGACGGGCAACATAAAGCGGAGCGTGGAGCCGCTTTCGCCGCAGTCAAGCGTGCCGCCGGCAAGGGCCTTAAGCAGGCCAAACTCAACACTCTTCATGGTGGGGTGGACCTGGAAGCCGTCCTCGACGGTCTCGATGCGAGCACCCAGGGCCGTTAGACAACGCACCGTGGCCTCGATGTCGGCGCAGGTGGTGTTACAGGTAACGTGCGTCTCGCCGTTGGCAAGCGCAGCGCAGATGATGAGGCGATGCGCCATCGACTTGGACGCGATGGCGGGAACGGTGCCCTTGAGCGGGGACGGGGTGATGCGGGCTAGCATGCGGATGCCTCCTCCTTCTGGCCGAGGCCCTCGGCAATGAGTTCGTGGAATGTGGAAAGCGGCGTGCGGTCGATGCTACAACGGCCAATGCCGTGCGGAATCACCAGGTCGATGGTTTCGCCGGCGCGCTTCTTGTCGTGGAGCGCCTCGGCGAAGACGGCATCGGCATCGAGGTCGCAGCGGGTCTTGAGGCCATGGCGGGCGCAGAGCTCCTCAATACGACCGGGCAGTGCGGCATCGCAGACGCCGTGCAGGGCCGCGGCGCGCGTGATGATGCCCATGCCGATCGACACGCAGTTGCCGTGTCCGAGCTCAAAGTGCTCGCAGGCCTCGACGGCGTGTCCGGCGCTGTGTCCAAAGTTGAGGAGCTTGCGCTGGTTGGTCTCGCGCTCGTCGGCAACGACCACGGCGCGCTTGATGTCGATATTGCGGGCGATGATGAGCGCTACGCGCGCCACATCGCGGTTGAGCAGCTCCAGCGTGAGCGGGGTCTTCTCCAGCTCGGCGAAAAGCTCCGGATCGGCAATGACGGCGTGTTTGATGACCTCGCCGCAGCCGTCGGCGAACTGCTCGGGCGTGAGGGTGGCAAGGCATCCCACGTCGGCGATAACCACGCTCGGCTGCCAAAAGGCACCGGCGAGATTTTTGCCTGCGGCCAGGTCGATGGCCGTCTTGCCGCCCACCGACGAATCCACCATGGCGAGCAGACTCGTGGGGATCTGCACAAACTTGCAGCCGCGCATGTAGGTGGCGGCCACAAAGCCCGCCACGTCGCCCACGACGCCGCCGCCGAGTGCCACGATCACGTCGGAGCGCGAAAGCTCGTGCTCGGCCACAAACTCCAAAATGGCAACATAGGTTTCGGCGCGCTTATGGGCCTCGCCGGCCTCGAAGGTGCAGATGCTCACCTCGTAGCCTGATGCCTCCAGGCTCTGCTTAACGGGCATCTGGTAGAGCGGGCCCACGTTGGTGTCCGTCACGATGACGGCCTTGGTGCCGCCGGCAGTGGCGCGCACGAGCGGTCCCGCCTGCTCCAGCAAAAACGTGCCAACATGCACCTGGTAGGGGCGTGCGGTGTCGATATCGATGGTAATCGCCATAAGCTTCGGTCCTTCCGACCTGGCGTGATAGGTGGTCTAGTGTGAGGCCTCGTCGTCGAGCGCGCGCTTAATGCGGTCGCCCTCGGCAAGGAGATTCTCCAGATAGCGCTGGTCGCGGTCCTTGAGCGCACGGCTGTAGGCGCCAAGCGACTCGATCAGATGGTCGATCTCGAAGGCGAGTGCGTCGGCGTCGTCGATCATGAGCTCGGACCACATTTGCGGGTTGAGGTGCGCCACGCGGGTGAGATCGCGGTAGCTACCGGCCGAAAAGCCGTGGTGAACCTGGGCGGTGGGGCTTTTGACGTAGGCGTTGGATACCACGTGCGCAAGCTGGCTCGTGAAGGCGATGACGCGGTCGTGCTCGGCGGCGCTGGTCACGCTGAACTTGCCAAAGCCCAAGGGGCGCACCATCTCGCGCACCTGGCCCAAAAGCTCCAGCTTGAGCGCATCGTCCACCGCGGGCGGTACAAGCACGAGCGGCGCGCCCTGGAACAGGTCGGCGCGGGAGTGTGCGTAGCCCGAGTACTGTGTGCCCGCCATGGGGTGCGCGCCCACAAAGTAAAAGCCGTGCTCGCGGGCAAGCTCAAAGGCGCGCTCGCACACGATGCCCTTGACGCCCACCGTGTCGATCACCACGGGGCCCATGATGGCCTCGGTGTCGGTGGCGTCGGCGAGTGCCTGGGCATGCGCCTCGAGCCACTCGATGCAGGCCTCGGGGTAGCAAGCCAGGACGATGATGTCGCATTCGCCGAGCGTCTCGTCGTTGAGCTCGCCGGCGACGGTGCCCATGCTGGCGGCTGTCATGACATCGTCATCGGGGTCCCAGGCCAGCACGCGGACGCCCGCCTGCGCATAGCCGCGGGCAAAGCTGCCGCCGATGAGGCCCAGGCCCACGATGCCGGCGCACTTGGGGCCGCCCTGGTTAACGCGTGCGTTTCTCACCGTGCCCATGGGCTACTCCTGAACGGTCTCTTGGCAGACGACCTCGCGGATGGCGCGGATGCGGCGCATGGTATCGTCGAACTGGTCGGGGGTGAGGGCCTGAGCACCGTCGGACCAAGCGTGGCTCGGGTCGTCGTGGACCTCGATCTCCAGACCGTTGGCGCCGCATGCAGTCGCGGCGAGCGCCATGGGCTCAACATAGCGGGTGTAGCCGGTGGCGTGGCTGGGGTCGGCGACGACGGGCAGGTGCGAGAGGTGGTGCAGCACCGGCACGGCGTTGAGGTCGAAGGTGTTGCGGGTGCGGGTCTCGAAGGTGCGGATGCCGCGCTCGCACAGGATGACGTTGTCGTTGCCCTCGCTCATGATGTACTCGGCTGCCATAAGCAGCTCGTCGACGGTGCCGGACATACCGCGCTTGAGCAGAATCGGGGTCTTGGTCTTGCCGACCTCCTTGAGCAGGGGGAAGTTCTGGGCGTTGCGGGCGCCGATCTGCATGACGTCGATCTTCTTGTCCAGGAAGACCTGCACGTCGCGCGGGTCCATGATCTCGGTGACGATCGGCATGTCGAGCTCGGCAGACGCCTCGCACAGCAGATCGAGGCCGGCGGGACCCATGCCCTGGTAGGCGTAGGGGGAGGTGCGGGGCTTGTAGGCGCCACCGCGTAGCATCGTGGCGCCGGCGGCCTTCACGCGGCGTGCGATGCGGATGAGGTTCTCGCCCTCGACGGAGCAGGGACCGGCGATGACCTGGAACTGGTCGCCGCCGATCTTGACGCCGTGACCGCAGTCGATGACGGAGTCCTCGGGGTGGAACTTGCGGTTGGCGCGCTTGAACGGCTCGGAGACGCGCTGCACGCGCTCGACGACATCCATGGACTCGAGCAGGAACGGGTCGATCTTGGTCGTATCGCCCACCAGGCCGATAATCGTCTCATTCTCGCCGCGCGAGACATCGGTCTTCAGGCCCTTTTTCTCAATCCAGCTGACGATATGGCCGACGGCCTCGTCGCTGGCGCTCTGCTTTAAAATTGCAATCATGGTGTGCCTCTCACCTCGATGGATAACTTTTGCAAAAACGGCCCGCATCGCGAGCCGTGTATATATGGTGCATGAGAGTTTATACTATCTGACTCGCTTTTGCCTTCTAAAGTGGGCCGTTGCGCCGCGTCTTCCTCGGAATTGCAAAGCTTTTTCTTTTATTTTGATAGCCCGTGGTGCACTTGGGTATAATGCCAAACGGTGGCCCTATTAGCTCAGGGGATTAGAGCGTCTGCCTCCGGAGCAGAAGGCCGTTGGTTCGAATCCAACATGGGGCACCATCGAACGTAAGACCGTCCGAACCTCGCATGGTCCGGGCGGTTTTTCTTATACCGACGCGACGTGATGGGACGTGGTATGGCAGCAACGGATATCGAGCGCGGACTCTCGACCGCCGAGGTCGAGGAGCGCATCGCCGCCGGTAAGATCAACCGCAACATGGAGCTCAAGACCAAGTCGGTCAAAGAGCTCATCATCGAGAACCTCTGCACGCTGTTCAATTTGATCAACGTGATCTTGGCGTTCCTGGTCATTTTGACCGGTTCGTTTAAGAATCTGACGTTCCTGTTCGTGGTGTTCCTCAATACCGCTATTGGCGTCATCCAGTCCATGCGTTCCAAGAAGATGGTCGATAAGCTCACGCTGTTGACCTCCAAGAAGGCCATCGCGGTGCGCGACGGCGCCGAGGTGGAGCTCGACCTGGACCAGATCGTGCTCGACGACATCATCCGCCTGGGGCGCGGCGACCAGATTCCCGCTGATGCCGTGGTGGTTTCGGGCGAGGCGCTCGTGAACGAGAGCTTGCTGACGGGCGAGAGCGACCTTATCAAGAAACAGCCCGGTTCCGAGCTCATGAGCGGCAGCTTTATCGACTCGGGTCTGCTGCGCGCCCGCGTGATCCATGTCGGCGCTGACAACTACGTGGCCAAAATTAATAACGAGGCCAAGTACGTCAAAAAGGTCAATTCCGAGATCATGAACGCGTTTAACGCCATCGTGCGCTTTGCGAGCATCATCATGATCCCGCTCGGTTTGGCGTTGTTTGCCTCGAGTGTGAGCGAGCTGTGGGATGCCGCGGGAACCCCGGGCGATAGCGCGCTTTCGTGGTGCTTCTCCGAGCTGTTGGCTGGTCATGTGCCTTCGTCGGCGCTGCTGTCCACGGTGGGCGCCCTGCTGGGCATGATCCCGCAAGGCCTGGTGCTGCTGACCTCGTCGGTGCTCGCCATCGCTACGGTGCGCTTGGCCCGCCGCAAGGTGCTGGCACAGCAGCTCTGCTGCATCGAGACGCTCGCTCGCGTCGACGTGCTGTGCCTGGACAAGACGGGCACCATCACGTCGGGCCGCATGGAGGTCGAGGGCACGTATTCGCTGCCGGTTGAGGGCGTGAGCCTAGGCGCCGGCCCGGACGAGGCGGCCGTTCCCGTCGATACCACGGTGCTCGATTTTGCGCTGGCTAACGTCGCACGTGCGACTTCGGCCGATGCCAACGAGACCTGCCAGGCGCTGCTCAACTATTACGCCGATCGCCCGGTCGAGGTGTCTGAACCGCTGTCGGTCATTCCGTTCTCGTCGTCAAAAAAATGGAGTGGCGCTTCGTTTGCGCAGGGCTCCTATGTGATGGGCGCCGCGCAGTTTGTGCTTTCGGAGCGTGTGTTTTCGCAGGTCGAGAACCGTGTCGCCGAGCTTGCCGATACCTGCCGCGTGCTCGTGGTGGCGCGCGTGGACGGCTTTACGCCCGATGGCGATATGGTGGGAGAGGCCGAGCCCGTGGGCTTTGTGACCATCCGCGACGAGATTCGTACCTCGGCGGCCGAGACCATCGGCTACTTTAACGAGCAGGGCGTGACCCTCAACGTGATCAGTGGCGACGACCCGCGTACGGTGTCGTCGATCGCGCGCGTGGTGGGCGTGCCGGGGGCGGACGCTTATGTGGACGCCACGACGCTCGATACGCCGGCCAAGCTCGATGCCGCAGTGGACCGCTACCATGTCTTTGGTCGTGTGACCCCGCAGCAGAAGCGCGAGCTCGTGCAGGCGCTCAAGCGCCGCGAGCACACCGTGGCCATGACGGGCGACGGCGTCAACGACGTGCTGGCGCTCAAGGAGGCCGACTGCTCCGTTGCCATGGCGGCCGGCTCCGATGCCGCGCGCAACGTGGCCGAGATCGTACTCGTCGACAACGACTTTGCCTCGATGCCCGCCGTGGTGGCCGAGGGTCGTCGCTCCATCAACAACCTGCAGCGTTCGGCCTCGCTGTTCCTGACCAAGACGCTGTTCTCGATGGGTCTGGCGGCGCTGTGTATCGCGCTGCCGCCGTACCCCTTCGAGCCCATCCAGATGACGCTCATCAACTTCTTCTGCATCGGCGCGCCGGGCTTTGTGTTGGGCCTTGAGCCCAACAATGCTCGCGTGAAGGGTGCGTTTTTGACCAAAGTACTCAAGCGTGCACTGCCGGCGTCGATTGCGGTCATTTTGGCTGCGGCGCTCGATATCTTTGTGGCGCGCGTGTTTGGCTTTAGCCAGCTCACGCTGTCTACGATGTGCCTGCTTACGTCGTGCGCGGCGAGCGTCAGTCTGATCTGGCGCATCTCGCAGCCGCTCACACCCTTACGAGTGGTGCTCTTTGTGTTTGTAGTCGCCGGCATCTTGGTGGGCGTTATCGGATTCCCGGAGCTGCTGTCTATTGCCAACCTGTCGATGGGCCAGATGGTTATCTTGGCTGTCATCGTGGTCTTTACCTGCTCGGTGTTCTTTAAGCTCGCCACGATGATGGATTCGCTCAAGCCGCGTCGTCGTCATGCCGCAACTGGTTTTGGCCGCGGTGTGCGCGTCCGCCTGGGTCGCGGTGGCGGCAAGGTGAGCTCGACGGGTTCGACGGCCGAGCGTTTTGCCAAGCGCTTCGCCGCCGACATGGCGCAGCGCCGCGAAGATCGCACCGTTCGCGAGGCCGAGGCCCGCGCGCTCGAGGGCGTGGCCCAGGCCCAGCCCAAGAAAAAGAGGAGTGCCGGAGCCAAGCGCTCCCGCGTGACGAAGTCCGCCCAAGGCATCAAAGTCTCGATGCCAAGCAAAAAGAAGAAGTAGCTACGCGCCCTGGCGATGTTGAATTGGTGCCTTGTTCCTGTGGGGCCGTGGCGATGTTATGCTCTAACCTCGATTGTTTGAATTGCTTCGAAAAGAGGATGCCGTGATCTGCCCGCATTGCCTTAAGACTATCGAGGACGGCGCCTCGTTC
The DNA here is from genome assembly GCF_015558785.1 of Collinsella aerofaciens. Taxonomy (GTDB): domain Bacteria; phylum Actinomycetota; class Coriobacteriia; order Coriobacteriales; family Coriobacteriaceae; genus Collinsella; species Collinsella aerofaciens_P. The sequence continues at coordinate 14,771 of NZ_JADMOP010000008.1, forward strand.
TGCCCCTACTGCAACGCCTATGTGGGTCCGGGCGATGGTCCCGAGCACACCGAGTTCGTGTTCTGTGAGGGTTGCGGTGCCCGTCTTTCTCCGCATGATCGTACGTGCCCCAAATGCGGACGCCCCGCTCCGGGTATCCTCTCTGAGGACGCGGCCGCACCCGACCTGGCAGCGGGCCGCACGGCGGGCTTTCCGCGCCTAACGCAAGAGCAGATCGATACCGAGGTGCCTCATGCGCCGGCCTCTGCCGCTGCGGTGCTTTCGGACGCCGCCGATCCTAACGAGACCTGCGTGCTGCCGGCTTTCGATAAGGATTTCGGTATTCCCAAGGTCGATATTCCCACGCCGGTTTCCCTGCACGACGATCCTCGAAAACCCAAGCGCAAGGTGCACCCCGACGAGGACGCCTATCACAAGCACAAGCGTCATATCCCCAAGCCGCTCGTCGTCATCGCGGTTCTTGCCGTCGTTTGCGGCGGTGCCTATTGGTTCGTGACGGCCGATCCCATGGGCGTTATGCCCGGCTTCTATGACCAGTTTGGCCAGGCCGCGCAGACGACCTTCCCTACGCGCCAAAAGGGCGAGGCGACTGAGGACGATACCAAGCAAGACGATTCTGCCGAGGTGGTCCAGGAAGAAACCGTGCTCACCGATGATCAGCTCTATACCAGGCTCGACGGTCTGTATCAGGCCATCGTGTCCTACGGTGACGAGGACCAGATCGGCGAGGTCATCGATTCCTTTAACAACGGTTATCTCCGAACGCCGCTGTCCACCCGTCAGGAGCTGTCGCAGAGTGCCTATGCCCTGCGCGACCAGATTAAAAAGACGCAAGATGAGCTCAACAACCTTAAGTATCAGGACGATACGGTCTATGCGGACGACATCGCCCACTTAAAGCAGCTTGCCGAGTGGATGTATGAGCGCGTCGACGTGATTTGCCAGAGCTGGGACATCTCGCTGGCCATTCCCGATGGCGAGTCGATGAGTTCCCACCAAAGCGAGATCCTGGCGCCCATCGCGCAGAGTGGCAACAGCGCGCTGAACCAGTACGACGCCAATGTGGGTTCCTGGAAGCCGCAGCAGCGTTCCTATAATTAGTTCACCATAGTCGGCATAACCTACGTGCGCAATTGATGTAAGCGCATGCTTATTGCTACAATTCGTACAAATATGCTTTAAACGCACGAGGAAGGAACCACATGTTTGGTTTTAAGAAAGAGCTCTACACGCCTGAGTATCAGCTTGCCGGCGACGAGTGCGCCGTTATCGAGACGTCGAAGGGTACCATCAAGGTCAAGTTTGACGGCGAGGGCGCTCCCATTCATGTCGCGAACTTCTGCGAGCTTTCCACGATGGGTTTCTATGATGGCCTTAAGTTCCATCGCTATGTGCCCGGCTTTGTCATTCAGGGCGGCGACCCCAATACCCGCGATATGTCCGGCGCCGACGTCGCTGCCGGTCTTGAGGGCCCCGACGGCATGCCCGGTACCGGTGGCCCCGGCTACTGCATCAAGGGCGAGTTTGCCACCAATCCGCGCAACAGCCATGTCGATGGCGCTCTTGCCATGGCACGCTCCATGGATCCCGATTCCGCGGGTTCGCAGTTCTACTTCTGCTTGGGTGCCCAGCATAACCTCGATTCCGGTTACACCGTCTTTGGTACCACGGTCGAGGGTCTCGATGTGATTTCGCAGCTGCGTGCCGGCGACGAGATCGTCCATGTCGAGATCGTTCACGAGTAAAGGGGATTTCCTTGAATAGCCAGCTGATCCAACAGGGCCGTGCCGCTTACCGCGCGGGTGATTTTTCCGCTGCAGCCCAGATGCTTGGGGCGGCAAAAACTCCCGATGAGATTATGGGCGAGGCCGATCACCTTCGCGGCAACGCCTTGATGCACCTGGGCATGTATGCCGAGGCCGCCGAGGCCTATGCCGCCGCCCTCAACGACGGCACCTATGGCAAGCGCGGCGCGCTGCTCACCAACCGCGGTAAGGCACTCGCCGCCGTGGGCGACTACACGACGGCCGCTCAGGCGTTCTCTGCCGCTACGCAGGACGCTTCTTATGCCACGCCGTTCAAGGCCTATCTGGGCCTGGGTAACGCGCTGTTCCAGTCGGGCGACTATGCCAACGCGGGTACTGCTTTCCGTCAGGCTGCCATCGACGGCGCCAATCCGGCTCCTGCCGCCGCACTCGGCGAGCTCGGTCGTTGCTTCATTAAGCTCGGCCGTCCGGCGGATGCCGTGGAGACCTACCGTACGGCTATCGACTTTGCCGGCCCCCGCGACGACACGCGTGCGCTCAACGCCGGCATGGGTCAGGCGCTTTCTGCCGCCGGCCGTCCCTCCGACGCACTCGACGCCTTTAACGCCGCTACTGCCGATGGTATCTACCAGCTCACCTCCGAGCAGGCCGATGAGCTTGCCCGCGTGCACGATTCGCTTGCCGCGCTGTCTGCCCAGACGGCTATGGCCACGGCTCCGGCGCCCGCGATGGACGCTCCTGCCGTCGATCCGCTCGATCCTACGGGCGCGACCGGTCAGTTTATGCCCGATCCCTCGGACACCGGCTTCTTTACGCTGTCCGAGTCCGAGATGGTCCAGCAGGACCGTCAGGATCGTAAGCAGGCCAAGGTCCGTCGTCGCCACCGCCACACGGGTCTCAAAGTCTTCATCGTGCTGCTTCTGCTCATTTTGATCGCCGTGGGCGGTCTGGGCTTTGCCTACACGCGCGGCTTTGGTTTCCCGTCCCAGGAGTCTGTCGTTTCCGATCTGTTCCAGGCTGCCGGCGACGGTGACACGGCAAAGGCCGAGTCTTGCCTGGCCTCGAGCCTGTCCGAGGACGCCAAGTCGATGATCATCTCCTCGATTCCGCAGGGCGCCACCGTGTCCGTCGAGGGCATGGATCAGTCCATGACCGAGACGACTGCCAAGGTCAAGGCTTCGCTGTCCAAGGGCGGCGAGCAGGAGTACACCGTCAAATTCGTGCGCTCCGACAATCATATCGGCTGGGCCGTTTCCTCGCTCGATATGGATTTCTCGGCTGCTGACAACCAGTAGTGACCTTATGGGATTTAGCTTTGCCCGGCGCTTCACCGCAAGTGAGGTGCCGGGCTTGCGCTAGTATCATGAGCTAGTAGTTTTCCAGCAATCATCCAACACATCAGGAGTTGCGTTGTTTTCTTTGATGGATATGTTCTTCGGTAGCTATGCGGGCGATCTTGCCATCGACCTCGGCACCGCAAATACGCTTGTCTCCGTGCGCGGCAAGGGCATTGTCATTCGCGAGCCCTCTGTTGTCGCCATCGACAAGAACGACGAGCGCATCCTGGCGGTCGGTATCGAGGCAAAGCGCATGCTCGGCCGTACGCCCGGCAACATCGTGGCCGTTCGTCCCCTGAAGGACGGCGTCATCGCCGACTTCGATGTTACCGAGGCCATGCTTCGCTACTTTATCGACAAGGCTTCCGAGAAGCGCTATCCGTGGACCCCGCGTCCGCGCGTTGTCGTTTGCGTTCCCTCCGGCGTCACGTCGGTCGAGAAGCGTGCCGTCTTTGAGGCTACGATCCAGGCCGGCGCTCGCCAGGCCTACCTGATCGAGGAGCCCATGGCTGCTGCTATCGGCGCCGACCTGCCTGTCGAGGAGCCCACCGGCTCCATGGTCATCGACATCGGTGGCGGTACCACCGAGGTTGCCGTTATCGCTATGGGCGGCATCGTCGTCTCGCAGTCCATCCGTATTGCCGGCGACGAGTTCGATCAGGCCATCCTCACGCACGTTCGCGATGCCTACAACCTTGCCATCGGCGAGCGTACGGCAGAGGACATCAAGATCAAGGTCGGTTCCGCCGTGCCGCTCAAGGACGAGCTCGACGTCGAGGTCAACGGCCGCGACGTGATCACCGGTCTGCCCAAGACCGTGCGCATCGAGAGCGAGGAGATTCGTCGCGCGCTCAACAAGCCGCTCGACGAGATGGCCAAGGCCGTCAAGGACGCACTCGACGCTACGCCTCCCGATCTTGCCTCGGACCTTATGTACTACGGCATTTTGCTGACTGGTGGCGGCGCGCTGCTGCGCGGTCTCGACGTGCGCCTGCGCGATGAGACCGGTGTTTCGGTCAACGTCAGCCCCACGGCGCTCGATAACGTCGTTAACGGCTGTGCCCGCGTGCTCGAGGCCAATGCGTTTGATGGCGGCTTCGTCCAGACCAATGCTTAATTTCCAAAAGGTGGATTCCATTTGGCACGATCTTCGGGTTTCTCCACAAATCTGAATACCAAGCGACAATCAACGGGTATGCGCCCGTTGATTGTTTTCAGCCTAATTTCGGTGTTGCTGCTCACGTTTTACATCCGCGAGGGCGAGGCAGGGCCGATTCATGCCGTGCGTTCGGGCGTAACGACGATTACCTCTCCGGTGCGCTTTGTGGGCTCGGCTGTGGCGGCTCCCTTCAATGCGATTGGCAACGTGTTCTCTAACCTAACGGCGTCGCAGGACACGCTCGACGAGCTCAAGAAGCAAAATGAGGAGCTGACCTCTAAGGTCGCCGAGCTTTCTGAGGCTCAAAAGACTGCCGAGCGCCTGGAGGGCCTGGTCGGGCTGCAATCGACCTACAACCTCAAATCGACCGCAGCTCGTATCGTTGGTGCCTCCGGCGATGCCTGGACCTCGACCGTTACCATCGACAAGGGCTCTGCCGACGGCCTTACCATCAACATGCCCGTGACGAGTTCTGCCGGTGTTATCGGCCAGATTATCGAGGTATCGGCCAAGACCTCTACCGTGCGCCTGATTGGCGACGAGAACTCGGGCGTGTCCGCCATGGTGCAGGACACGCGCGCCCAGGGTATGCTGCAGGGTCAGGCTGACGGCACGCTGCGTCTTGAGTACGTGAGCGTCGACTCCGATGTTAAGGTTGGCGATATCATCGTGACCTCTGGCATCGGTGGCGTGTTCCCCAAGGGCCTTCCGCTTGGCACCGTCTCGTCGGTTGAGAAATCGGCAAACGACGTGTACTACACCATTGTGGTGCGCGCTCAGACCACGGCCGAGAACAACGAGGAAGTGCTGGTCATCACCTCGCTGACCGACGAACAGTCGGCCTCGGATGAGGACGTGAGCACGGCCAACAGCACGCCGCAGGGAACGTCGCGCGATGCTGCGACCAAGACGAAGGACGAGAGCTCGGATGACAGTTCCGACACGTCCGAGACGACCGATTCTGGCTCGAGCGAATAGGGGGCATGTCCATGGATCTACACGAGCAGGGGATGAGCTCCCGCACGTTTGTAATCGCCGCCATTGTGTGTGTGCTGCTGCAGGCAGGCCTGGCACCGCAGATCTCCATTGCGGGAGGTCGCGTCAACTTCATGATTATCCTGGTGTGCCTAAGCGTGTTCTCGGGCGACCCGACCCGTGCCGTCGTGTGCGGTTTTTGCAGCGGCTTGTTTTATGACCTGTCCGCTGCCGTGCCGGTGGGCGTTATGTCGCTCCTGCTGACCGTGGGTTCTTTTGCCCTGGTGCACAGCGCCGTCGGTCAGACGGGCGGTACCCCGAGTGCGCGCGGCGTCACCGTGGGCGCCTTTGCGCTCGTCATTAATGTGATCTACAGCATCATCTTGCTGTTTATGGGTTTGGAGACGAGCTTTGTCGTGGCGATCTTCGGCCATGCGCTGCCGTCCTCGATCCTGACGGGTCTGGTTGCCATTCCGTTTTTGATGTCCGGCGTCGTGCCGCAGTCCGGCTATGGATTCTCCGCACGTGGCGGACGCCAGACGGGTATGCGCTTTAAGCCCAAGACCCGCAAGCTCAAATAGGGGAGGCCCGTAGATGTCTTCCCAGATGACGGTTATTATCGCCGGTATCGTGCTGGTTGTGGCCATCGTGGTCGCGCTGGTCATCATGCGTCGAGGCGATTCCCGTTTTACCTACGATACACAGCATGGAACGGCCCCGCGCGCCACCGAGGGCGAGGGCAATACCGCGGCGACCGCCTTTAAGGGCCGCTTTTCCATCCTCACCACGGGTGTGGGCGCGATGTTTGCGGCACTTGCCGTCAAGCTGTGGGGCATGCAGATGGTCTCGTCGGACTATTACGAGAAGCAGGCCAATAGTAATCAGACTCGCACCGTTACCACACCCGCTGTGCGCGGCCGCATCCTCGACCGCAATGGCGTGGCGCTTGTCCAGAACCGTCCCTCACTTGCTGTCGTGGCCTACCGCGACCTTGCCGAGGATGAGGTTCTGGTTCGCCATCTTGCCAACGTGCTTGGAATGCCTTATGTGGCGGTCCTTCGCAATATTCAGGACAATACAGAGGGCGCTCAGAGCCTGCATACCATCGCGACGGACGTCCGTCGCTCCACGGTTGCCTATATCAAGGAACACGCCGGCGAGTTCCCGGGCGTCAAGATTGCCGAGCGTACCGAGCGCCAGTATCCATACGGCGAGACGGCATGCCATATCTTGGGCTATACCGGCACCATTACCTCCGAGCAGCTCGAGGCCCAGAATAAGAAAACCTCTGGCGATGATGATGCTTCTGCTGGCAAGATTACGTACCAGTCGGGCGATATCGTGGGCCAGGCGGGCGTTGAGAGCTACTACGAAAACCTGCTACAGGGTATTCGTGGCGAGCAGACCGTCAAGGTCGATGCCTCGGGCAATGTGACCGGTCAGGCCGGCGCCGTGCCCGCGAAGGCCGGCTCCGACATTAAGCTCACGCTCGACCTTAAGATCCAACAGGCCTGTGAGACGGCGCTGGCGAGCGCTATCGAGCTTGCCAAGACCACTGGCTACAGCAATGCCGGCAACGGCGCTGTGGTGTGTCTCGATCCCAACAATGGCGAGATCCTGGGCATGGCGAGCCAGCCCAAGTTCGATCCGTCCGTCTTTATCGGCGGCGTCTCAAATGACGTGTGGACCGAGCTCAATGATGACAAGGGTTCGCACCCGCTGCTCAACCGCGCCATTAGCGGACAGTACATGTCGGCCTCGACCATCAAGCCGCTCTCGGCACTGGCCGGTCTTGAGTTTGGAACCTACACTTCAACGCAGACAACCAACTGCACGGGTTATTGGACGGGTCTGGGCAAGGCTTGGGGCAAGCGCTGCTGGCTGACGTCTGGCCACGGCACCATGACGCTGCAGTCGGGTATCGCCAACTCGTGCGACCCCGTCTTCTACGACATGGGTAAGGCGTTCTTTTATGACGAGCAACATCCCGAGGGCCTGCAGGAGGTCTTTCGTCGCTGGGGCCTAGGCAAGACCTGCGGTATCGATCTGCCGAGTGAGGGCGCGGGTCGTATTCCCGATGCCGAGTGGAAAGAGTCATACTTCACCGACGCCTCTGCCGAGGACCGCAAGTGGAATGCCGGCGATATGACCAACATTGCTATCGGCCAGGGCGACATCCTGGTGACGCCCCTGCAGATGGCGTGCGCCTATATGGGTCTTGCCAACGGCGGCAAACAGTACGTGCCTCACGTATTTTTGTCTGCCGTGTCGCGCGATGGCGACGGCGATGCCTATAAGTACAATGGCAAGGGCAAGAAGAAGCGCCTGGAGGCCAAGATCAACAGCGATTCGGATTTGGCTCTTGTTCGCAACGGCATGCACGACGTGATTTACACGGCATCGACGTCCCTGGCGGCGCACTTTGGCACCCTGACGCCGCAGGTATACGGCAAGTCGGGCACGGGCGAGAAAAGTGGCGAGGACGAATACGCGTGGTTCTGCGCCTATGCACCGGCCGATGATCCCAAGTATGTCATCGCTACCGTCCTGGAGCAGGGCGGCGGTGGCTCAGATACCGCGATGCATGTCGTGCGCGACGTGCTCGGCGTGATTTATGACGAGCCCGATACCTCTTCGGCCTCGGGCGATTCTTCGGTTCGATAGGAGGTTGCGATGGATTTTTCTCCGGCGGATCTGTTCCGTTCAACCAAGACCGGCTCTCGCAGCAGCCTGGACCGCGTCAACAAGCAACTTTCGGCCTCGCGCGGCACGTTTCGCCAAAAGGTGCATATCGGTGTGCTCGTGGCTACTGTGGCGCTCGTCGCCTACGGTGCCATCATTATCTGGTCGGCTTCGCAGTTTAAGGCCGATGCTTCGTTCTCGCGCCATTTGCTGGGAATTGGCATCGGAGCGGTGCTGGCGGTGCTCGTCTGGCGAACCGACCTGCGCGGTATTTCCAATTTCTCGACGGCGTTGCTCGTCATCGACCTGATCGTGATCTTCTCGCCCAAGATTCCGGGTCTGTCCTATACGGGCGGTCTGGGCATGACGGGCTGGATCAAGATTCCCGGTATCGGCTTGACGTTCCAGCCGGTTGAGCTTGCCAAGCTCATCACCATCTTCTTTATTGCTACGCTTGGCTCGCAGTATAACGGTCGCATCGATACCGTTCGCGACTACGTCAAGCTCTGCGGCATGCTGTCCATTCCGTTTTTGGCCGTCGTTGCCATGGGTGACCTGGGCTCGGGCCTGGTCGTGCTGGTTTCGGGCGCCATCGTCATCTGCATGAGCGGTGCACGCCGCGAATGGGTGCTGTCGACCCTGGCCCTGCTCGTGGGCCTGGTGGCCCTCGTCCTGGCGCTTGATTCGGTCTTTGATTCGTTGCTCGGCCACGATGTGCTCATCAAGCAGTATCAGATGAACCGTCTGACGGTCTTTATCGACCCCGATAATGCCGATTCGGACGATGCCTACAACCTGCAGCAGTCGCTTATCGCCGTTGGCTCGGGCGGCTTCTTTGGTAAGGGCCTGGGGCATGCGACGCAGTCGGCCGGCGGCTTTCTGCCTGAGTTCCACACCGACTTCGTCTTCGCCTTCCTGTCCGAGACCTTTGGCTTTTGCGGTTCCTTTTTGCTCCTGTGCCTCTACGTGCTGCTGATCTTTTCGACGATTCGCGTCGCCTTTAAGTGCGAGTCGCTGTTTTTGCGTCTTTCGTGTGTGGGCATCGTTGGCATGTGGGCGTTCCAGACTTTCGAAAACATCGGCATGTGCATCGGCATGATGCCGATTACCGGTATTCCGCTACCGTTTATTAGCTTCGGTTCGTCTTCGATGATGATTCAGCTGCTGACGGTGGGTATCGTACAATCCATATGGCGGCATCGTTCGGGCGCCGCGTAACCGCTGGAGGGGTTTGCTATGAAAATTCCCGTAGATAAGCTGACCCGCGCTTTTAAGATGGGCGCGTCCGTTAAGAAGGATTCCGATACGCCGGTGCGCGTCTCGGTCTATCTGGATTCGTCCGCCTCGCGCTTTCTGGCCGAGACGGTGCGTGACGCCTTTGTGCCGCAGACGACCTCGGGCATTGTGCGCGTCGAGCGTCTGGGGGAGGAGCGAATTGCTCCAAAGACCGATACCGATGTGGTGCTGGTGCTCTCGTGTGGTTCCGACCGCTTGGAGAGTGCCGTGCAGGAGCTCGTGATCGCCGGCGCGCCCGTGTGCGTGCTTGCCGAGTCTGCTGTGGAGGTGCCGTTTATCGAGGAGTCCACGCCCATGCTCGGCGTGGTAGCGGCAATCGATAAGACGTATCTGCTCGAGACGCTTGCCCGCTGGATTCTCGATCGCACCGACAAGGAAACGGCTTTTGCGGCGAACTTTGCCTTCATGCGCATCGCGGCGGCCAACCGTATCATCACCTCGTGCGCGCTCACCAATATGGCGACCGGTGCACTGGTGTTTTTGCCGGGCGCCGATTATCCCGTTATGGCGCTGGCGCAGGTGGGCATGCTCTTTGAGCTCGCTGCCGTCTTTGGACGCGGCATTAAACCCGAGCGTGGCTACGAGGTCGCGGGCGTGCTTGCCGGCGGTCTTGTGATCCGCGCGGTCACCCGCGCGCTCGTCAAGCAGACGCCGCATATTGGGTTTGCCGTCAAGGCGCTCACTGCTGCCGCGGGCACCTATGGCATGGGCCGTGCGCTCGTTTCGCTCTACGAGCGCGATGTCGACTACAGCCGTGCCAATGAGGTGGTCACTGCCACGTTTTCCCGCGTTCGCGATCTTGTGACCACGGTCGCGGGCGCTACCCGTCCTATGGCGTCCTACCAGGACGCATCAGATCTCGCTGCTTAGGGGTTTTCCGTTGCGCGTTCCGTACCAAGATTGTTTTCATTTAATTGAGCCGTTGCTCGCCAAGGTCGAGAAGCCGAGCCGCTATATCGATCACGAGTGGGGCACGCTTTCCAAGGCCGATGCCGACTACCGTTGCTGCCTGATCTACCCGGATGTGTACGAGGTTGGTCTGCCCAACCAGGGCATCGCCATCCTCTACAACATCCTTAACCAGGCCGAGGGCATCTCCTGCGAGCGCGGCTATGTGCCGTGGCCCGATATGGGTGACGCCATGCGCGAGGCGGGCATTCCGCTGCTGTCGCTCGAGGGTGCAGCGCCGGTCGCTTCGTTTGATATCGTCGGCCTGCATGTGCCGCACGAGATGGCGGTGACGAACTTCCTCGAGGCTCTCGACCTCGCTGGCATTCCGCTGTTAGCGGCCGACCGAGGTGAAGACGACCCCATCATCATCGCCGGCGGCCCCTCGGTGTACAACCCCGAGCCGTACGCGGCCTTCTTCGATGCCATCCTCATCGGTGAGGGCGAGGAATCGCTGCTTGAGACCTGCCAGCTGCATCGCCGCCTGCGTGACGAAGGAGTCCCGCGCGCGCAGATTGTTGAGCAGCTTGCATCCATTGCCGGCAACTACGTGCCGTCACTCTATGAGGTTCGTCATGACGAGCCCTGCTCGCCGCATGGCTACACCGTGCCACGTGAGGGCAAGGATGCGCCGACCGTGGTCTACAAGCGCGTCGTCGAGGATTTCGGCGCCACGAATCCGCTGTCGCAGTCGTGCGTGCCCTATGCGCAGCTGGTTCACGACCGCCTGTCTATCGAGATCCTGCGCGGCTGCGCCCGCGGCTGTCGTTTTTGCCAGGCCGGCATGACGTATCGCCCGGTGCGCGAGCGCTCGGCCGACCAGATCGTCTCGTCGGTGATTCAGGGCCTGGAAAAGACTGGCTATGACGAGGTGTCGCTGACCTCGCTCTCCACGACCGACCACTCCTGCATTCGCGACGTGCTCGGCAGGCTCAACCGTCGCCTGGAGGATACGGGTATTCGCGTGTCTATTCCGTCGCAGCGCCTGGATTCGTTTGGCGTGGATATGGCCGAGTCGGTCGCCGGCGAAAAGAAGGGCGGACTAACGTTCGCGCCCGAGGCCGGCAGCCAGCGCATGCGCGACATCATTAACAAGAACGTGACCGAGGAGGACCTGGACCGTGCGGCCAAGGCGGCCTTCGAGGCCGGTTGGAACCGCATGAAGCTCTACTTTATGATGGGCCTTCCCGGCGAGCGCGATGAGGACATCGTGGCCATCGCCAATCTGGCCGATCACGTGCTGGAGCTCGGTCGTTCCGTGGTGCCCAAGGCTCGTCGCGGCTCGATTTCGGTGTCGATCTCGGTTTCGGTCTTTATCCCCAAGGCTGCCACGCCGTTCCAGTGGTGCCCGCAGCTCGACTACGACGACGTCAAGCGTCGCCAGAAGCTGCTTATCACGAGCGTTCGCAACCGTGCCGTCCGCGTGCATTACCACGATGCCGAGACCTCGCTCATCGAGGCCGCGCTTTCCCGCGCCGGTCGTGACATGACGCCCGTCATCATCGATGCTTGGCGCTCGGGCTCTCGCTTTGACGCCTGGGTAGAGCATTTCTCGCTCGATAACTGGAAGGAAGCTGCTGCCAAAAACGGCATCGACCTCAATGAGCTCGTGCACCTGCCCTACGAGTTGGACTGGCGCCTGCCGTGGGAGCACGTGAGCCCCGGCTGCACGCGCGGCTTCCTCGAGCGCGAGTACCGTCGCTCGCTCGAGGGCGTCACGACTCCCGACTGTACCCGCACGTCGTGCACCGGCTGCGGGATCTGCCCCACGCTCCACGCCAAGAATGTATTGATGGGTGATCGCGCATGAGTGAGCGCCTGACCGACAACCCCTCGCTCTTTAGACTTCGTGTTCGCTATGGCAAGCGCGATCGCCTTAAGTACCTGGGCCATCTCGAAGTAATCCATACCATTGAGCGCATCGTGCGCCGTGCGGGACTTCCCTATGCCGTCACGCAGGGCTTCTCTCCGCACATGCGCGTGGGCTTCTCTTCGGCGCTGCCGGTGGGTACGTCGTCGACCTGCGAGTGGTATGACCTGTTTATGACCGAGTTCGTGGCGCTCGACGAGGCGTTTGGGCGCCTGGCTGCGGCGTCTCCGGCCGATCTGGCGCCCATCGAGGCGGCGTACATCGACGTGCGCACGCCGGCGTTGACGGCGCAGCTCACGCGCCTGTCGTATCGCATCGACCTGCACTTGGATCCCGAGGCGCCCGTAAGCGCCGACGAGGTGCGTCGTGCGATCGACACGCTGCGCGCGGGCCACGGCATCGACTACGCGCGCGGCAAAAAGAGCAAGCGCTTGGATTTGGATCACACGCTCGTGGGCTATGAGCTCACGGCGGGGGAGCGCCCGGACCATTTGGTGCTCATGCTCGACACCCATGCCGACAACGAGGGCTCCATGCGTCCGGAAATTTTGCTTTCTGCTGCTGATGTTTTGTTGCAGGGCTTGACCCCGGGCGTGGATGCACCTATTGTTTCCACCGGTATGCAAGACCTCGTGACCATCTGCTCCTACGATGTCGAGCGTCAGAATCAAGCATGCGAGGACGACGAGGGCCGACTCGTCAGCCCCATACCTGTGCGAACTTGTGGATTTGCTCCACATACTCGTTGACGGGGGTATTTTCGCCTGCTACTATATTCGGCTGTTGCACTAACTGATGCATGAAGGGCAAGTAAACATGTACGCAATCGTTAACACGGGCGGCAAGCAGTACAAGGTCGCCACCGACGATGTCATCACCGTCGAGAAGATCGAGGGCAATGAGGGCGACAAGGTCACCCTGCCGGTTATCTTCCTCAACGATGGTAAGAAGATCGTCACCGATCCCGACAAGCTGGCCAAGGCCAAGGTTACCGCTCAGATCGTTGAGCAGTTCAAGGGCGAGAAGCAGCTGGTCTTCAAGTTCCACAAGCGCAAGCGCTATCGTCGTCTGAAGGGTCACCGTCAGCAGCTCACCAAGCTGAAGATCGTGAAGGTTCAGGCTACCTCCCGCGCCAAGAAGGCTGTCAAGGCAGAGGCTGAGGCTGTTGCCGAGGCTCCCGTCGCCGAGTAGATTACACTCGTAACGAAAGAGTAGGTATACACAATGGCACACAAAAAAGGACTCGGTTCCTCCCGTAATGGCCGTGACTCCCGCGGTCAGCGCCTTGGCACGAAGCGCTATGCCGGCCAGACGGTAACCACGGGCACGATTCTCGTCCGTCAGCACGGCACGCACATCCACCCGGGTGAGAACGTTGGCCGTGGTAAGGACGACACGCTGTTCGCGCTTGTCGACGGTACCGTTGAGTTCCACAAGGGTATCAAGCACAGGGTCAGCGTACGCCCGCTCGCGAACGTGTAATTCACCCTTCATAGAGCACATATGTGGGAGGCACTTGAGTTTTAGGATTCAAGGGTCTCCCTCTTTTTTGTAGGAGGCGATTCTGTTGTCACAGTTCACCGATATCAGCCGCATTAACGTGTGCGGCGGCGACGGCGGAGCCGGATGCATGTCGTTTAGGCGCGAGGCATTTGTCCCCAAGGGCGGCCCCGATGGCGGCGACGGCGGTCGTGGCGGCAATGTCGTCATCCAGGCCGATGCTCAGCTGTCTTCGCTGATCGATTACCGCTTTAAGCATCACTTTCGCGCCGAGCGCGGCACGCACGGGCAGGGTGCCCGTCGTAACGGCAAGAGCGGCGAGGACCTGATTCTCAAGGTCCCTATGGGTACCGTGGTGCGCGAGCTCGATCCCGAGACGCAGACCCCGATGTTTGAGATTGCCGACCTGGTGCACGACGGCGAGCGCGTCGTCGTGGCGCCCGGCGGTGCCGGCGGTCTGGGCAACACGCACTTTGTGACGTCGGTGCGTCGCGCTCCGGCCTTTGCCCAGTTGGGCGAACCGGCCGAGGAGCACTGGATCGAGCTCGAGATGAAGCTTATGGCCGATGCCGCGCTCGTGGGCTTTCCCTCCGTGGGTAAGTCATCGCTCATCGCGCGCATGAGTGCCGCCCGTCCCAAGATTGCTGACTACCCGTTTACCACGCTCGTGCCGAACCTCGGCATGGTGCGTGCCGGTGAATATTCTTACGTCGTTGCCGACGTCCCCGGTCTTATCGAAGGCGCGAGCGAGGGTAAGGGCCTGGGTCACCAGTTCCTGCGCCACATTGAGCGTACGGCCCTGATCATGCACGTCGTCGACATGACGGGTGGTTTTGAGGATCGCGATCCGGTCGAGGATTACCACATCATCAACCGCGAGCTCGAGCAGTATGGCGCCGAGCTTTCGGAGCGTCCGCAGATCGTCGTTGCCAACAAGTGCGATGCGCCGGGCACGGCCGACAAGATTGCCGACCTCAAGCGCGCAGCGCTCGACGATGGACATATGTTCTTTGCCGTGTCTGCCGTGACGGGCGCCGGCCTCAACACGCTGATGCTTGCCGTGGGCGAGCAGGTGGCTAAGCTGCGCGCCGAGTTGGCTGTCTCGGATGAGCCGGTCGTTCTGCGCGACGATGAGTGGGAGCGCCGTCGCCTGCAGCGTGAGAAGCGTTTCCGCATTGTTCAGGAAGAGCCCGGTGCCTTCCGCGTGGTCGGTCGTGCCATCGAGCGCATGGTCATCCAGACCGACTGGGAAAACGAGGAAGCCGTCATTTACCTGCAGCATAAGTTTGCGCGTATGGGTGTTGACGACGCGCTCGAGAAGGCCGGTTGCCGTGCGGGCGACGAGGTCCGCATTTGCCAGCGCGCCTTTGACTTTGAGGGCGCCGAGGACTTCTCGGAGTACGAGGAGCTCGAGGATGCTGGCGAGGACGTTGCCGTTGAAGCCATTGACGTGGCCGATGCTGCGGATGAGGGAGTCGAGGTTGTCGATGCGGCGGATGCCGCGGGCGATGCCGAGACCTCGGAGGGCGAGTAAGCCATGTCGCTGCGCGGTGGAATCGGTCTGCCCGAGCTTCCTCTAGAGGACGGGCAGGAGTTTAGGCTCGGCATTATGGGTGGCACCTTTGATCCCATCCATTACGGGCACCTGGTGACCGCCGAGCAGGCGCGCGAGTCGCTCGACTTGGACGCTGTGCTCTTTATGCCGGCGGGCTCTCCTGCCTTTAAGCTTGACAAGCCGGTGACGCCTGCCGAGGACCGTTATGCCATGACGGTCCTCGCCACCGCCGCGAACCCGGCCTTTTTGGCGAGCCGGTTCGAGATCGACCGTCCGGGTGTAACCTATACGGCCGATACGCTTCATGCCCTTCGCGACTTTTACCCGTCGCAGGTAAAGCTCTACTTTATTACGGGCGCCGACGCGATTATCGATATTGTGACTTGGCATGATGCCGAACGAATCGCTGAGCTTGCTACCTTTATTGCGGCGACGCGACCGGGCTTTGATATCGATACGGCGCGTGCCCGAATCAAAGAGTCGGGGCTGCCGTTCGACGTGCGCTATATTCAGATTCCGGCGCTGGCGATCAGCTCGACGAACATTCGCAAGCGTGTTGCCCGCGGTATGAGCGTGCGCTATCTTACGAGCGAGTCCGTGCTCGGCTACATTCGCAAACGCAGGCTATATGCCGATTTGGGCCAAGAAGATTTTGAGTGATGGGGGTCTACGTTGTCGGTAGAGGATCAGTTTGAGGGCGATGAGCGCGCGCTGCTCAAGCGCATTCAAGAGCTGCTCGATGTTCGCATGAAGGATAAGCGCAAGCGCTATGTGCATTCGCTGGGTGTTGCCGAGACCGCACTTCATCTGGCCGAGGTCTACGGCGTTGACCGCTTTGATGCCGCTGCCGCCGGCCTGATCCATGACTGGGACAAAGTGCTCTCCGACGACGAGCTGGTCACGCGCGCTCTGCATTACGGCATTAAGATTGCCGGCTCTCCTTCCGCCGCGACGCCGCTTTTGCATGGCCCTGTTGCCGCCTATGAACTTCCGCAGCTTTTTCCCGAACTGTCGCCGGCCGTTTTCCAGGCTGTCGACCGTCACACCGTGGGTGACTGCGACATGACCCCGCTCGATATGGTGGTCTTTGTGGCCGATGCCATCGAACCCAACCGCCACGGCGATTATGCCCATGCGCTGCGCAAGATGGTGGGGAAGTCCTCACTCGACGAGTTGTTCTTCTCCTGTTTTGCGCAGGGTCTGGTCTATGTGATCCAGTCCGGGCGCTATCTTTATCCCACGGCTATTTCGATTTACAACCATTACGCCCAGCTGCGCTAGCTCGGGCTGACTAGAAAGAGGTATTCCATGGCCGACGAGACCATGACCGACGAGCAGATTCTTGAAGGTGTGGAGCACAAGAGCTTCGCCGCCACGTCCGACCGCACTGCCGCCTCGCTGTCCGCGAGCGGTGTCGCCGCCGAGGATGTCGCCCGCGCCGCCGCGCAGGCCGCCTACGACAAGAAGGGCGAGGACGTTCAGGTGCTCGACCTGACCGAGCTTTCCGATGTGTGCGACTACTTTGTGCTCGCCACCGGTACCAACAACCGCCAGGTCGATTCGATCGTCGACGAGATCGAGGAGAAGGTCGCCGAGGCTTGCGGCGAGCATCCGTTCTCCATCGAGGGCCGCGAGCAGAAGACCTGGATGCTCATGGACTACGGTTCGGTTGTCGTCCACGTCTTCACTCCCGAGGCGCGCGACTTCTACCGTCTCGAAAAGCTCTGGGGTGACGCCCCCCAGCTCCCCCTCAACCTCCTCTAGTAGCTCATTTGAGACGGGGTTTAGCTACCCTCACGCATATCGCCGGGCAGGTGCGGTTTCCGCACCTGCCCGGCTTTCTTTTTGCCCAAAGGCGGTTAATCGTTGAAGCGGGATTGGCGGCCGAAGGAAAGGGCGGTGTCGCCGAATTTGTCTCGGACGGCGTCGATGGCGACGGAGAGGTCGCGGCGGTCGCTGGATTGGGCTCCGCGGTCATCGATCTCGCAGAACAGGTCAGTCTGGATGCCGCCTTGGTGGTCGAAGTCGCTCATGCCGATGCCCGCTAAGCGAACATGCATGCCATCCTGCCAGATGTTGTCGAGCAGTTCGAGTGCAACCGCCACGAAGATGTTCTCATCGTCGGTCGGATGAGGCAGCCGGCGCTGTGCCGTACGCCCGCTGCCATACGAATACTTAAGCTTGAGCGTTACCGTGGCACCCGTCAGCCCCTGACGGCGCAGGCGGCGTCCCACTGACTCTCCCAACAGCGCAATCGCCGCCTCAATATCCCCACGCTCAGTCAAATCTTTCGCAAAGGTGCGTTCATTGCTGACCGATTTGACCTCGCGCTCTTCATCGAGACTCGTGACTTCGGAGATTTCGAGTCCTTGCGCACGCTGGCGCATGCGTTCGCCGTTGACGCCAAAAATAGAGGCCAAGGTGGATTCCGGTGCACGTGATAGCTCGCCGAGGGTGTAGATGCGCATGCGGCGCAGTCGCTCCTCGGCCGAGCGCCCGATGCCGCTCATGGCAGATACCGGCAGCGCGGCCAAAAAGCGCTGCTCGGTTCCGGGGCGCACGATGGTCAGCCCAAACGGCTTATCCCGCTCGCTTGCGATTTTTGCGACCGTCTTGTTGCAGCCCACGCCAATGGAGCACGTCACTCCCAGCTCTGCCACGCGACCGCTTATACGCCGCGCAACCAGCAGCGGGTCTTCGGGCGCAAAGCGACCCGGTGTGATATCGATGAAGGCTTCGTCGATGGATACGCGCTCAACGCGCGGGGTCTCGTCGGCGAGAATTGCCATAACGTGCGCGCTCACCTCGCGGTAGCGATCAAAGTGCCCGTGCGTCCAAATGGCTTGCGGGCACAAGCGCCGCGCCTCGGCTGAGGGCATGGCGGAGTGCACGCCAAAGCGACGTGCCTCATACGAACACGTGGACACGACGCCACGCGAATCGGCGTCTCCGCCCACGATGAGCGGCTTTCCGCGCCATTCGGGATGATCGAGCATCTCCACGCTCGCAAAAAACGCATCAAGGTCCATCAGACCCACCGCCGGACCCGTCCAGGGAGGCGGCGTGACGCCCATGGCATCCTCATAACCGTATGTATGTTCGCGTCTTTCCATGTCATGAGTATACCGCGCAGCTCATGTGGGGTGCGTGTATGTGCTTGCAAATCCCGAATTCTTGTCTAAGATATGGATTTGCCCTCGACTACACCGAAGAAGTTGGTCTCACGGACTTCACCTGCCCGCGTCGATGGCGTATTATGTTCAACTGTTTGTTTGTAGTTGCAGCCTAAAGCTGCTTGGTTGGAGGAGTTTCCTTTGGCAGTCAAGATTCGCCTTGCTCGTCACGGCGCTAAGAAGCGTCCGTACTACCGTGTCGTCGTCGCCGATTCCCGCGCCCCGCGTGACGGTCGTATCATCGAGGAGGTTGGCCGCTACAACCCGATGACCGCCCCCAAGACCATCAACCTTGACCTCGAGAAGATCGCCGACTGGCAGTCCAAGGGCGCTCAGCTCACCGACGCCGTCGCCGCTCTGGTCAAGGCCGCCAACGAGGGCGAGAAGACCGAGACCGTCGTCAAGAAGTCCAAGAAGCAGCTCGCCAAAGAGGCCGAGGCCGCTAAGGCTGCCGCTGAGGCCGCTGAGGGCGCCGAGGAGTAAATCGTGCCTGAGGTTGACGCTGCACAGCTCGAGGGTGAGGCAATGCTCTCAGATCGCATCGCCGATCTCGTCGAATATCTCGTTGTTCAGATCGTCGACGACCCGGATTCCGTGAGCCTTGAGGTCATCGATGGTGATGACGCCTCTACGATTGAGGTTTCGGTCGCCGAGGATGACGTCGCTAAGGTCATCGGCCGTCGTGGCCGTACCATCAAGGCCATTCGCACGCTCGCCCGTGCACTGGCTGCTCGCCTCGACACTGCTGTCGAGGTAGAGGTTCTGGGCTAGGACCTTGAGGTCCCAGTACAAAAACATCGCCCGTGTGGTCAAGCCGCACGGAAGGAAGGGGGAGGTCCTCGCGCAGCCGCTGCGGGGGCTTCCTTCTGTATTAGAGCCGGGTATGCGCGTCGCCCTGACGCCGCCGGCGCTCAAGCGCGACCGCTTTTGCACGGTCGTGTCCGTCACCGATACGGGCGATGGCGATCTGGTCTCGTTTGAGGGCATTGACGACTTGACGGCCGCCGAGGGCATCACGGGATGCTACGTGCTGGCAAATCGTGACGACTTTGAGCTCGATTCGCTCGACGCTGCCTATACCGACCTGATGGGTCGCGAGGTGGTCGACGAGCGCTTCGGTTCGCTCGGCACGATCGTCGAGATCATGTCGACGCCCGCTAACGATGTTTGGGTTGTCGAGGGCGATCGGTACGGCGAGGTACTGATTCCCGTGATCGAGCAGGTCGTGCTCGATCTTCCCGACACAGGAACAATTTCCGTCCATGTTATGGACGGCCTGATCGATATGGACAAGTAGGGAGGACAACATGCTGATCGAGACCCTTTCGGTCTTTCCCGAGATGTTTGAGCCCGTCATGTCCACATCGATTTTGGGCCGCGCCCGCAAGGCCGGCCTTTTTGATTTTAAGGCGTATAACCTGCGCGACTGGACGCACGACCGCCATCGTACCGTCGATGACGAGCCGTACGGCGGCGGGCAGGGCATGCTCATGAAGGTCGAGCCTATCGCAGAGGCCATCGAGGCCATTAGCGCAGAGGGTCCCAAGCCCACGGTTGTGTTCTTCACCCCCTGTGGCGAGCCCTTTACGCAGCATGTGGCCGAGCGCCTGCTCAAAAGTGAGCGCCTGCTGTTTGTGTGCAGTCGCTACGAGGGCGTCGACGAGCGCGCGTATGCGTATGCCGATGAGCGTCTGTCGATCGGCGACTACGTGCTTACGGGCGGCGAGCTTCCCGCTATGGTCGTTGCCGATGCCGTCGTACGCCTGATTCCCGGCGCCCTGGGCGACGAGATGAGCAACGTGGACGAGTCGTTCTCGACCGCCGAGGATGGAGGCCTGCTCGAGTACGCGCAGTACACCCGTCCTGCCGAGTTCAACGGCGAGGGCGTGCCTCCGGTGCTTGTGAGCGGCGATCATGCTAAGGTCGATGCGTGGCGTCGTAAGAACGCCATCGAGCGCACCTGTCGTTGGCGTCCCGATCTGATTGAGACGGCGCGGCTCACGCCCGAGGAGCGCGCTTACGCGCAGGAGATTCTGGACGCTTCGTATTCGCAGAGCGAGGAGTGAGGATGGTTCCATCGCAGCATTCCGTGCTAAAGGGTGCGTTTGAGTGGATCGTGGTCGTCGCGATCGCACTGGTCGCTACCTTCTTGATTCGCTCGTTTGTGGTCGAACCCTTTGTGGTACCCACCGGTTCCATGGAGTCCACGATCGAGATTGGCGACCAGATCCTGGCACAAAAGGTGAGCCTCGAGCTCGGTCAGCCCGTCAAGCAGGGCGATATCGTGGTGTTTCACAACCCCGATGGCACCTCCGAGCATGATGTTCTTGTCAAGCGTGTTATTGCCACGGCCGGGCAGACGGTCGACCTGCAGGATGGCAAGGTGGTCGTTGACGGCCAAGCGCTCGACGAGGACTATACGACGGGCATGAGCTGGCCACTTTCGGTCCAAGCGCCCGGCGCTCAGGTAAGCTATCCCTACACCGTTCCCGACGGGTGCGTGTGGGTGATGGGCGACAACCGCGAGAACTCTGCTGACTCCCGCTACTTTGGCCCGGTCGACCGCTCCGAATTGATCGCCGTGGCGCTCGTGCGTTACTGGCCGCTCAACCGTCTGGGCGCTATCGACTAAAAACCGCTATAGTACAGTACCTAACCGTGTAATCGTTTCGACGAGGGGATATTAGAGGCATGAACGCTTCATCGCTTTCCTTCCAAGACATCATCCTGCGCCTCCGGCAGTACTGGGGCGAGCAGGGCTGCGTCATCATGCAGCCCTATGACTCCGAGGTCGGTGCCGGTACCTTCCATACCGCGACCACGCTGCGCTCGCTCGGTCCCGCCGAGTGGCGCACCTGCTATGCGCAGCCTTGCCGCCGTCCCGCCGACGGCCGCTACGGCGAGAACCCCAACCGCATGCAGCACTACTATCAGTTCCAGGTGCTCATCAAGCCCTCACCGGTCAACGCCCAGGAGCTTTACCTGGGGTCTCTTGCCGCTATCGGTCTGGACCCCAACGACCATGACGTCCGCTTTGTCGAGGACGACTGGGAGAGCCCGACGCTCGGCGCCTGGGGCCTTGGCTGGGAGGTCTGGCTCAACGGCATGGAGGTCACGCAGTTTACGTACTTCCAGCAGGTAGGCGGCATCGAGGTCGACCCCGTGCCCGTCGAGATCACCTATGGCCTAGAGCGCATTGCCATGTATGCGCAGGGCGTTAACTCGGTCTACGACTTGGTGTGGAGCTACCTGCCCGACGGCACGCCCATGACCTATGGCGACGTGTTCCTCGAGAACGAGCGCGAGTTCAGTGCCTATAACTTTGAGGTCGCAAACGTCGAGATGATGCGTCAGAAGTTTGACGACTACGAGGCCGAGTGCCATTCCTGCCTGGAGCGCAAGCTGCCGCTGCCGGCATATGACTGCGTCATGAAGTGCAGCCACGCTTTCAACCTGCTCGATGCTCGCGGCGCCCTGTCCGCGGTCGAGCGTGCCAACTACATCCTGCGCGTCCGCGCCGTCGCCAAGGCGTGCTGCGAGGCCTACATGGCCGAGGTCGCCGGAGTCAACGAGAATGCCGATCAGGAAGGCGAGGTGGCGTAAGCCATGGCAGACGCTAAGGATTTCCTGTTTGAGATCGGTACGGAAGAAATGCCCTCCGCACCGCTGAACAATGCCGTCAAGCAGCTTGGCACCATGATCGCCAAGGGTCTCGACGAGGCCGGTCTGGCCCACGGCGAGGTCCGTGTGATCTCGAGCCCGCGCCGCCTGGCTGCGCTCGTTGCCGACGTCGCCACCGCGACCGACGAGGTTCACGAGGTCAAGCGCGGCCCCGCGGCCAACATCGCCTTCGATGCCGATGGTAACGCCACCAAGGCCGCCCAGGGCTTCGCCCGCAAGTGCGGTGTGGCTGCCGAGGATCTGGTTCGTCGCGAGGACACCGACGGCCGTGAGTACGTCTTTGCCGAGAAGAACATCCCTTCCGCCCCGGCCACCCCGATCCTGACGGCCCTGTGCGAGAAGACTATCGCTGGCCTGCAGTGGCCCAACTACCGCTCTCAGCGCTGGGGTCACGAGCATGCGACCTTTGTTCGTCCGGTCCGCTGGATCTGCTGCCTTCTGGGCGAGGACGTTGTGCCCGTGTCGTTTGCCGACGTGACGAGTGGCAACACCACGCGTGGTCATCGCGTGCTTGGCCCCGGTGACCATGTGGTCGCCAGCCCCGCCGTCTACGAGCAGGTGCTCGAGGACGCCGGCGTGCTTTCTGCCGAGCGCCGTCGCGAGGCCATCCTTGCCGGTATCGCCGAGGTCGAGGCTGCCCGTCCCGGCTGCCATGTCGATACGCCCAAGAAGGTCTTTGAGGAGGTCATCAACCTCTGCGAGTGGCCGACGGTGCTCGTCGGGACCTTCGATGAGGAGTTCCTCAAGGTCCCGCACGAGATCATCTGCGAGTCCATGCTCACCAACCAGCGCTACTTCCCGATCTATGACGGCGAGGGCAAGCTCACGCGTGAGTTCGTGGTCGTCTCCAACAGCAAGCCCGAGAACGCCGAGCGCGTGATCGACGGCAACGAGCGCGTTGTGCGTGCCCGTCTGGACGATGCCAAGTTCTTCTACGAGGAGGACCTGAAGATCTCCCTCGACGAGTTCCGCGAGCGTCTGGCCAAGGTCGCCTTCCAGGAGAAGCTCGGTAGCGTGCTCGCCAAGTCCGAGCGCATCGAGCAGCTCGCGCTCGCTATTGCCCGTGAGGCACACCTGGGTGCTCACCTGGCAGCCGATGCCGCTCGCGCCGCGCACCTGTGCAAGGCCGACTTGGTATCCAACGCCGTCGTCGAGTTCACGAGCCAGCAGGGCGTGATGGGCGGTTACTACGCCACCGCGATGGGGGAGAACGATGAGGTCGCCCACGCCATTCGCGATCATTATCGTCCCCGCTTTGCCGGTGACGAGCTGCCCGAGGGCACCGCTGGCTGCATCGTGGCCTGCGCCGACAAGCTCGATACCATCGCCGGTATCTTTGCCATTGGCGAGCTCCCGACCGGCTCCTCCGATCCCTACGCGCTGCGTCGTGCCGCTATCGGCATCATCAACATCCTGCGCGACCGTCTGCCGATCGATCCCACGTCGCTTATCGACTTTGCCCTTGAGCTCTATAGCGAGCAGGGTATCGAGTTCGACGCCGCCGAGGTCGCTCAGCAGGTTCGCGACTTCTTCCACGGCCGTCTGGTGAGCATGGCCCGCGACGAAAAGATCCCGGCCGATACCGTTGCCGCCGTCTCCGCGGTGCACATCATCGCCCCGTCCGTCTTCTTCGCCCGCTGCGCCGCCCTCGACGAGGCCCGCAAGAACGACGCTGAGACGTTCGATAACCTGGCGACCGCCTATGCCCGCGCCGCGCACATCTCCAAGCCCGAGCTGGGCGCGGAGTACGACCGCGCCCTGATGGGCGAGGTCGAGCTCGCGCTTGCCGATGCCTCCGAGGCTGCTCAGACCGCTGTCGACGCCGCCCTTGCTGCCGAGGATTACCCGGCCGCATTTGCCGCCCTTGCCGCCCTGCGCGCCCCCATCGACCGCTTCTTCGACGAGGTCATGGTCATGGATAAGGACGAGCAGCTTCGCGATAATCGCCTTAAGCTGCTCAACCGCTTCGAGGCCGTTTTCTCCGGCATCGCAAACATCGGTGAGCTTGCTCGCAAAAAGTAAGCCAGCCTGCGCATAAGCGCAAAAGGAGCCCCGCATGGATTGCCCGGTCACCGCTCGTCCCACCGTTATCGTTATCTCCGACTCGCTCGGTGATACCGCTTGTGAGGTGGTGCTTGCGGCGTCCGGGCAATTTGATGAAGGGGCTTTTCGTCTCTTGCGCCTGCCCAAGGTGAACTCGGTGGAGCAGGTCAAGTCGTTTGTGGGTCCGCGCGTCGATGCCGATCATCGCGATATTGCCGTGTTCCACACCATTGTCGATCCGGCGCTTCGCGCCCGTGTGCTCGATTACCTGGGCATGCTGCATATCCGTTCGGTCGACCTGATCGGCCCGACGCTCGCCGTGCTGTCGTCGCTCATCGGTGTGCCGCCCAAGGGCGTTGCGGGCGTGATTCACAAGACCGATGACCGCTATTTCCATCGTATCGAGGCCATGGAGTATTTCGTTGAGCACGATGACGGGCGCGGCTGCGACGATCTGTCGGGTGCCGATATCGTGCTGCTGGGCGTATCGCGTACGTCCAAGACGCCGCTGTCGATGTATTTGGCCTATCAGGGCTACAAGGTCGCCAATGTCCCACTGGCGCATGGCATGGAGCCGCCCAAGTCGATTTACGAGGTCGACCCGATGCGCCTGTTCGGCCTGATTTCGACCGTCGATGTGATTTCCGAAATTCGCGATAGCCGCTTGTGCGATGACTACGCTCGTGCCGTTGCCGGCTCCTATGCCGAGCCTGAGAGCGTGCACAGCGAGCTCGAGGAAGCCCGTGCGCTCATGAAGCGCCTAGGCTGCTTTGTGGTGCGTACCGACGGCAAGGCCATCGAGGAAAGCGCAGCCGAGATCATTAGCCACTTGGAGGAAATCCAAGAAGCCCGTGCCCGCCGCGCCGCCCGTCGAGCCTAATAGTAGCAGCATTTTGATAAAGCGATTTAGCAAAAATATCGCATCTGACCTGCACTTTCTTACAGTGGTATATTCATAAGGTAACCACCTTTACCTACCGTTTACCGCCAGTTTTAGCACGTTTACCAAACCGCGCATCCTCTGCTTAAGCCCGCTCAAAACCCGCCGTATAGTTCCCTCACGGCCCGCATTTGGCGGGTCGATTCGTTACCACGGTCGTGCGCGTAAGTGCATGAAAGGGGAAGTATCGTGAGCGATTGCAAGAGGGTTTACCGTTTTGGAACCGACGCCCAGGGCACCTGTGTCACTGAGGGCGACAAGTCCATGAACTTCGTGCTTGGCGGCAAGGGCGCAAACCTTGCCGAGATGAGCCGCATCGGCCTGCCGGTTCCCGGTGGCTTTACCATTACCTGCCAGACTTGCGTCGAGTACTCCGGTGCCGGCAACGTGTGGCCCGAGGGCGCACTCGATGAGATCGTTGCTGCCGAGGCGGACCTCGAGGCCCGCTGCGGCAAGAAGCTCGGCGACGCCTCCGATCCGCTGCTCGTGTCGGTTCGTTCGGGCGCTCCGTTCTCCATGCCCGGCATGATGGACACGGTCCTCAACTTAGGCCTCAACGACGACTCCGTTCAGGGGCTCATCGCCCAGACGCAAAATCCGCGTTTTGCTTGGGATAGCTACCGCCGCTTTATTCAGATGTTCTCCAACGTCGTTATGGGCGTTGACGCCGACCTGTTCGAGAACGCCCTGACCCAGGCCCGTCTGGTCGCCGGCGTTCGCGTCGATTCCGAGCTTTCGGCTGAGGACCTGCAGGAACTCGTCGAGACCTTTAAGGGCATCTTCTCCGAGAACGTCGATGCCTCCCTGTATCCCGAGCTCGAGGTCGCTGACGGCAAGCCCGTCTTCCCGCACGACCCGGAGCTTCAGCTACGCCTTGCCATCCAGGCCGTCTTTGGCAGCTGGATGAACGAGCGTGCCTGCATCTACCGCAAGCAGCATGGCATTTCCGACGACCTCGGCACCGCCGTCAACGTGCAGGCCATGGCCTTTGGCAACAAGGGCGAGACCTCTGCGACGGGCGTCGCCTTTACGCGTAATCCGGCCGACGGCACCAAGGAGTTCTACGGCGATTTTCTGGTTAACGCCCAGGGCGAGGACGTCGTCGCCGGCATCCGCAACACCGAGCCCATTGCCGACCTCAAGACCACCCCGGGCCTCGAGTCCGCAGGTGAGGAGCTTGAGCGCGTGTTCCTGACGCTCGAGGATCATTATCGCGATATGTGCGATATCGAGTTCACCATCGAGCAGGGCAAGCTCTGGATGCTCCAGACCCGCGTGGGCAAGCGCACCGCCACCGCCGCCCTGCGCATCGCTATCGAAATGGTCGAGGAGGGCCTGATCACCCGCGAGGAGGCCGTGAGCCGCATCGATCCCGCGCAGCTCGACCAACTCCTGCACCCGCAGTTTGACGCCTCCAAGAAGTACGAGGCGCTGGCCAGCGGTCTTAACGCCAGCCCCGGTGCCGCCGTGGGCGAGGTCGTGTTCTCGAGCGACGACGCCGTCACGCGTTCCGCCGAGGGCCACAAGGTCATTCTGGTTCGTTGGGAGACCAACCCCGACGACCTGAAGGGCATGGTCGCCGCCGAGGGCATCCTGACCAGCCACGGTGGCAAGACGAGTCATGCCGCCGTTATCGCCCGCGGCATGGGTACGCCCTGCGTCTGTGGCGTTGAGCGCTTCCATATCGACGCCGCCGAGAAGGTCGTGCGCATCGAGGGCAGCGACCGCGTGCTGCGCGAGGGCGATGTCATCTCCATCGACGGCACCCAGGGCATCGTCGTCGACGGCGCCGTCGACCTGGTCTCCGCCGAGCTTACCGGCGATCTGGACACCATCCTGTCCTGGGCCGACGAGATTCGCCTGGACGAGACCTGTGGCCATGCCAACCATGTGCGCGTCAACGCCGACAATCCCGAGGATGCCGAGCTTGCGCTCGAGTTTGGCGCCGAGGCCATCGGCCTGTGCCGCACCGAGCACATGTTCCTGGGCGACCGCAAGAACATCATCCAGAGCTTTATCCTGTCTGACGATGAGGCCGTGAAGCAGCAGGCCCTGACCGACCTGCTCAAGGTTCAGACCGAGGACTTCCTGGCGATGTTCAAGACCATGTCCGGTCGCGATGTGGTCGTCCGCCTGCTCGATCCGCCGCTTCATGAGTTCCTGGATAATCCTCGCGAGCTCGAGGTCGCCATCACCAAGAAGGAAGCCGCCGGCGCCAGCGAGGAAGAGCTTGCAGCCCTGCGCGCCCGCCTGCGTCGTATCGACGGCATGGTCGAGTCGAACCCCATGCTCGGCCTGCGCGGCGTTCGCCTGTCCGTCGTCTTTAGCGATCTGCCACTCATGCAGGTTCGCGCCGTCGCCACGGCTGCTGCCCGCCTTATCAAGGAGGGCGTCGACCCGCGACCCGAGATCATGGTTCCGCTCGTCTCCATCACGGCGGAGCATGTCCAGACCCGCGAGGTCATCGAGCGGGTAATCGCCGAGGTTTCTGCCGAGGAGGGCGTCGAGCTCAATATTCCCGTGGGCACGATGCTCGAGCTGCCACGCGCCTGCATGGTCGCTGACGAGATCGCGCATCATGCCGACTTCTTCTGCTTTGGCACCAACGACCTCACCCAGACCACCTTCGGCTTCTCTCGTGACGATGCCGAGGCTAAGTTCATCCCGCTGTACATGCACAAGAAGATCTTGAAGGACAACCCCTTCGAGACCATTGACACGGCGGTGCTCGAGCTGGTGCGCATGGCCGTCGAGAAGGGCCGCGCCACCAACCCCGACATGCACTTTGGCGTGTGCGGCGAGCACGGCGGCGACCCCAAGTCCATCAAGGGTCTGTTTAATGTGGCCGACGTGGACTACGTGTCCTGCTCGCCTTACCGCGTGCCCCTCGCACGCCTGGCTGCCGCCCAGGCCAAGCTCGAGGCGAAGCGCTCCGCCTAACGTTTTGGGTTCAGACGCCTAACGTAGCCCCCCTTCATGCCGTCCGTCTCATTCGTGAGGCGGACGGTTATCATGTGCGGGTTTTGTCTTTTTGTCTGCGTAAAAAATTGTTCTTGCAGCAGAAACCCGCGCGTGTATACTCGAATACGTTTGTTCAACTACGTGCCGGCCAGAGTGGTACGGCACCTCTAGAAGAGTAAGGAATTGCACATGGATTACATCCGCGCAATCGAGCGTCAGCAGATCCGCGAGGACATTCCTCAGGTTCGCGTCGCCGACAACGTCAAGGTTCACTACCGCATTAAGGAAGGCGACCGCGAGCGCATCCAGGTCTTCCAGGGCGACGTCATCCGCATGGCCGGCGCCGGTGCCCGCGAGACCTTCACCGTCCGCAAGATGTCCTTCGGTGTCGGTGTTGAGCGTACCTTCCCGCTTCACAGCCCCAAGATCGCCAAGCTCGAGGTCGTTCGTCATGGTCGCGTCCGTCGCGCCAAGCTGTACTACCTCCGCGACAAGGTGGGCAAGGCTGCTCGCATCCCCGAGAAGCGCTAAGAAGATCGCAGCGTCTGTCCACTCGTTTGGACGTAAGGGTCACCTTCGGGTGGCCCTTCTTTTTATCTGATTTGCATGCAAGGAGGGCCTGGTATGGCCAATATGACGAGCTCGGTTTCGGCATCGCAGGTTGCCGGAGAGCTGGCGAGCGCAACGTTTGAGGAGATCCCCGCCCTCGTGGAGCATTATCGCGAGGACCCGCGCCAGCAGGTGATCAAGGCTTGTGAACGCGCCCTCAAACGCCATTCCAAAGAGGTTGCCGAGCGCGAGCGCGTCAATGGCATGTACGAGCTTATGCATGAGCTTGGCGGCGATGGGGTGGTCGTTGGTGTCGACGAGGTGGGCCGTGGCTCGGTAGCGGGTCCCTTAACCGTGTGTGCCGTGTGCCTTCCCATGGAGCCGCGCGTCTGGGGCATCAACGATTCCAAAAAGCTCACGCCGGCGCGCCGCGAGCTGCTCTCTGTGAAGATTGCCGAGGTGGCGACGGCGATTGGTTTTTGCCATATCGCGCCTAAGGATATCGATGAGATGGGTATGGCCCGCGCCATCCGCGTTGCCGTCGCGGGCGCCGTGGCCGATACGGGACTTGAACCCGACTGCGTCCTCATGGATGGCAACCCCTTGGGCGCCGTTCCCAATGAGCGCGACGTGGTGAAGGGCGATGCCAAGATCGCCTGTATCGCCGCGGCGTCCATCATGGCCAAGGTCACGCGTGACGAGATGATGGTCGAGTACGACGCCGAGTACCCCGAGTACCATCTGGCCGAGTCGAAGGGCTATGCGAGCCCCGAGCACATCGAGGCCATTCGCAAACATGGACTTTGTCCGCTGCACCGCGTGAGCTTTTGCGGAAACTTTCTGCAGACTGAGCGCCTTTTCTAGGTCAATTGTGGAGACAGGGACCTCTGGGGTTTTATAAACCTGCTGGTAGCGGGCCGTATGCAACACCATTGCTGCGTACGGCCCGTTTTTTGACGGCATTTGGTCAGCTTTTGGTTTGCTTCCGGTACTTACCCGCATGAAAGGTGCTCTCATCATCGGGGCAATGCAGTGTGCGGGAAAGGAGACCCCATGAGTGCCGCAAGCAAAAAGAGTAAGACGCAGCAGCTCAAGGAGTGTTGGGAAAACGGCAAGCTCGACTGCGGGGCGATGACGCCCGAGTTTATCAAGGGACTCAGTCCTCGCGAGCTGGGCATGCTGGGCGAGCTGATCACCATCGACTACTTTAACGAGCGCGGCTACACCTTGCTGGAGCAGGGTTATCGTTGCACCGAGGGCGAGGCCGACCTGGTGCTGCTCGATGAGCTCGACGATGTCGTGGTGATGGCCGAGGTCAAGACCAGACGCGTTGCGCTGGATTGCAGCACGCGGGTCTTTCCCGAGGAGGCCGTGGACGCCCAAAAGCAACGTCGCTACCGCCGCATCGCAAGTTGCTATCTCATGGAGCATTATCCGCTCAAGGCGATTCGCTTCGATGCCGTGGGCGTTACCATTCGCGGCGGGCATATCGCCGAGATCGAGCACCAGTACAACGCGTTCGATTGGCAGGTGTCGTGATGGCGTTCGAGACGTTTGCCGTTCACGCGGCCTGCATCCGCGGCGTCGAGGCGATTCCCGTCACGGTCGAGGTCTCGCTTGCCGGCGGCGTTCCGGGCATCCAGATGCTCGGCATACCGAGTATGGAGGTGATGGAGTCGCGCGGTCGTATTCGCTGCGCGATGCGCTCCGCCGGGTTCGAGATCCCGCGCTCGGGCATTACGGTCAATCTGGCGCCCGGCGATATCCGCAAGACCGGTAGCGGCTTTGATCTGCCCATCGCCATCGCGGTATTGGCGGCCGATGGGCAGATTCCCCGCGACAACCTCGATCGTTGTCTTATCGCTGGTGAGCTTGGCTTGGACGGTACGGTGCTTCCTGTCAAGGGCGAGGTGGCGTTTCAGTTATTGGCGCGTGATTTGGGGCTGTCCTTTATCGCCGGCAGGTCAGACCAGCATGTGCCACTCGCGGGCGTGGATTGCGGATTCATCGATCATTTGTCTCAGCTTGCTCATGGTATGGGCGATGCCGCGCGGCACTACTTGGATTCCGAGGGCGTCGAGGCGACCTTTGAGCCTGAGCTCGACTATGCCGACGTGCTGGGGCAGGAAGTCGCTAAACGCGGCATGGCGCTTGCGGCGGCAGGAGAACTCGGCTTGCTCATGATCGGGTCTCCGGGATCGGGCAAGACGATGCTCGCACGCCGTATGACCGGCATCCTGCCCGAGCTTTCCGTTGAGGATCAGCAGGAGGCACTGTGCATCCATTCGGTTTTGGGTGAGAACATTGATGGCTTGTTGGCGGGGCACCGCCCCTTCCGCAGTCCCCACCACAGTATTTCGACCGCAGGCCTTATCGGCGGCGGGCGCCCGGTGCACCCGGGTGAGATCAGCCTTGCTCATGGCGGCGTGCTCTTTTTGGACGAGCTTGCCGAGTTTCCCACTGGCGTGCTGCAGACGCTGCGTCAGCCCATCGAGCGCGGCTACGTGAGGATCGTACGCGTCGACGGGGCTTTTACCTTCCCGTCGCGCTTTCAGCTGCTGGCTGCGAGCAATCCCTGCCCCTGCGGCTTTTTGGGCGATCGCGAGGTGCCGTGTCGCTGCTCGGCGGCGATGGTCGAGCGCTATCGGTCTAAACTGCGCGGTCCTTTGGCCGACCGTATCGACATGATGATCGATGTGACCCGTCCCGACCCTCAAGTGATTATCGAGGGTGCGGAGGGCATGTCGTCGGCCGAGTTACGTGACTACGTTGTGCGCTGTCGCGCCTTTCGCGCTTGGCGCGAATCCCGCATGGACGATGCGGATGCCGAGGCCGAGGATGACGAGACACGGTCCATTGACGGCGTCGTTTCGACCTTTGAGCTCGATGATGCGGCGGAGAAGTGTGTGCTCGGCCTGTCGAAGCGCACGCATCTCACAGGGCGTGGCATCGTGCGCCTTGTTCGCATTGCGCGCACGATCGCAGATGTCGCCGAGAGCGAGCAGGTGACGCAGGACCACGTGCTCGAGGCGGCGATGTACCAGGGAAGGAGGGACCAATGATGGCTGAGGGGACCTTCGAGCTGCATCCAGGTGACGCGTTGTATCCCGAGACCGTTTTGGAGCTTTCTGATGTACCTCAGACGCTCTATGTGCGCGGCAACCCCGAGGCGCTTTCGACGCCCGCGCTCTCCATCATCGGTGCGCGAAAGGCCTCGCCGTATGGTCTTGCCGTGGCAGAGCTTGCGGCGAAGGTGGCGGTTGAGGCGGGAGTGACGGTAGTTTCGGGCGGTGCGGTCGGTTGTGACCAGGCCTCGGGTTGGGCTGCGGTCAACGCCGGCGGCAAACACGTTGTGGTGCTGGGGACGGGCGCCGACGTGGTCTACCCGCGTTCGAGCGCGGGGCTGATTACGCGCACGCTTGATACGGGTGGCGCGGTCGTGTCGATCTCTCCGTGGGGCATGGGTCCGCGCAAGTTCGCCTTTCCGCGCCGCAATCGCGTAATCGCGGCCCTGTCGCAAGCCCTCTTTGTATCCGAGGCGGGTATGCCTTCTGGGACGTTTTCCACAGCCGAGGCTGCTATGGATTTGGGGCGCGAACTTCTTGCCGTGCCGGGGTCGATCCTATCGCCCGAGTCGCGTGGCACGAATTACCTCATTGCGAACGGTGCCTGCTGCATCGTCGACGAGGAATCTATCGAGATGGCTATCTCACGCATCTACGGAACCCTGCGCTACTCGCGCCCCGATGCTCCCGGCATTGCCGACCTGGATCCAACGCAGCAGACCGTGATGCATGCGCTCATCGCCTCTCCGCTCAAGGTCGACGACATCGCGGCGCTCGTCTCGCTCGATGCTGTCGGCGTACTCAAACTCTTGGGTTCGCTTGAACTCGAGGGTCTTATCGAGCGCATGATGGATGGAAGGTATGCGCCCTCCAAGTTTGCCCTTCACGCCCAGACACCCTTCGGTCACAATGGAAAACGTGTCAATTAGAAAGGTGTTTGCAGATGCAGTTCGATCAGGTGACAGTTATCGGTGGCGGTCTGGCGGGTTCGGAGTGCGCGATCCAGCTGGCAGATCGCGGTTTTGCCGTAAAGCTGTGCGAGATGCGCCCCCAGGTGAGCTCCCCGGCTCACCATACCGATCACCTGGCAGAGCTCGTCTGCTCGAATTCGTTTAAGTCGACCCGTCCGGATTCCGCGGCTGGTTTGCTGAAGGCCGAGCTTGAGCGCATGGGTTCAGTCCTGCTCGATTGCGCCCATCGCGCGGCTGTTCCCGCCGGTGGCGCCTTGGCGGTCGACCGCGTCAAGTTTTCCGAGCTTGTCGAGGCCGAGGTTGCCGCTCGTCCCAATATCGAGGTCGTGCACGGTGAGGTCACACAGATTCCCGAGGGTCACGTGGTCATTGCCGCGGGCCCGCTGTGTTCACCGGCGCTGAGCGAAGAGGTTATGAAGCTCGTCGGTGGCGATGCCCTGGCATTCTTTGATGCGGCGGCGCCGATCGTCGATGCCTCCACGCTCGATATGGACGTGCTGTTCTCGCAGTCGCGCTACGAGGAGCAGGGGAGCGGCGACTATCTCAACGCTCCGCTCAACAAGGAGGAGTACGAGGCCTTTATCGAGGCGCTTACCACGGCCGACCGCGTGGTGCTCAAAGACTTTGAGGGCGGCGATCTGTTCCAAGCCTGCCAGCCTGCCGAGGAAGTTGCGCGCACCGGCAAGGACGCCATTCGCTTTGGCGCCATGAAGCCCGTCGGCCTCACCGACCCGCGTACCGGACGTCGCCCCTGGGCGGCGATTCAGCTGCGTGCCGAGAACAAGGAGAAGACCGCCTATAACCTGGTGGGCTTCCAGACCAACTTGACCTTTGGCGAGCAGAAGCGCGTCTTCCATATGGTGCCGGGCCTGGAGAACGCTGAGTTCTTCCGCTACGGTGTCATGCACCGCAATACCTTTGTCGACGCCCCTCACGTGCTCGATAGCACCTTTGCCGTGCCCGGTACCGGCGTGCGCCTGGCCGGTCAGATCACCGGCACCGAGGGGTACATGGAAGCCGTGGCGACAGGTCTGCTCGCGGCGCTCAACACCTATGCCGAGGCTATCGGTGCCGCGGGCGTCGAGTTGCCGCGTGTGGGCGCCCTGGGTGCGCTCGTGGGCTATGCGACCGATCCTGCCACCGTGGGCTATCAGCCTATGCATGTCAACTTTGGCCTGGTGCCGCCACTCGAGGATGGTAAGCGCCGCAGCAAACGCGACCGCTATCAGGCTTATGCGGATCGCGCCCTCGAGGCCCTTGATGCCTACTTGGCCACGCGCTCCGACTTGTTTGGAGGCGACCGGTCATAGCCTTTGACCTGTACGACACCGTCGACTCGTTTATCGCCTATATCGCACGTGTTGAGGGACTTTCTCCCAACACGGTGACGGCCTATGGCTCGAGGCTAGAGCGCTTTGCTGTCTGGTGCGAGCGCGAGAATATTGATGCTTTCGCTGCCGACGTGCGCACCATTCGTCGCTATCTTGCCGAGCTTTCGCGTGAGCAGGTGGCTCCCCGAACGCTTGCGGCGCACCTGTCGGCTATTCGATCTCTCTATCGCTGGATGGCTGCCGAGGGGATTGTCGAGGGCGATGCGGTCTCGGCGATCGCATCGCCCAAGCTGCCACGTGACCTGCCGGGCGTCCTTACGACCCAGCAGGTTGAGGCGCTGCTCAAGACGCCTGATACCTCGACGCCCGCGGGACTGCGCGATGCGGCGATGCTTGAGTTGCTCTATGCCTCCGGCGCGCGAATCTCGGAGCTCGCGGCGCTCAACGTGGAGTCTATTGGTTGGTCCGAGCGAACGCTGCGACTTTGGGGCAAGGGGAGCAAGGAGCGTATCGTCCCTCTGTATCGTCGCGCACTCGAGGCGACGCGTCTCTATATTGAGGAGGGGAGGCCGGAGTTGCTCGCTCAGGCAAAGCGCCGTGACCCCGCTACCGGGCCGCATCCGCTGCTTATATCGGCGCGCGGCAATCGCATGAGTGCCGCCATGCTCAGGCGGCGGTTCCATACGCTGGCGACGCTCGCCGGCATTCCGGCCGACATTGCCCCGCATGCGATGCGCCATACCTTTGCGACCGATTTGCTCGAGGGCGGTGCGGACCTGCGCTCGGTTCAAGAGCTGCTAGGTCATGCGAGCCTGTCCACGACGCAGATCTACACGCATCTCACGCCCGATCGGCTCAAACGTGCCGTGGCTCAAGCCCATCCCCGCGGCGAATAGTGGCTGGGACGTCCCGCGCCGCACTCAGGTGTGTGGTTTTGATTGCGGGTTGGCAGGAAGATGCATTCCTGCTATCATTCATCGGGTTGCTTCACGGCAACATGTTTTTATCACGCACGCGCGGCTACTTCATACCGTGGTGCCCGGGCTTTGGTAGCACATGTCCGGGTTGGTTTTGGAGGATGACCCCGCGCGGAGGCAAACCACAGGAGGTTTAACATGGCTACCAAGATTAATATCCGCACCCTGCTCGAGGCCGGCTGCCACTTCGGTCACCAGACCCGTCGCTGGAACCCCAAGATGAAGCCGTTCATCTTCGGTGAGCGCAACGGCATCTACATCCTCGACCTCAAGCAGACCATCCTCGACGCCGACCAGGCCTACACCTTCGTCAAGAACGTCGCCAAGGGCGGCAACGTGCTGTTCGTCGGCACCAAGAAGCAGGCTCAGGAGGCCGTCAAGAACGCTGCTGAGCGCGCCAACATGCCTTACATCAACCAGCGTTGGCTCGGCGGCATGCTGACCAACTTCGTCACCATCCGCTCCCGCATCAACCGCATGGAGGAGCTCGAGGCCATGGTCGAGGACGGACGCATGGCTGTTCTGCCCAAGAAGGAGCAGGCTGTTCTCGGCAAGGAGCTCACCAAGCTCCAGACCAACCTCGGTGGCGCCCGCGACATGAAGGGTCTGCCCCAGGCTCTCTTCGTCATCGACACCAAGCGCGAGGAGAACGCCATCAAGGAGGCCCAGCGCCTGAACATCCCCGTCGTCGCTCTGATCGACACCAACTCCGATCCCGACGAGGTCGAGTACGGCATCCCCTGCAACGATGACGCTATCTCCGCTGTCACCCTTATGTGCGAGCTCATGGCTGACGCCTGCCTCGCTGGCTCCGGCAAGGAGCAGGTCTCCGAGGCCGAGATGGCCGCTGAGCCCAAGGCCGAGTAAATCAGTCTTAGTTAATTCTTTTTCATCTCTTTGAAAGGAACCACAATGGCCCAGATTACCGCCGCTATGGTCAAGCAGCTCCGCGAGATGACCGACTCCCCGATGATGGAGTGCAAGAAGGCTCTCGTCGAGGCTGACGGCGACATGGACGCCGCTGTCGACGTTCTGCGTAAGAACGGCCTTGCCAAGGCTGCCAAGAAGGCTGGCCGTGAGACCAACGAGGGCGCTGTCGCCGCGTTCGTCTCCGAGGATGGCAAGACCGGCGCTCTGCTCGAGCTCTCCTGCGAGACCGACTTCGTTGGCTCCAACGCCAAGTTCACTGGCTTTGCTTCCAAGGTCGCTGAGGTTGTCGCTACCACCGAGCCTGCTGACGTCGACGCTCTGCTCGAGAAGCCGATGGGTGAGGAGACCGTTTCCTCCGAGCTCACCGAGATGATTCACATCATGGGCGAGAACATGAAGATCTCCCGCTTCGCTGCCCGCAAGGCCGAGAACGGCGCGCTCGCTTCTTACATCCACATGGGTGGTAAGATCGGCGTCCTCGTCGAGTTCGCCTTCGAGAAGGCCGAGACCGCTCAGGCTGAGTCCTTCAAGACCTTCGCTCACGACGTTGCCCTTCAGGTTGCCGCCGTCGCCCCGATCTGCGCTACCCGCGATCAGGTTCCGGCCGAGACCGTCGAGCACGAGAAGCAGATCTACATGGCCCAGGCTGCCGAGTCCGGCAAGCCCGAGGCTATTCAGGAGAAGATGGCTGTCGGCCGTCTGGAGAAGTTCTACAAGCAGTCCGTGCTCACCGAGCAGGAGTTCATCAAGGACAGCTCCCTCACCATCAAGAAGTACGCTGAGCAGGTCTCCAAGGAGCTCAGCGACACCATTACCGTCGTTGCCTTTGACCGTCTGGTCCGTGGCGAGTAAATAAGCTCTTGTAGCTGGTAATGAGCAGGCTGTGGGTTTTACTCACAGCCTGCTTTTTCATGGCTCTTATCAGAGCCTTTGATATCATATTGAGAGTCTAATTAAAGGAGGATCGCTTTGTCCGACATCCGATATAAACGCGTGCTTCTTAAGCTTTCCGGCGAAGCGCTGATGGGCGACGGCCAATATGGCATCGACCCCAAGGTTACCGACCATCTTGCCAAGCAGGTCAAGGAGCTGCTAGCCGTTGGCCATGAGGTCGGCGTCGTTGTCGGCGGCGGCAATATTTTCCGCGGCATGGCCGGCGCTGCCGGTGGCATGGAGCGTGCTCAGGCCGACTACATGGGCATGCTGGCTACCGTTATGAACGCGCTCGCCCTGCAGGATGCCTTCGAGCATAACGATGTTCCCTGCCGCGTGATGAGCGCTATCCAGATGAACGAGATCTGCGAGCCCTATATTCGCCGTCGCGCCATCAACCACCTTTCCAAGGGCAACGTCGTTATTTTTGCCGCCGGTTCGGGCAATCCGTACTTTACGACCGACACCGCCGCGGCTCTTCGTGCGTGCGAGATCGGCGCCGAGATTCTGATTAAAGCCACCAAGGTTGACGGCATCTACGATAAGGATCCCGTCAAGTGCGCTGATGCCGTCCGTTTTGACAAGATTACCTATCACGAGGTTCTCGTCCGCGGTCTGCAGGTTATGGATTCCACGGCTACGGCACTGTGCCAGGACAACCGTATGCCGATTTTGGTCCTCAACATCGATGGCGAGGACACCGTCAAGCGCGCGCTTTCGGGTGAGCCCGTCGGCACGCTCGTCTATCAGGAGGATTAAGCATGGCAGAGAACATCACCGCCCACATGGACAAGTCGCTCGAGTCCCTCAAGCATAACTTCTCCAAGGTCCGTACCGGCCGCGCCAATGCCAACATTCTGTCCGACATCACCGTCGATTATTACGGTGTTCCCACGCCGGTCACGCAGGTTGCCGCCGTCAAGACCCCCGAGGCCCACATGCTGCTCATCGAGCCGTGGGACAAGGCACTCATCAACGCTATCGTCAAGGCCATCGGCGCTTCCGATCTGGGTATTACCCCCAACTCCGATGGCACCGTGGTTCGTCTGCCGTTCCCGGCTCCCACCGAGGAGCGCCGTCGCGAGCTCGTCAAGGAGTGCCGCGAGTACGCCGAGCAGGCCAAGGTGTCTATCCGTAACATCCGTCGCGACTTCAACAACAAGCTCGAGCGCGATGAGGAGCTCACCGAGGACGATGTCCGTCGCGAGCAGGCTAAGGTCCAGAAGCACACCGATGAGTATGTCGCCAAGGTCGAGGAGCTTCTGAAGGAAAAAGAAGCCGAGGTCATGGAGATCTAAGGTGCAATACGACGAGCATAAACTGGTCGAGTACTTTGCCGACGCCCCTGCGGGCGTCGGTTTTTCCGACCTTGACCTCAATAACATTCCGCACCATATCTCGTGCATCATGGACGGCAACGGTCGTTGGGCCACGTCGCGCGGTCTTGCACGCACTGAGGGCCACAAGGCGGGTATCGTCTCGCTGCGCGAGATCATTACCGCCTGCGTGCGCCTGGGCGTCGACGTGCTTTCGGCCTATGCGTTTTCTACCGAAAACTGGAACCGCCCGCAGCATGAGGTCAACGTCTTGATGCACCTGTTTGCCAAGACGTTCATCGACGAGTTGCCGCTTCTGAAGCGCGAAAACGTGCGCGTTGTCTTTTTGGGTGATATTTCCGCGCTGCCCAAGAAGACCCGCGACGTTTTTGAACGCGGTCTTGCCGAGTGCGCCGATCACACCGGTATGACGCTGGCGCTTGCCGTCAACTACGGCGCGCGTGCCGAGATTACCCGCGCTGTCCGTCAGATCGCACTCGACGTTGCCGCCGGTAAGATCGATCCTGCCGCAATTGATGACGACATGGTGGCTTCCCACCTCTATACCGCCGGTCTTCCCGATCCTGAGCTTGTGATTCGCACCTCTGGTGAGCTGCGCCTTTCGAACTATCTGCTGTGGCAGGTAGCTTATTCCGAGTTCTACGTCACCGATACCTATTGGCCCGACTTTGATCGTTGGGGCCTTGTCGACGCCATTTTGGCCTATCAGGGCCGTGACCGTAGGTTTGGTGGACTGAGCAAGACCGAGGAGGCTTAATCGTGTCCGATCGTCCCAAGGCATCTGCTCCCAAGACGCCTGCGCGTAAAGCTGCCACTGCGGGAGCGCCTGCAGCGAAGAGCGGTTCCGGTTCGTGGCTGGCGGGCTTTATTACCCGTGCCGCCGCCGGTATCGTCTACGCCGTTGTCTTTATCCTGTGCCTGGTTTTGGGTATCGTGCCCACGGCCATCTTTGTTTCCGTCATGAGCGGTCTGTGCTGCTATGAGTTTTTCCGTATGACAAGGCTCGATGGCAAGATGGCTAACGAGCGCATGGGTATCGCTGCCGCCGTGCTCTTTCCACTGTCGGCGTTGGGCGATTCGATGCTGCTGAATGCCCTGCTTTTTGCCCTGATGCTCGCTGTGGGCATTTGGTATGTCTGGTCGCCGCGTACCCGCATATCCGATGTTGCCGTGACACTCATGGGTCCCATCTACACCGGTTTTATGCTGTCGGCTATCGTGCTGCTGCGCGATGCCGTGCCCGGTTTTGCCGGCGCCCTGCTTTCGGTGGGTGTTTGCGCGTCTCTCTGGGTCTCCGATTCGTTTGCCTATATCGTGGGTAGCCGTATCGGCAAACACAAGATGGTTCCCAAGATCTCTCCCAAAAAGAGCTGGGAGGGGTTTGTTGGCGGCATCCTGGGCTCGGTTTTGATTTGGCTCATCCTGTGGGCGACGCATTTCTTCAAGCTCAGCCTGCCCTATGCGCTGCTGTGCGGCGTGGTCGTGTCCATTCTGGGCGTTATCGGCGACCTTATCGAGTCGCGCATCAAGCGCGGTGTGGGCGTCAAGGATTCCGGCAACCTTATCCCGGGCCACGGCGGCATGCTCGATCGTAGCGATTCGCTTATCTTCGGCTGCATCACCGCGCAGCTGATGCTGATGATCGGAGGCGTGCTGTAATGTCATTCCAGACGACGTATGGCCCCGATGGACGCCTCCGTGTTGCCATCCTGGGTTGTACCGGCTCCATCGGCACCCAGGCGCTCGATGTGTGCCGCCAGCATGCCGATCGCCTGCAGGTGACGGCGCTGTCCATTAACTCCAGCACCTCCGAGCTTGTTGCCGCTGCCCGCGAGTTCTCGGTTCCGGCGGTTGCCGTGGCCGATGTCGCTCATGGCGATGACGCCGTGCTGCAGGAGTTGCCCGAGGGAACGAAGCTTGGCCTTGGCGCGCAGGCGGTTTGCGAGCTCGCGCGTCGCGACGATGTCGACTGCGTGCTCGTTGCTATTGTGGGCGCCGCTGGTCTCGAGGCGAGCCATGCGGCCTTGACCTCAAATAAGCGTCTTGCCCTTGCCAACAAGGAGTCCCTCGTCGTCGGCGGCGACTTGCTTATGCCGTTGGCGCAACCGGGCCAGCTTATTCCAGTCGACTCTGAGCACTCCGCCATCTACCAGTGCTATCTGGGGGAGAACCCACGCGAGGCTCATTGTATTTGGCTCACCTGCTCGGGCGGTCCGTTCTTTGGCCGCACCCGCGACGAGCTCGACCGCGTGACGCGTGCCGATGCCCTCGCACATCCCACGTGGGCCATGGGTGCCAAGATCACCATCGACTCCGCCACCCTCATGAACAAGGGCCTGGAGCGCATTGAGGCCATGCATCTGTGTAACTGCGACCTCGATTTCATTAACGTGGTCGTGCAGCGTCAGTCCAAGATTCACTCTATGGTCGAGTTCGCCGACGGCTCCGTGATGGCGCATCTCGGTGCTTCCGACATGCGTATTCCCATCCAGTTCGCGTTCTCGTATCCCGAGCGTTGGGATACCCCGGCGCCTCGTATCGATTTCCGCGAGCTGGGGCAGCTCACGTTTGATGCTGCCGACATGGATACCTTCCGCTGTCTGGCACTGGCCGAACGTGCCGGCAAGACGGGTGGCACCATGCCGTGCGTGCTCAATGCCGCCAACGAGGTCGCCGTCGATGCCTTCCTGCACGATGGCTGCAGCTTTACCGATATCGATCGCATTGTGGAATCCTGCATGGATTCCCACGATATGCAGGCGGTCGATTCGTTTGAGCAGCTTCACGACATCGATGCATGGGCGCGTGAAAAGGCTGCGCAGGTGCTCGCCGCAACCCGTTCCTAACCCATAAGGATTGCTTTTTCGTTTTATGGATACTGTTCTGAGCGTTCTCTCATCGGTCTTTTGGGGCCTGCTGATGCTTTCCGTCCTCGTGTTTTTGCACGAGGGCGGCCACTTTTTGGCGGCTCGTGCCTGCGGCGTCCGTGTGACCGAGTTCTTTTTGGGCCTGCCTTGCCGCTTTGACATCCATTACACGTCGCGTCGCATTGGAACCAAGTTTGGCGTGACCCCGCTGCTGCTGGGTGGCTACGCTGCCATCTGCGGTATGGATCCGACCGACGTCTCGTGTGCCGATCGCGTGCTCGCGGCTATCTATCGTCATGGTCGCGTGACCGTGGCCGACCTTGCTGTCGAGCTCGAGCTATCCGAGGAGGTTGTGCTCGAGGCATGCGCCTTGCTCTTGGGTTGGGGCTCTATCGCGCCTTGGTATGAGGAAGGGGAGAAGCCCTCGCCGAGCTACTATCCCACCAAGTATCAGACGCTGCCGCGAGACGCGGCGGGTTACACCACCTTTGACGGCCGCCGTTTCGATCGAGAGCATGCGACTACCGAGGGCGATGTGTGGGAGCTGCCGTGCGGCGAAGCCGAGTTCCTTGCGCAAGAGCGTTCGCATACCTATCTGGGCCAGGGTTTTCTCAAGCGCGCCTTTATGCTGCTCGCGGGCATTCTCGTCAATATCCTGACGGGCTTTTTGCTGCTTATGAGCATCTACTCTATTGCGGGTGTCACCGTGCCGATGGATACCAACGTGATCGGTCAGGTTGACGAGGGGTCTATTGCCGCCAAGGCGGGTATCGAGGGCGGCGACGCGATCCTTTCGGTTGACGGAGTATCGTGCTCTACCTGGATGGACGTTTACGATGCCATCGGCAAGGCCGCCGGTAAGGACGATATCGCCATTGAGTATGAGCGCGACGGCAAGCAGCATTCGACCTCGGTTGCGCTCAAAGAGGACGAGCGCCTAGGTGTGTATGCCTCTACGCAGGTGGTCCGTTTAGACCCCATCACGTCGGCTCGCCTTTCGTTCTCCTGTGTCGTGCAGACAGCGGAGGGCGTGATGCGCCTGCTCCAGCCGCAGCATACGATGGAGATCCTCGATCAGTCTTCTTCGATCGTGGGCATTAGCGTTATGTCCTCACAGGCTGCTGCTGCCGGCCCTGCCACGTTCCTTTCGTTTGCCGCCCTCATTTCGTTCTCGCTTGGCTTTATGAACCTGCTGCCCATCCCACCACTCGATGGCGGCAAGCTGGTCATCGAGATCATTCAAAAGATTGCTGGCCGCGAGCTTCCGCTCAAGGTCCAGACGATTGTGAGCTATGTGGGCATCGCGCTCTTTGCGCTGCTGTTTGTCTATATGCTTCGTTCCGACGTCCTTCGATTTATCCTGTAGGGGAGTGTTTGGATTGTCTTTATCCCATCCTTTGCCTCGCGAGTTGACGCGCCCCGTGCATGTGGGCGGTGTGCAGATCGGTGGCGGCGCGCCGGTGGTGGTCCAATCCATGACCTGCACCGATACCGCTGACGCCCAGGCAACGCTTGCGCAAGTGTGCGCGTTGGCGCAGGCTGGCTGCGATATCGTGCGTGTGAGCGTGCCCACCGAGGCCGCGCTTGAGGGTTTCCGCACCATCTGTGCCGAGTCTCCGGTGCCGATCGTCGCCGATATTCACTTTAACCATAAGCTCGCCATCGGCGCCGTCGAGGCTGGTGCCGCCAAGCTTCGCATCAATCCCGGCAATATCGGCGATTGGGCTAAGGTCGATGCCGTGATCGATGCCGCGGGCGCCGCTGGGTGCGCGATTCGTATCGGTGTCAATGCCGGTTCGCTCGAACAGGATATCGCCGAGCGCGACGACCTCATGCAGCCCGAAAAGCTCGTGATGTCGAGCGAGCGCTTCGTCAAGCACTTTGAGGACCGCGGTTTTACGAACATTGTGCTTTCGGCCAAGGCCCATAGCGTGCAAACGACGCTTGATACCTATCGAGCCCTGTCGCGTGAGATTCCCCACGTTCCGCTTCACCTGGGCGTGACGGAGGCGGGGACCAAGCTCCAGGGCACCATCAAGAGCTCTGTAGGCTTGGGTATCTTGCTTTCCGAAGGCATTGGCGACACCATGCGTGTGTCGCTCACAGCCGATCCGGT
Organism: Collinsella aerofaciens; assembly: GCF_015558785.1. Classification (GTDB taxonomy): domain Bacteria; phylum Actinomycetota; class Coriobacteriia; order Coriobacteriales; family Coriobacteriaceae; genus Collinsella; species Collinsella aerofaciens_P. Next base: position 57,733 of record NZ_JADMOP010000008.1, read on the forward strand.
TGAGGAGCCGCCGGTTGCCTGGGGTATTCTGCAGTCGTTGGGCCTGCGTCGCCGTGGCCCCGAGATTGTCTCGTGCCCCACATGCGCCCGCTGCCAGGTTAACCTTATTCCCATTGCCGAGGAGGTTACCGAGCGGCTTAAGAACTACTCCGCGCCGCTTTCGATCGCTGTGATGGGATGTGCCGTTAATGGCCCCGGCGAGGCTTCTGATGCCGATCTGGGCGTTGCTTGCGGACGTGGTCAGGCCTTGCTCTTTTCGCATGGCCAGATCATTGGTAAAGTAGCTGAGGACCAAATTGTCGACGCGCTTATGGCCGAGGTCGACAAGCTTATTGAGGAGAAATAAATGACCCGAGCAATGTATATGTCTAAGCTTTATGCGCCGACGCTTAAAGAGGATCCGGCGGACGCTGAGCTCGCCAGCCACCGTCTGCTGCTCCGTGCCGGCATGATCCGCAAGGAGGCCGCCGGTCTATATTCCTACCTGCCGCTTGCTTGGCGCTCGATTCGCAAGATCGAGAACATCGTGCGCGACGAGATGGACGCTGCTGGCGCCCAGGAGCTTATGATGCCTATCATGGTCGATGCCGAGTTGTGGCGTGAGTCCGGCCGCATCGACGCCTATGGCAAGGAGCTTGTGCGCTTTGACGACCGTCATGGTCGCGAGTTCGTCCTGGGTCCCACCCACGAGGAGACCGTCACGGCCCTGGTGCGCAATGAGCTGCGTTCCTACAAACAGCTGCCCGTCAACCTGTACCACATTCAGGACAAGTTCCGCGACGAGTTCCGTCCCCGCTTTGGCCTGATGCGCGGTCGCGAGTTCATCATGAAGGACGCCTACAGCTTCTCCGCCACGCAGGAGAGCCTGCAGGAGGAGTACGACAAGATGAAGCAGGCCTACGCTAACATCTGCGAGCGCTGCTACATCAAGGCTCTGCCCGTTGTCGCCGACTCCGGCGAGATCGGCGGCGACACTTCCGTCGAGTACATGGCTCTTGCCGACGCCGGCGAGGCTTCGCTCGTCTACTGCGACGATTGCGGTTTTGCTGCCGATGACGAGGCTGCAAGCACCAAGGTCGTTGTGACCGAGGGCCCCGGCGATGGCACGCTCACCAAGGTCGAGACTCCGGGTATGGGCACCATCGAGGCCGTTGCCAAGTTCTTCGGCTTCCCCGAGAACGGCACGCGCAAGTCGCTGGCACTCATCGACTCCGAGGGCAAGCCGGTCGTGGCCATTGTCCCGGGCGACCACGAGCTCAATGACTGCAAGGCCGAGCATGTCTTTGGCAAGGGCTACCGCATGATGACCGACGAGGAGCTTCAAGCGAACGGCCTGCACAAGGGCTTTATCGGACCGGTCAACCTGCCCGAGGGCATCCGTCTGGTGTGCGACGAGAGCCTGCGCGATTCCAAGCAGTGGGCCTGCGGTGCCAACGAGGTCGATTATCACTTTACCGGTGCCTGCCCCGAGCGCGACTTTACCGTCGATGAGTGGGCCGATCTGGTCACCGTTGTCGCCGGCGACCCCTGCCCGCACTGCGGCAAGCCGCTCTCCGCTGCCCGCGGCATCGAGGTCTCTCAGGTCTTCCAGCTGGGCACCAAGTATTCCGAGGCCATGGGTGCCACCTTTATGGACGAGGATGGCAAGGAGAAGCCGCTCATCATGGGCTGCTACGGCGTTGGTGTGTCCCGCTCGCTCGCTGCCGTCGTGGAGCAGCACAACGACGAGCACGGTATCGTCTGGCCGGTCTCCGTTGCCCCGTACGAGGTCGCGGTGATTCCGCTCGATCCCAAGAAGGAGGAGTGCGCTACCGTCTGCGAGCAGATCGTTGATGGCCTGTGCGCCGAGGGTATCGAGGTCGTCGTCGATGACCGTGACGAGCGTCCCGGCTTTAAATTTGCCGACAACGACCTTATGGGCTTCCCGTATCAGGTCGTTCTGGGTAAGCGTGGCCTCAAGAACGGCACCGTCGAGCTCAAGGACCGTGCTACGGGTGAGCGCGAGGACGTGGCGATCGACGAGGTCGTCGCCAAGGTCGCCGAGCTTGTGAAGGCGGCACGCCGTTAATCGGCGATTTCGCTTGTAGTTCGATATACGGGACGGCCCCGCATTTCTCCAGATAGGGGAGATGCGGGGCCGTCCTTTTATCTTGTCGGCGTACTCAATCGCTAAAAGGAAACCCCACAGCCCATGCGAGCTGCGGGGTTTCCTTTGTGCCTCCGATGCGAAATAAATCGCTCAGATATTACTGATAATCGACGACGTCGATCCAGTTCTTCAGGAACTCATCGTTCACGTTGCGCTTACGAGCGAGCTCGGAAGCGGCGACGATGCTCGTCCACTGACGCACAACCTGCATGGGCATGTCGGCGCGGTCGCAGTAGAGCTCCAGATAAGCCTCGGCCTGGTCCTTGCTGTTGAGGGCAAAGAGCAGGTAGGTGGTGGCAACGTCGGCAGCAGGGGAGCCCTGGGTAGCGTGTGCCCAGTCGCACACATAGAGCTGGCCGTCGTCGCCGACGATGACGTTGGAGGGGTTGAAGTCGCCGTGGCAGACCTTGAACTCCTTGGTCATACCGTCCAGACGCTCCTGAAGGTTGTAACGCGTGGTGGCATTGAGCTGATCAAGGCTGTCGATCATGCGGGCGAACTTGTCGCGCTGACGGTTGAGCAGCGGGGAGGTGTAGCCGTGGATCTCGATCTGGAGGTCGACGAACATCTCGAGGTACTCACCGAAGCGCTGGGGCTCGGCAGTCATCTTCTCGGCAAGGGTGGTGCCCGGAACCTTCTCGGTCACGAGCGCCCAGCCGTTGGCGTTCTCGAGCTGGGAAACCTCAAGAGCCTTGGGGCTGCGGATGCCGCACTCATTGATGCGGGCAAGATTCAAAGCCTCGTTGAACACGTCGGAGACAGGCTTGGTCTCGTTAAAGACCTTGACGATCTTGTCGCCCAGGTCGTAAACGACCTTGTTGCCACGGCGGACGAGCTCGGTCTTGGAATCGGGTAGCAGCATGGTTGCATCCTTTCAACGATGCGATAGAAGCGACGGCGGGGGTGTGTGAAACACCCGTGCACCCCCGCCGCAAAAAACCGTGCTAAAAACTAGCAGACGGCGTAGTCCTGGGGCTCGCGGCCGTAGTAGGCGTCCAGGTAGAGCTCCTTGATCTCGCTCATGAGCGGGTAGCGCGGGTTAGCGCCGGTGCACTGGTCGTTGAATGCCTGCTCGGTCATCTCGTCGAGGGTGTCGAGGAAGTACTGCTCGTCAACACCGTAGTCGGCGATGGTCTTCTTGACACCGATGAAGTCCTTGAGCTCCTCGAGCTTCGTGATGAAGTTCTCGAAGACCTCCTTGTCGTCCTTGCCCTCGATACCGCAGTACTTGGCCATCTCGGCGTAGTTGTGCAGCGCGTTGGGGTAAGGATACTGGGAGAAGGTACCCATCTTGACGGGAGCCTCGGCGGCGTTGTAGCGCATGACGCGGGTCAGGATGACGGCGTTAGCGATGCCGTGGGGCAGGTGATGGAAAGCGCCGAGCTTGTGAGCCATGGAGTGGTTGAGGCCCAGGAAGGCGTTGGCGAAGGCCATACCGGCCATGCAGGAGGCGTTGTGCATCTCCTCGCGGGCGTGCGGGTCCTTGGCGCCGTTCGTGAAGCTGGAGGGCAGGTTCTCAAAGACGAGCTTGGCAGCGCGCTCGGAGAGGCCCTTGGTGTAGTCGGAAGCCATGATGGAGACGTAGGACTCGATGGCGTGGGTCATGACGTCGATGCCGGAGGCAGCGGTCAGGCCGCGCGGGGCGGTCATGCAGTTGTCGGCGTCGACGATAGCCATGTTGGGGAGCAGCGCGTAGTCGGCGAGCGGCCACTTGATGCCGGTCTCCTTGTCGGTGATGATGGCGAACGGCGTGCACTCGGAGCCGGTACCCGAGGAGGTCGGGACGGCGACGAAGTAGGCCTTCTTGCCCATCTCGGGGAAGGTGAAGATACGCTTGCGGATGTCCATGAAGTCCATGGCCATGTCCTCAAACTTGCACTCGGGGTGCTCGTACATCATCCACATGATCTTGCCGGCGTCCATAGCTGAGCCACCGCCGACGGCGATGATGACGTCCGGCTCAAAGAGAGCCATCTGCTTGGCGCCGCGACGTGCGCACTGCAGCGACGGATCGGGCTCGACGTCGTAGAAGCAGTCGTGGGCGATGCCCATCTCGTCGAGCTTGGCCTCGATGGCGCGGGTGTTGCCATTCTTGAAGAGGAACTGGTCGGTAACGATGAAGGCGCGCTTCTTTCCCATGACGTTGCCCAGCTCGTCGAGGGCGACGGGCGTGGAACCCTTCTTGAAGTAGACCTTCTCGGGAGCGCGGAACCACAGCATGTTCTCACGGCGCTCGGCCACAGTCTTAACGTTGATCAAGTGCTTCACCCCAACGTTCTCGGAGACGGAGTTGCCGCCCCAGGAGCCGCAGCCCAGGGTCAGAGACGGCTTCATGCCAAAGTTGTACAGGTCACCGATGCCGCCGTGCGAGGACGGGGTGTTGATGACGATACGGCAGGCCTTCATGACGTGCTCGAACAGGCTGATCTTCTCGGCCTGGGCGGGGTGCACGTACAGAGAGGCGGTGTGGCCCGGGCCACCGGCGAGCACGAGGTGCTCGGCCTTGTCGACGGCCTCCTGGAAGTCCTTGGCGTGGTACATGGCCAGGACCGGGGAGAGCTTCTCGTGGGAGAACTCCTCCTTGGCGGGGTCGGTGGAGGTGACCTCGGCGATCAGGATCTTGGTCTTGGCGGGAACCTCGATGCCGGCGAGCTCGGCGATCTTGGCAGCGGCCATGCCGGGGATGCGGTGATCGAGAGCGCCGTTCTTGAACATGGCGGCACGCAGGGCCTCCATCTCGGCACCCTGCTTGACGAAGTAGCAGCCGCGCTTCTGGAACTCGGCCTTAACCTGGTCATAGATGCTGTCGATTACGGTCACGGACTGCTCGGAAGCGCAGATCATGCCGTTGTCGAAGGTCTTGGAGTGGATGATGGAGTTGACGGCGAGCAGCACGTCGGCGGTGTCGTCGATGACGACCGGGGTGTTACCGGCGCCAACGCCCAGGGCGGGCTTGCCCGAGGAGTAAGCGGCCTTGACCATGCCCGGGCCACCGGTGGCGAGGATGATGTCGACGTCGCGCATGACCATGTTAGTCAGCTCGATGGAGGGGACATCGACCCAGCCGATGATGCCCTCGGGGGCGCCGGCCTTGACGGCGGCGTCAAGCACGAGCTTGGCGGCGGCGATGGTGCACTTGGCGGCAGCCGGGTGCGGGGAGATGATGATGGCGTTGCGGGTCTTCAGGCAGATCAGCGTCTTGAAGATCGCGGTGGAGGTGGGGTTGGTCGTCGGGATGACGGCGCCCACGATGCCGATGGGCTCGGCGATCTTGGTGATGCCGTAAGCCTCGTCGCGCTCCAGGACACCACAGGTCTTGGTGTTCTTGTAAGCGTTGTAGATGTACTCTGCGGCGTAGTGGTTCTTGATGACCTTGTCCTCAAGAACGCCGCGGCCGGTCTCCTCGATGGCCATCTTCGCCAACGGGATACGAGCCTTGTTGGCGGCCATGGCGGCCTCATAGAAGATCTTGTCGACCTGCTCCTGCGTGTACGTAGCAAAAAGCGCCTGGGCCTCTCGCATCTGAGCGAGCTTGGCCTCAAGCGCCTCTACGTTGTCCACAATTGCGGGAGTAGTGTTTTCCGGTGACTTTTTCACCATTTGTGTCTCCTTGCGATCGGAGATTTACCCTACGCCTTGCATGATAGCAAGAAATTATTCGGCGAACGGTAAGATTCCTGTAAAAGGCACACTAAAACGCTTCAATAAACTGAAGCGTTTTAACTAAAACTATCTGCCTGCTGCATCGCCCCGCTCATTGGGTACAGACTCTCATGAGTATTTCAATGGGAAAACGGGACATCTGTTTGATAATCGCTATTCGCGGGTCGCGGTTGAGTCGGACACACAGGCGGTGCAGCTACTCGATTACATCCATTTAAATCCCGTGTAAGGTGCGTCCGACTCGCTCGAGGCGTACCGTTAGTTACAAGGCATACCAGCTGGGCTATGATCCCTTTGACATCTGCAAACCCTCATATAAGTCTGTCCCCAATGAGTGCAAAAAGGCGCCCTCCGTAGGGGAGGGCGCCTTTGGTAAGTTCTATATGAACGCGAGGTCTTTGACCCGGAGAGTCCGAGGTACTTGTTGGTAAGACCTTATTTACGAGCGCGCAACCTTGCCGGACTTGAGGCAGGTGGAGCAAACGTTCATCTTGCGACGGTGACCATCGACGACGACGTAAACGCGCTGGATGTTGGGGCGGAACTTACGGTTGGTGACGCGGTGAGAGTGGCTGATGGAGCGACCGGCAACGGGGTGCTTACCGCAAACTTCGCAAACTTTGGACATAACTGACCCTCCTTGGGCGACAAACGAACATGTCGCGTTAACAAACAAGCCTGAACTATAGCACAGAAGTCGCTCCCTGTGCGCAATCTACACAGAGATATTCCTCTTTTGGCGATAGTGCTCACGCCACGGCCCTGGACGTAGATCCGATTTGCGTGCAGCAGAGGGGATTATGCCAGCTCGTGCGTGCGTTTTCAAGCTCGTCCCACAAATATATAGGTTTATTGAGCTTTGGGCTCCGTTTACGGATTGCTCTGTATTTATGCTCGCAATTAAGCTCGAGGTTGGCTACACTATCCCATGACCATTAAAGGGGTACGAGATACCCACATGGAATTACATAGCTGCCCAAAGAGCAGCCCTTCCTGTGGGTGTCTGGTCCGCTTTAAGCGGTCGGGCATCTATTTTTTTGACTGTGTCAGCAGTCAAGACATGTGAGGAAGGAGATCGATGGGCACGACTTCCCCCAAGGCGGTCATCATGGACGAGACCGCCGTCAATCGAGCGATGACCCGCATCGCGCACGAGATTCTCGAGCGCAACGAGGGCTGTGAAGACCTCGCTCTGGTCGGCATCGTCACGCGCGGCGACCTTCTGGCAAAGAAGCTCGCCGAGGAGATCAAGGAGATCGAGGGCGTCGACGTTCCGCTCGGCAGCCTGGACATCAGCTTCTACCGCGATGACTACGCTACCAATTTCGCTCCCGCGATCCACGCCACCAACATTCCCTTCAGCGTCGATGGCAAACGCGTCGTTTTGGTGGACGACATCCTGTACACGGGTCGTACCATCCGCGCCGCTCTAGACGCCGTCATGGACCTGGGCCGTCCGAGCCGCATTGAGCTGGCAGTCCTCGTTGACCGCGGCCACCGCGAGCTCCCCATCTCGCCGGACTTTGTCGGCAAGAACGTTCCCTCGTCGCATGAGGAGAACGTGCACCTATATATGAAGGAAGTCGACGGCCACACCGCTGTCGAGATTAACGACGTCGCGCCGGGTTCCCACGTGGGCTCCGCGCCGCTGGGAGGTGAGTAGTACCGTGGCGTTCAACCATAAGCACCTGATCGACATTACCGAGTACTCCGAAGAGGACATCAAGCTCATCCTCGAGACCGCCAAGGCGTTCTCCGAGGTCAACGAGCGTGCCATCAAGAAGGTCCCCACGCTCAAGGGCAAGACCATCGTCAACATGTTCAACGAGCCCTCGACGCGCACCCGCAGCTCCTTCGAGCTCGCCGAGAAGCGTCTTTCGGCCGACAGCCTCAACTTTGGCGGCTCCTCGACCTCCACGGTCAAGGGCGAGAGCCTCGTCGACACCGTCGAGACCCTCAATGCCTACAAGATCGACTGCATCGTTGTGCGCGACAAGCACGCCGGCGCTCCCTACATCGTCACGCAGAACTCGCCCGCGAGCGTCATCTGCGCCGGTGACGGCAAGCACAACCACCCCACGCAGGCCCTGCTCGACCTGTACACCATCTGGGAGCACAAGGGTGACTTCCACGGTCTGAAGGTCGCCGTCGTCGGCGATATCGCGCACTCCCGCGTCTGCGGCTCGCTGATCCCCGCCCTTAAGATCATGGGCTGCGAGACCTACGCCGTCGCCCCCGGCACGCTGCTGCCGCCGGCGCCCGAGGTCCTGGGCTGCGACCACGTGACGAGCGACCTCGATTCCGTCCTGCCCGAGCTGGACGTTGTCTACATGCTGCGCGTGCAGCAGGAGCGCTTCGAGGGTGCCCCGTTCCCGACCATTCGCGAGTACCACAAGCTCTTCGGCCTGACCAAGGACCGTGAGAAGCTCATGAAGCCCGACGCGATCATCTGCCACCCGGGCCCCATCAACCGCGGTGTCGAGTTCGACTCCTATATGGCCGACCACCCGCAACGCTCCGTCATCCTGGAGCAGGTCTACGCCGGTATCTGCGTGCGTATGGCTATCCTGTATCTGCTGCTTGGAGGTGCCGATAATGGCCTTGCTTCTTAAGAATGCCCACGTCGTCGACCCGTCCGTCGAGCTTGACGGTGTCGTTGACGTCCTGATTGACGGCGACAAGATCGCCGAGGTCGGCGAGAATCTCGCCGTCGAGGGAGCCGAGGTCCGCGACCTTTCCGGCAAGTACCTCGTCCCTGGCCTGGTGGATATGCACGTTCACCTTCGCGAGCCCGGCTATGAGGTCAAAGAGGACATCGAGAGCGGCACCCGCGCAGCTGCCAAGGGCGGCTTTACCGGCGTGTGCGCCATGCCCAACACCGATCCCGTCACCGATAACGGCACCGTCGTGGAGTTCGTCAAGTCCCGCGCTGCCGAGGTCGGTCACTGCCGCGTCTATCCGTCGGGCGCCATGACCCGCGGTCTTAAGGGCGAGGCCATGTCCGAGATGGGCGATATGGTCGCCCACGGCGCCGTCGCCTTCACCGACGACGGTCGCGGCGTGCAGGGCGCGGGTATGCTCCGTCGTTGCTTGGACTACGGCAAGATGTTCGGCAAGGTCTTTATGAGCCACTGCCAGGACGAGGACCTGGTCGGCCACGGCCAGATCAACGAGGGCAAGGTTTCGACTCGTCTGGCTCTCGAGGGCTGGCCGGCTGCCGGCGAGGAGCTCCAGATCGCCCGCGACATCGAGATCGCCAAGCTGACCGGTGCCAAGCTGCACATCCAGCACATCTCCACCGCCCATGGCCTGGAGATCGTGCGTGCCGGCAAGGCCGCTGGCGTTCAGGTTACCTGCGAGGCCACCCCGCACCACATGTTCCTGACCGAGAACGATCTAGACGAGACCTACAACACCTCGCTCAAGGTCAACCCGCCGCTGCGTACCGTGGAGGATGCCGAGGCCATCCGTCAGGGCGTCATCGACGGCACCGTCGACGTTATCGTCACCGATCACGCTCCCCACACCCCGTGGGAGAAGGCCCGCGAGTTCGAGCTTGCGCCCTTTGGCATGATCGGTCTCGAGACCTCGCTGTCGCTCGTGCTCACCGAGCTGGTCAACACGGGTAAGATGAGCATGGGCCGCATGGTCGAGCTCATGGCCATCAAGCCGCGTGAGATCCTGGGCCTCGACCAGGTTCAGGTCAAGGCGGGCTCCGTTGCCGACCTGACCGTGTTCGACGCGTCCGCCACCTGGACGGTCGGCGAGGACGGTTACGAGTCGCGCGCCGAGAACTCCGGTTTCGCCGGCCGCACGCTCACCGGTCGTGCCACCGATGTGTTTGTCGGCGGTAAGCAGACGCTCGCCGACGGCTGCATCTGCTAGCATAGCTTTATCGCTTTTGTGCGCGGTGCCCTTGCGGTGCCGCGCTTTCTGTTCGTTTTGACCATGCAATCGCATGGGGGATTGGAGCGTCTATGCCCACACCTTCCACTGCACGCATGCACGACTTCGAGGTCGTCTCGAACCAGGAGATCGCCGACGGCATCTTCTCGCTCGTTATTTCGGCCCCCAAGCTTGCAAGTGCGCTCAAGCCCGGTCAGTTTGTGAACATCGCCGTGCCCGGCGATGCGTCCTCGCTGCTTCGCGTGCCCCTGAGCTTCTATCGCGCCGACGCCCAGGCCGGTACCGTCGAGCTGTGGTACGCCGTCGTGGGCGACGATACCCGTCGTTTGTCCCAGATGGGCCCTGGCTCCACCTCTAACCTGCTGGGCCCCGGTGGTCGTGGTTGGATGGTACCCGAGGGCACCAGGAAGGCGCTGCTCGTGGCGGGCGGCATCGGCGTTCCGCCCGTGCTGTGCCTCGCCGGCATGCTTGCCGAGCAGGGTGTGGCCGTCGACGTGTGCCTGGGCTTTGGCACCGCGTCCAAGGCCGTGGGCATCGATGAGTTCCGCGCTCTGTGCGACACGGTCAACGTTTGCACTGACGACGGTTCGCTCGGCACGCACGGTTTTTGCACCGATCCTGCCGCCGAGCTGCTCGGCGAGGGCGGCTACGACTATGTCGCCAGCTGCGGTCCCGCCGTCATGATGAAGAAGGTCGCCGCCGCTGCCGCCGAGGCCGGTGCCTACTGCGAGGTGTCGCTCGAGCGCATGATGAGCTGTGGCTTTGGCGCCTGCAACACCTGCAATGTCGAGACGGTCGACGGTATGAAGGGTGCTTGCATGTGCGGCCCCGTGTTCGATGCTTCCAAGGTGGTGGTCTTCTAGTGGGTACCGTGAACATGGCCGTCGATTTCGGCGGCGTCAAGATGCAGAACCCCATCAACACCGCAGCCGGTACCTTTGGCTACGGTTGGCAGTTCCAGAACTTCTTTGATGTTTCCCAGCTGGGCGCCATCACCACCAAGGGTTGCGCTGCCGAGCCCTGGCCCGGCAACCCCGCGCCCCGCATGGCCGAGATCCCGGGCGGCATGATCAACTCCGTGGGCCTTCAGAACCCTGGCGTGGCTGCCTTTGCCCGTGAGTCTGGTCCGTGGCTCGAGCAGCTCTCCAAGGACGGTTGCCAGGTCATCTGCCAGGTCGCCGGTCACTCCGTCGAGGAGTTTGTCCGCGCGCTCGAGATGTATGTCGAGCTGTGCCCCTGGGCTGCCGGCTACGAGATCAACGTGAGCTGCCCTAATATCGCCGCCGGCGGTGCCGCCATGGGCTCCACGCCCGAGGGCGCCTCTTCCGTTATGGCTGCCTGCCGTAAGGTGACCGATAAGCCGCTGTTCGTAAAGATGGCGCCGGTCAACGTCGCCGAGATCGCCAGGGCCCTCGAGGCTGCCGGTGCCGACGGCCTTTCAGTTATCAACTCCATCCAGGGCATGGCCATCGACGTCCATACCCGCAAATCCCGCGTGGCCAAGCCCAAGGGCGGCCTTTCGGGCCCGCTGTGCCACCACATCGCCGTGCGCATGGTCTGGGAGGTTGCCCAGGCCGTCGATATCCCCATCAACGGTGTCGGCGGTGTCATGACCGGCGAGGATGCGGCCGAGTTTATCCTGGCCGGTGCCACCTGCGTGTCGGTTGGCATGGCCAACTTCGTCGATCCGTGCGCTTCGCTCAAGATCGCGCATGAGCTCGAGGCCTGGGCCGAGTCCCAGGGCGTAAAGGACATCAACGAGCTGGTAGGTGCTTTCGAATGCTAGAGACCGATGCCCGCGACCGCGTAATCGTCGCCCTCGACTGCGATCGTGAGCGTGCGCTCGAGCTCGCCCACGAGCTTTCGGGCCATGCCGCCTGGCTTAAGGTTGGTATGACGCTCTATTACGCTGAGGGCCCCGAGATCGTCAAGACCTTTAAGGACCTGGGCTTTAAGGTCTTCCTTGACCTTAAGTTCCATGATATTCCGCATCAGGTTCGCGGTGCCGCCCGTTCGGCCTCGCTTGCCGGTGCCGACCTGCTCTCGGTTCACGGCTTGGGTTCGGGCGCCATGCTCGCTGCCTGCCGCGAGGGTGCCGAGGAGGCGCGCGAGGACCGCGCCAAGCTCGTCGCCATCACCGTGCTCACGAGCATGAATCAGGATGCCTTGAGCGAGATCGGCGTCGAGTCGCCCGTGGCCGAGGAGGCCGCCCGCCTGGCAAAGCTCGCTCAGGCCAACGGCATCGATGGCATTGTGTGCTCGCCGATGGAGGCTCACGACATGCGTGAGCTGCTGGGTCCTGATGCCCTGATCGTGACTCCGGGTGTGCGTCCGGTGGGTGCCGCCCTTGGTGACCAGTCCCGCGTGGCGACGCCTTCCCAGGCTATCGAGCGCGGTGCGAGCCACATTGTGGTGGGCCGTCCCATCACTGGTGCCGACGATCCGGTTGCCGCCTTTGACGCCATCGTCGCCGAGCTGGTCGAAAACGTCGCGTAAAAGATTCCCCTAAGTCACCACTTTTGGGTCTCATTAGCACAAAATAGCCCCTGTGCCTGCGTAAACTTTCCCATCCTTTGTGTGGAATCGCAGGTCAGGGGCTTAACTTTGGGCGCAGTATATTGCACTTTTTGCGGGTATCGTCTAACCTATGGACCCGCGATTGGGCATTTTGTACGTTCTACGTGCTAAAATGCCAATTATTGAATCAGAAATAACCCAACTATTTGGAGGTACGAATGGCACTCCCTCAGCTTACCGATGAGCAGCGCAAGCAGGCTCTTGAGAAGGCTGCTGCCGCACGTCACGCCCGCGCTGAGCTTCGCGAGCAGATCAAGAAGGGCGAGAAGTCCCTTGAGTCCGTGCTCAACTCCGATGACCCCATCGCTTCCCGCATGAAGGTTTCCACCCTCATCGAGTCTCTCCCTGGTTATGGCAAGGCCAAGGCCGCCAAGATCATGGAGGAGCTCGGTATCTCCGCTACCCGTCGCGTCCAGGGCCTCGGCGTCCGTCAGCGCGAGCAGCTCCTCGAGCAGCTGACCAAATAAGTGAGCGCTCAGGATTCCAAGCTCTTTGTGATTTCTGGACCGTCAGGCGCAGGCAAGGGTACGCTCGTCACTCGTGTGCGCGAGCGCCGCTCGAACCTGGGCCTGACGGTTTCGGCTACCACGCGAGCACCACGCAAAGGTGAGGTCGACGGCGTCAACTACTTTTTTCTGACGCGCGAGGAGTTCGACCGCCGCGTGGCAAACGGCGAGTTTGTTGAGTGGGCCGAGGTCCACGGTAACTGCTACGGCACGTTGGTGAGCGAGGTCACATCCAAGCTCGCCTCGGGCGCGTCTCTGATTTTGGAGATCGATGTCCAGGGCGCCCTGCAGGTGAAGGAGCGTTTCCCCGAGGCCGTGCTGATCTTTATCAAGCCGCCTTCGCTTGAGGTGCTCCGCGAGCGTCTAGTCGGTCGCGGTACCGAGACGCCCGAGACGATTGAGCTGCGTATGGCAAACGCCGCCGATGAGCTTGCCCTTGCCGACCGCTACGACGACGTCGTGGTTAATGACGATCTCGACCGCGCGACCGATGAACTCGTTCGCGTTCTCGATATGCATGAAAGGAACTGAGGTCCGTGTCCGTTGTAAAGCCTTGCATTGACGATCTTCTGGAGAAGACCGATCACAACCGCTTCCTGCTCGCTTCGCTTGCCTCCAAGCGCGCCTGCGACATCAATAGCATGCTGCGTGGCCAGCACAACCGCGTGCTTGCCGTCCAGGATGTCGATGACATCACCATCGGGCTTTCCGGTGCCGATACCATCTCGATGGCTATGGACGAGATTGTCGACGGCGACATCTCTTACGACGAGGCCCGTTACGAGAAGGCGCTCGGCCACAAGGTTGCTGAAGCCTAAATGGCGGCTCGCGTCTGCCTGGTCCACTATCACGAGGTTGGACTGAAGGGTAAGAACCGCGCACATTTTGAGCATATCCTCATGGATAACATCAAGGCGGCCTTGGCCGCCTTTTCCGTGAATGCCGTGTCTCGAATTTCCGGTTATATCCTCGTGACCTTTAACGAGCATCAGGCCGATGAGGCGGCGCGTGTCATTCGCACCGTTCCCGGCGTTGCCCGTGTATCTTTGGCGTATCACACTAACCGCGACCCGCAGGAGTACTGTGCCGCCGCCGTCAAGGCGCTGCGCGAGTTTGGTCCTTTCGATTCGTTTAAGGTGCACGCCAAGCGCTCCAATATCGACTATGAGCTCACCTCGATTGATATCAATCGTCAGGTGGGCGAGGTACTGTGCGAGGCCTTCCCCGATAAAAAGGTTCAAATGCACGACCCCGATGCGATGGTGCACGTACTGGTGGTCCAGGGTAGCGTCTACGTGTATGCGCGCTCCGAGCGTGGCGTGGGCGGTCTGCCGGTGGGTTCTGCCGGCAAGGTCGTGACGCTGTTGTCGTCGGGTATCGATTCTCCGGTGGCGACCTGGATGCTCGCGCGTCGCGGCGCGGTGTGCGTGCCGGTACATTTCTCCGGTCGTCCGCAGACGCCCGATACGAGCGAGTATTTGGTGCAGGACATCATCCGTGCGCTTGAGCCGGGTGTCCAGATCGGCCGCCTGTACGTGGTGCCGTTTGGCGACTGCCAGCGTGAGATTTCGGTCACCTGTCCCAGCAACCTGCGCGTGATTATGTATCGCCGCATTATGTATTCGGTTGCCGAGCGCATTGCACACATCGAGGGTGCCAAGGCTATCGTTACGGGCGAATCACTTGGGCAGGTTGCCTCCCAAACGCTTGAGAACATCATGGCCGTCAACGAGGCCGTGAAGATCCCCGTGTTCCGTCCTCTCATCGGTTCGGACAAGCAGGAGATCATCGCGCGCGCCGAGGAGATCGGCACGTTCGATATCTCGACTGAGGCCGCTCCCGACTGCTGCACGCTATTTATGCCGCGCCGTCCCGAGACGCACGCTAAACTCGATGCCGTGCATGAGGCCTGGGAGTTGTTCGATCACGAGGAGATGATCGAGCGCCTGCTCAAACAGACCGAGTACATCGACTTCGAGAGCAACACGTATAAGGCCCCCAAGACCTTAAAACGCAAACATTCGGAGCTTGCTCCGCGTGAGATTTACCAAGATCACGAGTAAATTTGTGCATAGACCGACGATGCGCCTGCATCGTCGGTCTTTTGCTATCTGGGCATTTTGCGGCTAAGTGTTCATTTGCTGACGTGTGCCTGAATAAATGGACAGATTTGTGCAAGGTTTTGGTCGGTTTTTGGTTTGACCGCTAAAACCGGTTTTGGAGCGTAGCTGTTGCGGAGTTCCTTTCCTGACACGATGGTGTTGGGAGGTTTTGCTATGGCGCAGCGCGAACAACACGAACGGGTCAAAAAGATGGACCGCTTGGCGGACAAGCTGTTCGGTCATAAGGCGGTGGTCGTGGCGATACTGGTCGTCATTGCGATGGCGAGCGGCTTGGCGATGGCGAACCTTGGCGGCGGTGCCGGCGGCGTGTCGTTTGAGCGCACTGACGGTTCAGACTCGTTGGTGGAGCCGGGATCCGGCGATGCCTCGAGCGGAAAGACATCCGAAGGCTCTTCGTCTAAGGCGTCTGCCGCGGCAGAAGTCTATGTCGATGTTGATGGCGCTGTTGTGTCGCCCGGTGTATACAGGCTCAAAGACGGCGCGCGGGTGGCTCAGGCGATTGATGCCGCCGGCGGGCTGGCGCCTGAGGCAGACGTTACGGGGCTCAATCGGGCATCTAAGGTCGTCGATGGACAGAAGATTCACGTTCCAACGGTAGGGGAGCAGCAGACGTCCATTGCGGAAGCCGGTGTTGATGGTGGGGCTTTCGCATCATCGGGCGTGAGTGGCGCAACAGGCCTAGTAAATATCAATACGGCAAGCGCGGCAGAACTGCAGACGCTCTCGGGCACGGTCCCTCCATGGCACAGTCGATTATCGATGAGCGGACAAAGAACGGTGCTTTTGCCTCGGTTGACGATCTGATGCGTGTATCGGGAATCGGCGAGAAGAAGCTTGCCAAAATCAAAGATTGCATCTGCGTATGAGTGCGACCGAGCGCGAGCATGTGATGCCTCCGCGGCCCCTGATGCCGTGGACGATGGCCCTGTGTGCCGGCATGTGCATGAGCTGCGCCTCGGTGCTCAACGTGGCCGCTGATGCGCTGCTGAGGGAGCAGGCGCCGGCGGTCGGGCTGCTATGGGCCATTCCCGTTGCGACGACGGTATTCGTTGTGCTGGCTCAATCTTGTGCGCGGCTTGCCCCTTTGAAGCGGTGGTTGTATGCCGCGTCCGTCGGTCTCGTGGCGGGAGCGGTCGTCTCGGCGTGGTGGGCTGTGGGTGCGCTCAGCGCCTCGAAGGCGCTCGACGGTCGAGCGGCAAGCGGCCTCGAGTTTATCGTGCAGGGCGATCCATCCATAAACGACGACGTGTATTCCTATACCTGCGAGGCACGCGCGGACGGTAAGAACTTGGCAACGGTTCGCCTATCGTGCGACCGCGAGCTCAAGGTCGGGGCGTACGTGCGTGTTATCGGTCGCGTTTCACGTTTTGAGAACGATGCGTATGGACGATCGCGCGTGCTCCGAGGCGAGGTGCGCAAGGTTAAAGTCGTTCGGATTGTGTCGGCCGATGAGGGCTCTCCGGGACCGCTGCTTCGGCTGCGAAATGGGCTGCTTGCGTCCATCGCGCCTGCGACCGACCCGGCGCGTGCACTCATAGCCGGTGTCGTCTGCGGTCGTTCGGCCGAACTGCGCGCCCAGCCGGCGGGCGACTGGTTTTCGGTAGCGGGAACGGCGCATCTTATCGCCGTCTCGGGCAGCCATTTGGCTATCGTGGGATTTGTAATCGAGGGTGTATTGCAAAAGACTCGCTGCTCACGTGGTGTTCAGCGGGCGATATTGGCGATGGCGCTTGTGGGCTACACTGCCTTTACGGGCGCGTCTCCCTCGGCCGTGCGCGCGTGCTGCATGGTGTTCGCGACGCTTGTCGTAAACGGCGCGGGGCGTCGCCGGCACGGCGCATCGGCACTCTTCGTAACCATGTCCATCTTTGTGCTACTGCGGCCGACGGTGCTGTTCGAGATGGGCTTTCAGCTCTCGTGTGCCAGCGTCTTAGCCATTCTGTGCTTTTGCCCCTATGCGACCTACGCTTTGGGTGAGCTGGGTGTGCCATCGGGCGTTGCCAACATACTTTCCGTCACGCTGTGCTCGCAACTGGCAACACTTCCCATTACCATTCCTGCCTTCGGTACGTTCTCGCTCATTGCTCCGCTGGCAAATGCAGTCATCGGTCCGGTGGTGAGCGTACTGCTTGCTGTGTCGATCGTGCTGGTTCCCTTTTCGCTCGTGGAACCGTTGCGGATTTGGGCGCTCGTTGTGCCCATGGTTGCCGCCCGTTGCGCACTGTTCTTCGAGCAACTGTTTGCCGCCGTGCCTGGTGTATCTGTGAGTGTGCCGCCCGATAGCATGTGGATTTACCTAGTGCCGTGTTTGCTGGCGGTTCTGTTGGTCTGGTGGCCGCGTCCCCGTGCACGTCCTATGGCGGTGGGGCTTTCATGCCTGGTGCTCTTGGCTGCGATTCCGTACGTCTACTGGGATCGATTCGCTCCGCCTTCGGTGACGGTGCTCGATGTGGGCCAGGCGGATGCGATTCTTATCCGCCAGGGCGACGCATTAGCACTCGTCGACTGCGGGCTCGATGAGCGCGTGGTAGCGGCGTTGGTTCGCAATAACGTGCACCATATCGATGCCGTCTTTGTGACGCATTGGGATGAGGATCACTGGGGTGGTCTACCTGCCGTGCTCGAACAGTTTTCGGTCGGAACGATTGCCGTGGCGGCGGATGCGTTGGAGGATGCTCCTGCCGAGGTATTGAATCGACCTGGCGTTGAGTATCGGCAGGTGCGCCGTGGGGATACGGTCGACATCGGCTCATTTTGTGCCCGCGTGATGTGGCCGTTCGAGTCCGTAGATGGCGAGGGAAATGAGGACTCGCTTGTCCTGCTACTCTCTTATGTTCAGGAAGGCAAGAGCCTGCGTATGCTCCTCACTGGTGATGCCGAGCTCGACCAAGAACGGGAATTCGTGCAGGAGGTGGGGGATATCGATGTCCTTAAACTTGGGCATCACGGCTCCAAGGTTTCAGTCGATGGTGAGTTGCTGGATGTCCTGAGACCCGAGCTTTCCCTCGCGAGCGCCGGCAAGGGGAATCGATACGGTCATCCGTCGGATGCCTGCATCGATGCCGTTCAGGAAGCGGGCGGTGCGTTCGCATGCACCATCGAACATGGTGATATCACCATCAGCCCGACCGCAAAGGGCTTTGCGATGCGATGCCAGCGACCGTGACGATGTCGATGGCGTGTGGTGGGCCCCTGGGCTAGAATGGCACGGAACGAATACGAAGGCCTGCGGGAGGGGAGCGTAATGTCCGAAACCGGTCTGCTGCCGGCATATCTGATCGTCGGTACCGACGGCGTCAAGCGCGATCACGCCGTCTCGCGTATGAAGGCGCGTCTGGAAAAGTCGGGAATGGTCGAGTTCAACCTCGACGAGCGCGACATGACCAAGGACCCCGATATCGAGTCCATTATCGGATCGCTTAACACCTTTCCGATGGGCAGCGAGTTTCGCTTGGTAATCCTTGATGGCTGCTCAAAGCTCGCTAAGGCGGTCTCGGAGTCGCTTGTCGACTATCTGGCGAGTCCCAGCCCCACGACGGTCTGCCTCATCATCGCCGACTCGCTTGCCAAGAACACGCGCCTGTATAAGGCGATCGCCAAAATCGACAAGAAGGCCGTGATCGATTGCTCCGGCACCAAGCGCTGGGAGTTACCGCGCCGCGTGCAACAGATGGCGACGCAGCACGGCAAGTCGATCTCGACGGCGGCCGCCGAGGAGCTCGTTTCGCGTTCGGGTGAAAACACTCGCATGCTCGATAACGACTTGGCTAAGCTTGCCCAGATGGTCGAGGCGCCCCAGATTGAGCTTGCCGACGTTGAGCGCTGGATTGTACGAACGGCCGAGGTTCAACCCTGGGACTTTCTCAATGCGGTCTCGGCCCGTGACATGCGCCGTTCGCTCGAGCTCTTCAATCTAATGCCCGCCAAGAGCTACGTGTGGACGTACACATTGCTGTGCGGCCGCATTCGCGAGCTTATCGTTGCCAAGGCGCTCGATGCGCGCGGACAGGGTCGTGAGCTGGCCGCAACGCTCAAACTCCAGTCCTGGCAGGTCAAGAATCACCTGACCTGGGCACGTCGCTTTTCGATGGCAGAGCTCGTCGCAGCGCTCGAGGGTGCCGTTGATGTGGAGCTCGCGCTCAAGGGTTCGGCCGATTCTCAGACCGCGCTTTTGCTCTGGATTACGAACATCTTGAGATAATCGTGATGATACCTGCCTATTTGACAAATTCGTTCTATCCCTTTGAGGGGGAGCGTGCTATAGTAGGCGCTTGCATGACCTCACCGTGTCTCAGAGGTGTCATACATTTTTTGCAAGGAACTCGAAAGGAACTCCAGAAGTGGCAAACATCAAGTCTCAGAAGAAGCGTATCCGCACCAATGAGGCAGCTCGCATGCGTAACAAGGCTGTCAAGTCCGAGCTCAAGACGCTGACCAAGCACGTCCAGTCCGCCGTCGCCGAGGGCGACGCCGAGAAGGCCCAGGCTGCCCTCAAGACCGTCACCAAGCGTCTCGACATGGCTGCCGCCAAGCATGTTATCCACAAGAACCAGGCTTCCAACCGCAAGTCCGGTCTTGCCAAGCTCGTGAACAGCATCAACGCCTAAGTTGTAAATTTCACACCACACAGATTACGCGCATAAATGGAGCCTGTTTTATGGAACAGGCTCCATTTTTTGTACCGCTCGGGTAAGATAGTCCGCATGAATACTTCAATTGACATTTCCCACATCCGCAACTTCTCAATCGTTGCGCACATCGACCATGGCAAGTCCACGATCAGCGATCGCATCCTCGAGCTCACCCATACCGTCGACGAACGCGACATGGAGTCGCAGCTGCTCGACACCATGGATATCGAGCGCGAGCGCGGCATCACGATCAAGTCCAATGCCGTTCGCGTGTCCTATGACGCCGACGATGGCGAGACGTATCAGTTCAATCTGATCGATACGCCGGGCCACGTGGACTTTACCTATGAGGTCTCGCGCTCGCTGGCAGCCTGTGAGGGCGCGGTGCTCGTTGTCGACGCCACGCAGGGCGTCGAGGCGCAGACCGTCTCCAACGCGACGCTCGCCATGAACGCCAATCTGGACATTGTGCCGGCCATCAACAAGATCGACCTGCCCTCGGCCCATCCCGACGAGGTTAAGACCGAGATCGAGGATGACCTGGCGATCCCTGCCGATGATGCCGTGTGCGTCTCGGGCAAGACCGGCGAGGGCATCCACGATCTGCTGGAGTCCATTGTCTTTTTGATCTCTCCGCCCAAGGGCGATGCGAACGCGCCGCTCAAGGCACTCATTCTGGATTCGTACTTCGACGAGTATCGTGGCGTCGTCGCCACGGTGCGCATCTTTGACGGCTCCATCAAAAAGGGCGATACCCTGCGCATGATGCAGGCAAAGGGCGACTTTTTGGTCGATGGCGTGGGCGTCAAGCGTCCCGCCGAGACCCCGGTCGACGCGCTCACGGTCGGCGAGGTCGGATACGTGGTCACGGGCCTGAAGGACCCCGAGGCCGTTCGCGTGGGCGATACCCTCACGTGGGCGTCGAATCCCTGCCCCGAGCCGCTTCCCGGCTACCGCGAGGCCAAGCCCATGGTCTATACGGGCCTGTTCCCGATCGATAACAAGGACTACGAGAACCTGCGTGACGCGCTCGATAAGCTGCACGTCAACGACCCGTCGTTGGTGTGGGAGCCCGAGACCTCGGTGGCGCTCGGCTTTGGCTTCCGCGTGGGCTTCTTGGGCCTGCTGCATATGGAGGTCGTCAAGGAGCGCCTGGAGCGCGAGTTCAATCTTGACCTCATTGCCACGAGCCCCTCGGTGGACTATCACGTCTACAAGACTGACGGCGAGATGATTGATGTCCGCAGCCCGCAGGATCTGCCCGAGGCTACGCGCATCGAGCGTATCGAGGAACCCTACCTCAAGGCCAAGATTATCTGCCCGCCCGAGTATACGGGTGCCGTCATGCAGCTCGCTATCGAGCACCGCGGCATTACTACCGACATGATTCATCTCACGAGCAAGTCGGTCGAGATGCGCTTTGATATGCCGCTCGCCGAGCTCATCTTGGACTTCTTTGACCAGCTCAAGAGCCGTACCAAGGGCTATGCCTCGCTCGACTACGAGTTCAACGAGTATCGTCCCTCCGAGCTCGTCAAGCTCGATATCTTGCTTTCGGGCGACGAGGTGGACGCGCTGTCGTTTATCGTCCACAAGGACAAGGCCTACGGTCTTGCCCGCGGCCTATGCGACAAGCTCAAGGAGATTATTCCGCGTCAGCTGTTCGAGGTGCCCATCCAGGGTGCTATCGGCAACAAGATCATTGCCCGCTCCACCGTCAAGGCGCGTCGCAAGGACGTGCTTGCTAAGTGCTACGGCGGCGATATTTCGCGTAAGCGTAAGCTGCTCGAGAAGCAGAAAGAGGGCAAGAAACGCATGAAGGCCATCGGCTCGGTCGAGGTCCCGCAGGAGGCCTTTATGGCGATCCTCAAGGTGGACGAGTAGGTCTATGGCGCTTTCTGAATACAGCAAGCGGCTGCTGGGCGCCTATGCCGAGCAGCCGTTCCTTATGGCTCCCATGGCGGGCGTGACCGACCCTGCCTACCGCATCATGTGTCGTCGCCGCGGTGCCAACCTTGCCTACAGCGAGATGGTGAGCGTGGCGGGCCTTGCCTATGCCAGCAACAAGACCTGGCGCCTGGTGCTACCGGCCGACGAGGAGCAGCAGATTTGCGTGCAGCTCTTTGGCTCCAAGCCCGATCAGTTTGCGAGTGCCGTCGCCGCCGTCGAGGAGCGTGTGGGCGATCGCCTGTCGCTCATCGATATCAACATGGCCTGTCCTGCCCGCAAGGTTGTCACCAAGGGCGAGGGCTCGGCGCTCATGCGCACGCCCGACCTGGCGGAGAAGATCGTCGAGGCCACGGTGGGTGCGGCGCACGTGCCCGTGACCGTAAAGATCCGCAAGGGCTTTTACGCCGAGGACCGTAATGCCGCGACGTTTGCCCAGATGCTCGAAGGTGCCGGTGCCGCCGCGGTGGCGGTGCATGGTCGTTGCGCCACGCAGCTCTACACGGGCCAGGCGGATTGGTCGGTCGTCGATGAGGTCGCAGATGCCGTCGAGATTCCCGTGATCGGTTCGGGCGATGTGTTCTCGGCCGAGGACGCTGCTGAGCATCTGCAAGGCTCGGGTGCCAGCGCGGTGTTTATCGCGCGCGGCATCTACGGCAATCCGTGGGTGTTCGGCGATGCTCGCGCCCTTGCGCTCGATGGCACGCCGGTGCCGGCGCGCAGTTCCGTCGAGCGCCTGGACGCCCTGCGTGAGCACCTAACGCTGACGCATGAGCTCCTGCCGCTCATGTCGCGTGCCCGTACGTACGCAAGCTGGTACTTAAAAGGCATGCCCCATGCCGCCGCTTGGCGTGCCCATGTGGTGCGCTGTTCCACTTACGAGGAGTTTATGGCGCTGGTCGATGAGATCGAGCGCGATGTGGTGGCCTGCGAGGCTGCCCTTGCCGCCGGCGAATCGGTGCCCCCTCATCCGCTGGAGGCTTAAGGGTGGCCGTTACCGCACTGTACGTGCACGTGCCGTTTTGCGCCCAAAAGTGCCGGTACTGCGACTTTGACTCGCGCAGTTTTGCTCCGTGCGACCTGAGCGCTGCGCTCGATGTCTATTTTGAGCAGTTGTACGCGCGCCTCGATGCTTTTGGCAAGGCTGGGGCCCTCGACCAGATCCGCACCGTCTATGTTGGCGGCGGTACGCCGTCGCTGGCGGGGGAGCGCCTGGTGGAGCTGGCGCGGCGTATTCGTGCGTGGTGCGCCCCCGTTGAGTTTACCTGCGAGGCCAATCCCGAGTCGCTGACCGCCGATCTTGCCACTGCACTTGTCAAGGTTGGTGTCACACGCGTCTCTTTGGGCGTGCAAACGCTCGATAACACCGAACTTACTGCCATCGGCCGTATTCACGATGCCGATCGGGCGCTCGCTGCCATCTCGACGGTCAAGAACGCTGGGCTTGACGTGTCGTGCGACCTTATGTGCGGACTTCCCGGGCAGACCGCAGTGAGTTGGAAGCGCACGCTCGATGGCGTGCTGGCGGCGGCTCCGCATCATGTGTCGGTCTACCCGCTCACGCTTGAGGAGGGGACGCCCCTTTATCGCATGGCGTGCCGCGACGAGTCGCTCGAGCCTGATGAGGATTTTCAGGCCGCATGCATGGACGTGGCACGCGAGCTCCTGGGTGCCGCCGGCTATCACCCGTATGAGGTGGCGAGCTACGCGCTCGACGGCTATGAGTGCGCCCATAACATTGCCTACTGGACCGGACGGGGCTACCTGGGCCTGGGTCGTTCTGCCGCGGGCATGCTCGACGCCGAGGATTTCGACCGTCTTGCGGGTTTGTTCCCCGGCGTGTCTTCTCGAGGCGATGCGTACCGCGTGCGTCTGGTGCAACGTGACGATGACGCGACGGCGTTCGAGGCCGAATATCTCTCGCAGCGCGAGGCCGCGGCCGAAGACCTGATGCTCGCTTGTCGCATGACGCGCGGTGTCGCGTCCGACCTGTTGGTTCGCGCGGTTCGTGTCATCCCAACAGGCGAGCTGGCAGCTGCCTGCGATCGCACGCTCGAATTGGGTCTTGCCACTTGGGTGCCCGAGACGCTCGGGGTCCATGAGGGACCCTTCACTTCGGCAGATGTCGTCGCGGGCCATGTTCGAGCTCGTCTGGCGCCGACACACCTGGGCTGGCTCGATGGAAATGTTCTGTTCGAGCTGTTTTGGGATCTAGCTTAGGCCGCTCGGGTAGAATTACCGGAATATATACGCTGCTGTGAGCAGGAGGTTGCCGCGCATGGCGACGATGAACGAAAAAGATTACTACGAGATTCTGGGCGTCTCCAAGGACGCCACCTCGCGTGATATTCAAAAGGCCTTTCAGCAAAAGGCCCGCAAGCTCCATCCGGACGTCAACAAAGAGCCGGATGCCGAGGAAAAGTTTAAAGAGGTTTCCGAGGCCTACGCCGTGCTTTCGGATGAGCAAAAACGTGCGCGCTACGACGCCATGCGTTCGGGCAATCCCTTTGCCGGTGCTCCTACGGCTTCGCCCTATGGTGGCGGCTACGCCGGCAGCACGGGTTATGGCAATCCTTTTGAGGGCGGCTTTCCCTTTGGTGGCGCCTGGGGCCAGCAGCGTCGTGGGCAGGCTGCCTATAATCCCGAGAACGGTGCCAACGTGGTCGTCGATATCAAACTCGACGCCAAGGAGGCCAAGGGCGGTGCCCGCAAGACCGTCCGCTACACGCGCTTCGATACCTGTAACAACTGCGGCGGTTCGGGCTCCGTTTCGTCTGAGCATGCCCATACCTGCCCGAGCTGCGGTGGCCGCGGCCACATCGACGTCGACCTGTCCTTCCTGTTTGGTGCGGGTACGTTCCAGTCGGTCTGCCCCGAGTGCGGCGGTTCCGGTAAGGTCGTGGCCGACCCCTGCCCTGATTGCGGCGGCAGCGGTCGTACTCGCGTAACCTCCGAGCAGACGATTGAGTTTCCTGCCGGCACGCACGATGGCGACGAGGTCCGCATTGGCGGCATGGGTCATGCTGGCACCAACGGTGCCGCGGGCGGCGATCTGGTCGGCCGCGCCCATGTTGAGGCCGAGCGCTTGGAAGGCAAAGCTCGTACCGGTTTTTACCTGATGGGCATCGTGGCGCCGTTTTTGGTACTCTCGGCCATCTCGGGCGTGTTCTCGGCCTTTGCCATGATGTGCTTTATTCCGTTTGCCATGGGCCTGTTCATGGTGCTTTCGGACGGCGTGCTTCATCGCAGCCTGCTGTGGTGGAAGCGCGGCGCGATGCAGTTTGCCAACGGTTTTGCCAACGGCTTCATGTTCGCGCTCGTGTCGGTTTGGTTCGCGAGCTGTTCGCAACGGGCCATGCTTTCGCCGTACCAAATGCAATAACATCAAACCCTCTGTTTGCGGTCGGCCCTGCTTGGGTATAGGACGCACTGTGACAATAATGAAAGTCGGAAGGATTCGGTCGTGTCGGAAAATAGGGATTACTACGAGGTGCTTGGCGTCGACAGGGATGCCGACGCGCGGACGATTAAGCGTGCGTTTCTAAAGAAGGCCCGTACCGTACATCCGGATGTTTCGGACGACCCCGAGGCCGAGGCCAAGTTCAAGGAGCTCAACGAGGCCTATTCCGTTCTTTCCGATGAGCAGAAGCGTGCTAACTACGACCGTTACGGCACTGCCGACGGCCCTGGTGGTTCGGGCTACGTCGATATCAACGATATCTTTGGTGGCATGGGCATGGACGACTTGTTCTCGTCGTTCTTTGGCGGCGGTGCCGGCGGTGGCGCCCGCAGCCGTCGTGAGCGTCGTCGCGGACGTGATATGGCCATCTCGCTTTCGGTGACGCTCGAGGAGGCGGCGCTCGGCTGCAAAAAGACGATCAGCTATGACCGCCTTGCTCCTTGCGAGGACTGCAACGGCACCGGTAGGGCAGAGGGCGCACAGGAAAAGCAGTGCGGCCGATGCCACGGTACGGGCTATGTCACGACGGTTCAGCGATCGTTTTTGGGCCAGGTTCAGTCCTCTTCGCCTTGCCCCGACTGCCATGGCGAGGGCACGGTCATCGACCATCCCTGCGAGACCTGCGACGGTCAGGGCCGCACGCCTTCGCATGAAAAGATCGACATCGATATTCCTGCCGGCGTTTCGACCGGTCGCCAGCTGCGTGTGAACGGCTTTGGCGAGGCCGGTCTTCGCGGCGAGCCTTCGGGCGACCTGATTGTCAACGTGCGCGTTGCCGACCATGAGCGCTTTAAGCGCAACGGGGACGACCTGTACCTGGTGAGCGATATCTCGATTGCGCAGGCTGCGCTCGGCTGCGAGATCGAGGTTGAGGGCATTATGCCCGACGAGGTCGTTAAGGTGACGGTTCCCGCCGGCGCCCAGTACGGCGACACCGTGAGCGTCAATAATTATGGCATGCCGCGCATTGGCGGTGGCGGTTCGCGTGGCCGCCTGATCGTGCAACTGCGCGTGGTCGTTCCCACCAATCTTTCCAATAAGCAGCGCGAGCTGCTCCGTGCTTTTGCCGATGAGATGGGCGATGACGTCGCTTCCGGTAAGAAGTCGGTGACCGACCGTATCAAGAGTGCCCTCGACGATATCCTCGATTAAGGAGCCCGCGTGCTCGCACCCCATATTTCCGTCGTCAACCTCGGCTGCCGTGTCAACCGGGTAGAGTCTGACCGTATCACTGCCGATCTTATGCGCCTGGGCTTTGCTATTGTGGAGCCCCAGGATGCCGATCTGATCGTCATTAACACCTGTGCCGTTACGGGCGAGGCCGAGGCCAAGACCCGTAAGGCCGTTCGTCATGCGCTGGCCCATCCAAACGAGCCCTATGTGCTTGTGACCGGTTGCGTGGTCAATTTACATCCCGAGGAGTTGCTGGAGCTCTCCGATCGCGTGATCGCCGAGCCGTCCAAGATTGACGTCGCCGAGCGCGTCTGCGAGGTGCTGGGTGTCGAATCAGATAGCGTTCCCGCCTGCAGCGATGGCGAGGTGGTCGATGCGCTCGGTCGCTCTCGCTTGGGCGTGAAGATTCAGGACGGCTGCAACCATCGCTGCACCTATTGCATTGTGTGGAAGGCACGCGGCCCCGAGCGCTCCGTGCCCGTCGAGTCCGTGCTCGAGCAAGTTCGCGAGGCCCAGGAGGCCGGCGTGCCCGAGGTGGTGCTGACCGGTGTGAACCTGGGTGCCTACGATGGCAAGAGCGCGACCGACGAGCATGTCGAAATCGATGAGCTGCTCGAGGCCATCATGGAGCGCACGTCTATTCCGCATGTGCGCATTTCCTCGGTCGAGCCCATGGATATCTCCGAGCGCCTGCTTAAGGTTATGGCGCGCTACCCGCAGCGTATCGCCCCGTTTTTGCACCTGCCCGTGCAGTCCGGCTGCACGGCGACCCTGCATCGCATGGGCCGTCCCTATAGCGCCGAGGCCTTTGAGGACACGGTGCGTATGATTCGCGCCAACTTGCCCCAGGCGTCCCTTTCGTGCGATGTCATCGTCGGTTTTCCTGGTGAGACGGACGAGGAGTTCGAGGAGTCGCTGGCGCTGTGCCGCCGTGTGGGTTTCTCGCGTATGCACGTGTTCCGCTACAGCAAGCGTCCCGGTACCCTTGCTGCCGACATGCCCGACCAGGTTCCGCCCGAGGTTATGGCCGAGCGCAGCCGCCGTATGCGGGCCGCTGCACAGGAGCTCGCTATTGCCGACGCTCGCCGTCGCTTGGGCACGGTCGAGCGTGCCGTGCTCGAGTATGGCGACAACCTGACGCTCGGCTCGTTCCATCATGCCCGTCTTGACGATACCTGTGGACTTACAGCCCCGTGCCTGCTCGATGTTGCTATCATCGGAGTCGATGATTCCGGCTTGGTCCATGCACGCAGGGAGGTTCATGGAAGCCTCGAAGATTAGACTTACCGTTCCCGAGGGAATTGATCCCTTGCGCGTTTTGGGCGCCGGCGACGGCGTCCTTCGTGCGCTCGAGAGCTTGGTTCGCGCTCATGTGGTCGCCCGTGGTGATAGCATCTCCGTGAGCGGCGACCCGGACGAGGTCGAACTCGTGGCGCGCTTTTTCGAGCACGCTTTTCGCGAGGCGGCCGCCGGGCGCACGCTGTCTGCCGACGATGTCTCTCGCTGCCTGGCTGTCTTGCGCGACGGTGAGCACGAGGCTACGTCGCTTCGCGATGACGTGCTGCTTTCGTATCGCGGCCGCGTCATTCGTCCCAAGACGCTCGGGCAAAAGCGCTATGTGGATGCCATCCGCTCGCATACCATCACGTTTGGCTTGGGTCCTGCCGGTACCGGTAAGACCTATCTGGCTATGGCGCTCGCCGTTGCCGCGCTCAAGCGTCACGAGGTGGGCCGTCTGATCTTGACGCGTCCGGTTGTCGAGGCGGGGGAGAATCTGGGCTTTTTGCCCGGCACCCTCGAGGAAAAGATCGATCCCTACATGCGTCCGCTTTACGACGCCCTTTTTGACATGATGGATCGCGAGCGCACCGATGAGCTTATGGAGCGCGGCGTGATCGAGATCGCCCCGCTTGCCTACATGCGCGGACGCACGCTGAGTGATGCCTTCGTGGTGCTCGACGAGGCGCAAAATACCACGCCCGAGCAGATGAAGATGTTCCTGACACGCCTTGGGTTCAACTCCAAGTTTGTGATTACCGGCGACCTGAGCCAGCGTGACCTGGTGGGTCGTCGTGGTGGCTTGGCGGATGTCGAGAAGATTTTGGGCCGTGTCGATGATGTCGCATTTTCGCACCTCGAGCGTGCCGACGTGGTGCGCCATGCCTTGGTGGGACGTATCGTCGAGGCATACGATACTTATGATGATGTGCGCGAGAAGCGCGTACGTGACTGAAAGGAGTCCCGTTGAGTGTATTGATCAGCAACGATGCCGAGCTCGATACGCTGCTCGACGCGCAGGAGGTGGAGCACATCTGCGAGGTTGTGCTTGCCGCCGAGGGCGTTGAGCGTGAAGTCGAGATTTCCCTTTCGTATGTCGACGAGGACGAGATGCACGAGCTCAACCACGAGTGGCGCGGTATCGACCGTACCACCGATGTGCTCTCGTTTGAGTGCGACTCTGCCTTTGACGAGGACGTTCCCGCCGACGAGACGATCGAGCTCGGCGATATTATCTTGGCGCCGCAGGTTATCGCTCGCCAAGCTCCCGGTTTTGGTAACAGTCCCGCCGACGAGTGCCGGCTGATGCTTGTGCACGGTATGCTGCACCTGCTGGGCTATGACCACATCGCGGATGACGAGGCCGAGGTCATGGAGGCCCGTGAGGATGCCATCCTGCGCGATCTCGCGCTCGAGCGCGGCGAGGACCCCAAGTTGGTCCACGTCGGTCCTATCACCAACCATGCCCACGATTAGGAGCCGTCTATGATTCCCGGATCGAACAAGGACCATCCGTCCTTTTTAAAGTCGTTCTCCTACGCCATGG
Source organism: Collinsella aerofaciens (assembly GCF_015558785.1). Lineage (GTDB taxonomy): Bacteria > Actinomycetota > Coriobacteriia > Coriobacteriales > Coriobacteriaceae > Collinsella > Collinsella aerofaciens_P. The sequence goes on from NZ_JADMOP010000008.1 coordinate 86,692, forward strand.
AGGGCTTTGTCACCGCTGTTAAAACCGAGCGTAACATCAAGGTCATGCTCGTGGCGGGCGTCTGTACCGTCATTGCCGGCTGCATTGTCGGCCTCGACATTGCCGAGTGGGCCACGGTTATCATCTGCTGTGGCCTGGTGATTCACGGCGAGCTGTGCAACACCGCTATGGAGGCTATCGTCGACCTAGCGACCCAGGAACTTCATCCGCTGGCGAAGCGCGCCAAGGATATCGCCGCCGCTTCCGTGTACGTTCTTTCCATCACCGCCGCGATTGTGGGCCTGCTGGTCTTTGCTCACGCGCTTGGCTTTATTTAGAAAGGGATTCCCATGTCCGACAATATGCAGCCTACCGATGAGATCCTGGACGACGAGACTTTGGACGCGGTGGATACCGAGGGGCTCGAGGATGTCGAGGAGTTCGACCCGTTTGAGGGCATGAGCGATGAGGAGCTCGACGCCCTGTGCGACGAGGATGACAACCTCGCGGGCTTTGGCGACGTTGAGCCTGGTTTCCGCAGCGGCTTCGTGGCCCTGGTCGGACGCCCCAACGCAGGCAAGTCCACATTGCTTAATGCCTGCTATGGCAAAAAGGTCGCCATCACCTCACCGGTGGCCCAGACGACCCGCCGCCGCATGCGCGCCGTCGTCAACCGTCCTGGCTACCAGCTGGTCTTTGTCGATACCCCGGGTATTCATAAGCCCAAGGACGGTCTGGGATCCGAGCTCAACAAGAGCGCGTTGTTCGAGCTGAACGATGTCGATGTCGTCGCGTTTTTGATTGATGCCACCAAGCCGATCGGCAGGGGAGACGCTTGGGTTGCCGAGCGCGTCAGATGCGCCCGTTCCAAGAAGGTCCTGGTGCTCACCAAGGCCGATGAGGCCGACCCCGCACAGGTCATGGAACAGCTCAAGGCCGCCCACGAGCTCATGGAATATGACGACGAGATTGTGACGTCATCGGTCAAGAACTTCAACGTCGATGCCTTTATCGAGACCGTTGCGCACTTTTTGCCCGAGGGTCCGCGTTGGTTCCCCGAGGACATGGGTACCGACGCTTCCGACGAGACCCTTGTGGCCGAGTTTGTGCGCGAGAAGGTTCTGCGCCGCACCCGTGACGAGATTCCGCACTCCGTGGGCGTGATCTGCGATGCGCTCGAGCGGACCAAGAAGGTGCTGCGCGTGCACGCCACCATTTACGTCGAGCGTGAGGGCCAAAAGGGCATCATCATTGGAAAGGGCGGCGAGATGATCAAACATATCGGCATCGACGCCCGTCGCGACCTTGAACGCATCTTTGGCACCCAGGTCTTTTTGGAGCTGGACGTGAAGGTCAAGGTCGGCTGGCGCGACGACGAGGCACAGATTCGCCGCTTTGGCTATAACGCCGAGGACTAAGGACGCGCGGCGCGCATGGCAGGCTCCCGGACATATCGCACGAGGGTACTCGTCCTCGACAAGACGAAGCTCAAAGAGACGGACTTGATTCTGACGATGCTTGACGAGCGGGGTCGGCAGGTTCGTGCCGTGGCAAAGGGCGCCCGCAAACCCGGTGGACGCCTGGCTGCGCGCTGCGAGCTGTTCTGTACCGTCGATATGCTGCTTGCGCATGGACGGTCACTCGACGTGGTTTCCCAGGCCGAGCTTATGGAGGCTCCGCTCGGCGCTGCGCCCGATTACGAGACGACCTGCGCTGCAAGCGCGATCGCCGAGGTCGCGCGCGTATGCTCGTTCGAGGACGCCGAGGACCCGTTTGCCTTTGCCATTACGCAGCGAGCACTTGCCCTGGTGGGCAGCGGGATCGACACGGCGCATATGGATCTACTTGTGGCGGCATATGTCTTTAAGCTGCTGTCGCACGTTGGCTATCGACCCGATTTTTCGGCCTGCGTGCTGTGCGGAGACCCCATGCTGTCGTATTTTTCGCCCCAGGCGGGCGGTCTTATGTGCGGGTCGTGCGCGTCGAGCGTTCCGGGTGCCGAGCTGGTGTCGACCGGTGAGGTCGCGTGGCTGCGCGCCCTCATGTCCATGACCTTCGATGCGCTCATGGCCGAGCGAATCGACCCTCATACGGCTGCGTTCTTGCTCGGGCTTTCGCATGTTTGGGCTGCGACGCACACCGATCAGCGCCTCCGTGCGATGGAATTCATGTTGGGTCGGTGATGATGCGCAGGCGCGGGCTGCTTGTGGTAACATACCGACCTGTTGGTACCTCGACCTTGGATGCTCGCTCCACCGGCGGCTTCCCAGTCCGAGGCGAATCGAGTCGCCCGCGGGCGACGTAAAATGAAAGGTGAAACAATGACTGTTTCCAAAGAGCGCAAGGCGGAGCTGACTGCCCAGTTCGGTAACACCCCGGTCGACACCGGCAACCCCAAGGTTCAGGTCGCCATCCTGACCGAGCGCATCAAGGAGCTGACCGAGCACATGAAGTCCCACCAGAAGGACTTCCACACCCGTCGTGGCCTGCTCATGCTCGTCGGCCGTCGTCGTCGTCTTCTCTCCTACATCAAGAAGAACGACATCGTCGAGTACCGTGAGCTCATCAAGGCTCTGGGCATCCGCGACAACATCCAGTAAGGATTTGTACATGCTAAGAGCGTCCTGCGCAGCGGGGCGCTCTTTTTGTGTAAGGGCGTGAACAATCACGCTCTGAAGCGTGGCGGGGGCAGGGGGCTCGCGTCACATGAGAAGCCCGCAGGCAAGGGGTCTGCGGGGTAAAGGAGAACAATGACACTCGTATCCAAGACCTTTGAGCTGTACGGCAAGACCTACACCTTTGAGTCGGGCGAGCTTGCCAAGCAGGCCACCGGCGCGTGCCTGGTCAAGCAGGGCGACACCACGATGCTCGACACCGTGGTCGTCTCCAAGGAGCGTAAGAACTACGACTTCTTCCCGCTGACCGTCGACTTCAACGAGAAGATGTACGCCGCCGGCCGCATCCCGGGTGGTTACCTCAAGCGCGAGGGCCGTCCCAGCGAGAAGGCCACGCTCACCGCGCGCATGATCGACCGCCCGATCCGCCCGAGCTTCCCGGACGGCTTCCGTAACGAGGTGCACATCGTCGCTACCTCACTCGTCGCTGACCAGGTCAACCCCTTCGACGTCATCAACGTCATGGGCGCCTCCTTGGCCATGACGCTCGGCGGCGTGCCCTTCGAGGGCCCGCTTGCCTGCGTGCGCATCGGCCGCAACGTGGAGACCGGCGAGTTTATCGTCAACCCCACCTATGAGGAGCGCGAGAACTCCGATCTGGACCTGGAGCTGGGCGGCTCTGCCAACTTCATCTCGATGGTCGAGGCCGGCGCCGAGGAGATCTCCGAGGACGACATGCTCGCCGCTATGAAGTTTGGCCAGGAGGCCCTTGCTGCCTTCTGCCAGGCTCAGGACGAGTTCGTCGCCGAGTGGGAGCAGGTCAACGGCGCCATCGTCAAGAAGGAGTACCCGCTCGACCAGCCCGTCGAGGAGGTCCAGGAGCGCATCTTCGCCCACTACGACGAGATGGCAGCCGCCCTTCGCGACGCCGACAAGCTCTCCCGTATCGGTAAGGTCGAGGCTCTGAAGGAGTCCATCCGCGCCGAGTTCACCGAGGAGGAGCAGGCCGCTTGGGAGCGCGAGATCCCCGTGGCGCTCAAGAAGCTCGAGAAGAAGGCCATGCGCACCATGGTCGTCGAGACCGGTGAGCGCGTCGACGGCCGTGCCACCGACGAGATCCGTCCCATCATGGTGAAGGACAACTACCTGCCGCTCGTTCACGGCTCCGGCCTGTTCCAGCGTGGCCAGACGCAGGTGCTTTCCGTCCTGTCGCTCGGCATGCTCAACGAGGGCCAGCGTCTGGATACCATCGAGCCCACCGAGGGCAAGCGCTACATGCACCACTACAACTTCCCGCCGTTCTGCACCGGCGAGACCGGCCGCATGGGCAGCCCCAAGCGCCGCGAGATCGGTCACGGCAACCTGGCCGAGCGCGCCCTGCTTCCGGTGCTTCCCGACGAGAACGAGTTCCCCTACGCCATCCGCGTCGTCTCCGAGGTCATGGAGTCCAACGGCTCCTCTTCGATGGCTTCGACCTGCGGCTCTACGCTCGCCCTTATGGACGGCGGCGTGCCCATTAAGCGCCCAGTCTCCGGTATCGCCATGGGCCTGATCCAGGAGGAGGGCAAGACCGTGGTCCTGTCCGACATCCAGGGTCTCGAGGACTTCCTGGGCGACATGGACTTTAAGGTCACCGGCACCACCGAGGGCATTACCGCCCTGCAGATGGACAACAAGGCGACCGGCCTCACCTTCGACATCCTGGCCCGCGCCCTGCAGCAGGCCAAGGAGGGTCGCGCCTTCATCCTGCAGAAGATGCTCGATGTGATCCCCGAGCCGCGCCACACCACGCGCAGCACCGCTCCGCGTATCGTCTCCATCCAGGTTCCGACTGATAAGATTCGCGACGTCATCGGTTCCGGCGGTAAGGTCATCCGCGGCATCCAGGACGAGACCGGCGCTTCGGTCGACATCCAGGAGGACGGCACCGTCTTTGTCGGCGGCACCGGCGAGTCCGTCGACCAGGCCGTCGAGCGCATCAAGCTCATCATCAAGGTTCCCGAGCCGGGCGAGGAGTACACCGGTCGCGTGGTCTCCATCCAGCCCTTCGGCGCCTTCGTCAACCTGCTGCCCGGCAAGGACGGCCTGCTGCACATCTCCCGCGTCGCCAAGGGCCGTGTGGAGAAGGTCGAGGACGTCCTCAACGTCGGCGACGAGGTCAAGGTCGTCGTCATCGAGGTCGACGATCGTGGCAAGATCTCGCTCGATCGTCTTGACAAGCCTGAGGCCCCGGCTCGCGCCGAGGGTGTCTCCGTGGGCGACGGCGAGCACTTCCAGCGCCGTGAGCGTCCGCGTCGCGAGCGCTCCGAGCGCAGCGACCGTCCGCGCCGTCCCGGTGACAACGGAGGCCGCAAGCCCCGCCGTCACCACGACGCCGAGTAACAGCCGTACATAAGCAGCTCAACAAGGGCGACTCCTAAGGGGGTCGCCCTTTTGCTATTCTCGGCGGGGCCGCAGGTAAAGTTTCCTGCTCTACAGTCCTGCTCGCACGGAGAGCACATTAAGTGCTCTCCGGCTCGTGCGGAACTCGCGATAAACTTTACCCGCGGCCCCCGCCGGGAATAGCAAAAGGGCTGGTTAGTGCGGGTTTCGATTTTGTCAGACAGTCTATTCAGTTATCTGAATTCAGATCTTTAGATAAACGCATGTGCGGCATTACCCCAGATAAAACCGACCAAAATAAACCTGTCCCTATTTGTCAGTTCTGGGGCCATCGGGGGCCGGGGCGGGTTAAGTTTGTCGCGAGTTCCGCACGCAAAGGAAAGCACTTAATGTGCTTTCCGTCTTGCGCAGGACTGTAGAGC
>NZ_JADMOP010000009.1 GCF_015558785.1 Collinsella aerofaciens
TAAAGCCGTTTGTCTCCACCCGCGTAGCGGGTGGTTTAAAGCTGGCCGCTGCGCGGCCAGCGGACTAAAGTCTTGAAACGAAAGCGGCAACGCCCGTGATGGACGTTGTCGCTTTTCTATTGAGAAAACTACTCGGTTTCCGTTGCTAACCACCACAATGGGGACAGGCACCTTTGTGGTGGTTTTGGCCTTACTTCGCCCCGTTGCTAAACCGTGATGACGTTTTCCATCGTCTGGTACTTGGCGGGCACCTCGCCCGCGGTGATAACCGTTGCGTCACGGAAGTCCGCGAATTTTACGGGAGCCACCATGCCAAACTTACTGGCGTCCGAGATTACGAAGCGTTTGGCTGTATGGCGCATCGAGATACGCTTGACCTGCGCTTCCTCGATATCGGGCGTCGTAAAGCCCTGCTCGGCGGCAATGCCGTTAGAACCCCAAAAGCCGCAGTTAAAGTTGTAGCGGTCTAGGGTTGCCAGAGCATCGGGGCCAACGAGCGCCTCGGTCTCGGGTTTAAGCTCGCCGCCCAGCACCACGGTGCGCATGCCGCGCACAGCGAGATGCTGAGCATGGAGCACGGAATCAGTCACATAGGTGACCGATTCGAGATGCGGAAGATGCTCGATGAGTCTGAGCGTTGTCGAACCCGAATCGATGTACACAAAGCTCTCGGGCTCCACGAGCGCCGCGGCGCGGGCGCAGATACGCTCCTTGTCGTCGTTATGGAGATCACTGCGCTCACTGATCGTTAGGTCGCGCGTCACGTGCGCGCGCTCAAGACTTGTCGCGCCACCGTGCACCTTGGCGATGCGGTGCGCTCGGTCGAGCGTCTGTAGGTCGCGTCGAATGGTAGAGGCCGTCACGCCCAGGGCATCGGCAAGCTCGGGCACCGTTACCGAGCCAGCCTGCTGCACCATCGACACGATCGTATTGAGCCTATCTTCCGCAAGCATCGCTTACTCCTCCTCGGGGTAGACGACTCCCCAATCGGCGCGGAGCTTGGTCATGAGCTCCATCACATCAGAAGCATAATCCAGAAGCTCACGCTTGGAATCGTCGCCGGCGACGGCCTGCTCGAGGTCAGCCATCTCGTAGCACAGGGCATAAGCCTCGGTGCCCGCGGCGACCTCCTCGCGATGACCGTCCGCGGTCCACACGATCGTCGCGTGATCGGCGCGCGGATACTCGTTGACCTCGACATAGCAATTGTCAAAGCTGATAACCGAGCGCTTTGGCTGCTTGGAGTGGAGCGTAAGGCTCACGACGCCCAGCTGCTGCTCGGCATTGCGGCAGACGATGCCGCCTGCAACGTCCACGCCGGTCTCGCAGGTGTTACCCAGAGACACGACCTCGACGGGCTGGCTCGCCATAAACAGGCGCATGACGGACAGGGCGTATACGCCAATATCGAGCATGGCACCGCCGGCGAGGTTGCGATTGTAGAAACGGTTGGTCAGGTCGCCGTACTCCTTGTAGCTACCAAAGTTGAGCTGAGCGAGGTTCATGCGGCCAAACTCGCCGGCATCCATGCGGCGGCGCAGCTCTTGATACAAGGGCATGTGGAGCACCGTGGTAGCGTCCATAAGGACCACGTTGTGTTCGGCGGCAATGGCGCGGGCCTCATCGAGCTCGGCGGAGTTGAGCGTGATGGCCTTCTCGCAGAGAACGTGCTTGCCGGCCGCCAGGGCGGCGCGCAGATAGGTGATATGGGTGTTGTGCGGGGTGGTGATGTAGACGGCGTCGATGTCAGGATCGGCGTAGAGATCCTCAACCGTGTCATAGACCTTCTCGACGCCGTACTGGTCGGCAAAAGTCTGAGCCTTGGTGAGCGTGCGGTTGGCAACGCCCGTAAGCTTGCGGCCGGCCAGGGCAAGGGACTGAGCCATCTGGTTGGCAATAACGCCGCAACCGATCACAGCCCAACGGAGCTCGGGAGCCGTAAAGATGTCGTTAGGGAACGGCTTGTCCTGGACCGAAGCAAATGCTGCTTTGGCGGCTGCCGCGGCGTCGAGTGGAGCCTGCTTGGAATCTGCCATTATGTGTCTCCTGTGTCATAGAACGTCTTGCATTTCTGACAGCTCTATATTCGCACAAACACGCGCGTCTGTGCGCGTTTTTGCGTATCTCACCGCTAAACGGTCATTATTGCCCCGTAAACCGCGCATATATACGCATAGGTGCGTAATTAAACGCAATCTAACGCGCATAAACGCGCACACAAGCAATTTATACAGCACGACCCGCTCATTTATGCTTACCCAGTTAGGGTACTCATTTAAGTCTGTCCCCAATGAGTAGGAATAGAAAAAGGCCCGGGTGCCGTGGGGCATCCGGGCCTTTGCTAGCAACTTGATGTTGCGGGCAGCTTAGAACTTGTAGCCGCACTTCTTGCAGACGCGCAGCTTGTTCTTGCCGTCCTTCTCGTGACCGACGCGGGTAACCTTACCGCACTCGGGGCAAACGAGATTGACGTTGGAGGCGTCGATGGGGGCCTCCTGCGAAACGATGCCGCCCTGCTGGTTGGCAGCGTTGGGCTTGACGGCCTTCTTGACGACCGAAACGCCCTCGACAACGACCTTGTTCTCTGCAGGGAGAGCACGCAGGACAACGCCCTGCTTGCCGCGATCCTTACCAGAGAGAACCTGGACCTTATCGCCCTTCTTGATATACATATATCTCCCCTAACTACAGGGTCTCGGGAGCGAGCGAGACGATCTTCATGTACTTCTTGTCACGAAGCTCGCGAGCGACAGGCCCGAAGATACGGGTGCCGACGGGCGAACCATCGTTGTTGATGACAACGCAGGCGTTCTCATCAAAGCGAATGTAGGAGCCATCCTTGCGGCGGATCTCCTTAACGGTGCGAACGACGACGCAACGGACAACGTCCTTCTTCTTGACGTTGGCGCCAGGGGTAGCCTCCTGGACAGCACCGATGAACACATCGCCGATGCCTGCATAACGACGCTTGGAACCGCCAAGCACCTTGATGCAGCGAATCTTGCGAGCGCCGGAGTTGTCGGCGACGTTCAGCATGGTTTGCATCTGAATCATGGTAGATGTTCCTCCGAACTAAGAACCGAAGAGAGGTGCGCAGCCTTTATACGGCCCGTGGTATGCAAGCCAGGCATACGCACATCTTCGGAAACGTACAAGTCGTATGAGCGACTGCTTATTTAGCGCGCTCGACGACCTCGATGAGGCGCCAACGCTTCATCTTGGACATAGGACGGGTCTCCATAACGCGGACGGTGTCGCCCACGCCAGCCGTGCACTCCTCGTCGTGAGCGTGCAGCTTCTTGGAGCTGGTCATCATCTTGCCGTACTTGGGGTGACGCTTGCGCTCGGTGATGGTGACAACAATGGTCTTGGCACCGGAGACGGAGGTAACGACACCCGTACGGACCTTACGCGAGTTACGCGAATCAGTCATGTTCTCTCCTTAGGTCCTACTCGGCGACAGCGGACTTCTCCGCTGCGATCTCGCGGGCGCGCTGCTCCGTGAGGACGCGAGCGATGTCCTTCTTCACGGTGTTGACGCGAGCGGTGTTGTCCAGCTGGCTGGTGGCCATCTGGAAACGAAGGTTAAAGAGCTCGGCGCGCATTTCCTTCAGCTTCTCAACGAGCTGAGCGTCCGAGAGCTCACGAATCTCTGCGGGCTTCATTAGTTCTCCTCCTTGGCGGCGGCGGCGTCCTCAGCAGCCCACTTGGCCTCGAGAGCGGCCTCCTCAGCCATCTCCTTCTCGATGCGCTGCTCAGCGTTCTTAGCAGCAACAATCTTGGTCTTGATGGGAAGCTTGTGCTGTGCAAGACGCAGAGCCTCGCGAGCGACCTCCTCGGGCACGCCCTTGACCTCGAACATGATGCGGCCGGGCTTGACGACGGCCACCCACTCCTCGGGGTTACCCTTACCAGAACCCATGCGAGTCTCGGCAGGCTTCTTGGTGATGGGCTTATCGGGGAAAATCGTGATGTAGACACGACCGCCACGCTTCATGTAGCGGGTCATGGCAATACGAGCGGCCTCGATCTGACGGTTGGTGATCCAATGGGCCTCGAGAGCCTGGATACCAAACTCGCCGAAATGCAGCTCGGTATTACCCTTGGCCTGGCCCTTCATGGAGCCACGCTGCACCTTGCGGTGAAGAATACGCTTAGGGGCAAGCACTACTGACCCCTCCTCTCGGAGTTACGACGACGAGGACGGGAAGAGCCCTCGAGTGCAGGGTTGGGAACAGGCTGGCCCGGGAGCTTCTCGCCCAGGTAGATCCAGACCTTCACGCCGCAAGCGCCCATGGTGGTGCTGGCGACAGCCGTGCCGTAGTCGATCTTGGCACGGAGGGTGTGCAGAGGCACGCGACCCTCGCGGTACCACTCACGACGGCCCATCTCGGCGCCGCCGAGACGACCGGAGCACTGGATACGGATGCCCTTAGCGCCGGCCTTGCGGGCGGACTGGACAGCCTTGCGCATAGCGCGACGGAAGGCAACGCGGCCCTCGAGCTGCTCGGCGATAGACTGAGCAACGAGGTTGGCGTCGAGCTCGGGGCGCTTGATCTCGACAACGTCGACGGAGAGCTGGCCCTTGGAGACGCCAGCGACCTTCTCGAGCTCGGTGCGGAGGGTATCGATCTCGGCACCCTTCTTACCGATGACAACGCCGGGGCGAGCGGTGAGGATGATGACCTTCACCTTGTCGCCAGCGCGCTCGATCTCGACGCGGGAGACAGCTGCGCGGGAAAGACGCTTCTCGAGGTACCTGCGGATCTCGAGATCGTTACCGAGGGTCTTAGCGTAATCCTTCTCTGCGAACCAGCGGGAGCGCCAGTTCTCGGTGATGCCAAGACGGAAGCCGGTGGGGTAGACTTTCTGACCCATACAGCTTTACGCCTCCTTTCGAGGAGCAACGACGACGGTGATGTGGGAAGTACGCTTCAGAATGCGAGAAGCGGAACCCTTGGCGCGGGGACGGATGCGCTTAAGCGTCGGACCCTCGTCAACATAGGCAGCGGCGACAACCAGGTTGTCGGCACGCAGACCGTTGTTGTTCTCGGCGTTCGCAACGGCGGAACGGAGAACCTTCTCGACATCCACGGCGACGGCGCGGTCGCAGAAGTGGAGGATGTCGAAGGCCTGAGCGACAGGCTTGCGGCGGATCAGATCGACCACCAGGCGGGCCTTGCTGGGGGAAACACGCACGTACTTAGCGACAGCGCGAACCTCGGTGGCCTCAGTTTCAATAGACTTAGTTGCCATTTACGGTTAACCCCCTATTTGGCCTTGTGGCCACGGAACGTACGAGTCGGCGCGAACTCGCCGAGCTTGTGACCAACCATGGACTCGGTAACATACACGGGCACATGCTTGCGGCCGTCGTGGACGGCGATGGTGTGACCAACCATCTCGGGGAAGATGGTGGACGCGCGGGACCAGGTCTTCACGACGTCCTTCTTGCCAGCCTCGTTCATCGCGGTGATACGCGAGAGAAGGCGAGTCTCCACGAACGGGCCCTTTTTGAGACTTCTGCTCATAAGTGCTTTCTCCTAAAACTCGGTATCCGAAATTACTTCTTACGGCGACGAATGATGTGCTGGTTCGAGACCTTCTTCTTCTTGCGCGTACGAAGGCCCTTCGTCGGCTTACCCCAGGGGGTAACGGAGGGACGACCAGAGGTGTGGTTCTTGCCCTCGCCACCGCCGTGCGGGTGGTCGACAGGGTTCATGACGGTACCGCGGACGGTCGGGCGCACGTTCATGTGACGCTTACGGCCGGCCTTGCCGATGACGATGTTGGAGTGATCGGCGTTGCCGACCTCACCGACGGTGGCGCGGCAGGTAACGAGGATGCGGCGCATCTCGGAGGAAGGCATACGGACGATAGCGTACTTGCCCTCCTTACCCATCAGCTGGCAGGAGTTACCGGCGGAACGGGCGATAGCAGCGCCCTTGCCCGGCTGGAACTCGACGGCGTGGATGAGCGTACCGACGGGGATGTCGGCGAGGGGCAGAGCGTTGCCCGGCTTGATGTCGGCGTCAGAACCGGACATGATGGTCTGACCGACCTCGAGGCCCTTGGGGGCCAGGATGTAGCGCTTCTCACCGTCAGCGTAGTGCAGCAGAGCGATGCGAGCGGAACGGTTCGGATCGTACTCGATCGTGGCAACCTTGGCGGGCACGCCGTCCTTGTTGCGCTTGAAGTCGATCACGCGGTAACGACGCTTCACGCCGCCGCCCTGGTGGCGGGTGGTGATGCGGCCGTTGTTGTTACGACCGGCCTTCTTGGGCAGGGGCTCGAGAAGAGACTTCTCGGGCTTGGTGCAGGTGATCTCGGAGAAGTCGGAGATCGTCTGCCAACGCCTACCAGCGGAGGTCGGCTTAAGGTGCTTTACAGCCATTACAATCCCTTTCAATAGGAATCCGTTAGCCATCGCAGACAGGGATTCGAGGTTCTGCCTCGGGTGCGATGACACCGGACGTATACACGGTTCCGGGCGTGTCCATTTTATACGCCCAAAACCTTGAGCTCTCGCCTCCCCTTTTTGGGAGGCATGAGCTCACTAAACAGCAGCGAGTCTTAGGCCTGGTTGCCAAAGACCTCGATGGTGTCGCCCTCGGCCAGCGTGACGATGGCCTTCTTCCAAGAACGGGTCTTGCCGGCGACATAGCGCACGCGCTTGGTCTTGGGCTTGACCGTCAGGGTGTTCACGCGAACGACCTTGACGCCGAAGATCTCCTCGACAGCGTCCTTGATCTGATACTTGTTAGCATCCTTGGCGACCTCGAACGTGTACTTGTTCAGCTCCATGCCGGAGAAGGAACGCTCGGACACGATCGGACGGATGATGATCTCGTGGGCGGTCATTTATGCAAGCACCTCCCCGAAGTGAGCGGCGATGTCGGCGGGCATCAGCACGGCGTTGTTGTTGACGAGATCGTAGGTGTTGGCCTCGTCAGCGGTGATGATGAACGTCTTGGGAATGTTGCGGAACGACAGGTAGGCGTTGACGTCCTCATCGCGAACGATGATGGTCAGACGCTTGCCCTCAAGGCCGAGAGCCTTGAGCATGGCGACGGCAGCCTTGGTGGAAGGCTTCTCGAAGCCGTAGTCGTCGACGAGCACGAGCTCGCCATCGGCCAGCTTGGCGGACAGCGCGGAGCGCATAGCCAGCTTGACCTCCTTGTTGTTCATACGCTTAGCGTAGGAACGGGGCTTGGGGGCGAAGACAACGCCACCGTGACGCCACTGGGCAGCACGGATGGAACCCTGGCGGGCACGGCCGGTGCCCTTCTGACGCCAAGGCTTCTTGCCGCCACCGGAAACCTCAGAGCGGCCCTTAGCGGACTGGGTGCCCTGACGCCAAGAGGCCATCTGGCACTTGACGATGTGGTGCATAACGTGGATGTTCGGCTCGATGCCGTACACCTCAGCGGCGAGCTCGGCCTCGGCGACCTTCTTGCCCTCGCTGTTCTTTACTTCAAACTTTGCCATTTAAGTGTTCTCCTTGGTATGACGCTGGGCTAAATGGGCTGGGCCCTTAGGCCATACGGATGGCGACGAGACCATTCTTGGCACCCGGGACAGCGCCCTTGACCAAGATGAGGTTCTGCTCGGCATCGATGCGGACAACGGAAAGGTTCTTGACGGTAACGCGCTCGTTACCCATGTGACCGGCCATCTTGACGCCCTTGAGGACGCGCGCAGGATAGGCGCACTGACCGATAGAACCGGGGTGACGCTGGAAGTGAGAACCATGCGTCATAGGACCGCGGCGCTGACCCCAGCGCTTGATGCGACCCTGGAAGCCCTTACCCTTGGAGGTACCGATGACGTCGACCTTCTCGACATCAGCGAAATCAGCGACGGTGACGACCTCGCCGACCTTGTGCTCCTCGCCGTTCTCGACGCGGACCTCACGAAGGAAGCGAACAGGCTCGACGCCAGCCTTGGCGAAGTGACCAGCCATGGGCTTGTTCACGTTCTTGGCCTTGATGTCGCCGAAACCGATCTGGACGGCGTCATAGCCGTCGGTTGCCTGAGTTTTAACCTGCGAGACAGCGCAGGGGCCAGCCTGGATGACCGTGACGGGAACGACGTTGTCGTCCTCGTCCCAAACCTGGGTCATGCCAATCTTGCGGCCGAGAATCATGCTGATCAAGATATGATCCCAACTCTCGCGTGGTCTTGGGACAATGCGTACACCACCGAGCGTACGCCCCTAGAGGACCACTACTTATACGACGTGCTCCCCAGCCTTGTATTGCGTCCGGACTACCTGACAACCCTATTAAGCAGGCATTTTGTCCAGCCAGAATACTCCCCTGGTTTCACACAGCTGTTTAGTATACACGGCTGCGGGCGTATCCATCGAGATTCATATTTCACTCACATTGTTTACGCAGGTAAAGTGCGTGGAGTCGCCTGGGCTTGGCAGAGGGGCGGCGAAATATATTAAGTTTGCTGCTCTACAGTCCTGCGCAAGACGGAAAGCACATTAAGTGCTTTCCTTTGCGTGCGGAACTCGCGACAAACTTAATATATTTCGCCGCCCCTCTGCCAAGCTCGGGAGACGACACGTTGATGTCTGCTTAACTCTGCTCGCTCAGCTAATTACTTTGTTGGGGATCCACAATTTGTTGCAAGGTGAACTTGCATTGGGGCGTATCGTCCTCTTCTCGCGTATCGTCAAAATCGAAGACCATGATGGCGCAGTTGGGGAGTTTTGCTGGGAGCTCGAAGCCCTCTGGGGCTGCAGCCTTGATGAATTGGCGACTGGCGCTGCCGTGGCTTACTGCTAGGAGGGTTTCTATGCCCTCGGCGCCCATGATATTGGTGAGGGTGTCTACCATGCGCTCTTGCAGCGCGCGGCTTCCTTCTACTCCGAAGGGGACCAGGTCCTCGCCCGGATCCCAGACGTCGGTGGGCAGCGCGTCGTGCGGGCCTTCCTCGAAGGTGCCGTAGCAGCGCTCGATGATGCCTTTGCAGGGCTCGGCTGCTGCGTCTGCGCCGAGGAGTTCGGTTGCGACGAGCTGAGCTGTGTCCATGGCTCGACCCAAAGGCGACGAGACTACTTTGTCGGGGACAACGCCGTGGGCCTTTAGCCATGCGGCTGCTGTCTGTGCCTGATGACGGCCCAGATCGGTGAGCGGTGAATCGCAGCGACCCTGGACGAGCTTTTTAACGTTGAATTCTGTCTGGCCGTGGCGGAGTAGATATAGACGCTTCATGCTCTCCCCTTCTATATAACTAGCTTTATCGGCGCGGCTCTACTCGTGGGTATGGCCTACATAGTCTTCGTCGATCGTGATCTTGGCAATCGACTTGGGATATTCGGATTCGACACGTTTCGCCAGCGCGTGCTTTAAGTCTTCGGCACTCATCTGCAGATCCGAGGGACGCACGCAGTCAAAGATCACGTTGGTGTGCGTGGGGCCCGGCACACAGCGCAAATCATGAATCGAAAGGCGGCTATCGATCTCTTGAGCCATAGCGTTGATGCGCAAGCGCATGCTCGCCACCTTTGGATCGTCGGTCACGATGGGGTCGTAGTGAAGTGTGACAATCATGCCGTCTTCGTTCCTAAACGACTGCTCGATGTTATCGAGCGTGTCGTGACTTTCCAGCGGGCTGGCCTCGGCTGCCATCTCGGCGTGAGCGCTTGCGAACTTCCTGCCCGGGCCGTAGTCGTGAACCATCAAATCGTGAACTCCCAAAACGCCGGGATAGCTCATGATCTTGTCTCGAATGTGCTTGACCAGCTTAGGATCGGGCGACTGACCCAAAAGCGGGCTCACCGTATCTTGAATAAGTTCAAAGCCGCTCCAGCCAATATAGGCGCCAACGGCAAGGCCAACCCATGCGTCAAGATTGATGTGCGTCACCTGCGAAACAATTGCACATGCCAGCACGGCGCCTGTGGCAAGAACATCGTTCTTGGAATCCTGGGCAGTCGCATGCAGTGTCTCGGACTCGATACGGTCGCCGAGCTTTTGGTTGAGCGCCGCCATCCACAGCTTAACAACCATCGAAAGCGCCAGGACTGCCACCAGGGCAAGCGAGAACTCGACAGGTTCGGGGTGGATGATACGCTCAAACGAGGACTTCACCAGTTCAAGGCCAATGAGAAGCACGAGCGCCGCCACGACAAGACCCGAGAGGTACTCGTAGCGACCATGGCCGTATGGATGCTCGGGGTCGGCGGGCTTGCTCGCCAGCTTAAAGCCCAGCACGCTCACGATATTCGAGCTGGCATCGGACAGGTTGTTCATGGCATCCGCCACAATCGAAACCGATCCCGAAACCACACCGATTGCGCCCTTCGCAGCACAAAGCGCCACATTGGCGACAATACACACCATGCCCGCTAACGTGCCCACACGCGCACGATCGCCCTGCGCGCGCTTAACTATCCACTCGACCATCTGCATCCGCCCCCACGGTACTACCTATATATCTATTGCTCAAACGGATTGTAGTGTAGCCACTTTGTCTCCCAGATACAAAGAGGCCGCAGCCCGCACGGGCCACGGCCTTGGAGCATGACAAAAGAATCGTCCTTTTGTCGCACAGGTTTATGCGCTTACTTCAGCAGCGCTCGCCACTGTTTCGGGTGAATCGGCCCCGTCTTCTGCCGCCTGTCCCTGCGCCGGCACCACGCCAAAGCAGTAGCTCAGCGCCGCAGACACCGCAAATGCCACACCGCCGGCAACGCAGCACCACAGCAGGTTCGAGATGCCGCCCGTGGCAAAGCCAATGACCATAAGGACATTCGTCATGCCGATGGTATAGGCCGTAACGTGGCCCACGGCCGCAACAAGGCCTCCGACGGCGCCGCCAATGGCCATGTACGTCAGGCACCTGCCATATTTAAAGCCGCAACCGTACAGCGCCGGCTCGCTTACGCCGCCAAGAATACCCGAGATTGAATAGCCCAGCATGAGTGCCTTCTCGTCCTTATCCGCAACGCGGAGCGACGCGCCAAAGGGCATGCCCCAAACGGCGAACGTCGCCATCGTCGCGGCGATCAGGATGCACGAATCCGTTCCCACACTCATAAACTGAGCATAGGCAAGCGATAGGACAACGTTGCTGACGCCTGCAATCTTAAGAAACTCCCAACCCGCGGCAAGCCCCATGAGCGTGAGCAGCGACACGATGCCACCGGAATTGCCAAGCATAAACATAAGCTGGCCCAACAGCATGCCCAGATAGCTGCCCGCCGGCGCCGTAATGCACAGCGAAACCGGAACCATGACAAGCATGGTTGCAAACGGAACGAACGAAAACGCCACGGCCTTAGGGATAACGCGCTTAAAGAAACACTCCACTCGCCATAGCACGGGCACCGAGATGAGAACCGGAATAACAGTCGTCGTGTAATCGTTGACCGGCGCGGGAAGCAGACCATACACGGAAGTCATCGATGCCCCCGTCGTCGATGCGGCATCGACGAGCTTGAGCAGATCGGGCGCAATCAATACGCCGCCCAGCATCATACCCAGCTGCTCCGAGCAACCGAGCTGGCGGGCGGCCGCCCAACCAAGATAGATGGGCAAAAAGTAGTAGCCGGCGTTATAGAGCCAACTGTAGAACAGGCGATAGATTTCGGAATCGGCAGACCACAGGCCCAGCATGCCTTCGCCCATAATGACGGCGACGGTGCGGAACAACGCCGCGCAGACAATAAACGGCAACGCCGACATCATGCTTTTGGACAGATAGTCCACCACGGCCATGGCGTTTGATGAAACCGTCGTTGCAAACGTGGTGTTAGAAACTTGTGACATGGAACGCCTTTCCCAATGTGACATGCGGGCTGCCCCTTTGTCACATCGTGCGGTACTGACCGATTGCGCGGTACTTTTCGTAGCGGAGGTTTGTGAGGGTCGCGTCGTCGAGCTGCCCAAGCGCATCGAAGGCATCAAATGCCGAGGACATGACGGCACCGGCGATCTCCTCATGCGACAGGCCCTTATCGTCAACAATGCCGTCAATGATGCCGAGCGCCAGCAGATCGGGGGCCGTGAGCTTAAGCGCCTCGGCGGCCTCATTCGCGCGCTCGGTATCCTTCCACAGGATCGACGCACAGGCCTCGGGGCTCACGACCGAATAGGCCGAGCTCGAGAGCATCAGGATGCGGTCGGCCACGGACAGCGCCAGCGCGCCACCAGAGCCGCCCTCGCCTGTCACCACCGAGACAATCGGCGTCTTAAGGCCGCTCATCTCCATGAGGTTCTGAGCAATCGCCTCACCCTGGCCGCGTTCCTCGGCACCGATGCCGCAAAACGCGCCCGAAGTATCGACCAGGCACAGAACCGGTCGACCAAACTTTTCGGCCTGGCGCATCAGGCGACGCGCTTTGCGGTAGCCCTCGGGATGTGCCATACCAAAGTTGCGACGCATGCGCTCTTTGGTCGTGGTGCCGCGCTCGATGGCGATGACCGTTACGGGGCGTCCGTCTTTCCAGCCAATGCCAGCCACCACAGCAGCGTCGTCGCCAAAGTAGCGGTCGCCGTGCAGCTCCACAAATCCATCCAGGCCCAGCGAGATCATCTCGCCTGCCGTGGCGCGATCTGCCGAGCGGGTCTGTTTGACAATCTCGAGCGCGGTTTTTGGTGCGGCCGAGCGCTTGAACAAGTGTCCCAGCTTTTTGCCGCGGCGACCCGTATGCACGATCTCATGCGGTGCCCCCAGGCCGGGCGCGTGCCCTTCGTGCAGCGCCAGCAGCTCGCCTACCGTGAGCGCAATCTCGCCACGCGGAACAACGGCATCGCAAAAGCCGTGCTCCAGCAAAAACTCGGAGCGCTGGAATCCCTTGGGCAGGCGCTTGTGCATGTTCTGCTCGATCACGCGCGGGCCGGCAAATGCCGTCAGGGCATCGGGCTCGGCCAGGATAATATCGCCCTCCATGGCAAAGCTCGCGGTTACGCCTCCGGTCGTGGGGTCAGTGAGCACCGTGATATACAGGCCGCCCGCCTCGCTATGGCGCCTAACCGCCGCAGAGATTTTGGCCATCTGCATGAGCGAGGTCACGCCCTCCTGCATGCGGGCGCCACCCGATACGGTAAAGCCAACGACCGGCAGTCCCAGCTCGGTCGCACGCTCAAATGTGCGGCAGATCTTCTCGCCCACCACGGAACCCATCGAGCCCATCATAAAGTTGGCGTCCATAAAGAAGAGCGCCGTATCGCAACCGCAGATTTTGCCCTTGCCGCACACAACGGCATCGCGCTCGCCCGAACGTTCGCTCACGCTCTTGAGCTTGTCGGCATAGCCGGGAAACGAAAGGAAGTCCTCCGGCGCCAGACTGGCATCCCATTCCTCAAACGTGCCCTCGTCAATCGTCATGCGCATGCGGTCGCGCCCGCTCACGCGAAAGTGTTTGCCGCAACGAGGGCAGACCTCGAGGTTGTCGTGCAGGCGCGCCTCATCGATCACGCGGCGGCACTCCGGGCACTTGATAAACACGTGGCGCGCGGGAAACTCGGCGCACGATTCGGTCATCGGTCCCTCGAGGACGTTGACCGTCTTCGCTTTTCTATTCATCAGCATAGAGATGCCCCATTAGATCGGTGTGATACATGCCCGACAAGAACTCGTCGTTTGCCAGCACGTCGAGCTGAAGCTCGCTGTTTTCGCTCACGCCCTCAATCACGAGCTCGCCCAGGGCCGAGCGCATCTTGCGAATGGCGCCGTCACGCGTGGGCGCACACACGATGAGCTTGCCGAGCATGGAGTCGTAGTACGGCGGAACTTTCGCACCGGCAAACATGGCGGAATCCCAGCGCACGCGCGGACCACCCGGCACACGCAACGCGGTGACCGTTCCGCATGACGGCAGAAAGTCCGGCGTTTCGGCATTGATGCGGCACTCCATAGCATGGTTGCGGACCGGCATGTCCTCCTGCTCAAAGGGCAGAGGCTGGCCGGCCGCCACGCGCAGCTGCCACTTGACCAAGTCGGTATCGGTCACAAACTCCGTAACCGGATGCTCCACCTGTAAGCGCGTGTTCATTTCCATAAAGTAGAAATTGCCGTCGTCCGAATACAGGAACTCGATGGTACCGGCTCCTTCGTAGCCGACGGCACGAGCCAGGTCACGCGCTGCCTTGTGCATGCGAGCACGAATGTCGTCGTGTCCGTCGAGGCACGGCGCGGGGCTCTCCTCGATTAGCTTTTGGTTGCGCCGCTGCACCGAGCACTCGCGCTCGCCGAGCGAAAACACATGGCCCTGCTTATCGGCCATAATCTGTACCTCAACGTGATGCGCCGGCGCGACGAACTTCTCCATGTAGCACTCGCCGTCGCCAAAAACGGCCTCGCCCTCGGCTCGTGCTTCAATAAAGGCCTTTGCCGCATCTTCCACGCGCTCGACCTTACGAATACCGCGACCGCCGCCGCCCGCACGCGCCTTAATAAGCACGGGGCAGCCAATGCGCTCAGCCTCGGCCGTTGCCTCCTCGGGACTTTTGAGCAAATCGCAGCCCGGCACGATGGGCACGCCCGCCGCGGCAGCCGTTCGACGTGCGGCGTCCTTGTCGCCCATGCTGTCGATCACCTTGGCCGAAGGACCAACAAACGCCAGGCCATACTTGTCGCAGTCGCGCACGAAGCTCGCCTTCTCGGAGAAAAAGCCATAGCCGGGATGAATTGCCTTAGCTCCCGACTTCACGGCACAGGTGAGCACAGCATCGTCGTTGAGGTAGCTCTCGGCAAGACGCGGGCCGCCGATGCAATACGCCTCGTCGGCAAGCTGCACGTGCAGCGCGTCCGCATCGGCCGTGGAGTAGACGGCGACGGTCTTGATGCCCATATCGCGGCACGCGCGGATAACACGGACCGCGACTTCGCCGCGGTTGGCGATGAGCACTTTGTCGAACATGAAGCCTTCCTTAACTTTCGTGCATGAGTGCAAAAGACATATCGGCGCGGCAGCAAACCTCACCGTTGACGCTCGCAGTACCCGTCGCAAAGCGGAACGGCCCGCGCGCACGCGTGATGGTGCACACCAGATCAACCGTGTCGCCCGGGCGCACCGGACGCTTAAAGCGCACCTTGTCCAGACTCGTGTAGAACGGCGTCGCGCCGCGCGCTTCCTCATCGCCCATCAGCAGCACGCAACAGTTTTGGGCGAGCATCTCGCACTGAATCACGCCGGGGACCACCGGGTTTCCCGGAAAATGCCCCTGCAAAAAGTACTCGTCACCCGTAATCGTGATCTTGCCGTGGGCCTCGTCGCCCACCAGCTCGGCTTCGTCGAGCAAAAGCATCGGCTCGCGATGCGGCAACAGCTTCTTGAGCTCTTCTTTGTTCATGGATATCACCTATCCGATTCTCATGAGGCAGCTGCCAAACTCCACGAGGTCGCCGTCGGCCACGCAGATCTCGAGCACCTCGCCGTCTGCCTCGGCCGTCACCTCGTTGAGAACCTTCATGGCCTCGATGATGCAGAGGGTCTCGCCGGCCTTGACCTTAGAGCCCACGTGCACAAACGGCTCGTCGCCCGGCGCCGGGGCAGCATAGAAAACACCGACCATGGGAGCGGTCACCTCGGTGCCCTTGGGCTCCGGTGCGGCGGCAGGTGTCTGCGCGGCGGGCTCCGGTGCGGCAGGCGCGACTGTGGGAGCTGCAACTGGAGCGGCCATAGCGCTCGGCATGGGCATGGGCACGGCAACCGGCTGTGCGGCGCTCGCGCGCTCGAGTTCGACCGCGGTGCCATCGGGCTCCTCAACGCGTACGCGCGTGAGGCCGCGGTCCTCCATAACATCGGCTATCTCGGCAAGTCTTTTGGAATCCATGCTCTAGCTCCTCGTATATCTACGCAGCGCGATGGCGGCGTTGTGCCCGCCAAAGCCTAGGTTGGTCGAAAGCGCCCAGGTAAGGTCGGCGCGAACTGCGCGATTGGGCGTGTAGTCAAGATCGCAGGCGGGATCGGGCGTGCGGTAGTTAATGGTCGGCGGCACCACGCCCTGCTCGAGCGCCATGGCGCAGGCCATGACCTCGATGGCGCCCGTGGCACCGATCATGTGGCCGGTCATCGACTTAGTCGACGAGACGTGCGCGGCGCGCGCCGCGTCCTCGCCGAGCGCACGCTTAATGCCCGCCGTCTCGGACGAATCGTTGAGCTTGGTCGATGTGCCGTGGGCATTGATGTAGAGACCCTCGGATGGCTTGACGTCGCCCTCGGTCACCGCCAGCGATATCGCGCGGGCAATGCCGGCAGCCTCGGGATCAGGGCTCGTGATGTGATAGGCATCATCGGTGTTGCCGTAGCCCACGACCTCGGCATAAATGTGCGCACCGCGCGTCTGCGCATGTTCCATGCTCTCGAGCACGAGCACGCAGGCGCCCTCGCCCATCACAAAGCCGTCGCGGTCTGCATCGAACGGACGGCAGGCCGTCGCGGGATCGGGGTTGGTGGTCAATGCGCGGCAGGACGTAAAGCCCGCAACGGCATCGGGGATAATTGCAGCCTCGGCGCCGCCCGCGAGGATCGCGTCGGCATAGCCGTGCTTGATGGCGCGGAACGCCTCGCCCACCGCATGGGCCGAGGTGGCGCACGCGGTCACCACGGGCAGGGTCGGCCCCTTTGCTTTGTGACGGATTGCGATGTTGCCCGATGCCATGTTGGGGATCATCATCGCGATCATGTAAGGCGATGCGCGGCGGGGCCCACGGTCGGCAATCGTATGGACGTTATCGACGAGCGTCGTCATGCCGCCCACGCCCGAGCCCACGTAGACGCCCAGGCGCTCGCGATCGATGGCGCCTTCGACATCAAAGCCCGCATCGTGCATTGCCTCGTCCGAAGCCGCCATCGCAAACTGAACGCAGGGGTCCAGATGCTTGGCGTCACGCTTGCCAAAGTACTCGTTGCCGTCAAAGCCCTTGACCTCGGCCGCCACCTTGACGGCAAATGCATCGGTATCGAAGTGCGTAATCGGGCCGATGCCGCACGTGCCAGCGCACATTGCCGCCCAGGTGGCAAGCGCGGTGTTGCCGAGCGGCGATACGGCACCTATGCCGGTGATTGCAACTCTCTGTTCCATCATGGTCTCCTCATCCAAGCCGTTCTTCGGCCCTGATTTCTACATCGCCATTCCGCCGTCAACGCGTACAACCTCGCCCGTAATGTAGGAAGCCGCATCGCTCGCCAAAAAGCGCACCACGCCGGCCACTTCCTCGGGGCGCGCCATGCGCTTAAGGGGAATCTGCTCCTCGGTTGCCGCACGAACCTTTTCCGAAAGCTTTGCCGTCATATCTGTCTCGACAAACCCGGGGGCGACCGCGTTCACTCGTACACCGCGGGGCGCAAGCTCGCGCGCCACCGCCTTGGTCAGGCCGATCAGGCCCGCCTTGGAGGCAGCGTAGTTGGCCTGCCCGGCATTGCCCATCAGGCCCACAACCGAGCTCATGTTGACGACGCAGCCGCCGCGCTGGCGCATAAAGGTCTTGGTGAGCGCGCGCGTCGTGTTAAACGTTCCTTTAAGGTTGACATCGAGCACGCGATCGAAGGCGTCATCGCCCATGCGCATGAGCAGGCCATCGCGGGTGATGCCAGCGTTGTTGACGAGCGCCCAAATGGAGTCAAAGTCGTTGAGGACCGCTTCCACGCACGCGTTGACGGCAGCGGGGTCGGCCACGTCGCATTGATATGAGCGCGCCGTGGCGCCAGCCGCCTCGCAGGCGTCGCACGTCTCGCGCGCCGCATCGACGCTGCCGGCATAGACGACGGCGATATCGTAGCCATCCTCCGCCAGACCGATAGCGCAGGCGCGGCCGATACCCCGCGAGCCGCCCGTGACCAGTGCCACGCGACGTGAGTCGTTGCGCTCGAGCGCGCCATTGTTCAAGTTGCCCATGTCATTCCTTTCGGGTTACAGCCCTGTGGACTATGCGAGCTCGTCGGCAATAGCTGCGACCTGCTCGGCCGTCTCGCACGAATACACACGAACGTCGCTCAGCGTACGCTTGACCAGGCCGGACAGCGTTTTGCCGGGGCCGACCTCAATAAATGTGTCGATGCCTTGATCCTGCAGAGCATGCAGCGTATCGACCCAGCGTACGGCATGGCTCACCTGATTGGCCAAGACATCCGATGCCGTCTGGGGATCCGCCGGATAGGGCGCCGCTGTCATATTTGCCAAAACAGGAATGAGCAACGGGGACGGCGCGTGACCGGCCTCAATATATGCGGCAAGGCCACAGGTCGCCTCGGCCATATAGGGGCTATGAAATGCACCCGACACCGCGACCTTCATGGCGCGGCCGCCAGCCTCTTTTACTAGGACGTCGAGCTCCTGCAGCGCCTCGGGCGCTCCGGCCACAACCGTCTGCTGTGGGCTGTTGTAGTTGACTGGCCAGCAGTCCTCGCCGGCCTGTTTTGCCAGGCCCTCGACTTGCGCCGCATCGAGCTTGATGACGGCGCGCATGCCGCCCGGATGGCGCTCGGCAGCCGCGGCCATCAGCGCCGCGCGCTCGCACACGAGCTCAAAGCCCGCTCGCGTATCGAACGCCCCCGCAAAGGTGAGCGCGGCGACCTCGCCCAGCGAGAATCCCGCACAGGCGGCAGGTACCACGCCGCGCTCACGCAGGGCGGCAGCCGCTGCCAGGTCGTGCACGAACACGCAAGGCTGCGTGTTCTCGGTCTGCGAGAGCTCCTCCTTGGAGGCGCTCCGGCACTGCTCGCTCGTCCCCGGGCGCACCTCATCGGCAATGGCGAACACCTCGGCAGCCGCCGGCGATGTCTCGATCAAGTCGACGCCCATCGCGGGGTGCTGGGCACCCTGGCCGGCAAACAAAAACGCTACGCCACCCATGCGCACGCACCCTTCAGGACGTGCTCGGCGCCATCGACCAGGTCGTCAACGATTTCGCGTGCGCTCTGGCGCTCGTTGACCATGCCGGCAATCTGTCCACACAAAAACGAACCCTCTTCGTAGTTGCCGTCCTTGGCGGCCTTACGCAGCGCACCGGTTCCCATAGCACCGAGCTCCTCGGCACTCGCGCCGGAACCCTCGCTCTTGGCATAGGCGTTGGTGAAGGGGCTCTTGAGGGCGCGCACTGGATGTCCCGTCGAGCGACCGGTCGCACGCGTCGAAGTGTCGTTGGCCTTCAGGACCATCTCTTTGTACTGCTCCGAGACGGTGCACTCGTCTGCGACCAGAAAGCGCGTACCCACTTGCACGCCTTCGGCGCCCAGCATAAAGGCGGCCGCCACGCCGCGGCCGTCGGCAATACCGCCGGCGGCCACAACGGGAATGTCGACCGCATCGACGACCTGCGGCACCAGTGCCATCGTCGAGGTCTCGCCAATATGGCCGCCCGATTCGGTACCCTCGGCAACAACCGCCGTGGCCCCGCGACGCGCCACGAGACGCGCCAGCGCCACCGAGGCAACGACCGGGATGACCTTGATGCCCGCCTCGTTCCACGCCTTCATGTACTTGGCGGGATTGCCGGCGCCCGTCACGACGACCGGCACTCGCTCGTCAATCACGACCTGCGCGACCTCGTCGGCAAACGGGCTCATGAGCATGACGTTGACGCCAAAGGGCTTATCCGTCTTGGCGCGCAGCTCATGAATCTGGTCGCGAAGCCAGTTGGCGTCGGCGTTCATGGCCGCGATGATGCCTAAGCCACCCGCCTCGGACACTGCGGACGCCAGCGAGGCATCGGCAATCCAGGCCATACCGCCCTGGAACACGGGCTTTTCGATGCCGAGCAGATCGCAGAGAGGAGTCTTGAGCATCTCTACTTCTCCAATGCCGCCTCGACCGTATCGGCGAACTCGCCGACCGTCTTGGGGTTCTCCTCGGTATCGAGCTGGATGCCAAACTCGTCCTCGACGGCGACGAGGATCTCGACGGTGCCCAGGCTGTCGAGACCAATCTCCTCGAGCGTGGACTCGGGCTTCATCTCGACATCGTCAAGACCGGCGGTCTCGCGGATAACGTCGCAAACGCGCTCGAAGGTCTTCTGATCTGCCATGGTAGTTCTCCTTTGTTTGTGCCCTAGGGGCGTTTTTTCCTATGTGCAACTACTTCCAACGAAGCAGATAGCCACCTATATCCAGGCCGGCGCCAAATCCAACGAGGGCGATGGTGTCGCCCGCATTCAGTGCGTCGGTGCGTGCCAGACGGTCAAACGCAAAGGGAATGCAGGCGCTCGAAATGTTGCCGGTCTCGCGCAGCGTTCGAACCACGCGCTCATCTGGCACGCCGAGGCGCTTGACCGCCTGACTCAGGATTCGTTCGTTAGCCTGATGGAATACAAAATGGTCGATGTCTTCGACCGAAATGCCCGCATCGCCCGCAAGCTTATGGACCGTGTCGCAGATGGCGTTGACGCCGAACTTGAACACGCGGCGGCCATTCATGGACAGCACGCTCTTGCTATCTGCGGAAGCCTTAAACGGCGAGGTGCCGACCAGACCGGGAACGTGTAACGTCTCGACGTCGGGCGCCGTCGAAAGCTCAACGGCAAGGGGACTGTCTCCCCCAGCCCCAATCACTGCGGCGCCTGCCCCATCGCCAAAGAGCACGCAGGTGGCGCGGTCGGTCCAGTCGAGCGCGCGCGTCATCTGCTCAGCAGCAACGATAAGCACGCGCTCGGCACGACCGCGCTCGATATAGCCCTCGGCGACATCGAGCGCAAACACGAAGCCGGCACAGGCCGCCGAGACATCGAAGGCAGGGCACGCCGCTCCTAGTCGCTCAGCAACGGCACACGCCTCAGCGGGAACAAGGTGGTCACCCGTCGTCGTCGAGCAGACGATCAGATCCAGCTGGCTCGCGTCGATTCCGGACACCTGGAGTGCCCGCTCGCTCGCCGCTACGGCAAGGTCGTCAAGTGACTCGGTGGTACAGACGTGGCGGCTCTTGATACCTGTGCGGGTAAAAATCCACTCATCCGAGGTATCGAGGAACTCAGACAGCTCGTCATTGGAAACACTGCGCTCAGGAAGCGCCGAGCCTGTTCCAAGAATCGTGAAACCCATCACTAGCCTCCTTTGAGTTGTTGACGTGTTTACATCGACCAAGAGAGGATAGCGCATTTTAGTCGTTGTTGACGTGTTAACATTAAATTGTCCAAATGCGACAAAGGCTTCACATTGTGTCTATCTCTCGACACCATTACGCGATTGCCTTATTAACTTAGGAGGTAGCAACCGTTATGGATGCCAAATTAACGATAGTCGACGTAACCGGATCGACCAACGATGACCTGCTCGAAGCAGGAAAACAGGGAGCGCCGCACGGCACAGGACTTGCCGCCCGGGCTCAAACAGCAGGACGCGGCCGGCGCGGGCACAAGTGGGACTCAACCGTCGGCAACTTATTGCTTTCGATTGTCCTGCGCCCATGCGTTAATCCTGCAAAGTTCTCTGGTCTTGCCGCCGTCAGCGGCCTAGCGGTGCTTGAAGCACTCGAAAAGCAGGGTCTTGCAAACGAGATTCGCCTTAAATGGCCCAACGACCTTGTCGCGCGAGGACGCAAGCTCGGCGGCATTCTGGTCGAGGCCGCACGCGATAACGAAGGCAAACCTTTCGCCGTCTGCGGCATTGGCGTCAATGTGAACTATGCGCCCCAAGAGGTGCCCGATGGCGGCCTGCCGGCAATCGGTCTCTCGGATCTCAACGAGAGCGTACCTGCCGTCGACATGCTCCTCGATGAGGTCTATCACGCAGTTATAGACGCTGCAGATGCCTGGGCAGAGCGCCTCAACGCCAAGGAAGAAGATGCCGGTCCGCTCGCGCCCGTCCACGACGAATATATCGCCCACCTCAATTGGATTGGGGAGCACGTTATCGCCCGTTCCCCTGCCGGCGACGAGCTGGCACGCGGCATCTTTAAAACCGTCGATGGCTTTGGTCGCGCGTGTATCGAAACGGAAGGCGGTTTGCGATCCTTCCATTTTGAGGAGGCATCGCTGCGTCCCGCGAGCGAATAGGGCGCCACAGCCAGCCGCTCGGCAGCCTTATCCGGCGGTCCAATCCCATCATGCTAAACAAAAGGGCCCCGCTACCGTAACGGCAGCGGGGCCCTTTAAGCTATGAGCGATATCGCTTAGAGCTTGATGTCGATGTCGACGCCAGCGGGGAGGTCGAGACGCATGAGCGAATCAACGGTGCCCGAGGTGGGGTCGAGGATGTCGATGAGGCGCTTGTGAGTGCGCATCTCGAACTGCTCACGGGAGTCCTTGTTCACGTGCGGCGAGCGGATAACCGTGTACAGGTTGCGCTCGGTGGGCAGGGGGACAGGACCGGAAACGCGAGCGCCGGTCTTCTGAGCGGTCTCGACGATGAGCTTCGCGGACTGATCGACGACCTCGTGATCATAGCCCTTGAGGCGAATGCGGATCTTCTGGGTAGCCAACTTAAACCTCCAAAGAGTGCGAGAGATGTTCTCGCGGATTACGTAACAGGGAGCTCGAACTTAGGCGTTCTTGCTCATGACCTCGTCCACGATGGACTTGGGCGCGGGCTCATAAGAGTCGAACTGCATCGTGTAGGATGCACGGCCCTGGGTCTGGGAGCGAAGGTCGGTAGCGTAACCGAACATCTCGCCCAGCGGCACCTTGGCACGGATGAGCTTGGTGTTCTTGCGATCCTCCATGCCCTCGATCTTGCCGCGGCGACCGGAGAGGTTGCCCATAACGTCGCCCATGTACTGCTCGGGGGTCTCGACCTCGACAGCCATGATCGGCTCGAGCAGCTGCGGATCGGACTTCTTGAGGGCGTCCTTGATAGCCATGGAACCGGCGATCTTGAAGGCGGCCTCGGAGGAGTCGACCTCGTGGTAAGAACCGTCGAACAGGGTGACCTTAACGTCGAGGACCGGGAAGCCGGCGATAACACCGGTGTTCAGGGCCTCCTGGATGCCCTTGTCGATGGACGGGATGTACTCCTTGGGCACGACGCCGCCGACGATAGCGTTGACGAACTCGTAGCCGAAGCCCTCCTCCATCTTCTCGAGCTTGATGACGGCATGGCCGTACTGACCGCGACCGCCGGACTGACGGACGAACTTGCCCTCAGCCTTCTCGACGTCGTGACCAGCGGTCTCGCGGTAGGCAACCTGGGGCTTACCAACGTTAGCGTCAACCTTGAACTCACGGAGCAGACGGTCGACGATGATCTCGAGGTGCAGCTCGCCCATGCCGGCGATGATGGTCTGGCCGGTCTCGTGGTTGGTGGACACCTGGAAGGTCGGGTCCTCCTCGGCGAGCTTGGTCAGAGCCAGGGACATCTTGTCCTGCTCGGCCTTGGTCTTGGGCTCGATGGCAACGTCGATAACGGGCTTAGCGAACTCGATCTTCTCGAGGACGATCTCCTTGCCCTCGGCGCACAGGGTGTCGCCGGTGGTGGAGTTCTTGAAGCCGACGCAAGCGACGATGTCGCCGGCGGCAGCGTCGTCACGGTCGATACGCTCGGCGGCGTTCATCTCGAGGATGCGGCCGAGGCGCTCGCGCTGACCGTTGGAAGCGTTGACAACGTAGGAGCCGGACTCGGCGCGGCCGGAGTAAACGCGGACGTAGGTGAGCTTACCGACGAACGGGTCGGTCATGATCTTGAAGACCAGGCCGGAGAAGGGCTCGTCGAAGGAAGGATGACGCTGGATCTCCTCGCCGGTGTCCGGATCGGTACCGGTGACGGCCTCAACGTCGAGCGGGCTGGGCAGGTAGTCGACGACAGCGTCGAGCAGCTCCTGAACGCCCTTGTTCTTGTAGGCGGAGCCCACGAAGACGAGGTTGAGCTCGTTGGCCAGAACGCCCTTGCGCAGAGCGGCCTTAAGCTCCTCGACGGTGAAGTCCTCCTCCATGAGGATCTTCTCCATGAGCTCGTCGTCAAAGCTGGCAGCAGCGTCAAGGAGCTCCTCGCGCTTGGTGGCAGCGATGTCGGCGAACTCAGCCGGGATCTCGTCCATCGGCTCGGGGTAGGTCATACCCTTCTCGTCGGCCTTGAAGTCCCATGCAGTCATGGTGACCAGGTCGATGACGCCCCAGAAGTTGTCCTCGGCGCCCATCGGGACCTGAGCGGCCACGGCGTTAGCGTCGAGACGATCCTTCATGGTCTCGATAGCGTTGAAGAAGTCAGCGCCCACGCGGTCATACTTATTGATGAAGGCGATGCGGGGGACGTTGAAGGTAGAAGCCTGACGCCAAACGGTCTCAGACTGGGGCTGAACGCCGGCAACGGCGTCGAAGACGGCGACAGCGCCATCGAGGACGCGCAGGCAGCGCTCGACCTCGGCGGTGAAGTCAACGTGGCCCGGGGTGTCGATGATCTGGATGCGGTAGTCCTTACCGTCCTTGTTCCAGAAGCACGTGGTAGCAGCGGAGGTAATGGTTACGCCGCGCTCCTGCTCCTGAACCATCCAGTCCATGGTGGCAGCGCCCTCATGGACCTCACCGATCTTGTGGGTCTTACCGGTGTAGTAAAGAATACGCTCGGTCGTGGTGGTCTTACCGGCATCGATGTGGGCCATGATGCCGATGTTACGGGTATCGGAAAGCTTGTACTTAGGCTTAGCCATGTTAGTTCCTTACCTTAACTTACCAACGATAGTGAGAGAACGCGCGGTTGGCCTCGGCCATCTTGAAGACGTCCTCACGCTTCTTAACGGAAGCGCCCAGGCCGTTGGAAGCGTCGAGGATCTCGTTGGCGAGACGCTCGGCCATGGTCTTCTCCTTGCGAGCGCGGGAGAAGTTGACGATCCAGCGGATACCCAGAGCGGTGGAACGACGGGAGTTGACCTCCATCGGGACCTGATAGGTAGCGCCACCGACACGCTTGGGCTTAACCTCGAGCGTGGGCTTGACGTTGTCCATAGCCTTCTTGAAGGTAGCGAGAGCGTCGCCACCCTCAGACTTCTCGGCAACGATCTCGAAAGCGGTGTAAACGATGCGCTCAGCGGTGGCCTTCTTGCCGTCAAGAAGGACCTTGTTGATGAGCTGAGTCACCAGGCGGTTGTTGTAAACGGCGTCAGGCTGAACCTCACGACGATTAGCTGCTGCACGACGCGGCATGTGAAATCTCCTTAAGTGTCTACCGTGCGGCGCTTAGGCGGCACACGGCGAAAGTATCAAAACGTTATCTGGCTTATTTGGCCTTGGGGCGCTTAGCACCGTACTTGGAACGGGCCTGCATACGGTTCTGGACCGGAGCAGCGTCGTAGGCGCCACGGATGACGTGATAACGGACACCAGGGAGGTCACGGACACGACCGCCGCGGACGAGCACGATGGAGTGCTCCTGCAGGTTGTGGCCCTCACCCGGGATGTAAGCAGTAACTTCGATGCCGTTGACAAGGCGAACACGGGCAACCTTACGAAGAGCCGAGTTCGGCTTCTTGGGGCTCGTGGTGAAGACGCGGGTGCACACGCCGCGCTTCTGGGAGTTGTGCTGCAGAGCAGCGTTCTTGGACTTCTTGGGCACGGAACGACGGCCCTGGCGAACCAGCTGGTTAATAGTAGGCAAAGCGTACTCCTTCTCGAATGATTCCAGCTTTCTGTAAAGTGCAACGGCTTGAATCGAGGGGTCAGCATCCCCCTACGAAACACGCAGTTCGATAGGATACGTGGCGTTAGCTGTGCCGTCAACAGACCACGCCGCCGGGCGTATCCCAAAATTAGCACATTTCCGCAAAGCCTACACAAAAGGAATCCCTTTCTGTGCGCGGGGGTGGATTCCCGGACCGGGCGGCGCGGGGGTTAAGTTTGCTGCTCTACAGTCCTGACTCGCACGGAGAGCACATTAAGTGCTCTCCGGCTCGTGCGGAACTCGCGACAAACTTAAGCCGCCGGCCGCCCGGGCCGGGAATCCGACGTGCTCGGCGGGGCAACGCTACCCGCCAAAAAGGGACAGGTTTATTTTGTTCGGTTTTATCTGGTGAAACGTCGCGCTCCAGCGGTAATCTGCTCTCATCTGACGCATGGAAATCGGCGGCGTTTCCATTTAACGCAAAAGAGGCCGCTTCCCCTAGTAGGAAGCGGCCTCAGACCTTACGAATAGACGATGGTAAAGGGTACTTTTGTTTCGGTCTCCCCTGTTGACGTGCACCTCGTGCCCTCAAGCGTTACTGAGACCACTTGTTCGACATCAATCAACTTCGTTGGCACCCAGATGTTCTCTCCGCTATTGCGCCCATAAGAAAAATATAAGTTGAACACCCCTGCGTCGTCATCTTCGATAATCTGCTCCGATCCATCCTTGTAGCTGACGGTCAGCTTATTATCAACTGCTTCATAGCCCAAATCATCGATGTGCGTCTGGATGGAAAACGGGCTAATCTCAAGAGGCGAGTCACCGGAGCGGAGTTCCTTTGTATCGACGTACGCTCCAATATTGAACTCGGGTGTCGACGCCTCAAACCGCCTCGCACTCTCACCTTCACCCTCGGTCCAGTGGATATTCCAGGTGACCGCATGTTGCAAATCTCGCTCGCGATCCATAGCGGCAAAGTACATCGTGCCATTAATGACAGTATCGCTTGCTGTGTCCTTATCAATTGTGCTGCGTGTGTCAGGCCATTCCTCGCCGAACTTCATATCGGGCGTGCCGATGCCCTGTTCTTCTTCACCATAGAGAACAAGTTCGCCAATCTCTGCTGCTGGCTTGTAGTAGTTAACTCCATTTGGATTGGACAACGTAAACGTCACGGCTCCGCAGCCGTTTTGGTCGATTGCCATCTCATGGATATCAAGCGTATAGCCGTTACCCTCGACGGACAGATTAACCTTCTGGACTGTGCCCTCCAGGCTTTGGGGCGCGATGCCATCGCCAAACTCTCTGGTGTAGGTATATTTAGTTCCCGATGAGCCGCCGTTGGTCCAGGTAATGGAATCCCCGTTGCCGTGGTTTCCCCAGGCTGAGGCAAAATAGCTGGAATTGACAACGGCGTAGGCGACCCCTCCGGTCGCCAACACTCCGGCAAGACATCCGATAACCGCAACATAGAGGGGCTTAGCATGACCCCTTTTGCGAAGCGGCTCGCCTTCAGCTGCATTAAGAACGCGATCTGCAAGATTGCTATCGGCTTGGATGGACTCGAAGGCCTGCTTGATTTGATTGGATTTCACGGTCGCCCTCCTCTAGGATGAATTTGAGCTTCGATCGACCGCGAGCTAAACGCGTTCGAACGGTCGCGGCTGGTACATGCAACAACTCGGCAATCTCTGAGGTCGAAAAGCCTAGATAGTAATAGAGCACGATGGGAACACGGAATCGTTCCGGAAGTCGCATAACGTCTGACAGGACCACCTTGGTCTCATCCTGCGCTGCCGAGAGTGAATCGGCCAAGTTCTCAATATCCTCTATGCGCCTCCATGGCTTTCGAAAGAGCGATTTGCATTCATTGATCGTGACCCGAATAAGCCAGCGACGAAGATGCTCCCAACTTTCAAAGTGTCCATCGCTTTTGAGCAACTTAAGAAAGACATCTTGGGCAACATCGTCGGCATCGGCACGATCGCGTAGGTACGTCAATGCGATCCGAAACACGACATCCCGGTAATCTTCGACCGCCTGTCTAAATGCTTGTTCTTCCATAATCACCTCCCGGTGATGCTGATGTTTCTTGCTGAGGCCCTCACCATAGATACGCTTTGACCGAACGAAATGTTTCAAATTCAAGCAGGAATAACCTACCAAAATAAACCTGTCCCTTTTTGGTAGGTTTTCTTCAACAAAAAAGACCCGCTCCCCTGTTGGGAAGCGGGTCTTTGGAAGGACGGTTAACGTACTAGGAAATTACTCCTCGTCGTTGTCCTTGGCCTCTTCGGCGTCGTCGGTGTCCACGAGCTGGTTGAGCAGCTCGTCGAGGGAAGCCATGTCCTCGTTGATCGCGCCGTTGGCGGGAGCCTTCTTGTCGTCGATCGGGGCGCCCAGGAGCTCCTCGTCGGCGTCGGCGTGATGCGTCGGAGCGGAGGTACCCAGCAGGATATCGTCCGGACCGTCGGGGCTAAAGACCATCTGCAACAGCTGCGAGAGGTCTTCCTCGTCGGCAACGTCGTCGTTGTTCTCGAGGATGTAGAGCAGGTCGTGGGCCTCCAGGCCGTCACGGAGCTCCTCGATCGCCTTGGCACCGATGCCATCGATGCGCAGCAGATCCTCCTCGGACTTGCCGACCAGGTCGCCGACCGTCTCGATGCCGACCTCGCTGAACTTGTTGGTCCAGCGCTGCGACACGCCCAGGTCGTCGAACAGGTACAGGCGAGCCTTCTCGGCGGAGATGGTGTGGCCGTTGCGGGTGAACGAACCGTCAGCACCGCCGAACTCGTCGTAGCCGGCCCAGTCGAGCTGCTGCGGGAGCTGCTCGTCCAGGTCCTTGAGCTCCACAGGAGCCCACTCAGGCAGCGACTTGGCATTGGGCGAAGCCGGACCGTCGATGTCGACATAGCCGTCGGCCGTGCGATACGTCAGCTTGGCGTTGGCGTACGGCTTGAGGCCGGTACCAGCCGGGATCTTCTTACCGACGATGACGTTGGACTTAAGGTCGAGCAGGTGGTCGACCTTGCCCTCAATGGCAGCCTCGGTAAGGACGCCGGCAGTACGGATGAACGAAGCGCTCGACAGCCAGGAGTCGATGTTGGACGCGACCTTGAGCGTACCCAGGATGACGGGCTCGGCCACGGGAGCCTGACCGCCCAGACGGGCAACGCGCTCGACCTCGTCGGCGAACTCGTAGCGGTCGACGTACTGACCAAGCAGGTACTTGGAGTCGCCGGGGTTGGTGATCTGAACGCGACGCAGCATCTGACGTGCGAGCACCTCGATGTGCTTGTCGTTCAGGTCGACGCCCTGGCTGGTGTAGACGTCCTTGACGCTCTCGACGAAGGTGTGCATCGTCGACTCGATGTCGGTCAGCTTGCGCAGGTTGCGGAAGTTGACGAAGCCCTTGGTGATCTGGTCGCCGGCGCGAACCTCGCAGCCGTCCTCGATCTCGGGCATGAAGCGCACCGAAGCGGGAACGCGACGCTCGTCGAGGACACGGGTGTGATCCTCGGAGTCGGTGAGCGTCAGCACGTACTCGGACTTCTCGGGCTTAATCGAGAGGTGGCCGGAGTACGGGGCCAGCTCGGCCTCGCGACCCAGAATCTTCTCGTTGACGTTGCCGACGATATCGAACATACGGCTGACCGTAGGCAGACCCTGCGTAATATCGTCGACGCCAGCGACGCCGCCGGAGTGAATGGTACGCATCGTAAGCTGCGTACCGGGCTCGCCGATGGACTGGGCGGCAATAATGCCGACCGCGGTACCGATGGCGACCGGACGACGGGTGGAAAGATCCCAGCCGTAGCACTTCTGGCACACGCCGTACTTGGAGCGGCAGGTGAGCAGCGCGCGAAGCTTGACCTTCTTAAGGCCCGCATCGACCATCTTCTGGATGTCGGCGACCTTCTCGATGTAGCCGTCCTGCTCAAAGAGCACGGTGCCATCGGGAGCCACGACGTCCTCAATGAAGCAACGGCCGACGAGGTCGGTGTTGAGGTCGGTGGTGCCGGGGATGATGAGGTTGTAGGTGACGCCCTCGTGCGTACCGCAGTCCTCCTCGCGGACGATGACGTCCTGGGCCACGTCGACCAGACGACGGGTCAGGTAACCAGAGTCCGAGGTGTGGGATGCGGTATCGACCAGGCCCTTACGGGCGCCGTAGGTCGAAATGAAGTACTCGAGCGGCAGCAGGCCCTCGCGGAAGTTCGCCTTAATGGGAAGGTCGATCGTCTCGCCGGACATGTCTGCCATCAGGCCACGCATACCGCCGAGCTGACGCAGCTGGGTCTTAGAACCACGGGCGCCGGAGTCGGCCATCATGTACAGCGGGTTCTCCTCGTCGAACATGTCGAGCATGAGCGCTGCAACCTTATCGGTACAAGCGGTCCACTCGTTAACGACTTCGATGTGGCGCTCCGTCTCGTTGATGAAGCCCTCCTCGAAGTACTCGTTGATCTGGTCGACGTTGGCCTGGGCGCGGTCGAGCAGCTCCTGCTTCTCGGCAGGGATGAGAGCGTCCCACACCGAGATGGTGAGGCCGGCGCGGGTAGCGTAGTGGAAGCCGGAGTACTTGATGGCGTCGAGGATCGGGCCGACCTTGGCCTCGGGATAGCGATCGCAGCAGTCCGCAACCAGCTTGGCCACGTCGCCCTTGACCATCTTGTAGTTCATGAACTCGTAATCTTCGGGCAGGCACTGGCGGTTGAAGATGATGCGGCCGATAGAGGTCTCGAAGCGCGCGGTCTTGTTGCCGGTGACGTCGTAGTCGACAAACTCGTTCTTGCCGTTCTTGACGCGGAAGATACGGGTGCCGTCCTCGTTGATGACGTTGGCATCGGCAGCGGACACGCGGACCTGGATCTTGGCCTGCATGTCGACCTCGGAGCGGCAGTCATAGGCGTGCAGCGCGTCGTCGAAGCTCGAGAACACGTGGTTCTCGCCCGGCAGACCCTCGCGAACCTGGGTGAGGTAGTACACACCGATGATCATGTCCTGCGAAGGAATGTTGACCGGCTTGCCGGATGCCGGCGAGCGCAGGTTGTTCGCAGAGAGCATGAGCACGCGGGCCTCGGCCTGAGCCTGGCTGGACAGCGGCACGTGGACAGACATCTGGTCGCCGTCGAAGTCGGCGTTGAAGGGCGAGCAGACCAGCGGATGCAGGTGGATAGCCTTGCCCTCGACCAGCACTGGCTCAAAGGCCTGGATGGACAGACGGTGCAGGGTCGGTGCACGGTTGAGCAGCACGACGCGGCCGTCGATGACCTCTTCGAGAATATCCCACACAAAGGTGGCACCGCGGTCGATAGCGCGCTTGGCGCCCTTGATGTTCTCGACCTTGCCAAGCTCGACCAGGCGCTTCATGACGAAGGGCTTGAAGAGCTCCAGCGCCATGGTCTTGGGCAGACCGCACTGGTGCAGCAGCAGCTTGGGGTCGGTAACGATAACCGAACGGCCGGAGTAGTCGACACGCTTACCCAGCAGGTTCTGACGGAAACGGCCCTGCTTGCCCTTGAGGGCCTCGGCGAGCGACTTGAGCGGGCGACCGCCACGGCCAGAGACCGGGCGACCACGACGGCCGTTGTCGAACAGGGCGTCCACGGACTCCTGGAGCATGCGCTTCTCGTTGTTCACGATGATCGCAGGGGCGTCCAGGTCGAGCAGGCGCTTGAGTCGGTTGTTGCGGTTGATCACGCGACGGTACAGGTCGTTGAGGTCGGACGCGGCGAAGCGGCCGCCGTCGAGCTGAACCATCGGGCGCAGATCGGGCGGAATGACCGGGATGACGTCCAGGATCATGTTCGCGGGGCTGTTGCCGCCCGTCAGGAAGGCGTCAACGACCTCAAGGCGCTTGACGGCCTTCTCGCGCTTCTGCTTCTGGGAATCCTCGTCGGCGATGATGGCTTTGAGCTTCTCGGCCTCGGAGGGGAGGTCGATGGCAGCAAGCAGGTCGCGGACAGCCTCGGCACCCATACCACCCTTGAAGTACATGGAGTAGTAACGGGTCATCTCACGGAACAGCGGCTCATCGGAGATGAGGTCGCGCTCGCTGAGCTTCATGAAGGCGTTGAAGGCGTCCGTGCGAAGCTGCTTCTCGTCCTTGCACTCTTCCTCGATGTCGACGATGCCAGAGGAGATCTCCTCGGGGGTCAGCGGCTCCTCGTCGGAGAACTCGTCAAAGTTCTCGGGGTTGCCCTGCTCCTTGAGAGACTCGATCTGGCGGGCGCACTCGGCATCGATCTCTTCCAGATCGGCGGCGAGCTCCTCGCGCAGGTCGTCGGCGTCGGCCTCGCGAGCCTCGTAGTCGACCTCGGTGATGATGTAGCTGGCAAAGTACAGAACCTTCTCGAGGTCCTTGGACTTGATGTCGAGCATACGGCTCATCGGGAAGCTCGTGGGGCTCTTGAAGTACCAGATGTGGGACACGGGAGCGGCGAGCTCGATGTGGCCCATGCGGTCGCGACGCACCTTGGCCGAGGTGACCTCGACGCCGCAGCGCTCGCAGACGATGCCCTTAAAGCGGATACCCTTGTACTTGCCGCAGGAGCACTCCCAGTCCTTGGCGGGACCGAAGATCTTCTCGCAGAACAGGCCGTCCTTCTCGGGCTTGAGGGTACGGTAATTGATGGTCTCCGGCTTCTTGACCTCACCGTGCGACCAGGAACGGATCTGGTCGGCGGAGGCAAGGGAGATCTTTACCGAGTCAAAATCAGTAGCTTCGAAATCTGCCACAGTCAACTACTCCTTATCAGTGGTCGTGGCGGCGACAGCCTCGGCCGCCTCGGCGGTCTCGGCATCCTCGGCCTCGACGTCGGCGTCAACACCGGCGAGCGCAGCCAGGTCGTCGAGAGCAGAGGTCTCCTCGGCGGTCACAGGGGCGGAGGCGTCCTCGTCGGCATCGTGCATGGGCTCGATGTCCAGTGCGAGGGAGCGAATCTCCTTGACGAGAACCTTGAAGGACTCGGGGATACCCGGGACCGGGACGTTCTCGCCCTTGACGATGGACTCGTAGGTCTTGACGCGGCCCACGGTATCGTCGGACTTGACGGTCAGGATCTCCTGCAGGACGTTGGAAGCACCGTAAGCGTACAGTGCCCAAACTTCCATCTCGCCGAAGCGCTGGCCGCCGAACTGGGCCTTGCCGCCCAGAGGCTGCTGGGTAACCAGGCTGTAAGGGCCGGTCGAACGGGCGTGGATCTTGTCGTCGACCATGTGGCCGAGCTTGAGGATGTAGGACGTACCCACGGTAATGGGCTCGCGGAACTCCTCGCCGGTGCGGCCGTCGAACAGACGGGTCTTGCCGCGCTCGTCAAGCTGGGTGACGAACTCGGGACGCATGTGATCGCCAAAGGCAGCGGTGGCCTTGTTGAGCATGTTCTTGTTGGCACGACGGATGACCTCAGCGATCTCGTCCTCCTTGGCGCCGTCGAAGACGGGCGTCGCGGTGAAGAACGGACCGGGGACGTACTTGTCGGAGTCGGCCTGCTCGGTATCCCAACCGCACGCAGCAGCCCAGCCAAGGTGGCACTCGAGCAGCTGGCCGACGTTCATACGCGAAGGAACGCCCAGCGGGTTGAGGATAACGTCGATCGGGGTACCGTCAGCCATGTAGGGCATGTCCTCGACCGGCAGAACGTTACAGATAACACCCTTGTTGCCGTGGCGGCCGGCGATCTTATCGCCCTGCTGGATCTTACGACGCTGGGCGACGTAGACGCGCACCTGCTCGTTGACGCCGGGGGCCAGGTCGTCGCCGTTCTCGCGGCTAAAGCGGACGACGTCGATGACGCGGCCGTAAGCGCCGTGAGGCATCTTAAGGGAGGTGTCGCGGACGTCGTGGGCCTTGGCACCGAAGATGGCGCGCAGCAGGCGCTCCTCGGCGGTCAGAGCGCTCTCGCCCTTAGGCGTGACCTTGCCGACCAGGATGTCGCCAGGGCCGACCTCGGCGCCGATGCGGATGATGCCGTCCTCGTCGAGGTTGGCAAGCATGTCCTCGGAGAGGTTCGGGATCTCGCGAGTGATCTCCTCGGGGCCGAGCTTGGTGTCGCGGGCGTCGATCTCGTGACGGGTGATATTGATGGTCGTCAGCAGGTCCTCGGCCACCAGGCGCTCGGACACGACGATACCGTCCTCGTAGTTAAAGCCTTCCCACGGCATGTATGCCACGGTGAGGTTCTGGCCCAGTGCGAGCTCGCCATGATCGGTCGAAGGACCGTCGGCCAGAGGCTCGCCCTGCTCAACGGTGTCACCGACGCGCACGAGCGGACGGTGGTTGATGCAGGTGGACTGGTTGGAGCGCTGGTACTTGGCCAGGTGATACTCGTCCATGCCGCCGGCATGCTTGACGATAATCTTGGAAGCGTCGGCAAAGATGACCTCGCCGGCGTTCTTGGCCAGGGTAACCTCGCCAGAGTCCAGGGCGGCGCGACGCTCCATGCCGGTACCGACATAGGGAGCGGCAGGGTGAACCAGCGGCACGGCCTGACGCTGCATGTTGGCGCCCATGAGCGTACGCTTGGCGTCGTCGTGCTCAAGGAACGGAATCAGCGTGGCTGCGACGGAGAGCATCTGACGCGGCGAGACGTCCATGTAGTCGACGTCCTCGACAGGCACGTCGGCGGGAGCGCCGAAGGAGCCGTCGAAGTCGCGGGTACGGGCGATCACGGTGTGCGGGCGGACAAGCTTGCCCTCGGCATCGGTCGTGATGAACTCGTTGGTCTTGGGATCGAGCGGCGTGTTGGCCGGCGCAATGACGTGCTTCTCTTCCTCGTCAGCGGTCATCCAGTCGATCTGGTCGGTGGCAACGCCGTTCTCGACGCGGCGGAACGGAGCCTCGATGAAGCCGTACTCGTTGACGCGGGCGTAGAGGGCGAGCGAGCCGATCAGGCCGATGTTGGGGCCTTCGGGGGTCTCGATCGGGCACATGCGGCTGTAGTGCGAGTTGTGAACGTCGCGGACGGCCGTCGGCACGTTGGTGCGGCGGCTGGAGCCGGACTTGTGGCCGGCAAGACCGCCAGGGCCGAGTGCGGACAGACGGCGCTTGTGGGTCAGACCGGTCAGGGGGTTCGCCTGGTCCATGAACTGCGAGAGCTGCGAGGAACCGAAGAACTCCTTGATGGAGGCCACGATCGGGCGGATGTTGATGAGCGACTGCGGGGTGATCTCGTCGATGTCCTGGGAGCTCATGCGCTCACGGACAACGCGCTCCATACGGCTCATGCCGATACGGAACTGGTTGGCGACGAGCTCGCCGACGGTGCGGATGCGGCGGTTGCCAAAGTGGTCGATGTCGTCAACCTTGAAGCCCTGCTCGCCGGCAGCGAGGGACAGCAGGTAGCGCAGCGTCGCGACGATATCCTCGTCGGTGAGCACTGTGACCTCTTCCTCGGTGGTGAGGTTGAGCTTCTTGTTGACCTTGTAACGACCGACGCGGGCCAAGTCGTAGCGCTGCGGGTTAAAGAGCAGGCCCTCGAGCAGGCTGCGGGAAGCGTCCACGGTGGGAGGCTCGCCCGGGCGCAGGCGACGGTAGATCTCGATAAGGGCGTCCTCGCGAGTGAGAGCGGTGTCGCGCTCCAGGGTGTGCTTAATCACATCGGAGTTGCCGAGCAGCTCGATGATGTCGTCATTGGTGACGGCGATGCCAAGGGCGCGCAGGAACATCGTGGCGCTCTGCTTACGCTTACGGTCGATGGAAACCATGAGCTGGTCGCGCTTGTCGACCTCAAACTCAAGCCAGGCACCGCGGGACGGGATGATCTGGGCCTTGTAAATCTGCTTGCCCGAATCCATCTCGGAGCTGTAGTACACGCCCGGGGAGCGGACGAGCTGCGAGACGACGATACGCTCGGTACCGTTGATGATGAAGGTGCCCTGATCGGTCATCATGGGGAAGTCGCCCATGAAGACGAGCTGCTCCTTGATCTCGCCGGTCTCCTTGTTGGTGAGACGAACGTCGGTCAGAAGCGGGGCCTGATAGGTCATATCCTTCTCGCGGCACTCCTCGACGGTGTGCGCGGGGTCGCCGAACTGATGCTCGCCGAAGGTAACCTCGAGAACATGGTTCTGGCTCTGGATGGGGCTGGATTCCTTGAACGCCTCACGAAGGCCCTCGTCCTTAAAACGCTCAAAGGATTCCCTTTGAACAGAGATAAGGTTGGGGAGCTCCATGGCCTCCGGGATTTTCCCGAAGCTGACGCGCTTGCGCTCAGTGGCAGTGTATGCGTAGGTCACCAGGTTTTTCCTCCTTCACGGAAATGCTCGGTGGGTTGGCGAGGCATAGCTTCGCCAGTTATCGCAACCTAATAGTTTATCAGGTACCGACCGTTGGGCAAGAAAAGCCTTGACGCGATTGAGTTTTTGGAGTAGCAAAGTTTTTCGACAGAAAACACGCAGGTAGATGTATATGTATCGAACATCTGTTCATATATTTTCTGTGAACAGAGAGCCGGCAATCGCAGCTCTTATAAAAAACGGGCGCGAACCGAGGTCCGCGCCCGTAAATGTCGATGCCCGAAGGCTTACTTGCGCATCAATCCGCCGCGCTCGTCGATGGCGTCCCAGAAGGCGCTGGCAAAGCGAGGATCGCTTGCGGCCATGAGGGCGTTGGTGGCCATCCAGCCAGACGGGGTGCCGGTGTCGTAGCCCGACAGCGGGTCGATAACGACAGCGTACATAGCCTCGCGATCGAGCGAGCGGGCCATGGCGTCGGTCAGCTGGATCTCGCCGCCCTTACCGGCCTGCTGATCGGCCAGCAGGCCCATGACCAGCGGGCTCAGCAGGTAGCGACCGACGATGTACAGGTTGGACGGAGCCGCCTCGGGAGCGGGCTTCTCAACCAGGCCGCCGATGCGCCAG
Source organism: Collinsella aerofaciens (assembly GCF_015558785.1). Lineage (GTDB taxonomy): Bacteria > Actinomycetota > Coriobacteriia > Coriobacteriales > Coriobacteriaceae > Collinsella > Collinsella aerofaciens_P. Next base: position 36,347 of record NZ_JADMOP010000009.1, read on the forward strand.
ACAGCGCCCGGCTCTGCATCGGCAACGTCCTCGGCACCCTCGAGCGAACCGACGCGCTCGCCGGCGATAACGCCGTAGCGGCTGGCTTCCTCGGGTGAGCAAGCAGCGACGGCGATAACCGAAGCGCCACCGTACTCCTTGGAAACGGCGAGCATCTTGTCGCAGATGTCGCGGTTAGGCACAACGTAGTCGCCCAGAAGAACCAGGAAGTTCTCCCCTGCCACGGCGTCGGCAGCAGAGCGAATAGCATGGCCGAGGCCCTTGGGCTCGTACTGATAACGGAAGTCGACCGGCATACCGCCAGCGTGGGCGACGGCATCGGCATAGGCGTTCTTGCCGCGCTCGCGCAGCAGGTTCTCGAGCGAGCGATCGGGCTGGAAGTAGTTCAGTAGCTCGGGCTTACCGGGAGAAGTAACGATGATGGCATCGTCGACTTCCTCGGGGTCGAGCGCCTCCTCGACGACGTACTGAATGACGGGCTTGTCGAGCACCGGCAGCATCTCTTTGGGCGTGCACTTGGTGCCAGGCAGAAAACGCGTGCCAAGACCGGCGGCGGGGATGATTGCCTTCATGTTATTCAAAGATCCTTTCGCAGGCGCAAAAGCGCCCCATGCGTGCGGCACACAGCCGCAGACCAAATTGCGATACCTAAGCATCTTACCGCTGGAACTATATGTCGCTACAAGGCAGAGACAATTCTTCAGCAGGTCAACGCAAATTATTGCTCGAATGGTGCAATTTTATTGCCCAACGGCAGGGCGCCCGATACGACGCAAATCACAAAATATGGCAGTTTGGGCAACCGATGCCGAGGGACCGAAAAACAAAAAAGACGGGGCTCGCAATGCGAACCCCGTCTTTAAAGAAATCTGGCGAGAAAGCCTGATTACTTGAGGGTGACAGCAGCGCCAGCAGCCTCGAGCTTCTCCTTGGCAGCCTCGGCGTCCTCCTTCTTGGCACCCTCGAGAACAGCCTTGGGAGCGCCCTCGACGACCTCCTTGGCCTCCTTCAGGCCAAGGTTGGTGAGCTCACGGACGGCCTTGATGACCTGGATCTTGTTGTCGCCGAAGCCCTCGAGCACGACGTCAAACTCGGTCTTCTCCTCGGCCTCAGCAGCGCCAGCAGCGGGAGCGGCGACAACAGCGGCAGGAGCAGCGGCGGAAACGCCGAAGGTGTCCTCGATAGCCTTGACGAGCTCGGAAGCCTCGAGAAGGGTCATTTCCTTAAGAGCATCGATGATCTCATCGGTGGTAAGCTTAGCCATTTCTAAGTCCTTTCGGTTTCCGTGTCTGTGCACGGAGATCAGTTAAAACACGACGCGAACGCGCCAGGGGTGCGGCGTTGCCGCCGCGGGTGAAAACAGCAACTAGGCTGCCTTCTGCTCGGAGACCTGCTGGATCGAACGAGCGAGACCAGAGGAAACGCCGTTGACGCAGACAGCGATGTCGCGAGCGAAACCGGAGATGAGACCGGCGATCTGGCCGAGAAGCTGATCCTTGGTGGGCAGCTCGGCGATAGCCTTAACATCATCAGCGGAAACGGCCTTGCCGTCGGAGATACCGCCCTTGATCTCAAGGACGCCCTTGGACTTAGCGGAGAAGTCCTTAAGGGCCTTAGCGGCCTCGACCGGCTCGGACTCGTAGAACACATAAGCGACGGGACCGGCGAGAATCTCGTCGAGCTCGGGCTGCTCCTGGTTCTTGAGGGCGATCTTGACCAGGTTGTTCTTGTAGACCTTCATCTCGGCGCCGCACTCGCGAAGCTGATGACGCAGCTCCTGAGCCTGCTTAACCGTCAGACCGTTGTAGTTGACGACGAACAGACCGGCGTTCTCGGCGATACGGGACTCGATCTCTGCAACCTTGTCGATTTTGTACTGCTGGGGCATGAATTACACCTCCTCGAATTCTTTCCGGGCACGGTCCGCCACAAGGACGTGACGGGGGCATGTCCAAAAAGAAAGCCCCCGCGCTGCATGAGCGACGGGGGCGAGAAGACATATCTACTCGACCACCTCGGCTGGCGGGATGTCCCATTAAGCTCGCGGGCGATGCCCGTTTGCACCGGCTGTCTCTGGCAGCGGATTCGTGCGTGAACCGAAAGTATTATGGCGGGGACCCCGGCGTCGGTCAATGGAAACCCTGGCTGCACACAATTCCACCATCCGGCACGCGTCGCCGAAGGCCAGGGTTGCCGTTGGCCGGCGCGCCCCACTCATAATGCTTGGGTCGGTGGGCTGATGTGTTGCGTCCCTGATGGCTACAGGGTTGAAACGAAGTTGGACAGGCGGCGGAGACCTTCGTCCAGGTTTTCATCGCTTACGCAGTAGCTGAGGCGGATGTGGCCTTCGGTGCCGAAACAGTCGCCCGGGACTAGGGCTACGTTTGCTTCTTTGATGGCTTTGATGCAGAAGTCTTCGCTGGTTAGGCCGAACTTTTTGATGCTCGGGAAAGTATAGAAGGCTCCTGCGGGCTCTACTACGTCGAGGCCCATGGCGTCTAGGGCTGTGAGTACGCGCTCGCGACGGGCTCGGTAGACTTCGAGCATGGGGGTTGGGTTGACGGTCAGGGCTCGGGCCGCGGCGTCCATCTCGAAGGAGACGGCGCTCGATACTAGGTATTGGTGAGCCTTGGCGATCTCGGCGATGACGGGCCCTGCCGCTGCAAGCCAGCCCAAGCGCCAGCCGGTCATAGCCCAGGGCTTGGAGAAGCTCTCGATGACGACCGTCTGCTCACGCAGCTCCGGGTGACGCTGGGCAAAGCGCTCGTAGCCATCCACATAGACCAGGCGGTTGTATACGTCGTCGCAGACCACGTAGATGCCCGCCTCCTCCGCCACGCGCGCCACGGCGTCGAGCGACGCCGCGTTGAGGATGCAACCCGTGGGATTGTTGGGCGAGCAGATGACGATGGCCTTGGTCGCCGGCGTCACGCAGGCACGAAGCGCCTCCTCATCAATCTGAAATTGCGCAGGCTCCGTATCCAAAAAGACCGCTTTGGCGTGATTGGCCACGACGATGCTCTCGTACAGGCCAAAGGCCGGCGTGGGGATGATGACCTCGTCGCCGGGGTTGAGCATAGCCATGAATGTTGCCGACAGGGCCTCGGTCGCGCCGTCGGTTAGGATGACCTCGTCGGCCGAAAACGTAAGGCCCGCGTCCCCCATGTAGGCAGATAACGCCTCACGCAAGGCGGGGCGACCGTTGTTGGGCGGATAGTGCGTGTCACCGCGGTCCAGTGCGGCGATCACCTCGGCACTAATCACATCGGGCGTGGGAAAATCGGGCTCGCCAAGCGCAAGCGCGATGCACCCCGGGTGCTGGGCGGCGAGCGCGTTAATCCGGCGGATACCGGAGGGCTTGAGCATGGCAAGCGAGGTATTCATGGGCAGACGCATGGCGTTCCTTTCGTAAGGGTTGCACTAGGATAGCGCGGCGGGGCGCCACCAGACGGTGTAACCTAAACGGAAACGAGCCGGAAAGGAGATGGCATGGAGACAATCGCGCGTGGCGACGTACCAAAAACACTACAAACCATTGCGTATATCAGTATTCCCAAGAGCGCCGATCTTGAGTTTTTGCTCTGGGACTTGCAGGATGCCATCGCCGCCTATGCTCAGCTTTCTGGCACCGCGCTCCCCCGCCCAGTCGACTTGAAGGCAAATGACGCCGGCAGCGTTGCCGATGGCATCGTGCTGGCCATTGAAGATGTGGCTGACGATGAGACGTTGACAGCTATCGAGCAGGCGCTTGAGCGCTTTGGCAGTACGGGAGCGCGTGTCTATGCCGTGATTCGAGCCGCACAACGGGGCGCTGAGCAGGCGCGTGGGACCGCCGTTCGCCTGCACAAGGCATGTGAGCGCCATGACCAATTGTGGTGTGGCGGCGTTGCCATCTGCGCCGGCAGCGGCATCGCAGCGCTTCGCCATTCCCCACGCATGGGCCTCTTGCGCCGACCATTTTCGGAAGCGATAGATAAGCTTGTGGGCGCTGTGCGCATGGGCTGCTCCGTCGAGCATGCACAGCGACTTGGCGGCGGCAATGCCGCCAACGTCGACGCCGACGGCATGGTTTGCGCCGAGCCAGCCGTGCCCGCGCCGATCTGGCACGCCGTTATGAGGCATCTTGCCGAGCACTCAAACTGCTAAATCGAAAAAGCCTGCCAATCAACGGCTTCACTCCAGCGCTCGACAAGGCGTTCCAGACGCCACGCCGCATTGGCGGGACTTGTCGACGGCAGAACGATGGCCGGCAGCCCGGTGCGCTCTTGTAGATAGCGCTTGTAGAGCCGGCCAGCTGTACCACCGTTGCATATCACCTGCTCAATGGGAGCTGCGCCGGTAATGCGCTCGATATGTGCCGGCACAACGTTGCGGATGCTCGCGTCGCTCGAGCCCTTAATGTCGCAGCTCTCGATTGCATCCCACAGGGCCACGCCGCCGTTCAGCAGCATGGCCCGCTTGGCGGCAATGGAGGCATCGAGCGTCGCGGGCTCACCGCTTGCCAAAGGATCGCCCTCGTTGGGCGGCACAGGCATACCGAGGCACGTGGCCATCACACGCCAAAAGCGATTCTGAGGGTTGCCGTAATAAAAGGCATTAGCGCGCGACAGCACCGAGGGAAACGATCCGAGCACCAAAACGCGCGAGTGCTGGTCGAACACGGGCTCAAACCCATGCTCAATATGTTGATAGCCCTCGTCAGACGCTGCCATGGCCTAGGCCCTCAACAGATAGCGCACCTCGTAGGGCGCAAGCTCAAGGGAGCCCGCCAGCTCGACCGTGGGCACGCCGTCGGCAAGCAAATCGACAAAGGAGCCGTTGAGCTCGCCGGCGCCAAAGGTGTAAGGCTCGTCCACGGCGTTCACCGCCACGAGCACCGTCGCGTCGTCGCAGGCGCGCTCGAACAGCAGCTGCTTGTTCTGGATCACCACATTGCGATAGGCACCGTAGTTGAGAGCACGGGCCGCCGCGTCGTTTGCCGAGCGCAGGTGCGCCAGCTGCGTGATGAAGGCCGTCAGCTCGTTGGGCGCAGGCTCATCGAGCGCAGGGCGCAGCGCCCAGTCGCCATCGGGGCCGCCCTTTTCACCAGCAATTCCCCACTCGCTGCCATAGTAGACGCACGGAATGCCCGGCATGCCAAAGAGCATGCCATAGGCGGGACGCAGGCACGACTTGTCGGTGAGGATGCTTGCCAGGCGCGGCACGTCGTGGTTGTCGACAAACGACAGCAGGTGTTTGCCGCGGTAGACGCACCAGGGGTCGCCGCCAAACTGGCGATGCAGCGAATGGGCGATCTCGAACATGTTGACCGAGTTAAAGCTGGAGTACAGGCCCTTGTAGCACTCGTAGTTGGTGCAGGAGTCGAGCATCTCGTCGTTGACGATTTGGTTGTAGTCGCCGTGGAGCGTCTCGCCAATCAGCACAAAGTCGGGCTTGAGCTCACGGGTAAAAGCGTGCAGGCGGCGCATGAAGTCGCGGTCGAGCATATAGGCAACGTCCAAGCGCAGGCCGTCGACGCCAAAGACCTCGGCCCAGCGACGCACGGACTCAAGCAGGTAATTGACCACGGCGGGGTTTTGCAGGTTGAGCTTCACAAGCTCAAAATGGCCCTCCCAGCCCTCATACCAAAAGCCGTCGCCGTAGCACGAGTCACCGTCAAAGCTGATGTGGAACCAATCCTTGTACGGCGAATCCCACTTGCGCTCCTGCACATCGCGGAAGGCCCAAAAACCGCGGCCGACGTGGTTGAAGACGGCATCGAGCACCACGCGGATACCGTGGGCATGCAGTGTGTCGCACACGGCGGCAAAGTCGACATCCCCACCCAGGCGGCGGTCGATATGGCGCAGGCTGCGCGTATCGTAGCCGTGGCTATCGGACTCGAGCGGCGGGTTGATGAGCACAGTGCCAACGCCGAGTTCCTGCAGGTAGTCGGCCCATTTGGCAATCTTCATGATGGGCGCATCGGGGCTAGCTGTGGCATCGGCGGCCTGGGCGAGCTCATCCTCGGCAACGGGGGCGGCGTTTTCGCGCGGAGCTCCACAAAAGCCCAGCGGATAGATCTGATAGAACGTCGTCTCGTATGCCCACATAGCAACCTCCCGGTAAGCTCAACACAACGACATCCATTGTATGCCTGCCGTGCATCCCCTCCCCCAAAATAAGTTGCGGTGGAATAGTTCCTGCTTGAGCCTTCAAAGGCCTTAAACAGGAACTATTCCACCGCAACTGATGAGGGGACGTGGCTAGGCGACGGGCTTGGCGCGGCGGATGGCTGGGAACATCACCGTGATGGCGAGGATAACGCCCACGACGGCAATCGCCCCGCCCGCGAAGCCGATCCAAGCGATACCGGGACCCGAAACCACGGCGCCGCCGATTGCGGTGCCCGTGCCAATACCGAGGTTAAACAGGCCCGAGAAGATCGACATGGCGACGGCTGACGAATCTGCCGGCGTGTGCTTGATGAGCTCGGCCTGGAACGCCACATTGAAGGCCGTGGCGCAGCAGCCCCACAGTGCGCAGACGGCAAGCACTGTCACGAGCGACGATGCGGCCGGCCCCATGAGCAGCAGGGCCACCGGCACGCCGGAGAGCGTAATAGCAAGGAACGGAAAACGGTGCCCGTCGAACAGGCGGCTGAACAGCCAGCTGCCCACCAAGCCGGAACAGCCAAACGCCGTCAGCGTCATGGTGATGGCGCCCGCATCGACGTGCGCGACCTGCGCCAGGAAGGGCTCGATATAGCTGTAGCTTGCGTAATAGCCGGTCGCCATGAAGACCGTGACTGCGTAGAGCGCGATGAGGAGCGGGTTCTTGAGCAGCTCGGGCAGCTGTTTGACGGTAAAGCGCTCACCCGCCGGCATGGCCGGGAACACCGCTGCCTGGTAGACGACCGCGATGGCTGAGAGGCCCCCGACCACGGCAAACGTCATGCGCCAGCCCACGGCCAAGCCAATGGCGCGACCGAGAGGCAGGCCAAAGATCTGCGCGATGGACGAGCCCGTGGCGATCATGCTGATGGCGAGCGCGCCGTGGCGAGTGTCGACCAGGCGCGAGGCCATAATCGAGGCGACTGACCAGAACACGGCATGTGCGCAAGCGACCACCAGGCGCGCGCAGACCAGGATGGGATAGGTCGGCGCCACAGCGGACAGGAACTGACCGAGCGAGAACACGGCCAGCACGCCCAGCAGCATCCGCTTGAACTCGAAGCGCGAGGCAAACACCATGAGCGGCAACGACAGCAGCATGACGCCCCAGGCATAGACCGAGATCATGATGCCAGCTTGGGCCTCGGTGAGCGAAAACGATGCAGCGATGTCGGTCAGCAGGCCGATGGGCATGAACTCCGACGTGTTGAACACGAACGCGCAGCAGGTGAGCCCGATGAGCGGGAGCCACTGCCTGAGCGTGATGCCGTCTTGCTTTGTTTGAGCCATATAGGAAAACCTCTCCGATTATCTTGAGCGGTGGGCGATTATAGCAATGAGAAGTCTATAAAATGAGCAACAAAAGAATTCTTGGAAAACGATTGTTAACAAACGGCGCGCCAATTCTGCTTAGAAAGCAAGGTACGCAGGAACTCAATGTCGAAAACGCGGCTTCATCTTCGGGCTATCGATCCTGCTCGGATACGCACAAGGACACCCCCATGAGCACGTCAATTTCGAGCCAACTCGCAACCGCACAATGAACTAGCAAAAGCAGCATATAAGCAAACGCCCCATAATAAAGTCCCTCATGCACAAGCGCCGTCACTGAAAGTGCCGACGGCAGCGCCGCACTCGAAACTACCCATCCAACAAGAACCTGGATAGCGCAACTTGCAACCAGGTTCCATGCCACCAGCAGCGTTGCGGGACGCGCGATTTCTCTCCAGGAGGAACGAAGCACCGTGACCGAACGCATGATGTAGCGTGGTGCAAACCGAATGCCTCGTAGTCCCCTCTGCTCCACGTCCGCATCTTCAATTAACACGAATACGAACGACGCGGAAAGAAGCGTCACGATTACTGCCACCACAAGCGAGCACAACACCCCGAGCTGACTGCTCGCAAGCGAGGCAAAGACTACAATTGCCGATAAAATCAAGTGAACCAAATAAATTAGCAGCGCCCCAGAAATCTGGAGGGGAACCGTCGAGGCCAAGAGATAAACCGGAGGGGTTCGAGCAGGTTGCACCGTCTCTTTGGACCGGTCGACGGCAAATAATGAAAAAGCCACATTCGATAGAAGCAGGTTTAAAAAGGCCGCGACCACAGTGCAAATAAGCGTAATGGACGGATTGATATAGGCGAGCTCAGTTGCAACGTTTGATACACCAATTTGAAGCGCGCTCATAACAAACAAGGGGATATATAACGCCATCGTGCAGCCACTCCGGCATTCCTTCGCCCGATCGCCCGATTCCAGAAAGACATTGAAGTTCTCTCGCAAGTTCACTCTATACCCGTTTTCTTACTAAGCAGGGCGAACGGGCGCCAATATAAACGCCGGTCCGCCCATCCATAATTTCTAGTTTTAACGTCCAGACTAGTCTGTCCAGCCGTCGATGTAGTCGCGGTTAAGCTCAAAGTACTGCGCGGCGATATCTTTCGCCAAGGAGTACGAATTAACGAGCGGGTGCATCGCGAGGCTCTCGACAATGTCGCGCTTCGATCGGTTAACGATGCCACGCGCCACGGTGCGCTCGTAGTATTTGACGCGACGAATCAATTCGAGGTTTCCCGCGGGCACAGAATCGGCTTCGACGCGATGCGGCACGCAGCCATCGGTGGAGATATCGCACGTTGACTCAATGACATCTGTATCGAGAAGGCCGGGGATGGCGCCATTGTTGGGGGTGCACAGGATCATCTGCTGCGTCTTGCCAGAGCGAGCAATATCCATGAAGCGGAGCGCGACACCTGCGTATCCGCCAGCATCTTTGCCGTACACGTCAAACGTCCACGGCTTGTCGCGATGAATACCCGTCTCGGCCGCCATGTAGTTGTTTTCGCGCATTCCGTACCACTTCTCAAAGCACGCGAGGCCTTTTTCGAAGTCGTTCTCAATATCGATAGATGCAAGCTCGCTCGTCATTTCTCGATTAATTTCTTCGATTAGTTCACCGCGCGTCTGGGGCGAAGAGAGAACGTTGGCAACGGCGCGCTCGCGATAGTAGAAATAGTATAGGTACTCATTTGGCACGCATCCGCGATTTAGGACGAGGTCCTTCTCGAAGAACCTAAGATCTGTATGAGCATATGCCCCGTCGTCGTGGATCAAGTCGGACATGATGTCCTCGCCGTCAACCGTCACATTGCGGAAGAACGAGAGGTGGTTGAGTCCATAGCACTCGCCCTGAACCGATGCGGGATCAACGCCTTTATACTCGGCAAACTGATGCAACATGCCCGAGGGAGCATCGCAAATGCCATAAGTAAAATCATAGCCCATATCGCGTAGGGCCTGAGATACGACGCCAGCGGGATTAGTAAAGTTAAACACCTTGACGTCCGGCTTTGCGTACTTCTTGATTAACTCGCAATACGAAGCAAGCGCAGGGACGGAGCGCATGGCAAAAGACACGCCGGCTGCGCCAGTCGTCTCTTGGCCAAGAACCCCATGCGAAAGAGCAATGCGCTCATCGCGAACGCGCATATGGTCCCCACCGACGCGAATCGTCGTGATCACGTAATCGGCGTCCTTAACGGCCTCGACTGCATCGCCCGTCAGTGAAAAATTAAGCGTGGGGCAAAGCATGCCCGAGACATGGGCGGCAAGGCCACCGTAGATGCGCAGCTTCTCGGGATCATTGTCCATAAACACAAGTTCGTCGATTCCAAGCGATGACGCCTGCTGGGCTATGCTCTTTGCCAAAAACATGGAGCGGACGCCACCGCCACCTATGACCGTAAGTTTCATATCGAAACCCCCAATTAGCACATTCAATATTGCATGGTTCGCCTGTGTTTGGATATTGTATCCAGCATGGAGGGCCGCTTCCCGCCCCGGTTGCAAGGCGGGAAAGGAATTCCCCAAGGAGTTATTATTTACGCAACGGAAGCGGCCACACACGTCCGGCGGGAAGGAAGCACCGATGGTTGATAAAAAGCAGATTTCCAAGCTCTACTCAGCCGCAAAGCTATCCGAAACCGAGCAAAGCGTACTCGAATACCTACTCAACAATATCGACACCCTCGATGATATTGGCATAAAACCCGTCGCCATGGCATGCTTTACCAGCATGACGACAGTCATCAGGCTTTCGAAAAAGCTCGGCTACCGTGGCTACCGCGAAATGATGTACGATCTCAAGCACCTTCAGCATGTCTCCCGCGAAATGAATCAATCACTCAAAGACAGTAGCGTCCACTTCGTATGTCACACCGGAGATGTAGACGTATTCATCGCCGCACTGCATCGCAACAGAATGATCGGAGTAAACGGAGAGGGCTTCTCACGCATCGTTGCGCAGTACATGGCGACTAAGCTCGTTGGACTTGGCTTTTTGGCCGTCATACAGGACTTCCTAGAGACCGATCAGTTTGTCGAATCCAACCGAAATACGCTCAGCTGCATGATGCTCATATCCAAATCGGGCCAGACAGAAGCCATCCTGGAAACCGCAAGGGCATGCCACGACGCGGGCATTACGACCCTCGCGTTTACCGGCAACGAAGACAGCGAGCTCGCCAAGACGGCAGACGCGATCTTTACGATACATGACGATCACCCAATGGATCTTAAGAACGTTAAGCCTAACTGCTTTACCGGAAGTTGTATTCTCGCATTCGAAGAACTATTGAGTATCTGCCTTGACAATCTAAAACAAGAAGGCCTGGCCCCCTAAATCATGCGATAGGAAGCCAAGCCCTGGAATTGCGCTATGCAATTGAAAGCCACTTGCGCGTTTTACTCGTCACCGAGAACTTCGTGCACCTCAGAAGCGACTTCGCCGACACGAGGACCGTAAATGACCTGGATTGCCTTGTCGCTCAGGCGGATAACGCCCATAGCTTCAAGATTCTTGGTGAACACCTCGTCGTCTGCAACCTTAGAACCATCCTTGACAATCACGCGAAGACGTGAGATGCAGTTATCAAGATCATCAATGTTGTCGGCTCCACCAAGCGCTTCGACAATGCCAACAGCAAGCGCGCTGTCCTTGGCCGCACGGCCCTGGACTGCCTTCTCGGGAGTGCTATCAGACTCGCCCTTTGCCTCAGCGGCCTCTGCCTCGAACTCGGCTCTGCTGTTGATCAACTCAATATCGTCACCATCGTCTCGACCGGGCGTCTTGATATCGAACTTAGTAATAAAGAACCGGAAGAGGAAGAAAGCTGCCAGGAAAAAGGCGGGGAGCAGGATAAGGTATGGAAGCAGATTAAGCTTCTCGGGGCGGAATAAGAATGGGATCAGGTCCTTGATATTTCCCTGGTACACCGAAACGCCCATTGCCTCCGAGAGAACTTCACCCAGTCCGGAAAGCGGAGCGTAAACGCCAAAGTAGAGCCAGGGGGCGGCAAACAGGAACGTAAAGAGAATAGGCTCCGTAACGCCAAAGAAAACAGTCGAAATCACTGCGGGGATTAAAAGACCAGCAACCTTCTTGCGGTTCTGGGGCTTGGCACAAGACCACATAGCAAGGGCGATGCCCGGGAACAACGCGTAATCGTTAATGCCATAGCCAGCCATGAAGGCCCTAACCAAGAGCTTGTCACTGCTGGGAGAAGCGAGCTGTGCAAGCTGAATGGCGCTATTGCCCACCACGCGCGTTCCATCGACGACCATGGAGCCGCCAAGCTCAGTCCAATACATGGGCGTCTCGAGCAACGGATGCAAGCCAAACGGCACAAGGCTCTCGAGCACCCAGCGATAGACAAACGTACCGACCAGACCGGAGCCTTTCACGAACGTCGCAATACCCGAGAAGCATCCACCGATGACGGGCCAGACGAAGTACATAATGCCGCCCAGGATGCCACCGGCGATCAGCGATACAATGGGGACCGTTCGACTGCCCGCAAAAAACGCCAGCGCCGTTGGAAGCTTGGTCTTGTAAAAGCGGCCGGTGATCCAGGCGACCAGGCAGCCCACGATAATGCCGCCAAAGACACCAGAGCTGTAGCCAAAAAAGCCGAGCGAGGTAGTGTAGAGTGCGGACTGCTCACTCGCCTGAATGGACGTAAGGCCGACCTTCTGAAGAGCTTCCACCGTTGTATTGTCGGCAGCCAAGCCAGCTGCTCCAAGCAGAATCTCAACCGTCTTGAGCATGGTGAGATAGCAGACAAGGGCAGAAAAGGCAGCCCAGCCCTTCTCTTTGCGAGACAAGGAGAAGGCGCAGCCGACAGCAAACAAAACACCGAGGTTTCCAATGATTACCTCGCCGAGACCCTTAAATACCGAGAAGAACGTAAAGAGCGGCGAAGCGGCATACCAGTCCCAATTAACGCCAAGGGACACAAGGGTCAGTTCGGTCGTAAAAACGCTACCGATACCCAAAAAGAGACCGGAAATGGCAATGAGCGTAATCGGAACGAGCATTGCCTTTCCGAACGATTGGAATTATTCTTTCATCAATTCCCTCCTCAATGAGCCTCTACAAACGACTATTGCACCCCACGTCCCCACACAGGCGAAACGGAAGACATGCTCGGCAATAGACACAAAGTGATTGTAGAAAGGGGCACAAAAAATGTGCATCGGCATCGCGTAATGCGGTTAAATCGACCGACGATTGCAAGTATTTACGAATCCGCAAACGGCAGCAAATAGGCAGCGAACGGCAACCTGCAGCGTAGGACAGTCCCCGCAGGCCGACAATTACCGGTATTTTGGCTCATATTTGTTTAATTGTTGCTCGCCCAAAAGCGCGGAGCATCAACGCGCCCCTAAGCCAGCCCCAGCAATATGCCCGCCGAATGCACGACAAACGCCACGATCCAGGCGACCGTCACTTGAAACGCGAACACGGCAACGGCGTAGCGCGCGCCCAGCTCGCTCTTGACGGCGCCGATGGCTGCCACACAGGGCGGGTACAGCAGCGTAAAGACCAGGAACACATAGGCAGTGAACGGCGAAAACATGGTCGACAGTGCCGCGGGCGAGGTCGCGCCCAAAAGCACCGTGAGGGTCGAGATGACACTCTCCTTGGCGATAAGTCCGGTGACGAGCGCCGTGGATGCACGCCAGTCGCCAAACCCAAGCGGCGTCAGCGCCGGCGCAATGATGCTGCCGAGACCCGCAAGCAGACTCTGCGACTGATCGGCGACCACATTAAAGCGGATGTCGAACGTCTGAAGGAACCAGATGACCACGGTAGCGGCAAAGATAATGGTAAAGGCCTTGGTAATAAAGTCTTTGGCCTTATCCCATGCCAGCATCACCGTCGTCTTGACGCTCGGCAGACGGTAATTGGGCAGCTCCATGATAAACGGCACCGGGTCGCCCTTAAATGCCGTGCGGTTGAGTACCAAAGCCGCGATACAGCCAACCGCAATGCCGATCAGATAGAGCGAGACCATGGCGGGAACCGTCGCCTGTGGGAAAAACGCCCCGCACAGCAGACCATAGACCGGCAACTTGGCCGAGCAGCTCATGAACGGCGTGAGCATGACCGTCATCTTGCGGTCGTGCTCGGATGGGAGCGTACGGGTCGACATGATAGCCGGCACGGTGCAGCCAAACCCGACGAGCATGGGTACAAAGCTGCGGCCCGACAGGCCAAAACGACGCAGCACCTTATCCATGACAAAGGCGACGCGCGCCATGTAGCCCGAGTCTTCCAGAATGGAGAGGAACAAGAAGAGCACGACGATAATCGGCAGGAAGGTCAGCACACTGCCCACGCCCGTAAGCACGCCGTCGACAGCCAGCGAGCGCACCACGTCGTTGGTGCCGAACGCCTTGAGGCCCGCATCGGCCGAGGCGATGATAGCAGCGATACCGTCCTCCATGAGTCCCTGCAACGCCGCGCCGATCACGCCAAACGTCAGCCAAAAGACGAGGCCCATGATCACCAGGAACGCCGGAATGGCCGTGTAGCGACCCGTCAGGATGCGGTCGATCTTGACGGAGCGCACGTGCTCGCGGCTTTCGTGCGGTTTGACGACGCAGCGCCCGCACACGTCGCCGATAAAGCTAAAGCGCATATCGGCCAGCGCGGACAGGCGGTCGGTGCCGGCCTCGCCCTCCATCTGGGTAATGATGTGCTCGATAGCGTCGAGCTCGTTGCGATCCAGGTGAAGCGCCTCGGTCACCAGCTCGTCGCCCTCAACCAGCTTGGTCGCCGCAAAGCGCACCGGGATGTGCGCCGTCACGGCATGGTCCTCGATCAGGTTGGCAATGCCGTGGATGCAGCGATGCAGTGCGCCGCCGTCCGATCCATCGGGCGCACAGAAGTCCAGGCGACCGGGGCGCTCGCGGAACCGCGCCACGTGCAAGGCATGATCCACCAGCTCGCCGATACCCTCGTTGCGGGCAGCGCTAATGGGAACAACAGGCACGCCCAACAGGCTCTCGAGCAGATTGACGTCCACGGCGCCGCCGTTGGCCGTCACCTCGTCCATCATGTTGAGCGCGATGACCATGGGGCGGTCGAGCTCCATAAGCTGCAGCGTCAGGTACAGGTTACGTTCGATGTTGGTGGCGTCGATGATGTCGATGATGGCGTCGGGGTTTTCGTCCAAGATGAATTGGCGGCTGACGATCTCTTCGCCCGTGTACGGCGACAGGGAGTAAATGCCGGGCAGATCGGTAACGCTTGCCTCGGGATGGTTACGGATGGTGCCGTCCTTGCGGTCGACCGTCACGCCAGGAAAGTTACCGACGTGCTGGTTGGAGCCCGTAAGCTGGTTGAACAGCGTGGTCTTACCGCAGTTTTGGTTGCCGGCGAGGGCAAAATGCAGCGGTGCGCCCTCGGGCACGGCCGTTTTTGCCGCACGGGGCGAATACATCCCCTCGCCGAGTGCCGGATGCTCCGTCGTTCCGATTGCGGCGTTGGCGCGCGGACCGGTATCGGTGTCGTGCACATCCACGAGCTCAATGCGTGCGGCATCATCCTTGCGCAGCGTCAACTCGTAGCCACGCAGACAAATCTCGAGCGGGTCGCCCATGGGGGCGTACTTCATCATGGTGACTTCGGTGCCCGGCGTTAGGCCCATGTCCAAAATATGCTGTCGGAGTGCCTGGTCGTCCGATGCCACCGATGCGACAACGGCGTCCTTTCCAATCTCGAGCGTATCGAGCTTCACGTCCGTGTTCCTCCCCCGGCGCCCACAGGGCGTTGCATTTATGTTCACCTTGGCTAACCGTTTGCCACGGCTAACCAATTTAACCATGCATGATAGCGCGAACACACAACGATGTTCAATCAGCAAATTGGCGCAATGGGGACAGGCAGGAGAGTTCAGGGCCATAGTTTCCCGATGAGGCCTCTCGGGAAAACTACATCCCAGAATTCCGGCTCGAAACGGGATATGGTTTCCCAAACAGGCCTCTTACGGAAAATGCATCCCGGAATCCCCGCTCGAAACGGGACGCGCTTTCCCAGTCGAGGCCCTATGGGAAACTGCGTCCCACCTTGAAAGGCAAAACTGGGGCGCAGTTTCCGGACGGGGCATCAAAAACGAAGTTGCGGTGGAATAGTTCCTGGATGGGCTGGTTGATGCCCCAGATAGGAACTATTTCACCGCAAGTTATTGAAGAGCTTGGATGCCGGGACTCTTACAGATGGCGCTCGAGGAAGCGGAAGGCCAGGCGGATCCAGGGACGGACGGAAACCTGCTTGTCCTCGTTGTCAACCGCGGTGTTGGCGTTGCCGAGCGAAAGGCCATGACCACCCTGGTCGAAGACGTGCATCTCGCATGCAACGCCCTCCTCGGCCATGCGCTGCGCAAACGGGTAGACCTGCGCGATCGGCGCCGTCTTGTCGTCGGACACGCCCCACACAAAGGTCGGTGGCATCTGACGCGAAACATGCGTGGTGGGGCAGATGTCGGCCAGATGCTCGTCAGTTGCCTCGCCGCCCGTCACCATCGACAGGTAGTCGTTGAGCAAATCGCGCCCCGTCTTGCCACCCGTCTTGGGCACACGCAAGTCAATGCGCGGATCGCGCGTCTGCATGTCGCGCACATAGGCAAAGTCGAGCAATGGATAGCCCAGCACCACGGCATCGGGACGAATGTCGTCCGGACGCGCCCCGGCAAGTGCCGCAAAGGGGCCGGTCTTCCACTGTGTTGCCAGCGAGGCGCAAATCATGCCGCCAGCAGAAAAGCCCACGACGCACACGCGCTTAGGATCGACATGCCACTCGTCGGCGTTGGCGCGCACCGTGGCGACCATCTTGGCAAGATCTGCCTGGGGATGCGGAAAGCTCACGTCACCCGTAGAACTCGTGACATAGTTGAGCACAAAGGCCTGGTAACCGTGATCCAAAAACGCAAACGCCACAGGATCCTGCTCATGCGGAGCGATATGCGTAAACGCACCTCCGCCACAGATAATCACCGCGGGGCGGCGGCCATTCGGTTTATCGGGCAACGGCTCGGCACCCAAATACGTAAACGTCGCCGGATAATCCTCGGTCGGCTCCTCGCCCCACAGCGCATGGTTCTCGACAATCATATGTGCTCCCTTCGCGCAAATTATGCGCCCTTGTTTTTCGCCTTCAAGCGTACCCCACTTGAACCCGTGGCGCAGAAACACTCCGGCAATAAGTTTCCCTTCAACTGATATATCACATAATCCCAGTTCAGAGGTATCGTTGAGCAGCGTAGAATAGGGGCGTTGACTAAGCCGCGAAACACATGTGAAACGTTTCCGGCAAACCAAACGCGCGATATGCGCCTATTTAAGTTGGAGGCAACTATGGGTCTGCTCGATTCGCTTAAGTCCACCTTCACCTCGACCGGCGAGGCGTCCGTTCCGCCCGCAGCAAGCTTCGCTACCCGCGAAGGCGTCATCTATGCCCCCGTCAACGGCGTGCTCGTCAACCTGAACGAGGTTCCCGACGAGACGATCGCCTCGGGCATGCTTGGCCAGGGCTATGGCATCGAGCCCATTACCGGCACCATCTATGCGCCCGCCAACGGCCGCATCGGTGCCACCACTGTCACCAACCACTCCATCGGCATGATCACCGAGGACGGTCTGCGCGTGTTCATCCATGTTGGCCTGGGCACCGTGGAAATGAACGGCAAGGGTTTTGCCCGCTTTGTCGAGATGGGCGATGTGGTCAAGGCAGGCCAGCCGCTCATCAGCTTCGACCGCGAGGCCATTAAGGCCGCTGGTCACGAGGACATCGTGACCGTCATCGTCTCCGAGCTCGATCGTCTTAAGAGCATCGACCATGTCGGCGAGTCTGGAACGCTTATCGGCGGCAACCCGCTCGTCAAGCTTGGCGACCCGCTGCTGGTTGCCAAGACCAAGTAGCCAGGCCCCACGCCACACAGCCAAAAGGCACCTCGTCAAGCGCCCACGACCATTTGGCCGCGGGCGCTTTTCGTTTGAAAAACCATCCCGCCAATGCCTTATCTGTATAGCCCAAATGAGCCGAGCTGCTAGAATATCGAACTGTATGGATAACTATCATTCAACCGTTATGGGAGGATACGTGAACCGCACCAAAATCGCGCAGCTCTATGCCGATGCCGAGCCGCTCGGCGGCCAGACCGTCACCGTCGCCGGCTGGGTCAAGTCCGTCCGCGACATGAAGAACTTTGGCTTCGTTACGCTCAACGACGGCAGCTGCTTCCGCGACCTGCAGGTCGTCATGAACCGCGAGGCACTCGACAACTACGACGAGATCGCCCATCAAAACGTCTCGGCCGCACTCATTTGCACCGGCACCGTCAAGCTGACCCCCGATGCGCCCCAGCCTTTCGAGCTTTCTGCCACCTCCATCGAGGTCGAGGGCGTCAGCGCCCCGGATTACCCGCTGCAGAAGAAGCGCGCAACCGTCGAGTTCCTGCGCACCCAGCAGCACCTGCGCCCGCGCACCAACCTGTTCCGCGCCGTGTTCCGCATCCGCTCTGTCGCGGCTGCCGCCATCCACCGCTTCTTCCAGGAGCAGGGCTTTGTCTACGTCAACACCCCCATCATCACCACGAGTGACTGCGAGGGCGCCGGCGAGATGTTCCGCGTGACCACGCTCGACCCCAAAAATCCGCCCCTCACCGAGTCCGGCGAGGTCGACTGGAGCCAGGACTTCTTTGGCAAGCATGCAAGCCTCACCGTGTCCGGCCAGCTCAATGCCGAGAACTTTGCCATGGCCTTTGGCGACGTGTACACCTTTGGCCCCACCTTCCGCGCCGAAAACTCCAACACCACGCGCCACGCCGCCGAGTTTTGGATGATCGAGCCCGAGATGGCCTTCGCCGACCTCAACGACTACATGGACAACGCCGAGGCCATGCTCAAGTACGTCCTTAAGGACGTTATGGCCACCTGCCCCGACGAGCTCAATATGCTCAACAAGTTTGTGGACAAGGGTCTGCTCGAGCGCCTGGACCATGTCGCCAACTCCGACTTTGCCCGCGTTACCTACACCGAGGCCGTCGAGATCCTGGAGCAGGCAGTCGCCGACGGCCACAAGTTCGACTACCCCGTGAGCTGGGGCATCGACCTGCAAACCGAGCACGAACGCTTCCTGACCGAGGAGCACTTTAAGCGCCCGACCTTCGTGACCGACTACCCGGCCGAGATCAAGGCATTCTACATGCGCATGAACGAGGACGGCAAGACCGTCGCCGCCGCCGACTGCCTGGTTCCCGGTATCGGCGAGATTATCGGCGGCTCCCAGCGCGAGGAGCGCCTGGATCTGCTCGAGGCCCGCATCAAGGACCTGGGCATGAATCCCGAGCAGTACAAGTACTACCTTGACCTGCGCCGCTACGGTTCCTGCAAGCACGCCGGCTACGGTCTGGGCTTCGAGCGCTTGGTCATGTATCTGACCGGCGTGGGCAACATCCGCGACGTCCTGCCGCACCCGCGCACCGTGGGCAACGCCGACTTCTAATCGTCGGACGCTAGCTCGCGTCGCCACACGCCAACGCTCATCGCACAAGCGTCTCTCGACATCGGTCGAGAGACGCTTTTTTCAACAGCATCCGTCAAGCTTTTGGCAAGTTTTTGGTCAGTTGAGTAGGGCTGTTGAAAACTCAACCCGCCGTTTGCCGACGACTACCGACCGCCCAGAGCGCCCTGCGCCCCTGGGAAAGCCCCGCGTCCTAGGCTCCATACCGTCGCCACCCAAAACGGAAAGGACGTGGGCACGATGACCGAAGCCGCTGTTGAAACCTACGACACCACGACGAGAGGCGCCGCCTCGATGGCAGCCTATCGCGCCGTTCGCATCCTGCAGCTCTTGAGCGAAAACACCGGCGAAGACAAGGCCATACTTTCCGATGAGCTGATCCGGCGCCTCTCCCATCCCGACGACCCCGCCCGCATGCCCATCTCGGCGGCGCGGCGCAGCATCTACACCGCCATCTCCGCGCTTCGCCATGCCGGATACGAAATTGAGTACAAACGCGGCGTGGGCTACAAACTTCTTACCCGCCCGCTCACCGATGAAGAGATCATCCGGCTCCACGGTATGGTCATGCGCAACCGCTCCACGCCTATCGCTATCCGCAAGAGCATGGCGCAGCACTTAGTTGCCATGGCGAGCGCCGACGTTCGCGGCTACCTCGATACACCCGAACCCGCTCCAAGCGCAGGCAGCAAGGCTACCAAGGCAACACGCACGCCCATCAAGCGCATCGACACGTGCGAGCTCGTCGAGCAGGCCATCGACCACGGAACCACGGTGAGTTTTGATATTTCGAGCGTCACGACACGCGGCGAAACCGAAGCAGCACGGATGACACTCCGTCCCTTTGCCATCAGGCAGCGCGATGGCATCTCGTATCTGCTGGGAACGGTCTACGACGCCCGAGGCACCGACGATACGCTGCGCACCGTCGAGATCGCCCGTATGAGAAACGTCAGCACGCGCCTGCTCGACGGCAAGAAGCTCTTCGCCGCCCTAGACGAGGACGACGCCTCCTCCGCCGCATAAGACCCTCCGCCGCCCATTCGACTACCCGTACCGCCCATCCGATTCTGTATTAAAAAACCCGCCAGGCTGTTGTAAAAATGGACATCAGCGCTACTATAGTTCCACTTGCACTTTGTCCCAGTGCAGTGTTTCCAGCCATTTTTATACTGGGGGTAATGATATGAAGGACATCACCATCAGCCGCAGGAGCCTTCTGGTCTCCGCCGGCCTGCTCGCGCTCGCCCCGCTCGCCGGATGCGGCGGCAACTCTGGTTCCGGCTCTGCTGCCGCCGGTTCCGACTACACCATCGGCGTTCTGCAGCTCACCGAGCACTCCGCACTCGATGCCGCCAATAACGGCTTTGTCAAGGCCATCAAGAAGAGCGGACTTAAGGTCAAGATCGAAAAGAAGAACGCCCAGAACGACCAGTCCACGTGCAAGTCCATCGCCGACAAGTTTGTGGGCGACAACGTCGACTTGATCTACGCCATCGCCACGCCCGCCGCGCAGGCTGCCGCCGGCGCCACGGCCGATATCCCCATCGTGGGCTGCGCCATCACCGACTACGCCGCCTCCGGCCTGGTCCAGGACAACGACAAGCCCGGCACCAACGTCACGGGCGCCTCCGACCTCACCCCGGTCGCCGAGCAGCTCGAGATGATGCAGAAGGTCCTGCCCGACGTAAAGAAGGTCGGCCTGCTCTACTGCACCGCCGAGTCCAACTCCGACGTCCAGATCAAGGCAGCCAAGAAGGAACTCGACAAGCTGGGCCTTGAGTACACTGATTACACTGTCTCGAGCTCTAACGAGATCCAGTCCGTCGTCGAATCTGCCGTGGGCAAGGTCGACGCGCTCTACTCCCCCACTGACAACACCATCGCCGCGGGCGCTTCGCTGGTCGGTCAGATCTGCAAAGAGAACAAGCTTCCCTTTGTGACCGGCGAGGAGGGCATGTGCAAGGCCGGCGGCCTGTTTACCCTCTCCATCAGCTATGAGGACCTGGGCTACGCCGCGGGCGAGATGGCCGTTAAGATCCTGAAGGGCGAGGCCAAGCCCGAGGACATGCCTATCAAGCACCTCTCGAGCAAGGACTTGGTCGTCGTCAAGAACGACGAAATGGCCGAAGCCCTGGGCATCGACCTTTCCGCTCTGGACGCGTAATGCCATACGCGGCATGCGCCTAGAGCCCGTGCTCGCGCTTTAGCCGCGTTATTCAATATCTGAGCCACAGGGGCGGGCGCTGTAGACCGGCGTCCGCCCTGCTTGTTTCAGGTAAAACAAAACGTCTGTCCGCAGCTCTTCTATGCATTGTTACCGCTATTATGGTGAATCACGTGTCCACCCTATCCTAGGAGGTATGAAGCATGCTCATTGCTTTGCAGGGCGCCGTTTCGCAGGGCGTCCTCTGGGGCATTATGGTGCTTGGCGTGTTTATCACGTTCCGCCTGCTCGACATTCCCGATATGACCTGCGACGGCAGCTTTGCCCTCGGCGGCTGCGTCTGCGCTGTGCTCATCGTCAATAACAACGTCGACCCGCTGCTCGCCGTGCTGGCCGGTATGTGCGCCGGCGCCATCGCGGGTGCCGTCACGGGCATTCTGACCACCGTCTTTGAGATTCCCGCGATCCTCGCCGGAATCCTCACCCAGATCAGTCTGTGGTCCATCAACCTGCGCATCATGGGCAAGTCCAATACGCCCATTCTTGCCAAGGGCACCGTGTTCTCGGCCGTCAGCAATATGACCGGTCTGCCGCAGTCCACCGTTGCCATCATCTTGGGCATCCTGCTCGCCGTGGCTATCGTTGCCATCCTGTATTGGTTCTTTGGCACCGAGATCGGCTCGGCGCTGCGAGCCACCGGCAACAACGAGTACATGATCCGCGCTCTGGGCGTCAACACCAACTCCACCAAGATGATCGCCCTCGTGCTCTCCAACGCCCTCATCGGCCTTTCGGGCGCGCTCATCTGCCAGAGCCAAAAGTATGCCGACATTGGTATGGGCACCGGTGCCATCGTTATCGGTCTTGCCGCCATCGTCATCGGTGAGGTGCTCGGCCGTCTGCTGCCCGGCGGCCTCACGCAGTTTAGCGTCCGTCTTGCCTCCGCCGTCTTTGGCTCCGTGGTGTACTTCCTTATCCGCGCCATCGTGCTGCAGTTGGGCATGGACGCCAACGACATGAAGCTGCTCTCCGCCGTGATCGTCGCCGTGGCCCTGTGCGTGCCCGTGGTTTGGGAGCGCTACAAGCTCCGCAGCTCCTACACGAAGGGGGATGAGGCAGATGCTTAAGCTCTCGCATGTCAAGAAGACCTTTAACAAGGGCACCGTCACCGAGAAGCGCGCGCTCACCGGCGTCGACCTCACCCTAAATGACGGCGACTTTGTAACCGTGATCGGCGGCAACGGCGCCGGCAAGTCCACGCTGCTCAACATGATCGCCGGCGTGTACCCGCTCGATTCGGGCGTTATTGAGCTCGACGGCACCGACATCTCGCGCCTGAGCGAGTCGCAGCGCGCCAAGTACCTGGGCCGCGTGTTTCAGGACCCCATGCGCGGTACCGCTGCCGACATGCAGATCGCCGAGAACCTGGCCCTCGCCAAGCGTCGCGGCCAGCGTCGCGGCCTTTCGTGGGGCGTCACCAAGGCCGAGAAAGATGAGTACGTCGAGCTGCTCAAGCGCCTGGACCTTGGTCTGGACACGCGTCTCAACGCCAAGGTCGGCCTGCTCTCGGGTGGCCAGCGCCAGGCACTCACCCTGCTGATGGCCACGCTCACCAGGCCGCGCCTGCTGCTGCTCGACGAGCACACCGCGGCCCTCGACCCCAAGACGGCCTCTAAGGTGCTTAACCTGACCGAGGAGATCGTCGACGAGAACCACCTGACCACGCTCATGGTCACGCACAACATGAACGACGCCATCCGTCTGGGCAACCGTCTGATCATGATGCACGAAGGCCACGTGATCTACGACGTGGCGGGCAATGAGAAGAAGTCGCTCACCGTAGCCGACCTGCTGCAGAAGTTCGAGGAGGTCTCGGGCGGCGAGCTCGCCAACGACCGCATGCTGCTGAGCTAAACCTACCAAAAAGGGACAGGTTTATTTTGGCAGGTTTTATCTGCGCAAACGTCAAAACCGCCGCTAAGGGACAGGCGCCCTTGCGGCGGTTTTCGCATATTATGTCGATAATCCGATATTCAACCAGACATTCTGGCTAAGGACTAAGGAAACTGCCATGAAAAGACTCCCCCGCCTTGCGTTAGCCACCGCGTTGTTTGCCGGCGCGCTCGCAGGCATCCCAAGCCTCGCTTTCGCGGGAAACCTGCCCGCCGCTATTGACGGCTCCGTGGCCGTCATGCACACCAACGACATCCACGGCAGCTACAAGTACAGCTACAACGCAAGCAAGGGCACCGGCACTGTGGGCTTTGATGGGCTGGCGGTTCTCTATAGCGCCCAAAACAGCGCCCCCGATCTTTTGCTCGATGCGGGCGACACCTTCCACGGGCAGTCCTTCGCCACCATGAGCGAGGGCAAGAGCATCGCCGAGCTCATGGACACCTTCTATGTAGACGGCTACGACGCGACCACGCCGGGCAACCACGACTGGAGCTACGGCGCGGACAAGCTCCGCACCATGACCGGCTACAGCACCACCGGCACGCCCTTCGCCATGCTCTGCGCGAACGCAAAGTCTACGAGCGGCGTTGGGGCTCGAGCATCACGAAGACGCTCGATCGCACCTGGGAGGATAGCGAAGATCACTCCACATTCGACTACAAAATCAAGGTCGGCGTCGTGGGCGCCATGGATGAGTCGCTGGGATCCTCGCTGCGCGCGGACGTGGTCGCGGGTACGTCGTTCTCGGGTGCCGCGAACGCCATCAATGCCGAGGCAGAGCAGCTGCGCAAGGAGGGCTGCAATGTTGTCGTCTGTATCGCGCACACGCTCGACGCCAAGACCTTTGCCACGCGACTCCGTGGCGTCGATGCCCTTATCGCAGGCCACGAGCACATCAACCTTAACGAGAAGGTGACGGGAGCCGACGGCAAGACGATCCACGTTGTCGAGGCAGGCAGCGCCTTTGCCGAGGTGGGGCTGCTTTCCATTCCGTACAAGTACGACACCAATGGCACCGAGACGACCGACGATGACACGGTCACGGTCCCTGCAGACGGCAGCGACGAGAAGCTCTACACCGCCAAGAACGTCAACGACCTTTTGGCAGACCCCGACAAGGGCTCCGACTACCAAAGCTGCCTTGAAGCCGTCCGCAACAAGATCAAGCCGCTCGACGAGGCCTTTGAAAACGAATCGAACAAGGTGCTCGGCACATCCACCACCAACTATTTCTACGGCGAGGACGCCGCAGGCACGCATGGTTGGGAAATGGTGCGCACCACCGATTTCCGCCCCAGCAAGGAGGACGACACCACCAAAGCCCAGACCATCGGCCACGTGATTTGCGGCTCCTATCTTGCCTTGACGGGCGCAGACCTCGCTATCGAAAACGCTGGCGGCATCCGCGGCGGCATCGCGGCGGGCAACGTGACCGCCGGCAACGTCATCGCCATCTCGCCCTACGGCAACACCGTGGAGACCTGGACCATGACCGGCTCGGACTTCCTCGCAGCGCTCGAGCACTCGCTACAAATCAGCGACGAGTGCAATCACAGCTACGAGCTTCAGCAAGCCTACGTGGCAGCCGGCCATACCGAGCAGGAGGCGCAAGACAAGTACAAGTGGCGCGATGACTCTGGCAGCGTTCTCTCCTTTGGCGGCATCAACGTGACGATTGATTGGACGCAGCCCGAAGGCAAGCGCATTGTGAGTGCCACACTCACCAAAGACGGCAGCACGCTCGACCCCGCCAAGACCTATACCGTCGCCACCAACAACTACATCATCACCAACACGACCGACTTCCCCACCTTCGCAAACGCCACTAAGCACACCGAGTGGGGTACCTGCGAGTCATCGCTAAGGGCGCTGATCGGGCAGAACGGCTGGGAGAGCAAGATGGCCGGGCTCGCCGGCACCATCGGCTTCGGCTCCGCAGCCGTGGACCCCACGCCCTCACCGGCCCCGGCGCCTAAGCCCTCGTCTAAGACGGACACGGCGACCACGAAGGTCATCACCAAGAAGACGACCGGTAAGCTCGCCGCAACGGGAGACCGCACGCTGGCAGTAGTTGGCGCGTGCCTTGTCGGCGGCATCATCGTCATCATGCTCGGCATTATCTGGAAGCGTCGACGCTAAGCTACACCGCCGAGCCTTGCAGCCCCACCGCGTAAACTTTATATCGAGCACAGAAGCCCGTCCGAATTTGATCGGACGGGCTTCTTGGTGGGTATCATGGTTGGACGATCATTAGGAGGTTTCCCTACATGGAATTGTTTGAGCCGATTCTTCATTTCTTTGAGCAACGGTGGGTCCACAACATCATCTGGGCCGTCATCTTGGCGATAGGCACCGCCGTCGCCGCCAAGGTCGTATCCAAGACCCTGAATCATCTGCTTAACCGAGACGATAACCCGCTACCGGCATCGAGTATCTTCATCAACATCGCGCGCGCCGTCATCTGGATGATCGGCGGCAGCTTTATCCTCGACAACTGCTTTGGCATTAACGCAAACGCCCTCGTTGCCGCTCTTGGCGTCGGCGGCATCGCCATCTCCCTGGGTTTCCAGGACACGCTCTCAAACCTTATCGGCGGCATGCAAGTGACCTTTATGGGCATCATCAAGCCCGGCGACAATATCGAGGTCGGCGGTGTGTCGGGCGTGGTCCAAGACATCACTTGGCGCCATACAACGATTGAGGATGCCTGTGGACAGACCATCATTGTGCCCAACTCCAACATCTCCAAGAACACGCTCGTGCATTTGATGCCCTTTGGGCGTGTGGCCGTGCCCGTTGCCGTAAAGGACACGTCCAAGTGGGCCTCGCTCGACGCACTGGCAGACGAGCTGACCAGCGCCACCAAGGCCGCCGTGCTTCCCATCTCGGGCTTTGACAAGGAGCCCTACGTACTCTTTAGCGAAATCGGCGACTTTGGCATCAAAGGAAAGATCATCTTTATCGTCAGCGACGACAGCACTACTTTCACGGCAGCCGACGCCTGCATCCGCGCCATCGCCCCCATCATCGCCTAAACCACCGCAAAGGGGACAGGCATCTTTGTAGTGGTTTTCATTCGTGGTACCATGGTTCATATAGTTGTTTAAACGACTAAGGGAGCAACATTATGGAAGAGGCCTATCGTCAAGCACGCAAGCGCGGCGAGCAAGGACGTCGACGCGCCATTAGCCAAAGCGAGCATCCATACCTTACGGACCTCGATAGCTTGGTTGCTCAGCTCCCCTTAGGTCAGCGAGAGAATGTCGGCCTGCGGGATATTCCGCTCGAAATGGTCGTCGGCACGGTCACCAAGGGCCGTCAGTCCGCCTTTTCGTGTAACTTTATGCCCCTGCTTCCGTTTAGCACCGAGTTCGCCCGCAAGTGGTCCAACCTCTACGACATCCAGGTAACCGAGGGCTATCGCGACCCCATCATCGTCACCGAGTTCATGCATCGGTTCTATGTCCAGGAAGGCAACAAACGCGTTAGTGTCCTTAAATTCCTAGACGCCCCGACGGTTTCGGCCAAGGTCACCCGTCTCTACCCCGGCAAATGGGATTCCGTCGAAAGCCGCCTGTACGGCGAGTTCTGCGCGTTTTGGCGCGTCTGCCCCCTATACGAGATCGAGTTCTCGCGTGAGGGAAGCTACGAAACGCTCGCCAAGATGCTCGGTCAGAACCTTATCGAAAAATGGCCGCAGAAAAAGGTCGACTACCTGCGCCACACCTTCCTGCTCTTTAAGCGCGCCTACCTTCGCGCAGGCGGCGACCACCTGGACATTACGCCCGCCGACGCCATGCTCGTGTACCTCAATGTGTACAACCAGGACCGCCTGCTGGATACGCCAACGGATATCGTCGTAAACCGCCTGTGCAAGATTTGGCGCGAGCTGGTCATTGCCGGCAAAAATGACGAGGACAAGGTCGATCTTGTTGAAGCGCCGAGCGTCGACGAGGAGGAGTCGCCCGCCAAGTCCACCTCCGGCGTGCTCAACTTCTTTATGGGCAAGACCGTCTATTCGGCGACCAACCCCCTGCGCATCGCCTTTATCCATGAGTTCCCCTGTGCGACGTCGAGCTGGGACAGCCTGCACGACCAAGGGCGTCAGTATCTCGATGAGCACTTTGGCGGTATCGTGCGCACCGAGGCGTTCGAGGACTGTCACGATCCGGATGTGTTCTACGCCGCCGTGGAAACGGCTGTCAAACATGGGGCAAACGTCATCTTCTCGACCTCGCACCGCCTGATGGAATACACGCTCAGGGCTGCCGTTGAGTATCCCCAGGTTCGGTTCCTCAACTGCTCTATCGGCCTTCCCCATCAAAGCGTCCGTTCGTACTTTGGCAAGATGTACGAGGCCAAGTTCCTCCTGGGCGCCCTTGCCGCCAGCATGGCGGACAACCACCGCATCGGCTACCACGCGTCGGTCTTCGCCTCGGGCGCGCTCAGCGAGATCAACGCCTTTGCGATTGGCGCCTCGCTGCTCGACCCCCGTGCGCAAATTATCCTGACTTGGGGCGATGTGCCCGCCGGAGGCCTTGCCGAGGCCATGTGCCGCGAAGGTGTAAGCGTCATGACCGGCGCCGACATGTCAAAGTCGCTCGAAGACCCCACGGCCTACGGACTTCACCGCCTGGTCGATGGCAAGGTTACCGGCATCGCCATGCCGGTATGGAACTGGGGCCGTTACTACGAGCTCATCGTTCGCAGCCTTCTGCACGGCACGTGGGACGAGACCAGCGATGACAACCAAGTGCGCGCCGTCAACTACTGGTACGGCATGAGCTCTGGCGTTATCGACATCCGTTACGCTCCGGGCCTACCCTACCAGACGCGCAAACTCGTGCAGTTGCTCCGTAACGGCATTGTTGAGGGATCCATCAACCCCTTTGGCGGCGAGCTCCACAGCCAGAACGGCGTGGTACAGATCGAAGGCTTCCCTCCGCTGCCGAGCACGCAGATTGTCGAGATGAATTGGCTGGCGGATAACGTGGTAGGCACCATTCCGCAGCTCGACGATGAGCCGAAAGTCCCTGCCCTATGAAAATCCTTGCCATAGCCGATACCGAAGAACGATGCCTTTGGGAGTGCTTTCGCAAGGAACGCTTTGAGGGAGTCGACCTGATTTTGTCCGCCGGCGATCTGGACCCGGACTATCTTGAGTTTTTGGTTACGGTCATCAACAAACCGCTCATCTACGTGCGCGGCAACCACGATGACCGCTACGCACGTCATGCACCGGGCGGATGTATCTGCGTAGAAGACAGCGTGTACACGTACCGGGGGATTCGCATTGCGGGCCTTGGCGGGTCCATGCGTTATCGCGACGGCGCCAACATGTACACCGAACGCGAGATGTCCAAGCGCATGCGTAAGCTGTCGCGTAAGGTTAGGATGGTCGGCGGGTGCGACATTCTGCTTACCCATGCACCCGCCGCCGGTGTGGGTGATTTGGACGATCTGCCGCATCGAGGGTTTGAGTGCTTTAACACGGCGCTTGAGTCCTGGGGGGCCGACTACATGGTGCATGGGCATGTACACCAAAGCTACGGTTACGATTTTCAGCGCGAGCGGCAGCATGCGTGTGGAACGACGATCATCAACGCCTGCGGCTATACGCAGTTTGAGCTCGACCAAACGCGCTACCCCATCCGTGGCTGGCAGGCAGCCTGGCTCAACTCGCAAACCATGCGCCGCGAGCTCAAACGCCACG
The DNA here is from genome assembly GCF_015558785.1 of Collinsella aerofaciens. Classification (GTDB taxonomy): domain Bacteria; phylum Actinomycetota; class Coriobacteriia; order Coriobacteriales; family Coriobacteriaceae; genus Collinsella; species Collinsella aerofaciens_P. The sequence goes on from NZ_JADMOP010000009.1 coordinate 65,204, forward strand.
ATGCCATCGAGTCCTCAACCGCCAGAACACCCTGGTAACCACCTCAAAGGGGACGCTGTCCCCTTTGAGGTGGTTTTGACGCGATAGCAAGAAACCCGGTCCTGCACAAGGCAGAACCGGGTTTCTTTAGCAATGCTTGCTGTACTCAGGCAGTAACTAGCAGTTACTCAGCCAGGAAGTCACGCTGGACAGCGGGATCGACCTTGACGCCAGGGCCCATGGTGGAAGACACGGAGATGGACTTGACGTACTTGCCCTTAGCAGAAGAGGGCTTGACGCGCAGAATCTCGGTGTACAGGGCAGCGTAGTTCTCGACGAGCTGCTGCTCAGAGAAGGACTTCTTGCCCAGGGGCACGTGGCAGATGCCGTAGCGGTCGGCGCGGTACTCAACGCGGCCAGCCTTGAGCTCGGAGACCATCTTGGCGACGTCCATGGTCACGGTGCCGAGCTTGGGGTTCGGCATGAGGCCACGGGGACCAAGGATCTTACCGATGCGGCCAACCTTGGCCATCATGTTCGGCGTAGCGATAGCGGCGTCGAAGTTGATCTCGCCCTTCTGAATCTGGGCGACGAGCTCGTCGGAACCGATGATGTCGGCGCCGGCAGCCTCAGCCTCACGGGCCTTCTCGCCCTCGGCGAAGACGGCAACACGAACGGTCTTGCCGGTGCCGTGGGGCAGGGAGATGGAACCACGGATGTTCTGGTCAGCCTTACGAGTATCGATGCCCAGACGGAAGTGAGCCTCGACGGTCTCGTCGAACTTGGCGGTGTCGAGCTCCTTGATGAGCTTGGCAGCCTGAAGGGGGGTGTAGAGCGTGGCGCGGTCGATCTTCTCGGCAGCGGCGTTATAGCTCTTACCATGCTTAGCCATGTGCATTACCTCCTGTGGTTAAACGGGCGTGAGCCCTCCCACATCGTATCGTGTGCCCTATTGCACACATTTAACGGGCGCCCCGGTCGGAGCACCCGCCGTTACCATAAGAAATCGCTACTCAGCGATGGTGACGCCCATGGAACGGGCGGTACCGGCGATGATCTTCTTGGCGGCGTCAATGTCGTTGGCATTGAGGTCCGGCATCTTGATCTCGGCGATCTTGGTGAGCTGCTCCTGGGAGAGCTGACCAACCTTGTCAGCCTGGGGCTTAGCGGAACCAGACTTGAGGTTCAGCTCCTTCTTGATAAGGTGAGCCGCCGGCGGGGTCTTGGTGATGAAGGAGAAGGACTTGTCCTCGTAGACAGAGATCTCAACGGGGATGATGTCACCCTTCTTGTCCTGCGTCTCGGCGTTAAAGGCCTGGCAGAACTGCATGATGTTCACGCCAGCAGCGCCCAGGGCGGGGCCGACGGGAGGAGCGGGGTTTGCTGCACCAGCAGGAATCTGGAGCTTAATGACGTTGGCAACCTTCTTCTCAGCCATGGTCATTCCTTTCGAATCACGAGTGTGAAGTACTTGCTATATCGTAAGCACGCACGTGTTAGAAGCACTCCTGAGATGAGCAGTCACAGAAGAAGCACGCTCGCGCGAACGGACGAAAACTTAAGCGATGACAGCGACCTGGTTAAAGTCGAGCTCGACCGGCGTCTCGCGGCCAAAGATCATCAGCGTGACCTTGAGCTTGCCAGCCTCGGTGTTAACCTCGGAGACCTTGCCATCAAAGTCGGTAAGCGGGCCATCGGTGACGCGGACGGACGTACCGACCTCAATATCAACCGAGGTGCGCTTGGGCGAATCGCCCTTACCGGGACGACGAGTCATCTTGTTGTACTCGTCGCGGGAAAGCGGAGCGGGCTTGCCGTTGCCGCCTAGGAAACCGGTGACGCCAGGCGTGTTACGAACACACGTCCAAGCATCGTCATCCATCTCCATGCGGACCAGGACATAACCCGGGAAGATCTTGGAATCCTTGGTCTCACGCTTGCCACCCTCTTTAATCTCGGTGACGCGCTCCATAGGAATCTCGATATCAAAGATACGGTCCTGCATGCCCATAGTCTCGATGCGATGCTCGAGATCGGACTTAACGCGGTTCTCGTATCCAGAGTAAGTGTGAACGACGTACCAACGCTTAGACATGGTTTAGCCCCTCAATCCAGAGAACAGAGCAAGAGCCTCGCCAAAGCCAGCATCGAGCAGAGCGATGACGACGCCGACGACGATCAGAGAAGCGCAAACAACAACCGAGTAGTTCACGAGCTCCTTCTTATCGGGCCACGTGACACGCTTCATCTCGGACTTGACCGAAGCGAAATACTTCTTGGTGCGGGCGAAGAAACCAGGCTTCTCGTTCTTCTTGGACTTCGCAGCCTTCTCGTTCTTCTTGGCAACGGCCTTCTTGGCCTCAACCTTGGAGTTGGCGGCAGCTTTGTTGGCAGGTGCCGGCTGCTGAGCCTTCTTCTTGTTCTTCTTGTTGGCCATTTGGGTTACCTCCGCGCAATGCGCTTATACATGAGTAAACCGTAAGCCCCCAAGTGGGAGCTTACGGAATAATGACTGGCACGCCAGGAAGGACTCGAACCCTCAACACTCGGTTTTGGAGACCGATGCTCTACCAATTGAACTACTGGCGTATGTGACTAGAGACTAGCGAGTCTCTTTGTGCAGCGTGTGGTGACGGCACCAGGGGCAATACTTCTTGATCTCCATACGATCAGGCATGGTCGACTTGTTCTTGGTGGTCGTATAGTTGCGGCGCTTGCACTCAGTGCACGCAAGAGTAACTAGAGTACGCATGTATCCTGAACCTTTCATTTCCGCCCCGTACGGGCACGAGTTGTTACTTTATCAGCTCCACGTAAGTGCTGTCAATGAAAACCTCGAGTCAATTGGTTCTCGGTGGATCCATTCATATTTGGAACACATCAATGAAGCCATCGAGAGCTAATCGACGGTGCATCCAGGACCATTATCGATCCTCTCGACACCAGCAACGGCTCAATATCCATTGCAGAAAAGAACCCGGCACCCATATAAGTGCCGGGTTCTCTAAGTCAGCTATATCAAAGAGCTAATTTACTCAATGATCGTGGAGACGATGCCCGAACCGACGGTGTGGCCACCCTCGCGGATAGCGAAGCGCAGGCCCTCCTCCATGGCGATCGGGTGGATGAGGTCGCCCTCGATGGTGATGTGGTCACCAGGCATAGCCATCTCGGTGCCCTCGGGGAGCTTGACCGTACCGGTAACGTCGGTGGTACGGAAGTAGAACTGAGGACGATAACCATCGAAGAACGGGGTGTGACGGCCGCCCTCCTCCTTGGTCAGAACGTAGATCTCGCCGGTGAACTTGGTGTGCGGGGTAACCGAACCGGGCTTGCAGAGAACCTGGCCGCGCTCGATGTCCTCACGCTTGATGCCGCGGAGCAGCAGACCGACGTTGTCGCCAGCCTCGCAGAAGTCCATGGACTTACGGAACATCTCGATACCGGTAACGACGGTGTTCTGGGTATCCTTGATGCCGACGATCTCGACGGGCTCGTTGAGCTTGAGCTCACCGCGCTCGACACGGCCAGTAGCAACGGTACCACGGCCGGAGATGGTCATAACGTCCTCAACGGCCATCAGGAACGGGAGGTCGTTGTTACGAGCAGGCGTCGGGATGTACTCGTCGACGGCCTTCATGAGCTCGCGAATGGCGTCCATCCACTTGGCGTCGCCCTCGAGAGCGCCCAGAGCGGAGCCACGGATGACGGGGATGTCGTCGCCGGGGAAATCGTACTCGGAGAGGAGCTCACGGGTCTCCATCTCGACGAGGTCGATGAGCTCGTCATCGTCGACCATGTCGCACTTGTTCAGGAAGACGACGATGTAGGGAACGCCGACCTGACGGGCGAGCAGGATGTGCTCGCGGGTCTGAGCCATGGGGCCGTCGGTAGCAGCGATGACCAGGATAGCGCCGTCCATCTGAGCAGCGCCGGAGATCATGTTCTTGACGTAGTCAGCGTGGCCCGGGCAGTCAACGTGAGCGTAGTGACGGGCAGCGGTCTCGTACTCAACGTGGGAGACGGAAATCGTAATGCCGCGCTCGCGCTCCTCGGGAGCCTTGTCGATGTTCTCGAACGCAGTGAAGTCAGCCTTGCAGCCCTCGGTCTCGGAGAGAACCTTGGTGATGGCAGCGGTCAGCGTGGTCTTGCCGTGGTCGACGTGACCAATGGTGCCGATGTTAACATGCGGCTTAGTGCGCTCAAACTTCTCTTTGGCCATAAAGCCCTCCTCTTAACAGGTCGTCCCCGGACGGGACTTTGCCTTTATACCATAGTGGCCTCTCAACATACTATTGAGAAGCCACCGTGTTACCTATGGTAGCGGTGACTGGATTCGAACCAGTGACGCCACGGGTATGAACCGTGTGCTCTAACCAACTGAGCTACACCGCCGGATGGAGCCTGCAACCAGACTTGAACTGGTGACCTCTTCGTTACCAACGAAGTGCTCTACCGACTGAGCTATACAGGCACTTGACGGGTGGGAGCTATAGGATTCGAACCTATGTAGGCAGAGCCAACGGGTTTACAGCCCGTCCCCATTAACCACTCGGGCAAACTCCCAATCGTTCAAGTATCCGCAGGTCCTTTGGTCTTTTGGACCGCCGCCCCCGCGAACGAAGAAGATAATACGATGCCACCTTGGGGGCTGTCAACGAAAACCTCTAGATACACGGTGCCGGGCGTATCTATATAGCCGTGACCTGCGGTTTTATTGAGTTTGGATATGAAGGACAGTGGTTTTGGATACTAAGGTGACGTTTCCCAAGGTAACACTTTGCTGTAGTGGAGTACACCTTCAGTATCGAACTTCGATACCAGCTTATTTGCACCTATATATAGGTCGAGATCGGGGCTGCCCAGACAGAAGATTGCTCTTCCCAGGCAAAATCGAGCGTGGATTTTCTTCCGTTTGAAATCGAGCGTGGATAATCTCCCACTTTGCCGTGCCATCGAATCCAAAGTGGCAGATTATCCACGCTCATTCACTAGGCGGAAGATTTTCCACGCTCGTGTGTCCGATAATCCACGCTCGATGAGGACGATCAGCCCCACCCCGGCTTCCGTCTCGATCTGTAACAGTAAGAGGGTTATTCCTCCCCTATCTGTTACAGATCGAGATGTTTCCCGCTCAACCCGTCTTAACGTCTCAATCCGTAACAGCTAGAACGGTTTTCAGCCTCTTCGTGTTACAAATCGAGATGTTATCGGCCGTCCCTTGGCAATGTCTCGATCTGTAACTATAAGGAGGGTCTTCAGCCCACTCGTGTTACGGATCGAGACAAACCTGAAGCTTGGTTGGCGCTAAACACGCTGACTTATCGACATAAAAGAAACGGGCCCTGTCCCACAAGGGAACAGAACCCGAAACTCTCATGGAGCCAGTGACAGGAATCGAACCTGCAACCCACTGATTACAAATCAGTTGCGCTACCGTTGCGCCACACTGGCACACTTGGCGCTTTCGCGCGAAGCCAGTTAAGAATAAAGGAATTGCGGACGGGGTGCAACAGACCCTTTGACCGACCACATCTCAAAACCCTTCGTCAGAACGAATAGTTTTATCCGTTCGCCAAAACCAAAAACTATTCGTTTTGACGATGCCAAGCCGCAACCCATTGATTATAAACTAGTTGGTTGGTCAATCGAGAAAGCAGCTCCCCATAGAAGGTTTCCTACCTCCCGCGCAGGGCCTTGAGCTTGGCCAAGGCCTCGGGGCTCAAGCGGCTGCCCAGGGTCATCTTGATCTGCGGGGCCTCCTCGGCCTCGTGAACGTCGTTGTCAATCTGCTTGATCTCGTCCACCAGCATGCGGCTCGAGATACGCGTGACACCCTTGCCCATGACGACGGCTTGAATTGTGCCGTCACTCGACACCACGGAGCACGCGCGGCCCTCCTCACGTGCCTCGATGCAGAGCTTCTGCACCACGGTATCGGCAGAGACGCCCGTCGGCGAAAACTCGATGCGCACGCCGCGAGCCGGCAGGTTGGGGCGCTCGCTGGAGATATTGCCCGCGCCGTCGAACACGATCACGGCCTCGTAGCGGCCCTGGGCAAAGGCGGCGACGTCGTTGATGAGGGCGGTGCGCGCCATATCGTGAACGTCGCTGGAATACGGATCGTCGGAATGGTCGTATACGAGCTTTTCGTAGCGCGGCGTGCAGTGGATCACGTTGTAACCGTCGACCACCAGCAGCTCGGGCTTATTGGAAAGCACCGTCGAGACCGGATCGGCGATGGCCTGCGCAAACGCATTGCCGCCCACACCATAGGTCGCGGCCGAAACAATCGGCTTGGCCGAGCCTTCGCCAAAACGCTTGGCCTTGGACTTGGCGCGGTTCTTCTTGGACATGCGCTACTCCTCCCCCATGAGCTCGCCGGCGTTGCGACGTAACCACTCAAAGCATAGCGCCGTCGTTGCCTGGGCAACGTTGAGGCTCTCGGTCATGCCGCGCTGGGGAAGCTTGGTCAAAAAGTCGCATTTCTCGAGCACCAGGCGCGAGATGCCGTCGCCCTCGGAGCCCATGACGAGAGCCACACGGCCCTCGAAGGGAGCATCCCAGCAACTGCCTTCGGCGTGCTCGGAGGCACCGCCCACCCAAAAGCCAGCGGCCTTGAGGTCGTCGAGTGCACGGGCGATATTTGGAACCTGCGCGATAGGCAGATGCATGACGGCGCCGGCTGAGGTCTTGTAGCTGCCCACGGTCACGCCGGCGGCACGCTTGTTGGCGATGACGACGCCGGCCGCGCCCACAACCTCGGCGGAGCGCACGATGGCGCCAAAGTTGCCGTCGTCGGTCACATGGTCGAGCACGATGACGAGCGCCGGACCGTCGCCCGCGCGGTCGAGGATATCGGCGACATCGGCATAGGGGAAGTTGCCCACCTCGAGCGCAATGCCCTGGTGAGCGCCATGGCTCGACAGCGCATCGAGCTGCGCGCGCGGCACATACTTAATGCGGACGCCCGCGGCGTTGAGGTCATCGACCAGACGAGACAGGGCGGCATCGCGCTCGCCGCCCTCGGCGATGAGCGCGCACTTGACGGGAAAGCCGGTACGCAGCGCCTCGGCGGCAGCACGGCGGCCTTCGATAAACTCGCCCTTGGAGACCTGAACGTTGTCACGGTTGCGATCTCGCTGCGGACGCGCAGCCTGGGCTTGGGAGCGCTCGCGCTGGCCCTTGGGAGCGGCAGCGCGGTCGTTGCGGCGAATCGGACGCGAGCCAGAAGCGGCCTGCTTGCCGCCACGAGGTGCACGCTTGCGATTGTCGGCCATAAAGCGGCCTCCTTTAAATACTTTTCAAACAGGACAAAAGAAGCGACCGCTTAAGACGAATAGCTCAAGCGGTCGGTACGGGTTTTCCAAGTGCCCGAGATTGCCGTGAAAGAGGAGCGACGCGTACTTGAGTACGCGAGCGACGGTTTGAACGGCAAGGTCGGGTGCTTGGGAAACCCGCGGGGATTAGAGAGATTTGATACGGGTGCCGGCGGCGGTATCCTCAATGGTGAGGCCCAGGTCCTTGAGCTGGTCGCGGATGGCGTCAGCCAGATCCCAGTTCTTGGCGGCACGGGCCTCGGCGCGGGCCTCGAGAATCTTGGCAGCGGCCTCGTCCACGTCGTCGCCCGTGTAGGCGACCAGACCGGCGGCAACGCCCAGCAGACCCAGCGGCAGCTCGACCTTGGGCTCGGGAAGCTCGACGCCAAACGTATCGAGCAGCTCGGCCAGCGTGTCGGCGGCGGCAAGCGCGGCGGTCTTGCCGGCAGCGTCGCCCGCCTGCTCCAGGTACTGGTTGCACTCGGTGACAAAGCCAAAGACGGCACCCATGGCACCAGCGGTGTTAAAGTCGTCGTCCATGCACTCCTTAAAGGTGGCGCGGGTCTCGGCGGCCTTGGCGGCAAACGCCTCGGCGGCAGCCGCATCGGCATCGGCCGTCGCGTGGTTCGCAGCCCAGCGCAGGTTCTCGACCGTACCGGCGATACGCGTGAGCGAGTTCTCGGCACCCTCCAGGCGCTCCCAAGAAAAGTCGAGCGGTGAGCGATAGCTCGTCTGCAGCATCAGCAAACGCAGGGCGGCAGCGGAGTGCTGCTCGAGGACCTCGGCCAGCGTAAAGAAGTTACCAAGCGACTTGGACATCTTCTCGCCGTCGACCAGCAGCATGCCCGTGTGCATCCAGGTGTTGGAGAAGCCCTGGTGCCAGGCGCAGGTGGCCTGAGCGCACTCGTTCTCGTGATGCGGGAAGGCAAGATCGGAGCCGCCGCCGTGGATGTCGATCGGAGTACCCAGGTAGCGATGCACCATGGCGGCGCACTCGGTGTGCCAACCGGGACGGCCCTCGCCCCAGGGGCTCGGCCAGCTGGGCTCGCCGGGCTTGGCGGCCTTCCACAGGGCAAAGTCGAGCGGGTCGTTCTTGTCCTCGTTCTCCTCGATGCGCGCGCCAACCATAAGGTCGTCGATGTTGCGGCCCGAGACCTGACCATAGTTGGGATCGCTGCGCACGGCAAAGTACACATCGCCGTTATCGGCTGCGTAAGCGTGGCCCTGCTCGATAAGCGTCTTGATCATGGCGATCATGGGGCCGATCTCCTTGGTGGCGCGGGGGCGCACATCGGGATCGAGCACGTTGGCGGCGCGCATGACGCCGATGAACTTGTCCGAGAACTCCGTCGCGACCTCGGCGGCAGTGCGGCCCTGCTCGTTGGCGCGCTTGATGATCTTGTCATCGACATCGGTGAGGTTCTGGGCGAACGTGACCTCGTAGCCGCTCGCGATGAGCCAGCGACGAATCACGTCAAAGCTGATGAACGTGCGGGCATTGCCGATGTGGATGTTGTCGTAGACCGTGGGGCCGCACACGTACATGCGGACCTTGCCGGACTCGATGGGCTGGAACTCTTCCTTTTTATGGGTAGCGCTGTTGTAGATACGCATTCGTTACTCCTTAACGGTTTTCTGTAGCAGGCAGACGGCCCAGGCGCCGATTCCCTCGCCCTGGCCTTCCCAACCGAGCTTTTCGGTCGTAGTGGCGGCGACGCCCACGTTTTCGACGTCAACGCCCAGGGCATGGGCAAGGTTGGCACGCATGGCATCGCGGTGCGGGGTGATCTTAGGCTGCTGGCAGGCAATGGTGCAATCGGCATCGACAAACTCGAAGCCCAGCTCGCGCGCGTAGTCCATCACGCGAGCGAGCAGCACCATCGAATCGGCACCCTCATAGGCGGGGTCGGTATCGGGGAATAGCTTGCCAATGTCTCCCCCACGGCAGGCGCCCAGAATGGCGTCGGCCAAGGCGTGCGCGAGCACATCGGCATCCGAGTGGCCCAGCAGGCCGCGCTCGTAGGGAATGTCGACACCGCCGATGATACATCGACGCCCCTCCACCAGACGGTGAACGTCGTAGCCATGGCCAATGCGCAGGTTACTGAACATGGGGAAGGTCCTCTCCCTCGGCCATACGGCCAAGCAGAATCGCGGTTACGGGACGCAAGTCCTCGGGCACCGTCACCTTAAGGTTATCGCGCGGGCTCTGGACGCAGCGGACGCGCCCACCCATGCGCTCGACCAGCGACGAATCATCGGTGCCGATAAAGCCCTCGGCAATGGCTGCAGCGTGGGCGCGCTTCATAGCATCGACGCTAAAGATCTGCGGCGTCTGCGCAGCCCAATAAAGCTCACGCGGCGGCGTCTCGACGATGTTATCGCCGTCGACGATCTTGAGTGTGTCGATCGCGGGTTGACCGCACACGACACCGTCGAGCGAGCGGTCGCCCACAAGCACGTCGATCGCATGATCGATGGCCTCGGTCGTGATGAGCGGACGAGCGCCATCGTGAATGGCGACGTATTCAAAGCCCGCCGGCACCGCGTGCACGCCGGCACGGGTGGAGTCCTGGCGGGTATCGCCGGCATCGGCAAAACTGATGGGCGTGTCATAGTCAAACGGGTCGATGGCCAGGCGGCGCATCTCGGCACGGCGCTCGGCAGGGCAAACCACGACGATGTGGCCGACCTTATCGCTACGGTCAAACGCGCGGATGGACCAGCTCATAAGCGGACGGCCCGCTACATTGACGAGCTGCTTGCCGCCGGGGTTACCAAAGCGCTGGCCGCTGCCACCGGCAACGACCACGGCGCATACGGGCGCCATTATGCGTTCCCCTGTTTGGTGCCCTTCATGCGGTACAGGGAGTCCGCAAGAATGGCAGGGTTGTTAACGCCAAAGTCGCCCAGGCGCTCCGGATCCTCGCTGATGTCATCCATGAGCTCCTGCAGCGAGCCGTACTCGTCGACAATCTTCTCGGCCACGCCGTCGCGCACGACGGACACGCGCGAAAGCGTGCGCAGGCCCAGCGGCGTCATGACGGAGTCCTCGTCCAGGTCGTCATAGCCCAGAACCGCCGCCACATGCTGCGGGTCGGACAGGTCCTTAGGCGTCATGCGGCTCAGCTCGGCGCGAATCTTCTCGGCGTTTGCCTCGGAGGAATCGCTTGCGTAGTCGCGGATCATCAAGTCGTATTCGGTATCCATGCTGGAGCCCGCGAGCTGCTCGAGCTGCATCTGCACGAGCTTGCCCTGGTTACCCAGCTTGACGATGCAATCCTTAAGCTCGGTCTTTGCCTGTTGCATGATCTCGAAACTCGAGAAGATGCCGGTGATGTCGGCGAGCGTGACGTAGTCGTCGAGCTCAAGGGCCGTCAGGCGCAGCAGGGAGCGATCGAGCGACTGACGGGTAGTCTGGAGCGTGGCGACGAGCTGGTTGACCGAGCTCATGATGGTGGTGACGGGCTGGATCTCGTAGCTCTTGCCGTGAACGTACACGTTAACGACGGCGCGACGGGCCGAGACCGAGATCACGATGGCATCGGTGAGCACCGACATGCGAGCGGCAGTACGGTGACGCATGCCCGTCTCACTCGTGGCGAGCGAGGGATCGGGATTGAGGTGGAAGTTGGCGCGCAGGATCTGGGTGAGGTCGCCATCGATAACGATGGCGCCGTCCATCTTGGAAAGCTCGAACAGGCGGTTCGAGGTAAACGAAATGTTGAGCGGGAAGCCGTCGTTACCGGCAGCGAGCACGTTTTCGGTGTCGCCGACGCAGATAAGGGCGCCCAGGTGACCGGCGATGATCATGTCGAGGGCGGTGCGGATCGGCTGACCAGGTGCCGTCAGGCGGATGGCCTGTTCCATACGCTTTTGCAGCTCGTTCTTATCCAAGGCATCGCTCCCATCGTATACGCTCCATAAACGCTAAATAGTTTCTCACGGTTTGTCCCTGCGGCGCTTGCGAAATCCGATGCTTACAGAATGAGCGAACACAGCTGAGAGCCCAACCCAAATCAGCTGTTCATGTGGTAGCATCGGGATTCGCATAAATGAGGGAGTAGTCGCGTGACCGGATTCGCCTCCGGTGGCGCGGTAAGTCAACACACTGGCCGATGCGGCCTGGCTTGCCTTAATGAACGAGACTCGTGGCTGTGCGCGCAACGCGTACGCCACGGGTCTTTTTTATTACTCCCTCAAGAGGTACACGCGGGCCCGCCCGCAGAGAGGGAGCCAGACTATGGGACTCGCAGAGCTCGTGTTGCTCGCCGTTGGCCTTTCGATGGACGCCTTTGCCGTTTCCATCTGCAAAGGTCTCGGCATGAAAAAGATCAACCTTAAAGTCGCCGTGGCGCTCGGCCTGTTCTTTGGCGGCTTTCAGGCCGGCATGCCCGTAATCGGATGGGCGCTTGGCAGCCAGTTTATGGGCATCGTCGGCCCCATCGACCACTGGATCGCCTTTATCCTGCTCGCCTTCATCGGCGGCAAAATGCTGTGGGAAGCCTTTACCGAAGACGAGGATGAAGACGACGGCAAGGATGCCGAAAAGATTGACCTGGTCGAGTACCTGATCCTCGCTATCGCCACCTCAATCGACGCCCTAGCCGTGGGCATCTCATTTGCCGCGCTCTCGGTCGACATCGTGCCCGCTGTATCGCTTATAGGCATCACAACGTTTATCTTCTCCGTCGCCGGCGTGGCGATTGGCCACACCTTTGGCGCGCGCTACGAAAAACCCGCCACCATCGTGGGCGGCGTCGTGCTCGTCCTCATCGGGCTTAAGATCTTGCTTGAGCATCTGGGGATCCTCGCACTGTAACGAATAACGGCCGCCCGGCATTACGCCAGGCGGCCGTTTTCATAGCCAGCCGTAATAGAGCGGCTTAACCAAGGCGACCTTTACGCGGCAAGGCGCTTGAGGACGTCGATGAGCAGCTCGTAGAAGCGCTCGGCAGAAGCGAGCTCCATGCTCTCGTCCGGGGTATGGACATCGGAGAGCGTCGGGCCCACGGCGATGGCGTCCAGGCCGTGCAGAGCCTCGGCAAACAGGCCGCACTCAAGGCCGGCGTGAATGGACTCGATGCGCAGCTCGGAGCCAAAGAGCTCTCGATAGCTCTCGACAAAGACTTCGCGGACCGGCGAATGCTCGGCATAGCTCCAGCCGGGATACTCAAACTCAAACTTGGCGTCGAAGCCCAGGACATCGGCCAGCGTCTGCAGGCGGTCCTTGAACTCGTTCTGCAGCGAGGTGATCGAGGAGCGCGGGGACAGCATGATCTTGACCTCGTCGTCAGAAGTGGCAACCACACCGATGTTGGAGGAAACCTCGACAGAACCGTCGGTGGCGACGTTGCGGCGAATCACGCCGTTAGGGGCAAGACGCAGGGCGCGGATGAGGGCAAGCGCGGACTTCTGGTCCATGGCCTCGACCTCGGCGTCATCGGCAATCTCGACGGTGCAAGTAAAGCCGGGGTCGAAGACCTCGAGCTCGGCAGTGACGTCGGAGATGATGCCACGGGCGATCTCGGCCGCGGCCTCGGCGGCAGCGTGATCGGCATAGACCAGAACGGCCTTGCACTCACGGTTGATGGCGTTGTCCTTGGTGCCGCCGTTGAAGCTGACGATGGCGGGCTCACCGGCAACCATCAGGCGGTCGATGATGCGGGCCATGATGAGGTTGCCGTTGCCGCGCTCCAGGTGGATATCGCTGCCGGAGTGACCGCCCAGCAGGCCGGAGATGTCGAGCGTGAGGGTGCTACCGGTCTTGTGCTCGCGCGCGATCGGGCAGGTGTAGGTAACGACGACGCCGCCGGCGCAGCTGACGGTGGCAACGCCCTCTTCCTCGGAGTCAAGGTTAATCATGGTGCGGGCGCTGATCTGGGACTTGTCGAGCGTCTCGGCGCCAACCAGGCCGGTCTCCTCGTCGGTGGTGAACACGCACTCGAGGGCCGGATGGGCAATCGAATCGTCGTTGAGCACAGTAAGCATAAGCGCGACGGCGATACCATTGTCGGCGCCCAGGGTGGTGCCGTTGGCGGTAAGGACGCCGTCCTTGACGACCAGGTCGATACCATCGGTCGTAAAGTCGTGCTCAACGGAGCCCAACTTGTCGCACACCATATCGATGTGGCCCTGCAGCATCACGGTCGGGGCATTCTCGGCGCCGGCAGATGCGGGCTTGCGAATGATGACGTTGTAGACCTCGTCCTGATACACATCGAGGCCGCGCTCCTTGGCAAACGCGACCAGGAAATCGCTGATGCCCTTCTCGTTGCCAGACCCACGGGGAATCGCGCTGACCTCCTCAAAGAAATGGAACAGCTGGGCGGGCTCGTAGCCGGTAATCTTGTAGTCCATGGTGCCTCCTTGGCGCAACTGGTTAGACAGTAAGACATGCGCCTTGTATATTCCCAGACTTTGCGTGCATAAACCAGTCGAAAACGCCGAGCGCCCTCGCATCATCGGCTAACGGTGGACCGTATAGCGTAACGGTCACAGCTTCCGCAGCTCTACAAATCGAGGCGCCCTTTCCGGAGCGCCTCGATTGCGCGTATCAAATTGTCGCCACGCCCTACAGCGCGCCGGAACCGGCTTGCATCATGCCGCCGGGGCCCGAGGTCACGCCGCTCACGGGCGCGGCGTTGCCGGTGTGCGGTGCCGCCGGGGCGGTATCGCCGCCGAGCGTGCCCGCCGGACGCGGTGCCGGGATCTCGCCCGTGCCGTGGCTAAAGACAAACTTGCCATCGGCCACGTCGCACAGGACGGTATCGCCCTCGTCCCACTCGCCGGCCAGAAGCTCCTCGGACAGCGGGTCCTCGATGAGCTTTTGGATGGCACGACGCAGCGGACGCGCACCGTTGGTGAGGTCGGTACCCTCGGCCACGATCTTGTCGTACGCCGCATCGGTGAGCTTGATGTTCATGCCGTTGGCAATCAGGCGCTGACGCAGGTCGTCCACCAGCAGGTGCGCGATCTTGGTCAGGTTCTCGCCCGAAAGCTTCTGGAACACCACAATGTCGTCGATACGGTTGAGCAGCTCGGGGCGGAACAGGCGCTTGAGCTCGCCCATCGCGCGGCCGCGGATCTCACTCGAGGTGAGGCCCTGCTCGCCGGTGGTGCAAAAGCCAACGCTCGCATCCTGCGCGATCTCGCGGGCGCCCACGTTGGACGTCATGATGATCACGGTATTGCGGAAGTCGACCGTCTTGCCCTGGCTATCAGTCAGGCGACCCTCCTCCAGCACCTGCAACAAAATGTTGAAGATGTCGGGGTGCGCCTTCTCGATCTCGTCGAACAGCACGACCGAGTACGGGTGACGACGAACGGCCTTGGTAAGCTGACCGCCCTCGTCGTGGCCCACGTAACCCGGAGGGCTACCGATAAGCTTGGAGACCTCGAACTCGCTGCCGAACTCCGACATGTCGAAGCTGATGAGCGCGTCCTTACTGCCAAAGAGGTACTCGGCGAGCGTCTTGGCGAGCTCGGTCTTGCCTGTGCCGGTGGGACCAAGGAAGATAAAGCTACCACCGGGACGACGCGGGTCCTTGAGCGGCGAGCGGCTGCGGCGCACGGCCTTGGCGACGGCCTCGACGGCCTCGTCCTGGCCGATAATGCGGGTCTTGAGCACGCTTTCGGTCTGCAGCAGGCGACGGCTCTCGCTCTCGGTGAGCGAGGAAACCGGCACGCCAGAGGTCACGGACACGATGTCGGCAATCTGACTCACGTCGATGGTGAGCGGGCTGGCGTCGAGCTCGGCGGTCCAGGCGGCCTTGGCCTCGGCGAGCTCAATCTCGGCGGCCTTCTGCTGCTCGGTGATCTCGGCGGCCTTGTTCATGTCGTCGCTCTCGGTGGCCTCCTGCGCGGCGGCCTTGAGCTCCTCTATGCGATGCTCGGCCTCGCGCACCGGCTCGGGCGCACGATTCGCGGCGATGCGAGCGCGGGCACCGGCCTCGTCGATGAGGTCGATGGCCTTATCGGGCAGGAAGCGATCCTGGATGTAGCGGTTGGAAAGGTTCGCGGCAGCCTCGATAGCGCCCTGCGTGTAGCGCACATGGTGGTGCTCCTCGTAGCGCGGCTTAAGCGCGGTCAGGATCTTGACGGTGTCCTCGACGCTCGGCTCCTCGACATCGATAGTCTGGAAGCGACGCTCGAAGGCTGGGTCTTTGGTGAGGTACTTGCGGAATTCCTCGGCCGTGGTGGCGCCAATAATCTGGAAGGCACCGCGTGCAAGCACGGGCTTGAGCATGGAGCTCGCGTCGATGGAGCCCTCGGCAGAACCGGCACCGATGATGGTGTGCATCTCGTCAATAAACAGGATGACGTCGTCAGCCTCGGTGGCCTCCTGGATCACGTTCTTGAGGCGCTCCTCAAACTCACCGCGATACTTGGCGCCCGCAACGAGGCCCGGCAGGTCGAGCGTCCAGATGTTCTGGTTCATGAGGTTCTCGGGCACGTTGCCGGCAGCGATCTGCTGCGCCAGGCCCTCGACGATGGCCGTTTTGCCCACGCCGGGATCGCCCAGGATAAGCGGGTTGTTCTTGGTGCGGCGCGAAAGGATCTCCATCATGCGCTGGACTTCCTTTTCGCGGCCAATCACGGGATCGAGCTCGCCGTCGCGCGCCTTTTGAGTGAGGTTGGTGGCGAACTGCTTGAGCGTGTCGGTGCCGCTCCCCTTTTGCTGAGAGGCATCCGAGCCGCTAAAGAACGGCAGGCCCGCACCGGGACGACCAGCACCGGCGCCGGCGAGCGGACGCTTCTTGTCCTGGTCCTTGGCGGTGAGTTTCTCGATAGCCTTTTTGATGGAGGCGGACGACACACCCAGGCGCATGAGGATGTCCATGGCCATGCCGTTGCCCTCTTCGACGATACCGATGAGCAGGTGCTCGGTCGACACGTAGGTCTGGTTGTTCTCACGCGCCACGCGGAATGAACGCTCCATCACGCTAATGACGAGCGGCGTAAAGGCGAGCTTGGCCGCCTCGGTCTCCTCACTGGGCTCGGGAACCGTGGTCTGGACCTCCTTGAGGGTGTCCATGATGTCGTCGTAGGAGATATCAAGCGAGCGCAGCGCCTCGGCAGCGATGCCCTCGTCCTCCTTGGCGAGTGCGAGCAGCAGGTGCTCGGTGCCCACCTTATTTGAGTGCAGATCGAGCGCCTCCTGTTTGGCCATCGACATGACCTTGCGCGCTCGATCGGTAAATCTATCTAACATGCTCGTTTCCTTACATGAGTTCATCGAAATCAAAACGCCCGCCCGTCGGCGGCGCTTTTGTCTCTTTACCCACAGGTTGTCTATGTTAACAGCTGGAGGAATATCTATAAACCCGGCTCACATGAATGCAGGTTATGACCGCATCGCGGGACTCACCGCGCGATGCGCGACAGGCGCCCCGCAAGAGAAACCCTAGGCGTCTTTCACCACGTCGGGACTCGTCGCACGCGATGCGCGATAGGCATCGGCCTCCTTGGAGACGCGTTCGAGCAGCTCGGATGTATCGACGCCCTCGACTTGCGCGACCGTTTCCACCGTCTGCATGGCGACCGCCCTCAGGTACGCGCACGCGCTGTCCCCCGGCTGCTCGAGGTCTATCTCCTCGCCGCCCTCCCGGGCAAAGCCGACCGCCATCACAAAGCCCATGATGCCCGAGACCAGAAAGCCCACCGCAAAGCTCGAATCTGCCTTGAGCTCTTCTCCGTCGGGGTGGACGATCTCTCTCACGCGGTCGATGATGATCGTATGGATGCCCTGCACGACCTGCTCGGCGGCACCCGCCCTCATGGTGATGACGATGCGCCGCAGCAGGCAGCGGACGTCGCGCCGGTCGAACGCCGAAAGGTCGCCCTCGCTCGAAAAATGCCAGAGGGCATCGGTGATGAGCTCGTTATCCTGCAGCAGCTGGGCTATGGCGATGGCGACGAGTTCATCGAAATCGTGAAAATAGTAGTAAAACGTTCCGCGATTGCACTGGGCGGCGCGGGTCACCTCGCCAACCGACAGCTCGAAGATGCTGTTGTTCTCGATGAGCTCCCAAAACGCCTCGATGATACGGGTGCGTGCATCGGGCGCATCGGCGTCCTTACGCGGTCTCGCCATGCGCCTCACCGCACCCCTGCGCCTTGGCGTTCATGATGAGCATCTGAAGACGGTTCTCCACGTTGGCGAAGCTCACGTCGGGATCGTAGTCGAGCGGCAGGAACTGCGCCGTGGGATACTGCTCCTTGAGCGCATGGATGAGCCCGCGCCCCACGACATGGTTGGGCAGACACCCGAACGGCTGCAGGATCACGAAGTTGCGGCAGCCGCGCTTGGCGTGCTCGAGAATCTCCGCCGGAATCAGCACGCCCTCGCCCGCATCGAACGTATGGTGCAGGATCTTATCGCTCGCGCGCACGAGCTCGGGCATGCGCGTCGGCGGCTCGTAGAGCGGGCTCGCCGCGCCCAGGCGGTCGCAACGGTCGTGCGCGAGCTCGAACAGGTTGTCCGCCGTGGCGTACCAGGCCTTTTCGGGCAGCGACAGGTCGACGTGGAACTCGCGCGACTGCGCATGCTTGTAGAAATAGGTCTTGCGGATCACGTCGGTCATGCGCGCCTCGATGACCTCGAGCCCGTTGTCCTCGAGGTAGCGCTCGATCTCGTGGTTGGCGCCGAGATGGAAATTGAGCAGGTACTCGCCCACGATGAGAACGGTCGGATGCGGGTTCGAGCGGTCGTACGGAACGGCGTCCATGATCGCAAGCGCGCGTTTGAAGCCCGTCGCCTGGCCTCTCAGCCCGGAGCGCTCCATGCCCTCGATAACCTCATCGAGCGCGCGGTCGAACGCAGCGTCCGCCGCGCCCTTCTCGAGCTCGCAGGGACGGATGCGCCTAAGCATGGCCTCGAGGGCATCGATTATGGGAAGACCGTAGGCGATCTGGATGCTCGGGCCAAGGCCGAGCTTGAAGCCCGGATGCGCATTGTGGGCATCGACGTCGTCGTTGGTGAGCACCGGGACATAGTCGTATCCCGCGTCGTCGAGCGCGCGGCGCAGCAGGGGCATGTAGTGCGTCAGGCGGCAGTCGCCGATATACTTGCCAGTCACCACGGCGACGTCGTGCGGGTCGTACTTACCGCTCTCGAGTGCCGCGAGCGCCTCGCCGATCACGATTTGCGCGGGGAAGCAGATGTCGTTGTGCACATAGCGTTTGCCCAGGCGGATGGCATCCTCGCGCCCGATATCAAGGGCCTCGGCGCGCACGCCCTGATTGCGCATCGCCGCGGTCATGAGCCTGCAGAACGCATGGGAGGTGTTGGGGACCAGCGCGATCTTGTCGTGCCGGTCGCGCTTGGTGTACTTGACCTTATACGGGTCGTCGAGCGGATGGACCGCGTGCACCCGGGCGCCCTCGGCACGCTCCTCCGCGCGACGACGGTTGACCGACTCGATAAACGAACGCACGCGAATGCCCATGGGACCGGCGACGTCGCTCTCATCGAGCTTGATCATCATCGGAACCTTGGAGCCCATCTCGCCCATCATGCGCGCGATCTCGTCGGTGAGATACGCATCGTGGCCGCAGCCGAAGCTGCCCATCTGCACGAGCTCGAGCTCGGGCGTCGATGCGACGATGACCGCGCACGACAGCATGCGCGCATGGTAGTTGTTCACGATGTCGATGCGGCTGTTGGAAAGGTCGACGTTGCAGACCCCCGGCACCGCATCGGGCGTCAGCACGGGGATGCCGCGCTCAGAGAAGAGCTTGGGCAGCCCGTGGTTGACCAGCGGGTCGTTGTGGTACGGGCGCGAAGCGATCACCACCGCGTAGCCGCCGTCCTCGCGCAGGTTCTCGAGCACCTGCCTGCCGCGCAGCTGCAGCTGGTTCTCAAACGTCTGCTGCGCGCGGTCCGCCTGCTCGGTCGCCTTGGCAACCAGGTCGGCATCGATATCGAAGGTCTCCTTGCACCACGCCTTGAGCTGGCGGTTTCGGTCGCCCTCGTCGTACCAGTGGAACAGCGGCGTATCGAACGGAACGCCGAAACGCTCCTCCGGGTTATCGGAATTGCGCATCACGTAGGGGTATCCCTTTACGACGGCGCACATCCACTCGCTGGTAGAGGCGGTGTTTTCGGTGGGCACCGTCGTGATGATGGGCATGAAGATGCGGTCGACGCCGGCGTCGACGAGATTGCGGATGTGCCCGTGGACGAGCTTGGCCGGGAAGCACACGGTGTCGGATGTGACGTGCGCCAGACCGCGCTCGTACATCGCCTTGGTGCTGCGTCCCGAGACGCGCACCTTAAAGCCGAGCGTGCTGAAGAACGTCGACCAGAACGGCATGGTGTCCCAGAACTCGAGCACACGGGGAATGCCGATCGTGACATCGCGCCCCCCGCAGACGAGAACCGTGGGGTACGACTCGAACAGCAGCTTCTCGCGGTCGACAAAGAGATTGGGGGCAGCCGCGGTCCGGTCGCGCCCCGTGCCGGGCGCCTGTGCCTCGCAAGCACCCTGCGGACGCAGCTCCTCCGCCGCGGGAACCTTGCGCACGAGCTCATCCCATGAGATGGCGCCGCCGCGCGGGCAGCGATTGCCCGTGACGTAAAGCGAGCCGTCGCCAAATGCCACGACCGCGCGCTGGCAGCGGTTGTTGCACCGACGGCAGGTAACGCCGCCGAACTCGCGATGCTCGAAGCGCTCCACGGCATCGAGCCCGATAAACGACGTGCCGGCGTCGCCCTTGCGGCATTCCTCGCGCGCGAGCAGGGCGATACCGATAGCGCCCATCAGCCCCGGGTGGGGCGCACGCGTGACGGGTTTGCCCAGATACTGCTCGAATGCGCGCAGCACCGCGTCGTTTCGGAACGTGCCGCCCTGGACGACGACTTTGTCGCCCAGACGGTTGAGATTTGAAACGCGAATGACCTTGGTGAACACGTTCTCGATAATCGAACGGCAGAGACCGGCCATGATGTCGCCCGGACCCTTACCGCGCCGCTGCTCGGAAACGACGCTGCTGTTCATGAACACCGTGCAGCGGCTGCCGAGAACGGCGGGGGCTTTGGACGAAAATGCCTCGGTCGCGATATCCTCAACGGCTATTCCGAGGTTTTTGGCAAAACCCTCGAGGAACGAGCCGCAGCCCGCAGAGCACGCCTCGTTGACGACGATATCGGTCAGCACGCCGTGGTTGAGCCAGATGGCCTTCATATCCTGTCCGCCGATGTCGAGCACGAAGGTCGCATCGGGAACGCATGCGCACGCGGCGCGGGCGTGCGCGACCGTCTCGACCGTATGGTAGTCGGCGTGGAACGCGCGCGCGAAAAGCTCCTCGCCGTATCCCGTGGTGCCCACGGCATCGATCGCAAGCGTGACTCCCGCTGTCTCCCAGCGGTTCTTCAAGCTGACAAGACCCTGTTGGGCGACGTCGAGCGGTCTGCCGTTATTAGACGCGTAGAACGAATCGACAAGCTCACCCGCCTCATCGACCAGGGCGAACTTGGTCGTCGTGCTCCCCGAATCGATACCGAGCGCCACACGCACCGTCTCTCCGGGCGCATACGCATCCGGACCCTTTGCCGGCGTCTCTTTGCCATGGCGTGCCGTAAAATCCGCCTGCTCGGCAGGTGTGGCAAAAAAGGGCTGGGCAAGACGTCCCTCCCCGCTTGCGGGCGCGACCGTCTCGAGCTTATCCAGCCGGACAAAAGCGTCGGGAAGGTCGATCGGTTGGGACGATGCGAACATGTCGGTCAGCGACAGGGCGGCACCGCGCGCGACCATGATCTGCGGATCGCGCGGGACGATAACCTGATCGTCCGATAGATTCAGTTGCTCCCGGAACACGCGGACCAGTGTGGGGTTGTAGGCGAGCGTACCGCCCTCGAAGATTACCGGCGGCTCGATGTCGATACCCTGGGCCAGACCGCCGATCGTTTGGCGGGCGACCGCGTGAAGCGCCGAAAGCGCCAGGTCGGTGGTAGGAATGCCCTCGTTGAGCAGCGGCTGGATATCGGTCTTTGCGTACACGCCGCAGCGGCCCGAGACCTCGTGGACGGTCGTTCCCCGGCTTGCGAGCTGCTCGAACTCGCCCGATTCGGTGCCGACCCCCATGAGCTTTGCCATCTCGTCGATAAATGCACCGGTACCGCCTGCGCACGAGCCGTTCATGCGCATGTCGGCAACCTCGATGTCTCCCTTATCGTTGGTGCGGAAGAAGATCATCTTGGCGTCTTGGCCGCCCAGCTCGATGGCGCAGCGCGTCTGCGGATAGAACCTGCTGATCGCGAGCGCGTTGGCGACCACCTCCTGAACGTACGAGGCGCCCAGCGCGGTCGCGATATCGCGCGCACCCGAGCCGGTCACCGCAACGCGCAGTGACTCATGGGGAAAGCGCTCGGCGAGCTCGCCGAGCATGGCGCGCACGCTCGCTGTCTGACACGCCCCGTGGCGGCGATATCCCCACCACGCCTCGGTCATATCCTCGTGCATCGCGTAAACTTTGGTCGTCGTCGACCCTACGTCCAGTCCTACTAGCAACGCCATAATGCTCCGTCTCTCGCATTTTTCCCGCTAGAGATATACCACTCTACGTAATACAACAGACTGTTGTATTTAAACTCCGTATAAAAAGCGGCTGCCGAAACGCTTCAGCAGCCGCCGAATGCACCAACAGATTGTTCTGCGCGCTAGCACGTCGGGCAACGGAGCAGCACGGGCCCTCCGGTCATGCGCACCGCTCACGCCCGCGATGTCGCCGAGAGAGCTATCCACGCTTAGGGCTCCAACCAAGCAAGTCGCCCGCGCTCAGCAGATCCCTAAGCGAGCTACTCGCACTCAGGAGCCATAGCCTGCTCCAAGAGCTCGGCATGCTCCTCCTCGAAAACCGTCCCCACAGGGAAGGCGCGACGGAAGACGAAGCGGGAAATCGGACCGGCTACCAAAAGGTTCCACGGCAGCGCCATCACAAAATTATGCGGGATGTTGATCATCCAGATCGCGGGCACGGAATACAGGTTCGCAAGGATGCCGCCGGGCATGTGCGTCAGACCCTCACAGGCACCGTACAGCGACATGATGATGACCATGGGAACGACCATGCAGGAGCTGACGGCGAGCGTCATGGCAAGTGGCGAGCTCTTGCCCGGCGTGACCAAGTACTTAAAGGCGAAACCCTTGGCGAGCGGGCTGGCGACGAACCAGTCGCAGCACATGGCAAAAATGTAGGCAACGGGGAAGCCGAGCCACGCAGCGGCAACGACCTCGCCGTTGATGGCCCCGTGCTGCAGGGCAACGTTGTAGATGCTCATCCAGAGCACCATGCAAAAGCACATGATAAAGGTGAACAGCAGGCTCTCTCGTTTGTTGATAGGCATAAAGGGCAAAATCCTTTCTGTGTTACGCCGCGGCACCACGCAACAAAAACGGGCGGGCAAGATGGAGCTGTTGGGACTTCATCTCGCCCGCCCGTGGTACGTGCGTCTGCGACTACTTATGTGGTGGAACTACCCTAACACGAACGGCGCGCGCTTCGTAAGCGTTGAGTTTGTGAAGATACACGGTAAAAACGATCCTTGGGGACGGGGGCCGGTCTTCGAGGAGGACCAGGAGCCGCGTCGGCGATAGACCAAAGGTGTCGTATGCGGCTTTCCCTTATTCTTTATATATCCCTCTAGGCAGCATTGCCCATCTCTGAACCATCCTTCACGCATAAATAAGCCTAAACAAGTCTGATGCGGGGCGAGTTCGTTATGGCATTCTCCTTCTGCGGACAGCGCTACTTGATAAGTTCGCTCTTCTTCTTGTCGAACTCCTCTTGGGTGATAACCCCCTTCTCAAGGAGCTCCTTGTACTTCAGGAGAGTATCGGCATCTCCGCCCCTCTTGTCGGGGAGCACTGCCGCCACGATTACACCGATTAAACCCGTGATAAGCCCGAGAAGGGCAAAGGCGCTGTAGCTGTAGCCCTTCTTGCTCGCGATATTGCCGGACGCGATGGCACAGACAGCCAACGGAACGAGAATGATAATGAATTCAGGACCCTTCAGTCCAAACATGTAGACCTCCACAATACAGAGTGATTTTTTGAATTCTATAAGTATGATGGGGAAATATCTCTTGGACACATGCTGAGAAAATGGCACTTCACAGAGTGAACTCATGCATCCTGTATTTGTTGCTCAACAAAT
Source organism: Collinsella aerofaciens (assembly GCF_015558785.1). Taxonomy (GTDB): domain Bacteria; phylum Actinomycetota; class Coriobacteriia; order Coriobacteriales; family Coriobacteriaceae; genus Collinsella; species Collinsella aerofaciens_P. Next base: position 88,663 of record NZ_JADMOP010000009.1, read on the forward strand.
ACAGCAGACGGCTTCATATGCTTATGTCAATAAAACCGAACGGAAGGGGACTCATAAACCAGACTGAGGACAGAATGAAGAGACTGAAGGAGCCTCGCGATAAGGGGTTTATCTACCAGGTTGAATTCGATGCCCAGTTGGAGAGGATATTGGGCAGCGGCGAGTGGTCTGCCAAGAAGACTGACAAGGGGTTTAAGTGCAACATGTCGTCGGCAGACAAAGAGCGAGGATACAGTCTCAAGCTAATTTAACCGAGGACCGCAGGAAACTAGGATTCTTTCCCCCCTAATCAATCGGATAGGAGGGCCTTAATCGCCAATGCGCCAGACCCAAGACCATCCCCAGCGACCAGTCGTTTAAGAACGTCACCAACGACTACGAAAACCCTGCGCTTCGTAAGCGTTGAGTTTATGAAGATGCAGGGCACCGATAATCCCCCGACCCCATAAGTTGCGGTGGAATACGGACTGTTTTGACCCTTTAAGCAGCAATTCAGTCCCTATTTCACCGCAACTCATTTGGTGCAAAGTAACCTGTCCCCCTTGCACCAATTAGCTGGTGTGGCGCCAGCGAGGGTCGGTGAGCGTACGCGCCACACCCAGCCCAACGGGCAGAAACGCTACGATGAGCACTGCGCGCACAAACCAGCCGAGCATATTGACTGTGTCGAAGGTGCACATGTAATACATAGAGCGATAGAGATACAGACCGGGCACCATAATGACAATCGAAGGCACCGTGAGGGCGATGCGCGGGTAGGTGAGCTTGACTTCGGCCAAGCTTGCCAGCAGACCCGATACCAGCGCGCCGATAAACGCTGCTGCCTCGGGAGGCATTCCCGTGCTGAGGCCCAGGAAGGGAATCATCGTCGGCGCATCGACAAGGGTCAGACGCAGGGTATTGGACACGGCGCCGATCAACCCAGCTGCCGCGGCCATCTTTACCGGGCTGTTGAACATCACCGAGAAGCCGAATACGCCAACAAAGCTCATCACCACGCGCAGGAGCGTAAGAGCAAGCGGCGAAAGGCCGAGCGGCGCAAAGTCGTCCGGCGCCAGGCCAACACACTCGGCAACCATCCAACCTACGAGCGTCGCCATCACAATAATCGATACGGCATATGACAGACGTTCGATACCGCTTCGCATGTCGAGCTTAGCGATGTCGAGACCTGCCGTAATGAGCGGAAAGCCAGGGATGACAAAGAGCATCGCGCCGATATAGCCTTCTTGGTGCGACATTGCCCCCGGTATGACCTGGCCAAGGCCGAGCAATGCCAGCAGATACGAAACACAAGCGAGCGCAACACCGGTCGTCAGCGCGCTGAACTGACCAAGGCTTTGCTTGAGAATATGGGAGCGGGCAAAGTTGCCGACACCCGCGCCCACGAACGCGCATGCCATCTCAATAGGACCGCCACCAAGTAAAAAGACAAAGGCGCCACAGGCGCAGGCCGCCGCAAGGCCCTGTTGCCAAGGCGCGTAATCAGGTTTTGAACTCTCAACGGTCTTGAGCATCTCGTGATACTCATGCACCGTAAAACGGCGACCATATGTCTCGATTTCCTTTAGGAAGCTCTCCATCATCCAAATGCGTTGGGTATTGACGCCCGTTGTGGGCAAGCTGACAACCTCATTAAAGCAGTGACCATCTTCGATGCAAGTACACTCAAACGACAGGAGACTTAAGTCAACGTGGATGGTCACACCGAGTACGGCGGCGACGCGATTCATGGTATCGCGCACGCGCCAGGCACCCGTTCCGCTCGCGAGCATAAGCATACCGGTGCGGCAGATGATGGATGATTTATCGGTGAGCGGCGCATCGACGGCAAGTTCATCGCCTGCCGTCACGATCTGGTGCCAGTCAGTTTTCATATGGAGCGCGCCGGCACGAACGCCGTGGTGCATGGGGGCTCTCGAAAGCAGCGAGTTAAGGCGCGAAGACTGTGGGGACTCCGTTGATTCGTCCTCAACCTCATCAGTCTCTTCATCGACCAGATCAAATGAGTCAAGCGATGCCGGCTCGCGACGATCGATTAGCTCCTCATCCTCATCATCAAAGTAATTGAACTGATCGAGCATGTCCTCTTCGATTGCACGCTCGCTCGCGTCGTCCATACAGGCGCTCCTTTCCTACCGACTAACCCCCATCCTAGGCAGCAACGGCTAAAGGAAACATAAAAGAGACGACTATCAAAACAAGGACTGTCCCCAACTGCCGGCAGAAAAGGAACGTCCCCAAGTGCCAACCACGGCAATGCCGATGCTTTGGTAACGACAGACACTATGACCCAATCCAGGGGCACGGAAACGACAGGAGCCCCCGCTCGTGACCGCGGGTCGGGGCTGCGAC